>CAWCKG010000017.1:0-105369 GCA_963795785.1 uncultured Actinomycetes bacterium
CCCGCCTCCGGCGACAGCAGCGGCGCTCCCCGCCGGTTCAGGAAACCGGCGCGGGGCAGTCGTGCGTTGGAGGGGTGTGGGATTCGAGCGGCTGGACTTCGCGGAGCTCTACCTAAATGAACGACATCACCAGGGCCGCCCCGGGCTCGGCCGGGCCCATGACAGGCGCCGCGGCCCGCTAGTTCAGTAGCAGGACCGCCTGGCCGTTGAGCTTCGGCAGCTCCGCGATCACTCCGAGAAACCTCCCGGTCGGGAAGTCGAAGACGACGACGTGGTCCTGGCCGACGAGTAGAGCTTACCGCCAGGCCCGAATCGCAGTCCGCGGGGCCTAGTGAACTTCACGGCGGGGTCGGGTGCCAGCACGCGGACCAGCTGTCCGGTGGACGGGTCGTATTCGCGGATCGTGGCGCTGGCGCTCGGCGAGCCGAACGGCCACTCGCTGGATACGACGAGGTTGCCGCCGGGAGCGATCGCCAGGTCGAGCGGGCTCAGCTCGGGGTCGCTGACCAGCCGAGGATTGCGGAGCCGGCCGTCGGGGCCGAACTGGTAATGGTGTTGTCACCCGCCCCGGAGGGACCGATTCCCGAGGACAGGTATAGCTGGCCGCCATCGCCGAAGCCGAATCCCCGCGGGAACGGAACTGCCCCCTCGGACAGGAGCGGTTCGCCGTCGGTGTCGAGCCCGGGTGACAGGGCCAGGATCGTGCCGCGCCGCCGCAGGGTAAGACAGAAGCGGCCGTCCGGCGCGAAAGTACCGCCGCCGCCGTCCAGGCCCTCTATACGGCCCGAGCCCAGAGTGACATTGCCGTTCTTGCCGAGCGCGAGCACCCGGTCATCGCCGCTGATGACATATATCAGATCGCCGGCCGGGCTCAGGCTCATGCCGCGCGGATCAGTGATCCGGGGGTCGTCGCTGAACGGCCCCGCCAGTTCCCCCCCCGCGGAGAAGCTGAGAAGCGTGCCGTATCCATCGCCGTTCGCGCCGCTGGCGCTCGTGACCAGGATCCGACTCATGGCTGTCTAGCTGCCTTCCTTTACCTCGTGAAGTGATGGCGTGCTGGCTCCAGACTTCGGGCGGGGCACCGCATCATGGTGCGCGATCACGGCGATCGTCGCATACCCCACGGCCCCAGCCGTGGGTGGCGGAGTCCATGCTCAGGGCGGCCGATGAATAACTCTCAATGTTCGAGGGGGGCATCAGCGCTGCTGACGCCCCCTCGATTTATGCGGCCGTCAGTTACTTGAATCCAAGGCTGTGGCGCATTTCAGCGATGGAGATCCGGCGAACGGCCTCCGGGCGGCTGGCCGGGGGAACCCCGACGCTCGCCTTGAACGCGCCCAGCAGGACCTTGGGGTTGTTCTGCGGCTGGGGCAGCGCGGAGTCCTCCCCAGCAGAGGTGATGGCGATTTGGAAGGTGCCGCTGAGCGAGAGGCTGTTGACGCCAGACGCTGCGGGCAGGCCGGCCGAGGTGTCGATGGCCTCGTCGACCGCGATGTTGGCTACCCCTCCGGGGCCGCAACCGGTGACAGCGGGCGCGAAGAAGGTATTGTCGCTGGCCGTAGCCGACGTAATGTCGAGAACCTCGGTGTCTGGGTGCTTGGCCGGGTTCGGGTCGGGGATGCCCTCTAGTGAACCGCCGGGGTTAATGGAGATCTGCGGGTTGACCACGATCGGGTTCTGGTCCGTCCCGATGTAGCAGTTGTTGCCCAGCAGCGGGTTGACCAGCCTGAGCTTTATCCGCTGCGTCCAGCTGAGCAGCCCGAAGTTGGTGAGTTGGCCCGCGGACTGGGCCAGCCCGTAGACGTCCAGGTACTTGCCGCCGAAGTTCTTGGCTTCCACGCAGAGATTCTTGACGACGGGGGAAGTGCCAGGGCACCCCAGTGCCGTGAGCAGGCTCTCCGGAATCAGGTCCGGCTTGGTGACCAGCATCGCCGACACCCCTGCGGGCGGCGGCAGGACCGCGGGCGGCGGCGAGAGAACGGTGGCGGTGTTGTCGCCGCCAGGAGCGGAATTCGGCGGGGGCCGAAGCCGAACTGCACATTCACCGGGCGGACGACCGGCGTGGTGATGTTGCCGATCTTGAGGGTGCCGCTAGACGCGTCCCCGGCGACGCACGCAGCGTAGGAGACCCCTTGGTACATCGGGTCATTGACCGAGGGGCTTTCCGCCATGGCAGGGTTGAGCAGCGGGCAGTTGGTGAACAGCGAGTAGATGCCACCGGGCGGCGGGTAACCCGGCCCTATTTGGCTAGGACCCGCGTGCGGTTTCGGCTGGGCACCTGCCACGGACGTTGTCACGGCGGCTGCGGTTATCGCTGCCGTGGCAACGGCCGTTGCGCTCCAGAAGAAGGCGCGGCGGAACCGCTGACTGGATCCTTTCATTATTCCTCCTGGTCTTGCTTCGCCAATCTCTCGTCTGTTCTCACTTCTAATCTCGGGCACGCTACAAAGATCGCTGGCGTGATAGACGACTCGTCCCGGCGGCCTGAGGGGAAGCGATCCAGGCAGCCTCCAGTGGTGACACGTAATGGCGTACCAGGCTGCGGGCTAGGCCAGCTCAATTCCGTCCACTAGTGCTTGATTGTGCCTTGGACCTCCTTGTTCTCCGTCGTGACAGCATGTCCACGATGGCAATGAGGAACACACGCGTACCTGGGTTACTCGACAGTAAGACTATGGCGCAGGCTGAGTCAACGCCTGAAGAGGGGGAAGTCACAAGTCGTACCTGTGACCGCCACGTGACCAGGCACAGGGGGCATTGCCTCGACCAAGCCCTGCGGTAGCACCCGCAGCGCAGGGGACCTGATGCTCAGCTCAGCCACAGCCGCGCGATGGCAACGAAAACTAAAGCATTTACAATCGTCGCAGACGGGGAACCTGCGAATACGCTCGGTAGCCTGGCCGCAGTCCCAGTCTGGGAGCGGCTACGAGCGTAAGTTGTCGTGCGACCTGCTGGCGCGGATGGGAGGCCAGGTGTGCGGCTGTATTTGTCGTCGTTTCGGATGGGCGATCATCCGGAGCATCTGGTGGCCCTGGCCGGTGGGACAGCCGCCGCCGGGTGGTCATCGCCAACGCGATGGATGACGCACCGCCGCAGGTGCGCCGCGCTGGAGTCGAGCTCGAATTAGCCGCGCTTTCTGGCCTCGGCCTCGACGCCGTCGAGCTTGACCTGCGCGGCTACTTCGGCCAGGAGCGGCGCCTTCGCCTTGACCTGGCCGGAGTTTCCATGGCCTGGCTGCGCGGGGGCACATTACGGGTCACCCGGGCATCCGGAGTCCGCTGCCATGGAGCGCGTCGTGACCCGGTACCGCGCCGAAGGCGTCGCCTACCGCACGCTGCGCGACGGGCAGGCCCTGCTCGTGAACGGCCCGCAGACGGCGATCGTATAGCCGAGCGCTCAGGGCCTGCCATGCCGCCCACGCCGACGATGCCGGCACAAGTGGCCAGCTGCGGCAAAGCGGATGTTCCGTACGCCGCGGCGATGTATGGCTATGGAGGCTGCTCATGCGCTCGCCGTGCGCTACTCCACGGCTGGGGGCAAGGCTGATCGTTGGCCGTGGTCTTGGTGCCGGGCCCTGGCTCGGGTCTGCTCGTGGTCGGATGGAGGCATGAAGGTCAGGATCGGTGTTTCACTGGGCCCGGCTGCCGTCCCTGCGGTATTCGGCGATGCGGTCGATCGCGTGGAAGCGCTGGGTGTGGATTCGCTGTGGCTGTCAGAGATGGTGTTTGGCTCCCTTGTCGAGCCGTTCGCTGGCATGGCGTACGCGCTGTCGCGTACCTCACGGCTGAAGGTCGGCACGGGTGTTGCGGTGCTGCCCGGCCGCCATCCGGTGCTGGTAGCCAAGCACCTGGCATCGCTGGCTGGGCTGGCACCCGGACGGGTGCTGCCGGTCTTCGGCCTGCAGCCCGCCCGGGCCGGCGAGCGGGGACTGTTCGAGGTCCCCGCCGGGCGGCGCGCCGCGGTGTTCGAGGAGTCGCTGCGGCTGATCAGGCTGCTGCTGACGCAAGAACAGGTGTCTTTTCGCGGCGAGTTCTTCACCGTCGATGGTGCGCACATCGGGCCGCTGCCGGCCAAGCCGCTGGATATCTGGCTAGGCGGCAGCGCCCCCGGGGCGCTGAGCCGCGTTGGCCGGCTTGCCGACGGATGGCTGGGCAGCTTGCTGACCCCCAGGAGGCTCGGGCAGCGCGGGAAACCATCCAGGGTGCCGCCTCGGCTGCGGGCCGCGAGGTTGAGGCCGACCACTTCGGGATCAGCCTTGCGGTCGCATCCGGTGGTGGTGTTCCCGCTGACCTGGCTACCGCCATACGCCAGCGCCGGCCCGGCAGCGACCCCGCCGCGCTCGTCCCCGCGGGCTGGGCAGCGGCCAAGCGGGCGATCGAGCAGTACGTTCTGGCCGGGATCAGCAAGTTCGTCGTCCGGCCCGCGGCACCGCCAGCATCGCTCGATGACTTCCTCAGTGACTTCACCCGCGAGCTGATGCCACTGCAAACCTGACAGCGGCAGATCCGTGCGTATCGTCGTCGGGCTGGCCATGGTGCCGATCCCCGAACCGCGCTGATGAACACAGCGTTACGCTGCTCGTCTATAGTGAAAGAGTAGTCGATCAGTAACAACTTGTGACGAAGTTGCGGGAGAGGTTATCGGCATCGGTTGGCGGGCCAGACCCGGATCATCTCACGCTGGGGGGTCCAGCGTGCAGTGGGCGAACGAGCATGTTCATCGATCGGAGTGGGCTGCCATGAGAGCCCAACGGTCGATGGTCTTCTATGCCTGGCTTGGGCTCGTGGTGGAGTTCGTGCTCGTGCTGGGAGTGGTGGCCTTCGTCCTGGCCGGGGCTGGCTACCAGCGGTCAGCCATTCTGCTCCTCAGTCAGCGGGTTCAGCGCATGCAACTGGTTAACCTGACGCTGCAGGGCGAATTCCTCAACACCCAGCGCGCGCTCCGCGGGTACCAGGCGACTGGACAGGGCCGGTTTGCGCAGACCTTTTACGCCGGGCAGGCGGATTTCGCCCTTGAGCTGGTGGTGCTGCGGGGACTGGCCTGGCCGGGGGTCCTGGACGGGGTGACCGCGCAGGAGGGGGCGGCTCGTGCGGCCTTCTTGCGTGGCGGCGAGGCGGTGGTGGCGCCACCGGCCAGCCGGGCCGCGGCGGGCCTGTTTGACCAGGCGTCGGCCAGTTCGGACGCGTTCGTGCGGCAAAATCAGCGGCTCCAGTCGCGCCTCTCCGCTTACAGCGCCGTGCTCGCTGACCGGGCCCAGCGCACGCTGGGCATCGGGATAGTGGGTACTAGCGTCATCCTGGCGGTCGGCCTGATGCTGCCGGTGCTGGCTTTCGGGCTCGCCCTCCGCTGGACGAGTGCGCCCCTGCACGGCCTCACCACCACCGTGCGCAGGCGGGCACTGGGAGACCTTGACGTGCGGGCTGATGGCAGGCGGCCCGGCTGACGTTCAGGAACTGGCCAGGTCGGTCAACTTCCTGGCGGACGAGAGCGACCGGCTCACGAGTGTGCGGGAGGCCTCCACCCGCATCTATGAGCATCTGCATGCTCCGGCCATCATCTCTGAAGCGGTGGCCGCGCTCGAGGAGAATCTCGCCGTCGACTTTGCCTGGGTGGGGCTGGTCAAGGGGGAGGAGCTCAACTCACTCATGGCTGAGCCTGCCCAGGATCGGGCACTGGGCATCTCGCCCGTCCAGCCCGCCTATTCCCTCGGGTGGATAAGGGAGCTTTTCGGCCAGCGATCGAGCTATTGCTGCCAAGACCTGAATTCAGGCATTCCGGCGAACCTTCCGCCGCATGTCCAGGACATGGTGCGGGACTCGAACGCGGCGTCGCTGCTGCTCACCCCGTTCGGTACCGGCAAGGAACTCATGGGCGCCCTGGCCCTGGTGCGCAACAAGGGGGGACGCTCCTGGATAGAGCCGGAAATCGAGGCCGTGCAGTCTCTGGCGCGCGATCTCGGGCGGGCGCTTGAGCACGCGCGGCTCTACGAGGGGGAGGAGCGCCTCGTGGCTGAGCTGCGGTCGCTGGACCAGGCCAAGACTGGGTTCCTGGCATCTTCCTCCCACGACCTGCGGACGCCGCTCACCAACATCATCGGCAACATAGAGATAATCCAGGACGAAGAAGCGGGTCCGCTGACGGCACAGCAAACCGCGATGCTGGACGCGGTCAGCCGTAACGGGCGGCGATTGCTGAGCCTCATCGAGGACATGCTGACGATTTCCAAGATCCAGCTGGGCGTGTTCACCTCCAACCTTTGCCCCGTGGACCTGGCCGGCCTGGTACCGGAGCCGGTGGACCTGGTCATGCCATCGATGCAGGATGCCGGGATCACCTTCGACGTGCGCGCCCCGAGCGAGGGGCTGATGGTGAACGGGGACGCTGGGCAGCTTGGCCGGGTCCTGACGAACCTGCTCACCAACGCGGTGAAATACACCCCCCGGGGCGGCAGGGTGACGTGCACCGCGGCCGCTGAGGATGACGATGCTGTGCTCATGGTGCAGGACACCGGCATGGGCATCCCGGAAGACGAGCAGGAGTCCCTGGGCACCCCGTTCTTCCGGGGGTCCAACGCCGTCCGGCGCGAGATTCAGGGATCAGGCCTGGGCCTGAGCATCGTGCGCACTGTCGTCGGGCAGCATAACGGCAAACTGGAACTGGAATCCGTGGAGGGCGTGGGCACGACGGTCACGGTCCGGATTCCGCTGCTGCGCTCCGGGACGCTTTCCGGGGCTGCCCGGACCCGGCGGGCGGTTCCTTGAACCCGCCGCCCGGGTGGGTGTCCCGCCGCCGCTTCCTCACCCGCGTGGGCACGGCCGGCCTGGGCGCGGTAATACTTGGCGCCGGGCTCAGCGACTGCTCCGCCCCCGGGCTGGCACAAGTCCCGGTGAGGGCCGCTGTGGCGGATGAGTCACGGACGCGGAAGGTGGTGCGTTTCGCGAACTGGGCCGACTACATTGACACCTCGCCCACCGGCGGGCATCCCACGCTGGCGGAGTTCACCCGGCAAACCGGGATCAGGGTGGACTACAACGGGTTCATCCAAGACTCCAACCAGGTCACCGGCCTGATCGGGAGCGCGCTGGCGGCCGGCCAGGATCCCGGCTACGACCTGGTAGTGGTCGGGGACTGGGTGCTTGCCCAGTTCATCGAACAGGGCTGGGCGGCCGAGCTGTCCCCCGGCCTGCTGACCCAGGCATGGCGCCTGCAGCCCAGGTTCCGCGACTGGCCAGTGCCCGACCTGCGGCGATATGCCCTGCCTTTCCAGGGCGGACTCACCGGCATCGGATACAACGCCAAAGTCACGCGACGGCCCGTCACTAGCATGACCGATCTGCTCACCGCCCCCGACCTGCACGGCCGGGTGTCACTGGTGACGGAAATGCGCGACGTCATGGGACTCATCATGCTCGATCAGGGCAGCGATCCGGCCGACTTCTCCGCCGCCGAATTCCGCGCCGCCCTAGCCATGCTCCAGCGGTCGGTGAATGCGGGGCAGATCCGCATAGTGGCCGATACCTACCTGCCCTTCATGGTGAAAGGCGATGTCGCCGCCGGAGTGGTCTGGGCAGGCGACATCCTCGCCGGCCGCGAACAGAACCCCGATCTCGGGTTCACCTGGCCGAAGAGCGGCGGGATGCTCTGGACCGACAACATGATGATCCCCGCCCTCACGCCGGTCAGGGCGAACGCCGAGCGGCTCATGAATTTCTACTACCAGCCCGATGTGGCGGCCCAGCTATCGGCATACATCGAGTACGTCTGCCCGGTGCTGGGCACCCAGGCCGCCATGCGGCAGCGGGACCCCGCCCTGGCCGAGGAGGAATATATTTTCCCGTCCGCTGCGATGCTCCGGAGCGGTCACAACTTCAAGATCCTTAACAGGGCACAGATCGCCAGTTACACCGCAGAATTCCAGGCCGCGGTAGGGCTGTGATTGCCAGGAAGAACCCCGGCAAGCCATAGTCGTCAGACCTACACCGTGGTCATTGCGGTGATGACGGTGGCCGGGTCGCTGCTGGCCGACCTGGCCTACGCGGTGCTCGATCCGCGCGTCAGGTACCTGGCATCAGCCTGAGCGCTACGGATGTGGACTGGTTAGAGCCGGTACTGGTGGAGGGTTTGCTGAACGCGCCGGGCGCTGGGGGTGTCGGTCTGCTGGTAGATCGCCAGTGCCTGGTGCAACTGTCCGGCGGCCTGGCTGGGGTTGCCGTCGTGGAGGTGGCTGTGACCGATTCCCTCCAGCGCGCGCGCTTCCTCGAAGGGCATACCGGTGTCGCGGGCGATGATGAGCGCCTGGGTGTGGTGGTCGCGGGCCTGCTGGGTGGCGGAGGTGCGCGTGGCTAGCTCGCCGAGGCTGTTGAGTGCGCCGGCTTGGAAGGGCCGGTGCCCCAGGCTCCGGTACAGGGCCAGTGACTGCTGCAGGCTTACGGCGGCGGCCGGGCAGTCCCCGGTTTCTACCTGCACCCTGCCCAGGTGGCTGAGCGCATCGGCTTCGGCCAGCTGATGTCCGAGGCCGCGGGCCAGCGTCAGCGCTTGCTCCAGGCTCGCGGTGGCCTCGGGAAGACGGCTGGTCAGGTGCTGCACCCAGCCCAGATGGATGAGCGCGACACATTCAGCGAGCCGGTCGCCCGAACACCGGGCTAGCGTCAGCGCCTGCTGGCGGCTGGCGAGGGAGGCCGCGACGTCGCCGGTCATCTGGTGCACCACGCCCAGGTGATCGAGGGTGTAAGCCTGGCCAGGCTGATCCCCGGCGGCGCCGTACAGGTCAGCCGCCTGGGCGAGGTGGGCGGCGGCGGCCCGCAGGTCCCCCGTCATCCAGCCCAGGATGCCTAGTTGCCGGAGGGCCAGCGCCTGCCCGCGCTGGTCGTCGGCCCGGCGGGCCGTGACGGCCGCGGCCCGGTGCAGGGCGGCGGCTTGATCCCAATGGCCCTGGGCGCGCAAGAAGCCGCCCACCGCGCCCGGGATCTGGACCGCGTGCACGACCCGCCCGGTGGCGGCGGCGTGGCCGGCGGCCGCATGGAGGTTGCCGCGCTCGGTCTCCAGCCACGCGGTCGCTTCCTCAAGGCTGGACAACCGGGGGCTATGTGCTGGCGGGTCGCCGGGCAACTGGGGGTCCTGAACGGTGGTCCAGGTAGGGATGCGCTCGCTGGCAGTGGCGGCAGTGTGCAGGTAGTAGTCGTAGCCGCCCGGTGGCTGAGTCTGATTCGGCCGGGCTCTCGGCGGCGGCGAGGGTACGAGCGTGCTGGCGGAGCAGGTCGTGCAGCCGGTACCGGCCGGCGGCGGGCTCGGTGATCAGGTGCTGGTCATAAAGCTCATCGAGGTGACGGCGGGCAATGTCAAGGCTGGCGCCGTCGAGCGCCGCAACGGCGTAGGCGTCGAAGCTGGGGCCCGGGATCAGGCCGAGGCGGCGGAACAATCGCTGCTGGTCCTGGGTGAGATCTTGGTAGGACAGGTCGAATGCCGCCGCGACCGACAGGTTTTCGGAGTGCATGAGGGCCAGCCGGTCCCGGGCGGTAGCCAGCTCGGTGGCCAGCTGGTCGGCTGTCCGCGTGGGGTGGTGGCGCAACTGGCTGGCGATCATCCCGATCGCCAGCGGCAGGTAACCGCATAGCCGGGCGATCTCACCGGCCGCGGCATCGCCTGGGCGCAGCCCGGGCCGGGCCGCCAGCCGGGCCAGCAGGACCCCCGCCTCATCAGGAGGCAGCACATCCAGGCTGATCACCGTCGACGTCCTCTAGCGCCGTCAGCCGACGGCGGCTGGTGACCAGCACCAAGCTCCCCGGCGTGCCGGGCAGCGGCGGCCGGACCTGCTATGGCTGGCCGCATCATCCAGCAGCAGCAGGATTTTCTTGCCTGCCACCCAAGTCCCGCCACCGGCCGGCGCGGGCGTCCAGCCCGGGCGGGATCAGAGCGGCGGGCGTCCCGGCGGTGAGCAGCAGGCTGCTCAGCGCGTCGGCTGGCTCGACCGGGAGCTGGCCCGGGGTATGGGCGTGCAACGGCACGAAGAACTGCCCATCGGGGAAGGCGCCGTCAGCTGGTGCGCGGCATGCACCGCGAAGATGGTCTTGCCGACCCCGGCCATCCCGTCGATCGCGTGGATGCCCACCACCCCGCCGGCACCGGCCGCGGCGCGCCAGGCCCCCCAGCAGCCGGGCGAGCTCGGCTTGCCGGCCAATGAACGCCGCAAGGTCCCGCGGCAGCGCCTGGGTCGCCGCGGCCAAAACCGTCAGCGGCTACCTGTTGCCGGGCCGTCAGCACCTGTTCGGGGGGATCTGGCCCAGCGCCGCGGCCACAAACAGCCCGCGTACCGGCTCACCGAGGCCCAGCGCACCGGCCAGCAACCTCGCGGTGTCCAGCCGGGCGGTCCGGTTGATGCCCCGCTCCAGATCACTGACCGACCGCGGTGACACCCCCGCCGCCTCAGCCAGTTCCTCCTGAGTCAGCTGAGCCTGAACCCGCAGCTGCCGCAACAGCCCAGCAAAACCCAGCCCAGGCTCCGCCACCACCCAGCATCCCTTTCACGGCCCCCGCTGCGGCCGCCGCCCTGCCCGCGGATCGGTTCCGCCCCCACCCTACGCAGACCAGCCCAGCCCGGCCATCATCCGCTGCTACAGGCAGGCCCACTGGGCGGCTCGTTCCTGTGGGTTTTCTGTGGGCGTCCTGTGTGGTGAAACCCAGCCCCGCGCCCAACAGTGGAACCAGCGACCGCCATGCCCGAGTCGTCCCAGGCCAGGCATCACAGCAGCAGCAGGCGAACGGAGCAGCGCTGATGAACGCCAACGACGCCGCGCTCACCGTCGTGGCCACCGCGCAGACCGGCAGCACCGTCGCCGACACTGCCCCCAACGCCCCCGCCAACTCCGGCTTCGACCTGATAGTCCACGTGGTGGCGGGCAGCGGCCTGGGCTCCTCCGGCGCCCCTTACACCCTGACCCTCAGCGCCATCGACCTGACCACCCTCACCCAGCCCTGGCCCACCCGCACCCTCCGCCAAGCCTTCGACCCCGCCCACGGCTGGGCACTGTCTGGCACCGGCCCCCACTACCAATGCAGCCAAACCTTCCCCATCACCATCCCCGGCAACGGCCCGGGCGGCCCCCTCGCCGGCCACACCCTGCAATACCTGGCCACCCTCGTCAGCCCTGGCGCACAGATCGCCTCCATCCTCCAGAGCCACCCCTTTGTCCTCGTCTAACCCGCGGCCACGGTGATTCCCGAAGCGCCACCACGGAGGTACCCATGAAGATCCGTACGACCATCACAGCGGCCGCCGCAGCTGTCGTCCTCGGCACCACCGGGGCGCTGGTACTCCCCGCCGTCGCCAGCGCGCACAGCACCACGCACACCCTGAAGTTCGTCTCGGTCCTGAAGCAGATTCACATCTACAGCAAGACGACCGTGGCCGAGCAAGACACCGACATCAACCGCGCCGGCAAGACCATCGGTTTTGACGAGCTGTACGCCATCCAGACCGGAAAGACGACCGGAAAAGCGGACATCGCCTACACCGAAAACGGCGGCCTGATCTACGGCGCGCTGATCCTCACCCACAACGGCGCCCGGGCGCACGGCACGGTGACCGGCGGGACCGGCACGTTCACCGGCGCCACCGGCACCATCACCGCCAGGCCCGCCAACAAAAGCGGCACCAAGTCGGCGGTCACCATCACCTACACCCGCTAACCACCGGCCCCGCCCACACGCGACGGAGCAAAGGAGAACCGCCATGGGCACCGAACGACAGGTCATGCAGGACTACCTCGACGCGCTGGTGAAACGAGCCGACTTCGCCGCCTATTTCACCGACGACGTGGTGGCCACCTTCGAGGGCACCGACCAGCGCGCCGACGGCCGCCAAGCCGCCGCCCAGCTGATCCGGTACGTGCACGAGGGCGCCTTCGACGCCCGGATGGAGCTGAAGAACCTGCTCACCGGCGACGGCAAGGCCGCCATCGAGGCCGACTTCGCCGGCACCCACACCGGCGAGTTCGCCGGCATCCCGGCCACCGGCCGGAAGGTCCGGGTCCCCTACTCGGTCGTCTACGACCTGCGCGGCGGCCGGATCAGCGCGCTGCGCATCTACTTCCCCATGAGCCAGCTCACCGGCCAGCTCACCAGCTAAGCCAGCCTGGCACGGGCCGCTGTCCGCATAAAGCCTGGGTTGGCACCGAGCCCACATGAAGGAAAGAAACCACCATGACCAGCACACCAGTCACTCTCCACACACCGGGCCGGTGGTGGGCCAAGGCCGCGGTACTCGCCGCTATGTCATCGCCATCGCCGCGGCCCGGGCTGGCCACCATCCCGGCCGCCGCCAGCGCCGCCCCGCGCCGCGGGCCAGCCGCTGCCGGCCCGCTACCACTACCAGACCATCACCCTGCCCGGCTACCCGAGCGTCTACGTCAACGGGATCAGCGGCTCCGGCGGTTACGCCGGCGAGGGGTGCAAAGACCGCAACTGCACCAAGGTGGCGCTGTTTGCCGCCAGCCCGGCGGGCAAGATCACGTTCTACACGCTCCCGTTCACTAACTACACCCCGACCGGGCCGTTCAACACCACCGCGACAGGCATGGACAACGCCGGCGGCGTAGTCGGCGCCTACACCGACGCCCACGGCGGCTTCCACGGGTTCGTGCGCAGCGCCAACGGCGCCCTCACCCAGATCAACGACCCGCAGGCCGCCGCCGGCGGCACCGTCGCCGACGGGATCAGCCCAGACGGCTCGGTCATCGTCGGCTTCTACCTCGACAAAGCCGGGGCTCCGCACGGCTTCCTGCTCCGCGACGGCACGTTCACCACCTACGACGTGCCCGGCGCCCAGGGCACCGTGATGGCCTTCGACAACCACGGCGAGCCCGGCGGCACCTACATTGCCGCCGACGGCGCCTCCCGGGGCTTCTACCTGATCCACGGCAAGCTGCACACCCTCCGCGCCCCAGCCGAGCCCGGCGCGCGGCACCCGGAGTCACCTTGTCCGCCGTAGACACCGGCGGCACGCTGTTCGGCTACGTGACCTCTGCCAACCTGCCCGGCTACGGGATCGGCTACGCCAACGGCAGGTACACCACATTCCGGGACCCCAACCAGGCCGGCACCGGCCCGCAAGCGGGCACGGTCATCTACAGCGCCAACTCCAATGGGGCAGTGGCCGGTGCCTACACCTACACCAACGGCACCGCCACCCAGTTCCCCTACGCCAAGGGCTTCATCGCCCGGCCCGACCGCTCCTCACACCCTGCGCGGGCACACGCAGCCAGCCTGACCCCTCGTTCACCTTCTTGTTCCAGTTCGGCGGCTGCGGGGGGCGATGGAGTGTCGGAGCCTGCTCGAGTCATATCCGACCGGAGGCTGCGGCACCGCGCCCTGCGCTTGCTTTGTGCAATGCCAGACCCGGGTTGAGGACGTTGACCGGTGGCGAGCATTGCTGGCAGCACGCGGCCCTGCATATCGGATGTGGGCGCCCCAGGGTATTGCAGAGGCTAGAACGAGACCCGCGAATCTCGACCGGAGGCGCCGAAGCAGCCTCTCCAGTCGGAGAGGGCCTGTCCCGCACCAACAAGCTTGATCTCTACATCGGCGAAAGCGATCTTAACCACGTGGTCTCCGATTACCGGCTGCGCACTGACACGGACGGAGCAGATCATTGTCCATGTGGTACCCGGCAGTGTCCCTAACGATCTGGCACCTCGGCGTGGGGCGTGCCTGCGGCGGCTGCAGCCGCCCATTTGCTTGAGGAAGATGATCCTCGCGCTAATAATGTCGCGCTGCGTCAGCTATGTGTGATGCGCAACGCTTTGGTTCACGATCAGATGGTGCTGTCGTCCAAGGAATACCAAGAAGCGACGTCCAACCTAAGGTTGGATCGAGAGTCATGACCGCAGTAGAACTCCCATCAGCCATGCCCCCGGCGCAGCTGCAAGGATGGGCTGTCCTCCTTGACATGGCCGAGGCCTTTCCAGCCGGCTGGTGCCTGGTCGGCGGGCAAATGGTCTGGCTGCTTGCAGCCGAGCATGACACCCATCCTCCACGGGCCACTGAAGACGTCGATGTTGTTGTGGACGTGCGCGCAGACCCTGACGGCATCCAGAAATTGTGTAGCTGGCTGGAGGAGCAGCATGGCTTCGATCTAGAAGGGATTAGCCCCGAGGGCATCGGACACCGGAACACGAAGGCAGCCTAACCTGGGCCGGGTCGGATAATCTTCGACGTGCTCGCTATTGAGAACGTTGGAAGACGAGCAAAGCTGTCAACAACGAAAGGCGCCCGTACCTTGGAGGCGCCACCGGTTGCGTCACTAGCACGCCCACGAAGCCCGGCACACGGGTGCATCGGCCATAAGCCACAACGGTGTTTCCGCCCAGGATAATGGCGACACGATGGGCCCAAGTCCGACCATGTCACCGAGACCGTCTATTGGCACGTCATCGTCCCGGCCATCAGAGGCGGGGCAACCGTCATGGACGACGTGTTCGGAGACTTCGAGACCAGTGCCGGTTAGGTCCAGCTACGGGGCCAGCAGTCTGGCCCCGTTGTCACGTGATAAGTCACTTTCCATCGAACAGAGGTCCGGAAAACCAGTGGAGCTAAGGGGACTCGAACCCCTGGCCTCTTGCATGCCATGCAAGCGCTCTACCAACTGAGCTATAGCCCCTCGGCTGTCGCGCCGGTCCCGCCGACAGCGCCACGCCAGTGTACAAGATCTGAGGCGGTCAGCGGTCGTCGCTGAGCACCGGCTCAGGCAGTGTTCCGGCGTTGTGCTCGATGAGGCGCCACTGGCCGCGCCGGCGGCCGAGGACCGACCAGGCGCAGTTCGCCAGCGGGCCGACCGCGCCCCAGAGTTCTTCGGGGAGGCCCATCAGCCGGGCGGCGCCGAGGCGCAACGCCGCTCCATGGCTGACCACGACCGCCAGAGTCCCGGGCGTCAGGGTGTCGGCGATCCGCTCCATCGCGGCGACGGCCCGCTCGGCGACGGCCGCGGAGGTTTCACCCTCGGGGGGGCGCCACTGCGAATGTTCTACCGGGTAGCGCGTACGGATGTCGGCGTCGGTGAGGCCCTCCCAGAGGCCGCCGTAGCGCTCGCGCAGGTCCTTGTCCAGGGTGACCGTCAGCCCGGTCAGCCGGGCCAGCGGTGCCGCCGTGGCGGTGGCCCGGATCAGGTCGGAGGAGAAGATCGCGCTCGGCTGAAAGGCGGCGAGCAGGCGGGCGGCACGTTCGGCCTGCTGCTGCCCGACGTCGTCGAGCGGGATGTCGGTCTGGCCCTGGAACCGGCGTTCCGCGTTCCACTGGGTCTGCCCGTGCCGCCACAGCACCAGCCGGACCGAGTGATCGGAGTACGCGCACCAGAAACGGACGACGCGCGCCCCGCCGCGTCATTGCCCACTACGGGCACCTTCCTTCCTCTGCGGGCGGCTCCGCGCCGGCACTCACCCCGCCGGCAACAGCCCGCCGGCGGCCAGCCCGCGCGACAGCCCGCACAGCCCGATGGCCACAGGCCAGCATGCCGGCAGCCGACGAGCCCCGTACGACAGTTATTGGATTTTGCCCAGATCAGGCTTTTGGGCAGCACCGGACGCACTGGGCGCCACACCCACCGGCTCGGGCAGCGGCACCCGCGGGCAGTCCTTCCAGAGCCGTTCCAGCGCGTAGTAGACGCGCTCCTCGGCATGCTGAACGTGGATCACGATGTCGAGGTAGTCCAGGAGCACCCAGCGGCCCTCCCGTTCGCCTTCCCTGCGTACCGGCCGGGCACCGGCCTGCCGCAGCTTCTCCTCGATCTCATCCACGATCGCGCGTATCTGGCGGTCGTTCGCGGCCGAACAGAGCAAGAACACGTCGGTGATGACGAGTTGCTCGCTGACGTCGTACGCGATGATGTCCGCAGCGAGCTTCTCAGCTGCGGCCTCGGCCGCGATCCTGGCAAGCTCGACGGCCCTGGCGGTAGCTGTCACGTGTTGTGCTCGGCCTCCTCAGGCGTTCCTTCCCGCCTTCCCGGCTTCCGCATGCGGCACAACCGAGCGCCGCCGCGGCCCGCGGGGTGCGGGTGCCCTTTCAGGGTAACCCGGCGTGCCATATCCGGGGCCTCCGCGCTGGTGGGTGCGCGTTTCGCCGGCCCGCCCCGCCCCCGCTGCGTGCTGCAAGCCGAGGGAGAGTGACGTATGCGCTGGTCAGTCATTGGCCCGGTACAGCTTCCGCTTGGCGATGTACTGCACGATGCCGTCGGGCACCAGGTACCAGATCGGCTCCCCCTCGGCGACCCGCTGGCGGCAGCCGGTCGAGGAGATCGCCAGCGCCGGGATCTCCACCAGGCTGACCTTGTCCTCCGGCAGGCCCTGGCCGGTCAGCCGGTGTCCCGGGCGGGTGCAGCCGACGAAGTGCGCCAGCATGAACAACTCGTCCACGTCCTGCCAGGACAGCATCCGCGACAGCGCGTCGGCGCCGGTAATGAAGTAGAACTCCGTGTCCGCACCGCGCTCCGCGCGCAGGTCACGCAGCGTATCGATGGTGTAGGTGGGCCCCGGGCGGTCGACGTCCAGCCTGCTGACCGAGAACCGCGGGTTCGACGCGGTGGCGATCACCGTCATCAGGTACCGGTCCTCGGCGGGCGACACCTTCCTGTCCTGCTTCTGCCAGGGCTCGCCGGTGGGCACGAAAACCACTTCGTCCAGGGCGAAGATGTGCGCGACTTCGCTGGCCGCGACCAGGTGGCCGTGATGGATGGGGTCGAACGTGCCGCCCATCACGCCGACCCTGACCTTGCCGCGAGTTCCCATCCCCAGACTTTAGCGACCCGGTGTGATCAGGGCACCGGCGGCGCGGCTCAGTCCAGCCCGGGCAGCGGCGGGGCGCCGTCCCGCCACCGGGCCACCCGGACCGCCTTGCCCACCTCGCTGCGCGGCACCGTGCCCGGGGGCAGCACCCGGACCGCGACGCCCACCCCGAGTTCCGCGCGGAGCCGGGCCTCCAGTTCCCCGGCCCCCGGCGCCTGGCCCGCCCCGGACTCGGCCGCGCCGGCGGGCGGCACGGGCCCCGGAGACGTTCGTTTTGTATTCGCAACAGACGATCAGCCGGGCCGCAGCCTCCCGCTCATCGACCACCAGCAGGTAGTCGGGGCAGAGCGCCGGGGCGGCCAGCAGCACCCGCTCCACCTCGCTGGGATAGACGTTCACGCCGCGCAGCACCAGCATGTCGTCGCGGCGGCCGGTGACCTTGCTCATCCGCACCAGGGTCCGCCCGCAGGCGCAGGTGCCGCGCCGCAGCGACGAGATGTCCCCGGTCCGGTACCGCAGCAGCGGCAGCGCCTCCCGGGTCACCGTGCTGAACACCAGTTCGCCGGGGGTGCCGTCGGGCACCGGCACGCCGGTCTCCGGGTCCACCGCCTCGACCAGGAAGTGGTCCTCGTTGACGTGCAGCCCGTCGGCCGCCTCCAGGCACTCGGCGGCCACCCCGGGGCCGATCACCTCGGACAGCCCGTAGATATCCAGGGCCCGCAGGCCGAGCAGTTCCTCGATGCGGGCGCGCATCTGGCCGGTCCAGGGTTCGGCGCCGAACAGGCCCGCCTTGAGGCTCAGCCCCTCCCCCGGCCCGGCGCCCGCCTCGGCCAGCGCCTCGCCCAGCCGGATCGCGTACGACGGCGTGCAGGTCAGGATGTCGGGGCGTAGGTCGCGGATCAGCGTGACCTGCCGCGCGGTCATGCCGCCGGACACCGGGACCACGGTGGCGCCAAGCTCGATCGCGCCCTGGTGGATGCCGAGCCCGCCGGTGAACAGGCCGTACCCGTAGGCGTTGTGGATGGTGCTGGCGCGCGTCGCGCCCGCCGCCGCCAGCGCCCGCGCGCACATCCGCGCCCACAGCGCCAGGTCCGCGCGGGTATAGGCGACCAGCGTCGGCCGGCCGCCGGTACCGCTGGAACCATGCAGGGTGACCAGGTCTTCCAGCGGGACTTCCACCATGCCATACGGATAGGCGGCCCACAGGTCAGCCTTGACGACCATGGGGAGCCGGGGCAGATCTCCAAGAGCGACGTCGTCCGGGGCGGTCACCCCGGCCGCGCGCAGCCGCTCCCCCTGGATGCCGCCGGTGCGCAGCAGCCTGCCCACCAGGGCCCGCAGCCTGGTTTCCTGCAGACTGGCGAGTTCCCCGGCGGGCATGGCCTCCGCGCTGGGCTCGAACATCTGCCTCACCTTCCCCGCCTGGCCTCCGGCCATCCTGCCATGGTCCGGGCATGCCCGGCGGGGGTAAGGCCCCCGCCTCTGGTAGGCCTGGATCCCCTGCTCGGGCGCTCCGGCGGGCACATAGCATCGGGGTATGACCACCGTGCCGGATCGTGCCCGGGTACGCCTGCCCGGGATTTCTTCGCGCGCTTACGAGCATCCCGCCGACCGCTCGGCGCTGGTGGCGATGCGCAAGCTGACCGGCTTCGACGTGCTGCTCAAGCGGCTCGCCAGCCTGTTCTCCGACCGGAGCCTGCGGCTGCTGTTCCTGGCCAGCTCGGTCCGGGCGTCGACCGAGCAGTTCCCGCACCTGTACGAGCTGCTGCTGGACGGTTCCTCGATCCTGGACCTGCCCGAGGTGCCCGAGCTGTTCATCTCCCAGGACCCGATCCCCAACGCGATGACGCTCGGCTCGGACAAGCCGTTCATCGTGATCACCACGGGCCTGGTGGACCTGATGGACGAGGAGGAGACTGCGGTTCGTCATCGGCCACGAACTCGGGCACGCGCTGTCCGGCCACGCGGTGTACCGGACCATGCTCTACCACCTGACCCGGCTCGCCACCCGGCTCGCCTGGTTCGCGATCGGCTACATCGGGCTGCGCGTGATCATCGCGGGCCTGGAGGAGTGGTACCGCAAGTCCGAGCTGTCCTGCGACCGGGCGGGCGTGCTGGCCGGGCAGGACCCGTCGGCGGCGCGGCGGGCGCTGATGAAGCGGCCGGCGGCGCCAAGATGTCCGAGCTGAGCCACGACGCGTTCCGGCAGCAGGCGCACGAGTACGACGCCGTGCCCGATGTCCGGGAAGGGCTCATCAAGCTGCTGCAACTGCAGGGCAACACGCACCCGTTCGCCGTGGTGCGGTTCGCCGAGCTGGACCGGTGGGTGACCGAGGAGGACTACGAGGCGATCCTGGCCGGCAACTATCCGCGCCGCGAGGACGACCCGCAGGTCTCGGTGTCCGACGAGGTCAAGGCGGCGGCGAAGTCCTACCAGGACTCCTGGAACCGGACCTCGGACCCGTTCGTGGGGCTGGTCAAGGGCTTCGCGGAGAGCGCTGCCGGGGCGGGCGAGCGGCTGTTCAGCGGGCTGTTCGGCAGCGGCCGCACCGGCAACGGCGGCTCGTGGGGCCAGGGCTCCGGCTCGGGCGGACTCCGCCGCGGCAAGGCTGACGGGTTCCGGGCCGGCCTGGCCACCGGGATCCGGGCGGCGCCTGGTTCCGTGCCGGCCCGGGACGGACCCCGGAGTTGATGTGGTTGGTGGCGCACCACCGACATTCTTATGTGGTCAGTGCGCCACCAACCACGAAGCCGGGGCCGTTGCAGGCGCGGGAGCGGCTGAGGATCACCAGGTCGTCGCGGTGCACGACCTCGCGTTCGTACCCGGGGCCCTTCCGGGCGGCGAGCCACCGGGTGGACCGGCCCATCAGCGCCGGGATCTCGGCCGCGTCGTAGTTGACCAGCCCGCGCGCGACCACCTGGCCTTCCGGGCCGGACAGGTCGACCGGGTCGCCCGCGTCGAAGGTTCCCTCGACCCCGATGATCCCCGCGGGCAGCAGGGATGCCCGGCCCGCCATGACCGCCCGGACCGCGCCCGCGTCCAGCAGCAGCGTGCCCCGGGCGGAGGCGGCGTGCGCCAGCCACAGCTGCCGGGTCGCGGGGCGGCGGTCGTGCGGGGCGAAATAGGTGCCGACCGGCTCGCCGGCCAGGGCCGAAGCCGCCTGATCGGCCCTGGCCACGACCGTGGCGATGCCCGCCTCGGTCGCGATGAGGGCCGCGTCCACCTTGGTGACCATTCCCCCGGTGCCCACCGGCCGGCGCGCACCGCCCTGCCCCGGTGACCCGCCGGGCACGCCCGGCCGGCCCGGCGGGCCGAGGGTGACGCCGTCCAGGTCCGCGCGCTGCTCCACCCGGCTGATCCGGCGCGCGCCGGGATGGCGGGGATCGAAGTCGTGGAGCCCGTCCACATCCGACAGCAGGATCAGCGCGCCGGCCCGGACCACGTGCGCGACCAGGGCGGCCAGCCGGTCGTTGTCACCGAACCTGATCTCGTCGGTAGCGACCGTGTCGTTCTCATTCACCACGGGCAGCACGCCCAGTTCGAGCAGCCGGTCCAGGGTCCGCTGGGCGTTGCGGTAGTGCGCGCGGCGCATGAGGTCGTCCGCGGTCAGCAGGATCTGCCCGGCGCGCACCTCGTGCCGGGCGAACGCCGCCGTGTACACCGCGACCAGCTGGCCCTGGCCGACGCTCGCGGCGGCCTGCTGGGTGGCCAGGTCCCGGGGCCGGCGGGGCAGGCCCAGCGGCGCGAGGCCCGCCGCGATCGCCCCCGAGGAGACCAGCACGACCTGGGTGCCCGCGTGCACCCGGGCCGCGAGCACCCCGGCCAGCGCCGCGATCCTGCCCTCGTCGATCCCGCCGCCGGCGGTGGTGAGCGAGGACGAGCCGACCTTGACCACGACCCGGCGGGCGGCGGCGATGTCGGCCCGATCGTCCTGGCCGGCCTCCCCCGCGGGGGCGTCCCCGGTCACCAGGGCAGCCGTTCGTCGGTGCCGCGGGGCCCGAACCTGTGCGGCGCGCCGGCCGGGACGTCCGGGTCCCAGTCGAAGACGACCGCATCGTCGGGGTCCCCGATGGCCACCTCGGCGTCGGCCTGGGCGCCGGCCTTGGCCAGTGCCTCCTCCACGCCGATCCGGGCCAGCCGGTCCCCCAGGTAACCGACCGCCTCCGCGTTGCTGAAGTCGGTCTGCCGCACCCACCGGGCCGGCTTGTCCCCGCGCACGGCGAAGCTGTTCTCCCCGGTGCGGACGACCTCGAACTCGGGCCCGCCCGCGGCGGGCGGCCTGATCACCTGGCGGGTGGGCTCCGGCGGGGGCAGCGCGGCGCGGGCGGCGGCGACCACGCGGCCCACGGCGAACGCGAACTCCCGCACCCCCTCGTGGGTCGCCGCGGAGATCTCGCAGACCTCCAGGCCCCGGCCGGCCAGCACCTCGCGGGCCCGCTCGGCCGCCTCCCGCGCCTCCGGGACGTCGATCTTGTTGAGCGCGACGATCCGGGGCCGCCCGGCCATGTCGGCGCCGGTGGCCTCGGCGTAGGCGGCCAGTTCCGCCTCGATCGTGTCCAGGTCGGCGACGGGGTCGCGGTCCGGCTCCCCGGCCAGGCCCGCGGCACAGTCGAGCACGTGCACCAGCACCACGCAGCGCTCCACGTGGCGCAGGAAGTTCAGGCCGAGCCCCTTGCCGCTGCTGGCGCCGGGAATCAGCCCGGGCACGTCGGCCACCACAAACTGGGTCTCGCCCGCCTCGACCACGCCCAGATGCGGGGTGAGCGTGGTGAAGGGGTAGTTCGCGATCTTCGGCCGGGCCGCGGACATGGCCGAGATCAGCGAGGACTTGCCCGCGTTGGGGAAGCCCACCAGGCCCGCGTCGGCCACGGTCTTGAGCTCAAGTACCAGGGTCTGCTCGATGCCCGGCTCACCGCGCAGCGCGAACCCGGGGGCCCGGCGCCGGGGGGAGGCGAGCGCCGCGTTGCCCAGCCCGCCACGGCCGCCCGCCACGGCCACGAACCTGGTCCTGGCGCCCACCAGGTCGGCGAGCACCTCGCCGTCCAGCGCCTTGACCACGGTGCCGTCCGGGACGGTCACCACCAGGTCATCGCCGTTGGCGCCGCTGCGGTTCGAACCGGAGCCCTGCTTGCCGTTGCCCGCGCGGCGCACCGGCCGGCGGTGCAGGTCGAGCAGGGTGGCCATGCTCGGGTCCACCTCGAAGATGACGTCGCCGCCCCGGCCGCCGTTGCCGCCGTCAGGCCCGCCGAGCGGCTTGAACTTCTCCCGGTGCACCGACGCGCAGCCGTGCCCGCCGTCGCCCGCCTTCACTGTGACGGTGACGTGATCGGCGAACTCGGCCACTTGTCGATCCCTCCTGGTGGCCACATGACTCTAGGGCGGACCGGCTGGCGGTCCGCCCTAGTGTGGCTCGGTTAGCTCACGGCGGACTAGTCCGCCGGCGCGCCCGCTTCCGCGATCACGCTCACGGCCCTGCGGTTGCGCACGCGGCCGAACGTGACCGCGCCGCTGACCAGAGCGAACAGGGTGTCGTCCTTGCCACGGCCGACGCCCGGGCCGGGGTGGAAGTGGGTGCCGCGCTGGCGCACGATGATCTCGCCCGCGTTGACCTGCTGACCGCCGAACCGCTTGACGCCCAGCCGCTGCGCGGAGGAGTCCCGGCCGTTCCGGCTCGATGACGCGCCCTTCTTGTGTGCCATCGTCAGCTCTTCTTTCTCGCCGCGGCCTTCCGCTCGGCGCTGATCCCGGTGATCTTCACCTGGGTGTAGCGCTGGCGGTGGCCCATCCGTCGCCGGTAGCCGGTCTTGTTCTTGTAATGGATGATGTTGATCTTGGGTCCGGCTACCTCACCCATGATCTCCGCGGTGACCTGGTAGTGGCCGAGCTCACCCGGATCGCTGATGACCTTGCCATCATCGACCACGAGCACGGCCGGCAGCGTCACGCTGGAACCGACCTCACCGGCAAGTGTGTCGACGGTGAGGACGTCGTCCACCGACGCCTTCTCCTGCCTGCCACCGCAGCGCACGATCGCGTACACCGAAGCACTCTCTCTCTGCTTGTGCGGGCCCAACGCGCTGTTCCGCGGCTGCGGACCAAGGCACGAAGATGGGCTCGCCAGCTTTACACCGGGCACCCTGGGAACCCAGCCCTGGATCCGTCCTGTGCGCTGGCGTCTTAGGCTATCAGACCCCGGCGGGCGCCGATGCCTCCGGCGCTGCCTGCCCGTCGGCGTTCACGGCCGCGTCCGGCGGTCCCGGCTCCCGGGTGGCGGCCCGCCGCCGGCGCCGGCCGCCGGATGGCTGCCCCGGCGTGGCGCCGTTCCCGGCCGCCTCGGCGGCTCCGGCCTGGCCGGCGCCGTGCCCGGAACCTGGCCGGCCGGCCGGCCACGGCATCGCCGCTCCGGCCACGGCATCGCCGCCCGCCGGGCACGGCATCGCCGCCGCGCGGCCACGGCATCGCCGCCCGGCCGCGGCGTCGCCGGCCGCTGGGCCCCGTGCTGCCGCCGTTGCCGGTGCCGGCATTGCTGGCCGCGGGCTTGTCCTCGGCCTGGCCGTCCCTGTCGGCCCTGCCCTGCCGCTGCCGCCTGCCGTCCCTGCCGCCCTTGCCGTCCCTGGCTGCCTTGCCGTCCTTGGCGGGCGCGCCGTCGGGCCGGCCGCGGTGCCCGTTGTGCTCGACACCGTCCAGGGAGACCAGCACGCCGCGCCCGTTGCAGCATTCGCACGTCTCGGAGAACGCCTCAAGCAGCCCGGAACCGACCCGCTTGCGGGTCATCTGCACCAGCCCGAGCGAGGTCACCTCGGCCACCTGGTGCTTGGTCCGGTCCCTGGCCAGGCATTCGAGCAGCCGCCGCAGCACCAGTTCGCGGTTGCTCTCCAGCACCATGTCGATGAAGTCGATGACGATGATGCCGCCGACGTCGCGCAGCCGCAGCTGCCGCACGATCTCCTCGGCGGCTTCCAGGTTGTTGCGGGTGACGGTCTCCTCAAGGTTGCCGCCCTGGCCGGTGAACTTCCCCGTGTTCACGTCCACGACGGTCATGGCCTCGGTGTTGTCGATGACCAGCGAGCCGCCGCTGGGCAGCCACACCTTCCGCTCCAGCGCCCTGGCCAGGTGCTCGTCGACCCGGTAGTGCGCGAACGCGTCCTCGTCGCTCTGCCAGTGCTCGAGCCGGTCGGCCAGATGCGGCGCCACGTAACGGACGTACTCGTCCACCAGGTCCCAGCCCTGCTCGCCGGAGACGACCAGCTTGCTGAAGTCCTCGTTGAAGACGTCCCTGATCACCCGGATGGTCAGGTCCGGCTCGCTGTAGAGCAGCTCAGGCGGGCTGGCCGACTTGGCCTTCCGCTCGATGCTCTCCCACTGCGCGGACAGCCGCTTGACGTCGTGGGCGAGTTCCTCCTCCGAGGCCCCCTCGGCGGCGGTGCGCACGATGACGCCGGCGCCGTCCGGCATGACCTGCTTGAGGATCTGCTTGAGCCGGGTGCGCTCGGTGTCGGGCAGCTTGCGGCTGATGCCCATCATCGACCCGCCCGGCACGTACACCAGGTAGCGCCCGGGCAGGCTGGCCTGGCTGGTCAGCCGGGCGCCCTTGTGCCCGACCGGGTCCTTGGTCACCTGGACCAGCACCGACTGGCCGGACTTGAGGGCCAGCTCGATGCGCTTGGCCTCGCCCTCCAGGCCGCTCGCGTCGAAGTTGACCTCGCCCGCGTACAGGACGGCGTTGCGGCCCTTGCCGATGTCGACGAAGGCGGCCTCCATCGAGGGCAGGACGTTCTGCACCTTGCCGAGGTAGACGTTGCCGACCAGGGACTGGTGGCCGCCCCGGTCCACGTAGTGCTCGACCAGCACCTTGTCCTCGAGGACCGCGATCTGGGTCCGCTCGGCACGCTGCCGGACCACCATGACCCGGTCCACCGCCTCGCGCCGGGCCAGGAACTCCGACTCGGTGATGACCGGCGGGCGCCGCCGCCCGGAGTCACGGCCTTCCCTGCGCCGCTGGCGCTTGGCCTCCAGCCGGGTGGACCCGCGGACGACCTGGACCTCGTTGCTGGGATCGTCGCCGCCGGAGCGGGCCGGCCGCACGTGCACCACGGTGTTCGGCGGGTCGTCCGGCCCGGTCTGGTCCGCGTCGGCCGCGGAGCCGCGGCGGCGCTTGCGGCGGCGCTTACGGCTGCCGCCGGGGCCATCCTCGTCATCGGGCTCACCAGCAGCCGGGTCCGCGTCCTGGTCGCCGGCCGGTGCGGCACCCTTGCGCGCCCCGGTGCCGGCGCCCGTTCCGTCGCTGGCCTGGGTCCCGTCGGCGTCCTGGCCACCGTCACCGTCGGCGCCACGGCCGCGTGACCTGGACCCCCGGCGGCGACGGCGGCGGCCCGCGCCCTCGCCGTCGGCCTCGGCCTCGGCCTCGGCAGGCTCGGCCTGGTCGTCATGGGCGGCCTCGTCCTTCGCCGGGCGGGCCGGGGCGGCCGCATCGGCTGCGGGCGACGCCTTCGCGGGCGCCTGGAAGATCACCTGAGGCGGCTGGAAGGTGGCCACCGGCACGCCCGGCGGCTCGGCCTGCGCCGGCGCGGGTGCCTGCCCGGCGGCCGGGCGGCCGGGCTGGCGAACGGCGTGGCCGGGCTGCTGAACGGGGCGGCGAACGGCGGCGTCGCCGGGCTGGCCGGAGTTCCGGCGGCCGGGGCCTGGCCGGCGCCCGGGGCCTGGCTGGCGGCCGGGGCCTGGCCGGCTGCCGGAGCCTTGCGGGCCGGCCGGGGCCTGGCCGGGGGCGCTGGCCGCATCGGGCGACGGCGCGGCCGCCGCGTCGCCGTTCTCGCTGGGCGCGGTGGCCGTGCGGGCCGTGGCACGCCGGGTGCGCCGGGCCGGGCGCCGGGCGGCGGCGTCTTCGCCCTGGTCACCGGCGGATTCCGGGGCAGGCCCTGCCGCGGCGGGCCCGTCAGGGGCGGCCGTGGCCGAGGCAGCCTCCGGGGCTTCCGGCGGCGCCGATCCAGCGGCCGGTTTGGCCGTGCGGCGCCTGGTGGTCCGGGCGCGTGGCGCCGCCGCGGCGGCGGGCGCGTCGCTCAGGCCGGACGGGCCCTTGCTGCCTGGCCCGTCACTGCTGGACTCGGTGTCGTGTAGCTCGCTGTCGAGCATCCGGGCTATCTCCCGTCAAGCTCCCGGGCGCGGATGGCCGCAGCGGGCCATCCGCTCCGCGCGGGAGCTGGTCGCACGCGACATCCCGGCGAGCACCTGCCGTTTCGGCGGTGCCACCGGTGCGCGTTATCTCCAGTTGTGGTCCTCCCGGCGTGCTCCGCAGCTGCGGCTGCGGTGCCGCATCCGGCTGCAGCAGCTCGGCGGGCAGGGTGAGCCCGCTCGCTGCGGCAGCGGCGCCGACACCGTCCGCACTGAGCGCGCCCTGCGCCAGCCGGGTCACCAGCGGTGGTGACGACGGCGCAAGGGCGGCCAGGCGGCGGAGCGCGGCCAGGATGTCGTCAGGCCGGACGGCAGGTATGACATGCCGAACAACCATTCGAAGTATGGCATTCCCGGCATCGCCGCCCTCGGCGGCGCACCGGTCGGTCCCCATGGTGATCACTGCGGCGCGGGCGTCCACGCGCCGGGGCCCCTTGCTGGTGAGGCGCTCGACCTCCAGGCTGCCGCAGGCGAGAAACTCGCCCACGGCCTGCGCAGCGTCGGCCGGCGGCACGCCGGGCAAGACCACCTCCCACAGGGACGCCTCCAGCGGAAGCGCGCCCAGCGCGGGCGGGGCCTGCATCACCTCGATCACGTCAATCCCGTCTGGCAGGGCCGCGTCAAGCCGTTCCCGGACCTCGGATACGGCACACGCCCTCGTGAGCGAGAGCTCCAAGAACTCGGCCTCGCTCGATGTCCCTGTCGGGGCCGCGCCAGCGTAAGAGATCTTCGGGTGCGGCGTGAAACCGGCGGAATAGGCGATGGGCAGCCCTGCCCGGCGAACTCCCCGTTCAACGGCACGCGCGATGTCCCTGTGGCTGGCGAAACGCATCCTGCCTCTTTTAGCGTACCGGACAATCAGCTTGCAGGTCACTGCAGGCACGCCCGGGCCCGGCGGCCCCTCGCCCGGCATGCTCAGGCCCCTGTCCTGGCCGGCACCGTCGGCAACGGGAGCAGCGTCGCGCCGGTGGGCCCGGCCTGGATCTCGGTGCCCATGGCCGGGCAGACCCCGCAGTCGTAGCACGGCGTCCAGCGGCAGTCATCCACCTCCAGGGCGCCCGAGGCGTCGCGGGCGTCCTCCCAGTCCTGCCAGAGCCAGTCGCGGTCCAGCCCGGCGTCGAGGTGGTCCCAGGGCAGCACCTCGTCGTACTCGCGCTCCCTGGTGGTGTACCAGTCCAGGTCCACCGGCTCACCGGCCAGCGCCTCCTGGGCGCAGCGCTCCCAGCGGCCGAACGAGAAGTGCTCGCTCCACCCGTCGAAGCGAGCGCCGTCCGCCCACGCCGCCTTGATCACCTTGGCGACCCGCCGGTCGCCGCGGGACAGCAGGCCCTCGATGATCGAGGGGCGCCCGTCGTGGTAGCGGTACCCCACCGCGCGCCCGTACCCGGGGTCGGCACGCAGCGCGCGGCCGAGGCTGCGCAGCCGGGCGTCCACCGTCTCGTGGGGCGCCTGGGCGGCCCACTGGAACGGGGTGTGCGGCTTGGGCACGAACGCCCCGATCGACACCGTGCACCGGATGTCCCGCCGGCCGCTCGCCTCCCGCCCGGCCTTGATGACCTTCCGGGCGAGGTCCGCGATGGCGACCACGTCGTCGTCGGTCTCGGTCGGCAGGCCGCACATGAAGTAGAGCTTGACCTGGCGCCAGCCGCTCGCATAGGCGGTGGTGACGGTACGGATGAGATCGTCCTCGGTGACCATCTTGTTGATCACCTTGCGCATCCGCTCGGTCCCGCCCTCCGGGGCGAAGGTGAGGCCGGACCGGCGGCCGCCGCGGGCCAGTTCGTTGGCGAGCGTGACGTTGAACGCGTCCACCCTGGTGGACGGCAGCGACAGGCCGAGGTTGGCGCCCTCGTAGCGGTCGGCCAGGCCCTTCGCGATCTCGTTGATCTCGCTGTGGTCGGCGCTGGACAGCGACAGCAGGCCGACCTCGCCGAAACCGCTGGCCGCCACCCCCTGCTCGACCATCTCCCCGATCGTGGTGATGCTCCGCTCGCGCACCGGCCGGGTGATCATGCCGGCCTGGCAGAACCGGCAGCCGCGGGTGCAGCCGCGGAAGATCTCGACGCTGAACCGCTCGTGCACCGACTCGTGCACCGGTACCACCGGGCGGCGCGGGTAGGCCCAGTTGTCCAGGTCCATGACGGTGTGCTTGGCGACCGTGTGCGGCACGCCCGGCCGGTTCGGCGCGATCCGCCGGATCCGCCCGTCCGGCAGGTAGTCCACGTCGTAGAAGCGCGGGACGTACACCCCGGCCCCGCCCGCCAGCCGCAGCAGCAGGCCGTCCCTGCCGCCGGGCCGGCCGGCCTGCTTCCAGTCCCTGATCGTCTCGGTGATCGCGAGGACCGCCTGCTCGCCGTCGCCCAGCACGGCACCGTCGAGGAACTCGGCGATCGGCTCGGGGTTGAACGCGGCGTGCCCGCCGGCCAGCACGATGGGATCGCGCTCGTCCCGGTCCGCGGCCGCCAGCGGGATGCCCGCCAGATCCAGGGCGGTCAGCAGGTTCGTGTAGCCCAGTTCGGTGGCGAAGCTGATGCCGAACACGTCGAAGTCGCGGACCGGGCGGTGGTCCTCCAGGGTGAACTGCGGCACCCCGTGCTCGCGCATCAGGTGCTCCAGGTCCGGCCACACGCTGTAGGTGCGCTCGGCGAGCACCCCCGGCCGCTCGTTCAGCACCTCATACAGGATCTGCACGCCCTGGTTGGGTATGCCGACCTCGTAAGCGTCCGGGTACATCAGCGCCCACCGGACGTCGGCGCCGTCCCAGTCCTTGACCACCGAGTTCAGCTCGCCGCCCACGTACTGGATGGGCTTGCGGACCAGCGGAAGCAGCGGCTCCAGCCGTGCGAACACCGATTCTCCGCCCATGCACCCAGCTTACCGACGCCGCGTGCAGCCCACGCAGGTCCTCGCCGCGGGGCGGGCGGCGAGCCGCGCGGCGCTGATCGGCCGCCCGCAGGCCTGGCAGGTGCCGTAGCTGCCGTCCGCCAGCCGCGCCAGGGCGGCCAGGATCTCGGCCAGGTCCTCCCGCGCCGCGTCCGCCAGCGCGGCGACGTGCTGCCGCTCGAACGCGAGCGTGGCGCCCTCGGGGTCGTGCTCGTCGTCGGTACCGGTGTCGCGTGCCGCCGCCACGATGCCGCCGAACTCGCGTTCCAGCGCGGCCAGCCGGGCCAGGGCACGCTCCCGCGCGGTGGCCAGGGCCGCGCGGGTGCTTTCCGGCTCGGACATCTGCTCCCTCTCCCCCGGGGACATCTTCGCAGCCCGCGGCCGGCGGCCCGGTTTCGCGCGGGCCGCCGGCATCGGGCAGGCTGGTCCCATGGCAGATGAACTGACCCTGATGGCCGTGCACGCGCACCCGGACGACGAGGCCTCAAGCACCGGCGGAGTGCTCGCCACCTACTCCGGGCAGGGGATCCGCACGGTCGTGGTGACCTGCACGAACGGTGAGTTCGGGGATGCGCCCGGTGGCGTGAAGCCCGGCCAGGACGGCCATGACGCGCAGGCGCGTGGCCCAGTTGCGGCTGGCCGAGCTGCGCGAAGCGGCCAAGATCCTCGGGGTCAGCGACCTGGAGACGCTGGGGTACCACGACTCCGGGATGCCCGACTGGGACTACAAGGACCGGCCCGAGGCGTTCTGCAACATCCCGCTCGCGGAGGTGTCCGGCCGGGTCGGCGCGCTGATCGAGCGGTACCGGCCGCAGGTCGTGGTCAGCTACGACCCCGAGGGCCCCTATCAGCATCCCGACCACGTGCACGCGGCCCGCGCGGCCGCGGCGGCGGCGCAGGACACCGGTATTCCGGCCAAGTTCTACCTCACCGCCATGCGCCCCAGCGCTTGGCAAAAGATTTGGGCGGCGCTACGCGAACTCGGGGAGGACGTGCCCGAACCGCGCAATGTCACCCCGGAGATGCGCGCCCAGATGGCCGCGGCCGAGGCGCGGATCACCACCACAATTGACATCAGGCCGGTACTGCCCCGCAAGCGGGATGCGTTGTTCGCACATTCCAGCCAGATCTCCGAATCGTGGTTCAGCAAAATCCCGGCAGACATCGCCGAGGCCGCGTTCGGGAGCGAAAGCTTCATCAGGGCCACCGATTCCACCGGCGCGGCCCTGCCCGAGGATGACCTGTTCGCCGGGCTGCGCGCCCCGGCCGCCTAGCCACGTGCGGGCGACGCTCCTACGGGTGGGTAGTTTGACTGGTATGAGCTTCAGTGGTGGCGGTATGGGGGCCGGGCGGTGACGGCCGAGGCGTACGCGGCCGCCGCGGGCCTGGTCGAGCGCTCGGCAGCGGCGTACGTGTCCGGGGTGCCCGAGGACCCGGCGGACGACGGTTTCTTCGGGCCCGGCCAGCGTCACCTGGCGGGTGGCCGCGGACCTGGGCAGGCCGGTGGCCGGACTGCGGGCGCTGATGCTGCAGGCGCTGCACCCGCTGGCGATGGCGGGCGTGGACCAGCACAGCAACTGGCGCTCGGATCCGGTGGGCAGGCTCGCCGCGACGTCCGGGTACCTCGCCACGATCAGCTTCGGTGACCGCGCCGCGGCGGAGCGGGCCGCGGCCCGGGTGCGCCGGGTCCACGAGCACATCACCGGGACCGACACGATCACCGGCCGCCCGTACGCGGCGAGCGATCCCGCCCTGCTGCTGTGGGTGCACGCGACCCTGGTCGAGTCCGGCCTCGTGGCGGCCGAGCGTTCGGCACGCCGCTGTCAGCCGAAGGACAGCGACCGCTACGTCGCGGAGATGGCCGCCGCGGCGGAACTCGTCGGCATACCCGCCGAGCTGGCCCCGGCCAGCGCTCGCCGGCCTGGACGGCTACCTGGCGTCGGCCCGCCCCGAGCTGCGCTGCACGCCCGCGGCCGCGGAGTCGATGGCCTACCTGCTCGATCCGCCCGGCCTCGATGAGGACGTCGCGGAGATCTGGGCCGACGTCAGGGACGGCGTGCTCGCCGTGCTCCCCGCCTGGGCGCGGGAGATGTACGGGTACCCGCCGCCGCCGCTGACCGCGGCGCGGCAGACCGAGATCCGGCAGGCGCTCGGCGTCCTCGATGCCGTGTTCCTCGGCGAGCCCGGGGTGCTCGAGGCCCGGCAGCGGATCACCCTGCGGATGCGCGCCGCGCGGCGCGCATGACGCAACGCGGGCGCGGCCGGCGGCCGGGCCGCGGCGCGGCCAGGCGGCTCGGCGCTGGGCAGCGCTGCGCGCGCCGGGCTGGACCTGGCAGGGCTGCGCAGGCCTGCCTGGCATCGCGGCAGCCGGCCGAGGCAGGCGCATCGCCGCGACCGTGGCCGCCGCCGGTGCCGCCGCCGCCTGCTGCTGGCCGCCGGCCGGGCACGGCCGCTGCGGCTGCGGCGCGGGGTCGCCGCGCTGCGCCTGGCCGCGCGGGGCGGGGCGCGCTACGCCAGCAACGCCCCGCGGCTGTTCGCGGCGGCCGGGGAGAACCGGCAGCAGCTGCGCAACGACCTCGCCCTGCAGACCGCCGAGGACGTCGCGATCACCCTGGGCGCGATGAAGGGCGTGCTGATGAAGCTCGGCCAGATGGCCAGCTACGTGGACGACGGCCTGTCCCCCGCCGTCCGGCGCACGCTGTCCCGGCTGCAGGACAGCGTGCCGCCGATGAGCGCCGGAACTGGCCGCGCGGCGTGGTCACCGAGGAACTCGGCCTGCCGCCGGAGCGGGCGTTCGCCCGCTGGGATCCCGAGCCGATCGCCGCCGCGTCGATCGGGCAGGTGCACCGCGCGATGACCCATGACGGGCGCGCGGTGGCGGTGAAGGTGCAGTACCCGGGGATCGCCGAGAGCATGGCCGCCGACCTCGACAACGTCTCCCTGCTGCGCCGGATGCTGCAAGGTGACCGCACCGAGCCAGGACGTCGACGCGCTGGTCGCCGAGCTGCGGGACCGGGTCCTCGAGGAACTCGACTACCGCCGGGAGGCGGAGAACCAGCGGCTGTTCGCCGCGTACTACGCCGGGCATCCCACGATCCGGGTGCCCGCGATCGTCGGCGAGCTGTCCACGCGGCGGGTGGTGACCAGCGAGCTGTCCACCGGGGCCCGGTTCGCCGAGCTGGCCGGCTGGTCCCAGCAGGAACGCGACCTGGCCGCGGAGACGATCTACCGGTTCGTGTTCCGCAGCCTGTACGAGGCGCACGCGTTCAACGGCGACCCGCACCCCGGCAACTACCTGTTCCACGGCGGCGGGCGGGTCACCTTCCTCGACTTCGGGCTGGTCAAGCACTTCACCGAGGTCGAACTGCGGCCGCTCATCCATATGGTCCGCAACCTGTGCGTGGACAACGACCCCGAGGCGTTCCGGCGCGGCCATGGAGGAGGCGGGCTTCCTGGTCCGCGGACGCGCCGCTGAGCACCGAGATGATCGTGGACCACATGGCCGTCTTCTACCAGCTGGTCCGCGAATCGGCGCCGCTGACCATCACCCCGGACTACGCGTCGGCCGTGGTGCGCCGCTTCTTCGACCTGCGCAGCCCGGTCGCCGCCTACGTGGCCGTCCCCCGGTCCTACGTGATCCTGCAGCGCATCAACCTGGGCCTGTTCGCGCTGCTCGGCGAGCTGAACGCGACCGCGAACTGGCGGGCCATCGCCGAGGAGATCTGGCCGTTCGTGCGGGCCCCGGCGTCCACCCCGATCGGCGAGGCCGAGGCCGCGTGGCGGGCCAGCCGCGCGGGCACCCGCTCCCTGGCCTGACCCCGCTCAGGTGCTGAGCCGGAGCATGGGGGTGCCATAACGGCGGGCCCGTGCCGAGGCGCTTGTAGCATATAGTGAGAAGTCGATTACTTTGAGTGATCGACGGAGGCACCGGTTGAGATCACGCGAAGCGGGTTCAGTGCCGCCTGGGGCGGACCGGCCGCGCGGGCTGCGGCAGTGGTGGCTCGACCGGTCCCTGCGGACGAAGGGCCTGATCGTGGTCGCGGTCCCGCTGATCGCCCTGTTCGCCACGACCTCGGCAAACCTGGTGCTCCAGCACAGCGAAAGCGGTGAACGCAGCGTCGCCCGGCCGCCCGTAATCTGACCAACGCCGCAAACCTGGTCCTGGCCGACATGGTGAACGCGGAAACGGGCGTCCGCGGTTACGCCGCGATCCGCGACCCGATCTTCCTTGCCCCTTACAACCTGATGCTGACGCGGATCGGCGCGGAGCGCAGGTCGTTGCGGGAGGCGGCCGTCGTCGCGGGTGACGGCCGCCAGCAGCAGGCGGTGGACGCTACCACGGGCAAGGTGCTGGTCGAGTTTGCGCAGCTACGTTCTGCCGTCAGCCGCGGCGTCTCAGCCGGGGACCTCCATCCGGCGCTGGAGAAGGAGAAAACGACCATGGACCTGCTGCGCCGCCAGGTCGCCGGCCTCACCGCCGGGCCGACGGCCCTGGTCGCGCTCGCAGCATAAAAAGGTCACCGCGCTGCAGACGAGGATTGAACTGCTCGACATCGTCGGCCTGGTGCTGGGGCTGCTCGCCGGGCTGGCCGGGATCGCCCTGTTCACCTCGGGCATCGCCCGCCGGGTCGGCGTGAACGCGGCGAACGCGCGCCGGCTGGGCGAGGGACAGCCGCTCAAACCGATTGCCCATGCGGGTGACGAGATCGGCCGCTGGCCGAGTCGCTCTTCCGGGCCGAAGAGCTGCTTGCCAGCCGGGCCGCGGAGCTGACCGCGGCCAGGGATGCGGCGATGAAGGCCACCCAGGCGAAGAACTCGTTCCTGTCCAGCACGAGCCACGAGCTGCGAACCCCGCTCAACTCCATCCTCGGCTTCACCCAGCTCCTGCAGATGTCCGAACTCAGCGAGGAAGACAGTGACGGCGTCGAGCGAATCCTCGGCGCCGGGCGCCATCTGCTCGCGCTGATCAACGAGCTCATCGACATCGCCCGGATCGAATCGGGTGACCTGAGCCTGTCTCTCGAGCCGGTCCTGGTCCGGCCGGTCATCGAGGAGATCCAGTCAGCTCATGGCCCCGATCGCCGCCGAACGCTCGATCCGGATCATCCAGCACTGCGCGCATCCGGCCCTGGCGGTCCGCGCCGACCGGCAGCGGCTCTCCCAGGTCCTGGTCAACCTGATCTCCAATGCCATCAAGTACAACCACCGGGACGGCAGCATCACGATCTCCTGCCGGGAAGAGGGCACCGGCCAGGCCAGCATCATGGTCTCCGATACCGGGCCGGGCATCGTCGCCAGAAAACCTCGAGCGCATTTTCGTCCCCTTCGAGCGCCTCGGCGCCGAACAGACCGCGGTCGAGGGCACCGGGATCGGGCTGCCCCTGGCCAGAGCCCTCACCGAGGCCATGGAAGGCCGGCTGACCGCATCGAGCGTCCTCGGCCAGGGATCGGCCTTCACCATCAGCCTCCCGCGCGCCCCGGACCTGGTCCACGTCCCGGCGCCCGGCCTCGCGCCAGCGTCACCGGCGGCCGGGCCGCACGCCCCGGCCGGAGCCGGCATCAGCGTTCTCTACATCGAGGACAACCCGGCGAACGTCGAGGTGGTATCCCGGTTCCTGAGGGGCAGGCCGAACACCAGGCTGAGGTCCGAGGCATCTGGCCGGGCCGGCATCGAGTGCGCCGGCCGGGACATGCCCGACCTCATCCTGCTCGACCTGCACCTGCCCGACCTGCACGGAGAACGAGGTACTCAACGAACTCAAGGCCGAACCAGCCACCGCCGCCATTCCCGTGGTCGTCCTTTCCGCCGACGCCTCCCACGGCGTCATCCGCCGCCTGCTCGCCAGCGGTGCGCTCGCCTACCTCACCAAGCCCATCGAGCTCGCCGAGCTCGGCGAGCTGCTCGACACCTTCGCCGCCGCCGAGGCGCAGGACCAGCAGGCGCAGCCGGCTATCCGGATCAAGCCCAGCATGAGCGGCCCGGGCGCCGAGGGCCTTCCCCGGAGCCTGTCCAGGAGCCTGCGAAGGGAGACCCAGTGAACCATGTCATGCTCTACATCGAGGACAACGAGGACAACATCAGCCTGGTTGAAGCGCTGCTCAAGCGCCGCCCTCAGATCGAGCTGCACGTGGCGATGAACGGCCGTGACGGCGTTCAGGCCGCCATCGACAAGCGGCCGGGCCTCATCCTGCTCGACAACCGCCTCCCCGACGCGACCGGCGGCGAAATCCTGCGGGAACTCACCTCCGCGGCGGCCACCGCGGCGATCCCCGTGGTTGTCCTCAGCAGCGACTCAGACGACATCATCGATGAGCTGCTAGCCAGCGGAGCCGCGGAGTCTGTCGCGAAGCCGTTCGATATCCACCAGTTCATGGCCATGATCGACCGCTACCTTCCCTGACGCGACAGCGGTCCGGGATACCCGGGGACTTCTTTGCCGGTGGCGGGATCTACCCTGGCGCGGTGGACGACAACAGCCCCGGCCGGGGCAGCCCGGCAGACCGCTTCCATGACCTCGTCGATGACCTCATGGGTACCGACGGGGTGACCCCGCCCCGGGGCGGCAGCGGGTTTCGGCCGCTCGGCGCTGCGGTTCCAGAACAAGATCTTCGCCATGTTCGTGCGCGGCGGGCTGGTGGTGAAGCTGCAGGCCGAGCGGGTCGAGGAGCTGATCGCGGCGGGTGAGGGCGTCCACTTCGACGCGAACAAGGGCATCCCGATGCGGGAATGGCTGAGCCTGGAATCCGGAGTCCGCCCGGCCATGGCTGGCGCTGGCCACCGAGGCGCTGGATTTCGCGCGCCAGCCCGGCAGGGGCAGGACCTCCCGGGCAGGCGCTAGCCGGGCGCGAGCACCGCGCAGAGCCGGGCCACCGCGGTGCTGTAGGCATGGCCCGGCGGCGTGGCATAACCGACCACCAGCGCCGGGCCGCCGCCGTCGTGGCCGGGCATGGCGTAGGCGCTGAGCCCCTCGACGGCCAGGCCGTGCCGGGCGGCACGGGCGACCAGGCCGTCCTCGCGCGGGCCCGGCGGCAGCCGGAGCACCGCGTGCAGGCCGGCCGCGATGCCGGTGACCCGCACCTGCGGCGCGCTCGCGTGCAGCGCGGCCACCAGCCGGTCCCGGCGCCGCCGGTAGGCCAGCCGGACCCGGCGCACCTGCCGGTCGTAGGCCCCGGAGGCGATGAACTCGGCCAGGGTGAGCTGGTCCAGGCTGCTGCTCAGCCGGCCGGCCCCGGCCTTGACCGCCACGACCTCGTCCACCAGGCCGGCCGGGAGCACCAGCCAGCCCAGGCGCAGGCCGGGCGCGAGGCTCTTGCTGGCCGTGCCGGCGTACACGACGTGCTCGGGCGCGAGCGCCTGCAGCGCGCCCACGGCGGGCCGGTCATAACGCAGTTCGCCGTCGTAGTCGTCCTCGATGATCACCGCGCCCGCCGACGAAGCCCACTCGGCGGCCCGGCGGCGCCGCGCGGGCGCCAGCGGCACGCCCAGCGGGAACTGGTGGGTCGGGGTGAGCAGCAGCGCGTCCGCCCCGTCCAGGTTGCCGAGCACGGCTCCGCTGTTGTCCACTGGCACCGCCGTTACGGACAAGCCACATTTCTCTGCGATACGCCAGTGCTGCGGATGCCCGAGCGCCTCGGCCGCAAGCGTGGTCGCCCCGCGGGCGCGCAGTGCCTCGCAGAGCAGTTCCAGGCCCTGGGCGAAGCCCGCGCAGACCACCACGCGGTCCGGCGTGACGGCGACGCCGCGGGCGCGGGCCAGGTACCCGGCCAGCGCGGTACGCAGCTCCGGCAGGCCGCGCGGGTCGGTGTAGCTGAGCGCCGCGGCCGGCGCCGCGGCCAGCGCCTTGCGGCCCGCGGCCAGCCACGCCTGCCGGGGGAACGCGGCCACGTCGGGAACCCCGGTGCGCAGGTCATAGCGGGCCTGCCTGGCTGCGGCCGGCGGCGGCGCGCCGGTCACGGCCGCAGGGGCCGGGGTGCGCTCGGCGACCCAGGTGCCGGATCCCTGCCGGGCCGCCAGCCAGCCCTCCGCGACGAGCTGGGCATAGCAGTCGGCGACCGTGTTCCTGGCGATGCCGAGGTCGGTGGCGAGCGCACGGGAGGACGGGAGCCGGGTCCCGGGCAGCAGCCGGCCGCCCCGGACAGCCTCGCGCAGCGCGGCCTCCAGGCCCGCCCGCACCTGCGGGCCGGCCAGATCCAGGTGCAGGTCGACGCTGGAAATGGCCCAAGAATCTGGCACGAAAGTGGACCTCACTTGTGGGCTGATTCCTCCCTAGTGTGGAGTCACAAGCACAAGACATCAAGAGCGAGGGAGCTCACCATGACCGCCGCCACCGTGCAGGTGCCCGTCCGGCTCGACTTCGACGCCCACGCCCCGGCGTTCGCCCGGGCGCTGGCGCACCTGGACAACGCCGCGACGAAGCAACTCGACGAGGTGAACTTCGACCACCGGCTGCGCGAACTGGTCCGGATCCGGGCCTCCCAGCTCAACGGGTGCGCCTACTGCATCGACATGCACACCAAGGACGCCCGCGCCGCCGGGGAGACCGAGCAGCGGATCTACGCGCTGCCCGCCTGGCGGGAGACGCCGTTCTTCACCGCCAGGGAGCGGGCCGCGCTGGCCTTCACCGAGTCGGTGACCCTGCTGGCCACCGATCACGTGCCGGCCACGGCGTACGCGCAGGTGGCCGCCGAGTACTCGCCGGACGAGATCGCCGCCCTGGTCAGCCTGCTGGTCGCGATCAACGCCTGGAACACCGTCGGGGTCAGCACCAGGACCTGGGTGCCCGGGACGTACGAGCTGTGAGCGCGCTGACCAACGCGGCCCGCCGGTTCCGCGCGGCGCATCACGGCCCGCGGCCGCTGGTGCTGCCGAACGTCTGGGACTGCGCGAGCGCACGCGTGTTCGCCGGCGCCGGGTTCGGCGCCCTGGCCACCTCCAGCGGCGCGGTCGCCGCCACCCTGGGCTACGCCGACGGCCAGCACACCCCGGCGGCGGAGATGTTCGCGGCGATCGCCCGGATCGCCCGCTGCGTGGACGTCCCGGTGACGGCCGACATCGAGGCCGGGTACGGGCTGGCACCCGCCGAGCTGGCCGGGCGGCTGGCCGAGGCCGGGGCCGTCGGCTGCAACCTGGAGGACTCCGACCCGGTCAGCCGGGACCTGGCCGACCCGGGCCGCCAGGCCGACTTCCTCGCGGCGGTGCGCGCGGCGGCCGGGGAGGCCCTGGTGCTCAACGCCCGGGTGGACGTGTTCGTCCGGCCGCGGCCCGCCGGCGCCGGTGACGCGGCCGCCGAGGCCGCCGAGCGGGGCCGCCGGTACCTGGCGGCCGGGGCCGACTGCTGCTACCCGATCCTGGCCCCGGCCACCGTGCTGCCCGGGCTGGTCGCCGGCGCGGCGGCCCGGTCAACGCCATGTGCCACCCGGGCGGCCCGTCGCTGGCGGAACTGGCGGCGACCGGGGTGGCCAGGATCACGTTCGGCAGTTCGCTGCACCAGCGCGCCACCGAGGACCTGGCCGCCACCGCCCGCGCCCTCCGGGAGGAGGACCCCGGCCGGGCCCGATCGTGATGAACGCCCGGCGGGCTTGATGTGACTGTCACATCTCCGGGGTGCGCGCCGATTGACCGGTAGCAGGTTCGGCGCTACGTTCGCCCCAACTGTGTTGATATGTCCGGCCGTGCCGGGCGCAACAAAGCTATCCAAGGGGCTTGTGTCACCCGCCCGATTCGGTTTGGCCGCGCAACGTGGTTCAGCGATGGGCTTCCCCGGTGTGCTGTGGCGCTACCGGGTGAGGAGGGGACATGCGGGCTACCTGGTGGGGATGCGATTTCAGCACGGTCATCGCCCGGCACCGCCGCGGCAGGGGTGTTGCGGCCGCAGCGGCCGCCGGTGTCCTGGCGGTCGCGGGAGTGATCGGGGTGGCCACCCCGGCGCTGGCGGCGGCCTGCGCGATCACGGACGGGACGCACTCCTATGGCAATCTGCAGACCGCGCTCAACGCCGCCCACTCGGGAGACACGCTGCAGGTTTCCGGTACCTGCGCGGACGCGCCAGGCACTAATGGCGCCGCGTTCACCGTCCCGGTCTCACTGACCCTGGACGGGGCGAGCGGGGCCACGGTAAAGCCGAAGCCCTCCGGCGCCGGCCGGGTGCTCTGGATCGACGCCGGGGCCACGGTGACACTCAACGGGCTGACCGTCACCGGCGGTGGCGGCGACGTGGCGCTGGGCGGCGGGATCCTCAACCTCGGGAACCTGACCGTGAGCAACTCCACGGTGACCGGCAACGCCGCGGTCGACGGCGGCGGCATCTACAACTACAACGGCCTCGCCACGCTCACCGTGACCGACACCACGGTGAGCAGCAACACCGCGAGCGACAACGGCGGCGGCATCTACAACTACAACGGCACGGCGACCGTCACCGGCTCGACGCTGGACAGCAACACCGCGGCTAACGACGGCGGCGGCGCCTACAACTACACCGCGAGCCTCACCCTCACCGGCACCACGGTGGAGCAGAACGCCGCTACCGAAAACGGCGGCGGCGTCGCCAACGACAGCGCCAGCCTTTCCAGCGGGGCCACGGTGACCCTGACCGGCGACAACTTCGTCAACGACGACGCCGACAACGGGAACGGCGGCGGGATCTGGAACGACGGCAATGCGTTCCTGACCGATACGGCCGTGTCCCTCAACGACGCGGACTCGGGATCGGGGCACGGGGGCGGCATCTACAGCGCGCCGGACTGGAACCTCATCGCCACGACCACCACCGTGTCCGGCAACACCGCCGAGTTCGGCGGCGGCGTCTACAACGACGGTTCCAGCGCCAATCCCGGGCTGGCCGGCTTCAGCAAGTCCACGGTCAGCGGGAACGAGGCCGTGCAGGGCGGAGGCGGGCTGGGCAACGAGGGTGACATGGCGCTCATCAACTCGACGGTGGACAACAACAGCGACGAAACCTCCGGCGGCGGTCTCTTCAGCGACACCGGAACGACGCTCTCCCTGACAAACGTGACGGTGAGTAACAACGGGGGTTACCAGGGCGGCGGGCTCAACAACGCCGGCGCACTGACGATCGCCGGGCACGATCATCGCCGGTGACTCGAGCACGTCCACGGGGCCGGACTGCGAACAAGCGACCGGCGGCACGGTCACCGACAACGGTTACAACCTGATCGGCAACACCACCGGCTGTTTCACCACGGTCACCACCGACATCACCAACACCGGTGCGGTGCTGGGCCCGCTGGCCAGCAACGGGGGCCCCACCGAGACCCTGCTGCCCCAGATCGGCTCACCGGCCATCAATGCCATCCCCACCAGCACCTGCGAGAGCGCGCAGTTCCTCGACAGCAGCACGCCGACCGACCAGCGGGGCACCGCGCGCCCGCAGGGCGGCGCCTGCGAGATCGGTTCTGTGGAGGTCGCCGCGCCGGTGATCACCAAGTTCTCCCCCACGTCCGGGCCGAAGGGAACGAAGGTGACCATCACCGGCAAGCACCTGCAGGGCGTCACCGCGGTGTACTTCGCCGGCTTCTCCTCGGTGTTCACCATCGTCTCCGGCACCAAGATCACCGCGACCGTCCCCTCCCGGGCAACGACCGGCCCGATCATGGTCACCGCCGCAGGCGGCAGTTTCACCAGCACGAAGAGCTTCAAGGTCACCTAGGACGCCCCGGCCGTGGTGAAGGATGGGTGCCATGGCCGCGGACCAGCCGGGATATCAGCTCTACCAGGACCTGGCGGAATGGTGGCCGCTCATCTCCCCGCCGGAGGAGTACGCCGAGGAGGCCAGGTTCGCCGCCCAGGTGCTCCGCCAGGCCGGGCGGCCGGTGCGCGAGGTGCTGGAACTGGGCAGCGGCGGCGGGCACTGCGCCAGCCACCTCACGCCGGCCTTCGCCATGACGCTGGTGGACGTCTCGGCCGGAATGCTGGCGGTGTCGCGGCGGCTGAACCCCGGCTGCGAGCACGTCCAGGCGGACATGCGCACGGTCCGGCTGGGCCGGGACTTCGACGCGGTGTTCGTCCACGACGCCGTGTGCTACATGACCACCGAGGCTGACCTGCGGCTGGTCATCGGGACCGCGTTCGCGCACTGCCGCCCCGGCGGCATCGCGGTGTTCGTGCCGGACAACATCACCGAGAACTTCCAGCCGGGCACCGGCTACGGCGGCAGCGACGGCACGGACGGCCGTGCGGCGCGGTACCTGGACTGGGCCTACGACCCGGACCCGGGCGACACCTGGACCCTCACGCAGTACGCGTTCCTGCTCCGGGACGCCAGCGGTGCGGTCCGGGTGGTGCACGAGACACACCGGCTGGGCCTGTTCGGCCGCGGCACCTGGCTCCGGCTGCTGCGCGAGGCCGGCTTCCGGGCGGCGGCGGTCACCGAGGAGACCGCGGAGGACCGCCAGCCGCGGGAGCTGTTCACCGCGAGCCCGGCCGCCGCATCCAGGCGGGGCGCCAGGCCGAACGTAGCGAACACGCCGGGTTCGGCGAACACCACGTTGCGGCTGATGCCCGCGCCGGTGACCGTGAGCACCTGCAGCGTGTGCAGGTGGTACCCGCCGTCGCCGGTGCGCAGGTAGGCGGCGACCGCGGGCTGCCCGTTGGCCGCGGTGGCGACCAGGCGCCAGCCGGTGCCGCGCATGGCCCAGACCCGGGCGATGAACCGGCCGTACATCTCCCGGCCCGCGTACCAGGCGGCCATCGGCGGCATCTCCAGGATCGCGTCGGCCGTCAGCAGCCGGGTCAGCGCGGAGATGTCGGCGTTCTCGAACGCCGTGACGTAGGCGTCAACGGTGGCCCGCAGGTCGGCCTCGGCGGGCTCGTCGATCTGGTCCTCGGCCACCCCGGCGAGCCGCGCCCGGGCCCGCTGCAGCCCGCTGTTCACCGCCGCGGGCGTGGTGGCCAGCAGGTCCGCGACCTCCGCGGCCGGCAGTTCCAGCACCTCCCGCAGGATGAGGATGGCCCGCTGCCGTGGCGGCAGCAGCTGCAGCGCGGCGACGAACGCCAGCCGCAGGCTCGCCCGGGACAACGCCATCGCGGCGGGGTCGGCCCGCTCCGCCCAGACCATCGCGTCGGGCAGCGGCTCAAGCCACGGCACCTCGGCCCGGACCAGCGGCTGCCCCGGGTCCTCGCTCGGTGCGCCGATCGCGGACGGCAGCGGCCTGCGGCCGCGGCCCGCCAGCGCGGTCAGGCAGACGTTGGTCGCGATCCGGTAGAGCCAGGTGCGCAGCGAGGCCCGCTCACTGTCGAACCGGCCGGACGCCCGCCAGGCCCGCAGCAGGGTCTCCTGGACCAGGTCCTCGGCGTCGTGCACGGAGCCCAGCATCCGGTAGCAGTGCGCCAGCAGCTCGCGGCGGAACGGATCCGCCTGGCGGGCGAAATCCTCACTGATGGAAACCGTCACTGCGCCTCCTTCGAAGACCGGCCGGGGCCTGCGTATTGCATGATCGGGCATCCGCCGCCGGCCTGCCGTCACCGGGACGGCCCCGCGGGGCGCCCCCGCCTTGCCCATACATACCTGTCCCGGGACGCGGATTCATCGCTGCGGCGCCCGGGGCGATGAATCCAGCCCGTGGGCCAGGTATGTACCGGCGACACCCCACGGAAACGGAGACCGGAAAATGACCACGCTGGATCTTGCCACCCGGCCGGCCAGGGGCGCCGCCGGGCCGGGCGGGCGCCGCTGGCTGATGCTGGCCGTGCTGCTCGGCGGGCAGTTCATGGCCCTGCTCGACGCGTTCGTCGTGAACGTGGCGCTGCCCTCGATCGGGGCCGGGCTGCACGCCTCCGGCGCCGCGCTGCAACTGGTGGTCGGCGGGTACTCCGCCGCCTACGCGATGCTGCTGATCACCGGGGCCCGGCTGGGCGACCTGTACGGCCGCCGCCGCATGTACCTGCTCGGCGTCACGGTGTTCACCGCGGCGTCGCTGGCCTGCGGCCTCGCGCCGGACAGCGGGCTGCTGATCCTCGCCCGGTGCGTGCAGGGCGCCGCCGCGGCGGTGCTGGTGCCGCAGATCTTCAGCGTCATCCAGATGCGGTTCACCGGCGCGGCGCGGGCGACCGCGCTCTCCGCGTGGGGGGTGGTGCTGGCCACCGGCGCGGTCGTCGGCGTCGTCCTTGGCGGCGTCCTGGTCAGCGCGGACCTGCTGGGCGCCAGCTGGCGGCCGGTCTTCCTGATCAACGTCCCGTTCGGCATCCTGCTCGCGGTGCTGGTGCCCCGGGTGGTCCCCGCCGACGCGCCCCGGGCGCCGCACACCGGCCCCGGCTCGCGCCGCCTGGACCTGCGCGGCCTGGCGATCGCGGCACCGGCCGTGTGCCTGATCGTGCTGCCCCTGGTGCTGGGCCGCGAACTGGGCTGGCCGGCCTGGACGCTGGGCTGCGTCGTGGCGGGCCTGCTGCTCGCCGGGTTCTTCGCCGGCTTCGAGCGGGCGGTCGCGGCCCGGGGCGGTGACCCGCTGCTGAACCTGGGCGTGCTGTCCGCCCCCGGCCTGGCCGCCGGGCTCGGCACGCTGTCGGCCGTGATGGCCGGCTACGGCGGGTTGCTGTTCGTGTTCACCCTGCACCTGCAGGCCGGGCTGGGGCAAAGCGCGCTGCGGGCGGGCCTGTCGTACATCCCCCTGGCGGGCATGTTCGGCCTGGTCGGCTATTTCTGGCGGCGGCTGCCCGCACGGGTGCACCCGGTGCTGGTGCCCGCGGGGCTTGTCCTGATCGCGGCCGCCTACCTGGGGATCGCGGTGGCGGTGCGCGGCGGCAGCGCCGGCGGCCCGCTGCTGTGGCTGGCGCTCGCCGTCGCCGGGGCAGGCCTGGGCCTCACGATTTCCCCGCTGCTCACCCAGTCGCTGGTCGGGGTGCCGCTCTCCCAGGCCGCGGACGCCAGCGGCCTGGTCACCACGGCCGCGCAGCTCAGCCAGGTCATCGGGGTCGCCGCTTTCGGCACCGTGTACCTGTCCCTGGCGCAGCGGGCCGGCCCGCACGCCATGGCCTCGGGAAACGCCCTGGCCGACACCGCCACCATGCTGGCGCTGCTGGCCGGGATCGGCCTGGTGCCGGCCGTGGCCCTGGCCCGGACCGTGCACCGGGGAGCAGGGCCGCGCCGGTGATCAGCGCAGCGGGCCCGGTTCGGGGAGCGCCATGGCCCCGGCGGGCAGGTCGGGCAGTGGCCGCCGCGGCTCACGCACCCCGGAACCCGGCGGCCCGTTCCCGCCCCGGCCCCGGCGGCCGCCCGCACGGGGCCGGACGCGGTCCAGCAGCCACCGGGCCGGCGCGGTCAGCGCGATCCACAGCGGGTTGGCCAGCACCCGCCGGGCCACCTTGCGGTTCCGGGTGGCCACGGCGTACGCGGCGCGCCCAGGCCCGGCGCGCCGGACCACCACGGTCCCGCGCCGCCCGGGCCAGCCGCGCCGCCGCACCAGGATCCGGTCCTGGGCCACGGGCAGCCCGCGCAGGTAGCGCCGGTTCACCAGTTCGCCGAACAGCAGGACGGCCGGCGCCAGCACGACGAGCAGCACCGTCACCGCGCCGGAGGCCAGCGCCCGGCCGGCTGTGCGCCAAGGCTTCATGTTTTTAAGTATGCGCCCTGACTTGGTGCGGTACGGCTGGCCGTGGTCAGCCCGTGGCGAACGCGCGGCGCCGCACGGGCGGGCAACCGCGCACCGCCGTGGCTAGCTGAAGACGCTGTGCTAGCTGAACACCCGATGGCGGCGGTGGATGGACTGGAGCACGCCGATGGCGATCATGTCGGCGAACAGCGCCGACCCGCCGTAGGACACGAACGGCAGCGGCAGCCCGGTGACCGGGGCGATCCCGATCGTCATGCCGATGTTGATGAACGCCTGCACCGCGAACCAGATCGCGATCCCCGCGGCCAGCAGCAGCCCGAACGCGTCGTCGGCGCGGGCCGCGATGCGCACCGCGCGGAAGATCACCAGTCCCAGCAGCACGACGATCGTGGCGCAGCCGACGAAGCCGAGTTCCTCGCCCGCCACGGCGAAGATGAAGTCGGTGCCCTGGAAGCTGTAGGACCCGAGGAAGCTGCCGGCGGTGAGCTGGCCGTGGAACAGGCCCTGCCCGAACATCCCGCCGGAGCCGATCGCGATCTTGGCCTGGAAGGCCTGGTAGTTGTTGCCCGACGTGTCGGCACCCGGATGCAGGAACGAGGTCAGCCGGGCCAGCTGATACGCCTTGAGCAGGTGCAGGTTCAGCACCGCGAGCACGGCGAGCGCCCCGGCGCCGGTGAGCAGGGCCAGCCAGCGCAGCCCGACGCCGGCCAGTGCGATCATCCCGCCGCTGATGACCACGAGCACGACGACGACGCCCGAGGTCCGGCTCGGCCAGCACCAGGCCGATCACCGGGACGGTGCTGGCCGCCGCGAGGGCCAGCGGCCGGGCCCCGGGCCGCGCCGGACCGCTCCCCCGCCGCGCCGAAGATCAGCGCGATCATCATGATCAGGCCGAGCTTGGCGTACTCGGACGGCTCGATCTGGAACCCGCCGGGCAGCGGGATCCAGGAGTGCGAGCCGTTGATCGTGGTGCCCAGCGGGCTGAGCACCGCCAGCAGCCCCAGCAGCCCGGCCGCGTAGGCGAACGGCGCGAGCATTCGCAGCACCCGGTAGTCGATCAGGGTCACCCCGGCCATCAGGACCAGCCCGATCACCACGACGAGCAGTTGCCGCTCCAGGTACGAGTGCGGGTTGGCGCCCGCCTGGGTCAGCCCCGGCGCGGTCGCCGACCAGACCAGCAGGGTGCCGATCAGCGACAGCGCGAGCACGGCGAGGATCAGGATCCAGTCCACGTGCCGCAGCGTCGAGTCCCGGGCCACGGCCCGGCGCCACAGGCTGGGCGAGCGCAGCGCGGGCACGGCGGTCTTGACCCCGCGGAAGCCGAGCGCCGGGCGCACCGGCTCAAGCCCGCGCAGGCTGGGACCGCGGCCGAAGCTCATCACGGGGCCCCCCGGTAACCGGGCGGGGCGGTGATCGCGCCGCTGGCGGAGATCCCGGGCAGCTTGCGCGGGGCCTGCCCGCCGGGGAAGACCGCCTTGTGGCCCTCCAGCCCGTAGATCGAGTCCCAGATCTGCCGGGCGCACGGTGCCGAGACGTCCGCGCCCTCACCCGACTTGGGCACCATCACCACGACCACGTACTTGGGGTCGTTGGCGGGCGCGTACGAGGCGAACACCGAGGTGGCCTGGCCGCCGAAGATCTCGGCGGTCCCGGTCTTCGCCGCGATCGGCACCTTGTTCAGCGGGAACCCGGCGAAGGCGCCCTGCCGCGGTGCCGCCGGTGACGACCCCCTGCAGCGCGCTGGTGAGGTAGCTGAGCCACCAGTGCGGCAGGGGAAGGTGCCCGACCACCGGGGGCTTGATCCGCTGGACGACCTTGCCCGGCGGGGCTGAGCAGCGCCTCGCCGACCCGCGGGCTGTACAGCGTGCCGCCGTTGGCGATCGCCGCGTAGGCCCGGGCCAGTTGCAGCGGGGTGACGCTCACGTAGCCCTGGCCGATCGCGGCGATCGCGGCCTGGCCCGGGGTCCACTGGTAGCCGGTCCGGCAGTTGTCGTAGTCGACCTGCTGGAGGTAGCTGCCGTTGGCGTTGCCGTGCTTGCACCAGTAGTGCTTGTACTGCTTCCAGTAGTAGTACAGCCACTGCCGGGTGGGGATCGTGCCGGGGGACTGCTCGGGCAGGTCGATGCCGGGGTCGCGGCCGAACCCGAAGCCAGCTCCATCTTCTGCATCTTCTGGGTGGGCGCGTGCGGGTTGACGCGCGAAGTTCGCGCGGTACTTGTCGTGCAGGTACATCTGGTAGGCGATCTGGTAGAACACCGTGTCGCAGGACCAGACCAGGGCCGTGTGCAGTGACATCGGCCCGAGGTTGGCCGTGGTCCAGTTGTTGAAGGTGTGGCCCGCGATCGTCACCGAGCCGGGGCAGGAGTACGGGCCCGCGGCGAGACATGCCGTCCTCGACCGCGGCCGAGGCCGAGGTGACCTTGAAGGTGGAGCCGGGGCCGTACTCGCCCTGGGTGGCCCGGTCGAGGATCGGCTCACCGTGCGCGGTGCCGAACAGGCCCTTGAACTCCCGGTTGGAGATGCCGCCGGTCCAGATGCCCGGGTCGTAGGTCGGGTAGCTGGCCATGGCCAGCACCCGGCCGGTGGTGGTCATCACCACGGCTGCGCCGGTGGTGGCGCCGGTGTTGCCCTCGGCCTGCGCGCTGTGCGATGGCCTGCGCCAGGTCGTTGTAGGTGTCCGTCCTGGAGCTGGGCAGTTGAGGCTGGTCACCAGGGTGTCCCCGGCCGTGGGGCTGGCCTGGTGGCGGACCGCGGTGACGGTGCCGGCCGCGTTGACGGTCAGCGTCTGCGGTGCCCGGGACACCGCGAAGCTGCCGGTCGTACTGCTCCTCCAGGCCGGCCTGGCCGACCAGGTCCACGCCGGAGAAGCCGGTCACCGGCAGGTGCCGCTGCTTCACCTCCTGCGGCGTGATCGGCTGCAGGTAGCCGAGCATCTGCGCCGCGTCGGTGGCGTACGGCTGCACGTAGTGGGTGACCGGCTGGGCCTGGGCGGACACCCCGGGGTAGCCGCGCTGGTTCTCCATGATCTGCAGGGCCGTCGCGTCGGGCACCTGCTGCGCCACCGGGATCGGCTGGTACGGGGAGCCCTGCCAGCACGGCTGGGACACCCCGGCGGTGCACAGCCGGATCTTCTCCTGGAGCAGGGCGTACTTCATGCCGAGCACGTGCGCCAGCCGCTGCAGCTCAGCGATCCCGCCGCCGGGCTGCTGCGAGACCAGCGCCCGGTTCACCGAGACGACCAGGGAGGTGTGGTTGTCCACCAGCGGCTGGCCGGCGTCGTCCAGGATCTGGCCGCGCACCGGGGGCACGATCACCGTTCTGACCTGGTCCTGGGTGGCCGCGCTTGCGTAGCTCCCGACGGTCATCACCTGCAGGTACCACAGCCTCCCGCCCAGTGAGAGCAGCAGCGCGGCCACCACGACGTACAGCACGACCAGACGCCGGCGTGCCGCCGGAATCATCGCCATCCCCCCTTGCCGAGCCTGGCGAACCTTCGCCGCCATCTGGGTTTCCGCGGGCCCGCGCCGCCCCGCGAGCCGGTGAGCGCGCGGCCGGGCCGCTTCCACCGCGCGGCGGGGCGGCGGAACCGCGGCGTGGCGGTGCGCAGCGCCGCGGGCGGCTTGCGGCTGCGGGCCCGGAACCGCGGGGCGGCGGCCGGGCGGCCGCCGGTGCCGCCAGCGCGCAGCGCGGAACCGCTGGCGAACGAGCCGCGGCCGATCCGCCGCCGCGCGCCGGCCTGCTCAGCCACCGGCCGAGCCTGCCGCCGGTCAGCCCGTCCCCGTGCCGCTTGCTGCCCAGCTTCAGCCGTGGCTCCCGCTGCTTGCGGCCCTGTGCCTGGCCCAGCGCCGACGGGCCGCCGGACAGCGCCCCGCCGCGCAGCCGGGCGGAGCGGCCGCTCCCGCTCGGGCCCCGGCTGTCGAACGCCGCGCCCGACGGGGCCAGGTACCGCCGGGCCACGATCGTCCCGTCGCGGCGCCGCGGGGTGCCCAGCCGCAGCCGCACCGTGGCCAGCGGCCGCGCGGGCCCGGGCTTGCCCGCCTGGCCCGCCGCCGCGGAACCGGCCACGCCGCCGCGCAGCCGCAGCCGCAGCGGGCGCCGCCGGTCCACCCAGGCGCGGGCTCGCTGGCCGGCCTGGTCCCGGCCGCCGATCCAGCCGTCGGCGCGGTGCCCGGCGGCGGCCCGCAGCCGCGGGGACCGGCCGGTCCCGGTGTCGCGGACCGCGCCCGCCAGCAGGCCCGCGCCCGCCGGGGCCAGGTCCCGCCCGCTGAGCAGGGCCGCCGGGGCGCTGTCGGCCCCCCACCGGGTGTACCCGCCGAGCAGCGCTACCGCGTACAGCACGAACGGGCTGAGCAGCAGGTCGTAGAACACCGCCGCGGGAAGCACCTGGCGCACCGCCTGCCAGGTGACGTCGGGCTCGCCGAAGATCAGCCCGGTGAACGCGTAGAGCACCTCACCGGCCGCGGCACCCAGCGCCACGCCGGCCAGCGGCAGCCAGGCGGACCGCTCCAGGGCCAGGCGCAGCCGCCCGCACCCGTACCCGGCCAGGCAGAACACCAGCGCGCTCTGCCCGAGCAGGCCGCTGGCCGGCGGGGCGATGTCGAGGGCGAGCCCGGCGGCGAACCCGATGATCGCCCCGTCCCGCGGGCCGGCGGCCAGGGCCATCGCCACCACGGCGACGAGGACCAGGTCGGGCCCGGACCCGCCGGGGAACGGCACGTTGTTCAGTACGGTCACCTGGAGCAGCACCGCGGCCAGGATGGCCGCGGTGGCCAGCACGACGCGGCGCACGCTAGCCGCCCGCCACGGCGGCGGTGCCCGCGCCCGGTGTCGCGCCTGCCGCCGGGGTGGCGGACGGGCCCGGCGAGGCGCTGCGCCGCGGGGACGGGGCCGGGCTCGGTGGCCTGGGCGGCAGCACCGAGTCCCGCGGGTTGTGCCGCGGCGGCACGATCACCACGCCGACGACGCCCAGGGCGCCGTCGTCGGCGAACGGCCGGACATAAGCGATCTTCGTCAGCGCGCTCGCGCTGACCACCACCCGGGTGATCACGCCGACCGGCACCCCCGGCACGTACGGCCGGCCGCCGACCGAGCCGAAGGTGACCAGTTGCTGCCCTGCCGTCAGCACGGCGCTGGCGTCGAACACCTGCAGCCGGAGCGCCGCCGGGCCGGACTGGCTGTGGCCCAGCCCGGTCACCGCCCCGATCTCCCCGGTCCCGGCGATCCGCACTCCGACGGTCGAGGCGGCGTCGGTGTCGAGCAGCACGGTGGCGGTGTTGCTGCTCACCGAGGTCACCGTGCCGACCAGGCCCGCGCCGTTCAGCACGGTCTCCTCGGGCTTGAGGCCGTCCGCGCTGCCGACGTCGATCGTGACCGTGTTCTCGTACGACGGGCCCGCCGCGATCACGTTCGCCGCCACGATCCGGTACCGGCCGCGCCCGGCGAGCTGGAGCAGTTGCTGCAACTGGGCCTCATCGGCCTTGCTGAGCCTGGCCTGGTCCAGCTCACCGCGGAGCTGCACCACCTGCCGCTGCAGCGAGCCGATGGTGGCCTGTGCGTGGGCCGCGTTGCCGACGTTGTCCAGGAACGCCGCCGCCGGCTGGGTCACCCCGCTGGCCACGCTCTCCGCGGATCCGAAGACCAGGCCGCCGAGCGAGCGCAGGCCGCGTACCGGCCCGGCGGAGGAGTTCCGCGCGTCGATCGTGATCAGGGCCAGGGCAGCAATGAGGAGCACAGCGAGAACCAGGCGGGTCCGCCGTGTGTCGTGCACCGGGTCTCCTCGTTCATGCGCTCGCGCTACCTGCGCCGCGCCGCGCGAAGGCGGGTCAGCGCCTGGACTCTGGCACCAGTACCTGGCGGAGCGTGTCGAAGTCCTCCACGCACTTGCCGGTTCCGAGCACCACAGAATCGAGCGGGTTGTCGGCGACATGAATCGGCATGCCGGTCTCCTCGCGCAGGCGCTCGTCGAGCCCGCGCAGCAGCGCACCGCCGCCGGTCAGCGCGATGCCACGGTCCATCACGTCGCCGGCCAGTTCGGGCGGGCACTTGTCCAGGGTGGTCTTCACCGCGTCCACGATGAGCGCCAGCGGCTCCTCGATCGCGCGGCGGATCTCCTCGGCGGAGATCACGATGGTCTTCGGCAGCCCGCTGACCAGGTCCCGGCCCCGGATCTCGGCGTTCGGCTCGTCCGAAGACGGGTACGCCGAGCCGAGCGCCATCTTGATCTCCTCGGCGGTCCGCTCGCCGAGCATCAGGGAGTATTCCTTCTTACCGAAGGTGATGATGGCCTGGTCCATCTCGTCGCCGCCGATCCGGATGGACTGCGAGGTCACGATCCCGCCGAGCGAGATCACCGCCACCTCGGTGGTGCCGCCGCCGATGTCCACCACCATGTTGCCGGTCGGCTCGTTCACCGGCAGGCCGGCCCCGATGGCCGCGGCCATCGGCTCCTCGATGATGTACACCCGGCGGGCACCTGCCTGGTGCCCCGCTTCCTTCACCGCGCTCTGCTCCACGCCGGTGATGCCACTCGGCACCGCGACCACGACCCGGGGCTTGGCCAGGTGGCTGCGCTTGTGCACCTTCTGGATGAAGTACCGCAGCATCCGCTCGGTCACGTCGAAGTCGGCGATGACGCCGTCCTTCAGCGGCCGGACCGCCACGATGTTGCCCGGCGTTCTGCCGATCATCCGTTTGGCTTCCACGCCCACCGCGACGATCTGGCCGTTGTTCGTGTTCAGGGCAACGACGGACGGCTCGTTGAGCACGATCCCGCGGCCCCGCACGTAGACCAGGGTGTTCGCGGTTCCGAGGTCGACCGCCATGTCACGGCCCAGAAACGCCAGCGCGTTGCTCATGTGGAACGAGACCTTCCCAACCAGGATGATGCCGGGTTAGCTGTGATTTTTGCGCCACACCTGGTGGCCCCGTGGGACTGCGGCGCGGCCTATGAGTCCTTCATCGACCAGGGCCGGGCCGCCTAAACAAGGTCCGGAAAGAAGATCTTGATCTCCCGCTCGGCCGAGTCAGGCGAATCCGATCCGTGCACGATGTTGTCCTGCACTTCCAACGCATAGTCGCCGCGGATGGTGCCCGGTGCGGCCTTGACCGGGTCGGTCGCCCCGGCCAGCGCGCGGAACGCCTCGACCGCCCGCGGACCCTCGGCCACCAGGGCAACCAGCGGCCCGGAGGTGATGAATTCCACCAGCGAGCCGTAGAACGGCTTCGCCTCGTGCTCCGCGTAATGAGTCTCGGCCAGATCCTTGCCGACGGTCCGCAGGTCCATGGCCACGATGCGCAGCCCCTTGCGCTCGATCCTGGCCAGGACCTCGCCGGCCAGACCGCGGCGCACTCCGTCTGGCTTGATCAGGACCAGGGTGCGTTCAGACAACGTACTTCCTCCTCATTGGGGGCTTTTGACGTGCGGGAGCAGCCACGGGATGCGGGGAATTACAAGCAGCGGGTTACCGCGTCAATCCTACCGGCGCCGGCACCCCACGGGCCGCCTTCCACCCGGTCAAGACCGTCCCAAAACTCCCGCCGCACGGCCGGTAGCCAGCGCGGATGCCCCATATCGGAGCAAACGTTCCGGCCCCGCGGTGCGTTACGGCACCTGGTACCGGCGGCCGAGCCAGATGGCCGTCAGCCAGAGCCCGCCGAAGATGACACCGAGCGCGTACATCGCCGGGACCACCACCCCCGTGGCGATCACCGCGGCCTGCAGCACGGTCCCGCCGATCAGCGCCCAGCCCTGCCCGGCCGGCCGACCAGGGCGGCGATCACCAGCGCGGCCACGGCCAGCACCCCGCCGGCCACGGCCGCCGGCGCGGGCCTGGCGTGCGCGATGGTGATGGCGACGGGGATGGCCAGCCAGATCACCACCACCTCGAAGACCAGGACGGTCGCGCAGAGGCGCCTCACGGCAACGCGTCCCCGTCCGGCCTGCCCGCGGCACCGAGCAGCACCCGTGCCTCGCCCGCCGTGGTCGTCGACCCGGTGATGAGGATTCCGGTGCCGCCCAGGCCGCCGGATGCCTCGTCGGCGAGCGCGGTGGCGGTGTCGATGGCGTCGTCGAGCCGGGGCGCGGCGACCACCCGGTCCGGGCCGAAGACCCCGGCGGCGAGCTGCTCCAGCTCGGCTGGGTCCATCGACCGGGACGCGGCGTTCCTGGTCACCACCAGGCTGGCGGCAACCGGCTCCAGTTCCGCCAGCATGCCCGCGACGTCCTTGTCGGCGCTGACCGCGAGCACGGCCACGAGGGTGCCGAACCCGAACGCCTCGGTCAGCGCCGCCATGCTGGCGGCCATGCCGGCCGGGTTGTGCGCGGAATCCACGATCACCACCGGGCTGCGCCGCACCACCTCCAGCCGCCCGGGCGCGGTCATCGCCGCGAAGGCCTGCCCGACCAGTTCCTCGTCCAGCGGCCCGGCGCCGGAGAAGGCTTCGACGGCGGCGAGCGCACAGACGGCGTTCTGCGCCTGGTGCGCACCGAACAGCGGCAGCAGCAGGTCGGGGTAGCTGCCCTTCAGGCTGGACACCGCGAGCCGCTGGCCGCCGACGGCCAGGTCGCGGCCGGTCACGGCAAAATCCATGCCCTCGGTGAGCACCGGCACGGCCACCTCGGCGGCCCGCCGCTCCAGGGGCGCGGCAGCCGCCTCCGGCTGCCGGGCCAGCACGGCCAGCGCACCCGGCTTGATGATGCCGGCCTTCTCGGTGGCGATCGCCGCCACGGTGTCGCCGAGGTAGGCGACGTGGTCGATGGCGACGGGGGTGACCACCGCGACCGCGCCGTCGGCGATGTTGGTGGCGTCCCAGGTGCCGCCCAGGCCCACCTCGATCACCGCGACGTCGACCGGCGCGTCCGCGAACGCGGCGAACGCCATCGCGGTGAGCATCTCGAAGAAGGACAGCTGCACCGCCTGCTGCCCGTCCACCATCGCCGCGTACGGCGCGATGTCCTCGTAGGCGGCGACGAAGGCCTCGGCGGACAGGGGCTCCCCGTCGATGCAGATCCGCTCCCGCATCGACGACAGGTGCGGGCTGGTGTACAGGCCGGTGCGCAGGCCCCGGGTGCGCAGCAGCGTCTCGGTCATCCGCGCGGTGGAGGTCTTGCCGTTGGTGCCGGTGACATGGATCACCGGGCAGGCCCGCTGCGGGTCCCCGAGCAGCGCGGCCAGCGCGGCGACCCGGTCCAGCGTCGGCACGATCGCGTGCTCCGGGCGGCGGGCGTACAGCTCCCGCTCGGTCCTGGCCAGCTCAGCGTTCAAGCGTCATCCCGTGGCAGCGCCGCCAGGCGGGCGGTGAGGCGGTCGATGGCGGCCCGTGCGGCGTCCAGCCGGTCCCGGGTCTTCGCCACCACCTCGGCGGGAGCCCTGGCCAGGAACGAGTCGTTGGCGAGCTTGCGCTCCGCCTGCCCGGCCTCGGCGCGGGCGGCGGCGAGATCCTTCTCCATCCGGCGGCGCTCGGCGGCGACGTCGATCACGCCGGCGGTGTCCAGTTCCACCGTCACGCCCTCGGCCACCACGGAGGCGGTGGGCCGGAATGCCGCACCGGGGACGCTGAGCCGCAGCAGGGCGCGGATGCTCGCCTCGTGGCCGGCCAGGGCGCCACCGGACAGCCCGGTGAGCGCGGCGGGAACCTGCTGGCCCGGGCGCAGCCCCTGGTCCGAGCGGAACCGGCGGACCTCGGTCACCAGCCGCATCACCGAGGCGATCTCGGCCTCCGCCGCCGGGTCGCGCCGGCGCTCTGCCATGGCCACTGCCGCCGGCGCGCCGGGCCGCTGGCCCGGCCACGGGGCGGTCATGACCGTGTCGCCGCCGGTCAGCGCCGTCCACAGTTCCTCGGTGACGAACGGGATGACCGGGTGGAGCAGCCGGAGCAGTGCCTCCAGCACATACCCGAGCACCTCCCGGGTGGTCTGGCCGGACGGCCCGGGCAGCGCCGACTTGGCCAGCTCCAGATACCAGTCGCAGACCTCGTCCCAGGCGAAGTGGTAGAGCGCCTCGCAGAGCTTGCCGAACTCGTAGTCCTCGAACAGCGCGTCCACCTCGGCGGTCACCGCGTCGAGCCGGGACAGGATCCACCGGTCGGCGACGGTCAGGCCGGCGCGCGCGGGCCGCTCCGCGGGGACCGTGGCGCCGTTGAGCAAGGCGAACCGGGTCGCGTTCCAGAGCTTGTTGCAGAAGTTCCTGGCGCCGGTGACCCATTCCTCGCTGACTGCGACGTCGCCGCCGGGGCTGGAGCCCCGGGCGAGGGTGAACCTGGTCGCGTCGGCACCGAACCGGTCGATCCAGTCCAGCGGATCCACGGTGTTCCCGCGCGACTTGGACATCTTCCGGCCGTACTGATCGCGGACCAGGCCGTGCAGCGCCACCACGCGGAACGGCACGGCCTGCGCCGGGTCGGCGGTCTTCATCGCGTACAGGCCGAACAGCATCATCCTGGCGACCCAGAAGAACAGGATGTCGTAGCCGGTGACCAGCACGCTGGTCGGGTAGAAGCGGCGCAGGTCCGCGGTGTCGTCCGGCCAGCCGAGCGTGGAGAACGGCCACAATGCCGAGGAGAACCAGGTGTCGAGCACGTCGGGGTCCTGCTGCCAGTCCGGTCCCGGCGGCTGCTCGCCGGGCCCCACGCAGCGGGCCTCGCCGCCGGGCGAGTACCAGACCGGGATCCGGTGCCCCCACCAGAGCTGGCGGCTGATGCACCAGTCGTGCATGTCGTCGACCCAGTCGAAGTAGCGGGCGGCCATGTCGCCGGGGTGGATGCGCACCCGGCCGTCCCTGACCGCGTCCCCGGCCGCCTTGGCGAGCGGCGCCACCTTCACGAACCACTGCAGGGACAGCCGCGGCTCCACGATCGTGCCGCAGCGGCTGCAATGCCCGACCGCGTGCACGTAGGGCCGTTTCTCGGCGACGACCCGGCCCTCCTCCCGCAGTGCCGCGAGGACCGCGGGCCGCGCCTCGAACCTGTCCAGGCCCTGGAACGGGCCCGGCGCGGTGATGACCCCGCGCTCGTCCATGATGGTGCGGCTGGGCAGGCCGTGGCGGCGGCCGATCTCGAAGTCGTCGGGGTCGTGCGCCGGGGTGACCTTGACCGCGCCGGTGCCGAACTCCGGGTCCACGTGCGGGTCGGCGACCACCGGGATGCGGCGGCCGGACAGGGGCAGCGTGATGTCCCGGCCGACCAGGTGGGCGTACCGCTGGTCGTCCGGGTGGACCGCGACGGCGGTGTCGCCGAGCATGGTCTCGGCCCGGGTGGTGGCGACCACCACCTCGTCCGGCCCGTCCCCGTAGCGGAGCGAGACCAGTTCGCCGTCGGTGTCGCTGTGCTCGACCTCGATGTCGGACAGCGCGGTCAGGCAGCGCGGGCACCAGTTGATGATCCGCTCGGCCCGGTAGATGAGGCCGTCGTCGTAGAGCCGCTTGAAGATCGTCTGCACGGCGCGGGACAGGCCCGCGTCCATGGTGAAGCGCTCACGGGACCAGTCCACGCTGTCGCCGAGCCTGCGCATCTGGCCGAGGATCTTCCCGCCGGAGGCGGCCTTCCACTGCCACACCCGCGCCACGAACGCCTCGCGGCCCAGGTCATGCCGGGACAGGCCGTCCTTGGCCAGTTCCCGCTCGACCACGTTCTGGGTGGCGATGCCCGCGTGGTCCATGCCGGGCAGCCAGAGCGTGACGTAGCCCTGCATCCGCCGCCGCCGTACCAGCGCATCCATGAAGGTGTGGTCGAGCGCGTGGCCCATGTGCAGGGACCCGGTCACGTTCGGCGGCGGGATCACGATGCAGTACGCCGGCCCTGGCGCGGCCGCGTCCGCGGCGAACAGGCCCTTGGCCACCCACTCGTCGTAGCGCCGCGTTTCCACCTCGCCCGGCGCGTACTGCGGCGGAAGCTGGGTTCGCTGGTCTTCGGTCACGTCAGGTGAGTCTAGGGCGTGCCCGGGGGGGTCGCTCCCCCGGGCCAGCAGGGCCATCACGGCCAGACAACGGTTACGGGCACAAACGGGTCACTGCCCTGCCGCCGAGGTGGATCACCACCGGCTGGCCGTGCGAATCTGGAAAAACGGAAAGCGGTGATCCGGTGCTGCCGTGGCCCGGCGCTGTGGTGATCGGGCACTGCCGCCGGGAAATGGTCTCGCATCAGCAACTGGGGCACGCCGCTAACCGGGCTGTGGAGGTGACGCTGGCGTGCGACGTGGGCCCGCCGCTGTCCGCAGCCTGGTGCCGCACCGGCTTGCGCTCACCGCGGTCATGCTCACCGCCATCCTGGCGGCCACGCTGCTGTCCGGGCTGGTCTCGTTCGCAGCCACGGTGACCAGTTATGCCGTGCGCGCCACCCTGGCCGCCAGTCCCGCCACCGGCATTCTCATCACCTCGTCGGCGAACTCGGCGGCGGCCGCCGCCACGGACTCCGGGCGGCTGGCCGGCGCACTGCGTCATGCGCTGTCCGGCAGCCCGTTCACCATCGACAGCTCGCTGGCCACCGACTACGTCAACGTCCCCGCGGCCGTCGCGGGAGCACACGCCCAGACCCACATCATCTCGGTGCCGGATCCGGGCCGCCGCGCGATCCTCGTGGCCGGCACCTGGCCGGCCAGGCGGCGAGCGGGCACCGGCCCGGCCCTGCCGGTGGCCGTGCCCGAGGCGACCGCCGCCCGGCTGCGGCTGCGGCCCGGCAGCGCGCTCACGCTCCAGGTGGCCACCACCGGCAAGCAGGTCGCCGTCAAGGTCACCGGGATCTTCCGCCGATCGCCGCGGGCAGGCGGCTTCTGGACACTGGATCCGGCGGGTTCCGCGGTCCCCCGCACGGTGGGCGGGTTCACCATCTACCCCTCGCTGGTGACCAGCCAGGCGGCCATGACCCGGCGCGGCATCCCGGTCAGCTCCGCGTCCTGGTCGGTGAGCCTGGACACCGCCAGGATCGGGGCCGGCAGCCTGTCCGCGCTGGCCGCCTCGCTGGGACCCGGGCTGAACGGGCTGGGCAGCGCCGCCGGGCTGCACAACGTCGTGGTGACGACCGGGCTGCCGGCCCTGCTGGCCGGCCTGGAGCAGGCCGTGGTGGTCGCCAGGTCCCAGCTCGCGGTCGGCATCCTCATCCTGCTGGTCATCGCGGGCGCCACGCTCGCCCTCGCCGTCTCGCTGCTGAGCAGCCAGCGCGAAGCCGAGGCGGCGCTGCTGCGGGCCCGCGGCGCGTCGCGGCGGCAGCTGATCCGTACCGGCGCGGTGGAGGCCCTGCTGCTGGTCACCCCGGCCGCGATCGCGGGCCCGATCCTCGGCGGCCTGGCGCTCCCGGTGCTGGCCCGGCGCGGGCCGCTGGCGCACAGCCCGATGCGGATCGCCGTGGCGTTCCCCGCGGCCGCCTGGGTGGCCGGGATCGCCGCCGCGGCGGCCTGCGGCCTGGTCATCATGCGGACCTGGCTGAACGCCGCCCAGTCGCCGGTCAAGGCCCAGGCCCAGCGCGGCCGGCGCCGCGCGGTCGCCGCGGCCGCCCGGTCCGGCCTGGACCTGGGGCTGGTCGCCCTGGCCGTGCTGGCCGGCTGGCAGCTCGCGCATTACCAGGCCCCGGTCACGGTGGGCCTGGGCGGCTCCATCGGCGTGGACCCCATCCTGGTGACCGCGCCGGTGCTGGCGCTGGCCGCCGCCGCGGTGCTGATGCTGCGCCTGCTGCCAGCGGTGGCACGGATCGGCGACCGGGCCGCCGTCCGCGGCCGCGACCTGACCGCCGCGGTCGCGGCCTGGCAGATCAGCCGCCGTCCGGTGCGCCAGGCGGGCCCGGTGCTGCTCGCCGTGCTCGCCGTCGCGACCAGCGTGATCGCGATCGGGGAATGGAGCACCTGGCAGCGGTCGGTCCAGGACCAGGCCAGCTTCAGCACCGGCGCCGACCTGCGGGTGACCCTGCCGCCCGCCGCCCCGCTGCCGCCCGGCCAGATCACCACGCTCACCGGGGCCCGCGGGGTGACCGGAGCGACCCCGGTCATCCGGTCCACGATCGCCCTGCCGAACTCGGGCACCGCGCAACTGCTCGCCCTGGACGCCCGGCAGGCGGCCGGGGTGGCGGCGATCCGGCCCGACCTGGCGCAGGGGTCACCGGCGGCGCTGCTGCGGCGGCTCGCACCCCGGGCGCCGCCGCCCGGGGTGCTGGTGCCCGGCAGGCCCGCCCGGCTGCTGATCACCGCCCGGCTGTCCGGGCCGGTGGGCAGCCCGGTCCTCTCGGTCACGGTGGCCGACAGGTTCGGCATCAGCTACCAGCTCCCGGCCGCTGCTCCCGGCGGACGGCCTGCCGCACACGCTGACGGTGCCGGTAGGCCCGGGGCAGGGCATCGCGTACCCGCTCCGCGTCACCGGCTTCAGCCTGCAGTACAACCTGCCCATGAAGCGCGCCGGTGCGGCCCAGCTGGTGGTCTCCGCCATCCGGCCGGCGGGCGCCGCCGGGCCGCCCGGCCCGGGGGCCAGCCTGGGCCCCTCCGGCGACCGGCTCAGGTCGTTCGGCAGCGCCAGCCCGCCGGGCCCGTTCGGCCTGCTCCGCAAGCAGCCGGCGGTGACCCCGGGCTTCATCGGGCAGCAGGGCCTCACCCTGGACTACACCACCGGCTCCGGCTACGGCCCGCCGATACATTCGTGCGGCGTCGTCCCCAACCGGCACCCGTGCGGGCCCCCCGGCACGCTGCCCGGGATCGTGGCGATGACCTACGCCATCCCGGCGGCGGTGATCCCGGCAGCGGTGACCCACAACTTCGCCGCCGCCACGCAGACCCACCTCGGGCAGACGTTCCCGGTCAGCTTCCAGGGCACGACCGTGAGCCTGCGGGTGGTGGGCGTCGTGTCCGCCTTCCCCACGCTGACCGGCCCCAGCGGCGGGGTGATCGTGGACCAGGGGCTGCTCCAGCAGGCGCTGGATGCCACCGGCAGCGGGCCGGCCGCCGTCACCGAGTGGTGGCTGAGCACCAGCGGCCCGGCGAAGCTGCCCGGGCTGCCCGCGGGCACCGTGGTGACCAGCCGGGCCGCGGTGGCCAGTGCGCTGCTCGCCGACCCGCTCGCGGCCGCGCCACAGCTCGCGATGCTGGCGATCGCCGCCGCGGCGGTCATCCTCGCCGCGGGCGGGTTCCTGGTGGCCGCGGCGACGGCCAGGGAACGGGCCCACGACATGGCCCTGCTCGCCGCGCTCGGCGCCACCAGGCGCCAGCTCACCCGGCTGCTCTGCCTGGAGCAGGCGCTGGTGGCCATCCCCGCCGCCGCGGCCGGGCTGCTGCTGGGCGGCCTGCTGGCCAGGCTGGTGATCCCCGCGGTGACGATCACCGCCACCGGGCGGCACCCGCAGCCGCCCGCGCTGATCCAGGTACCGGTGGCGGTGCCCGCCGCGGTCGCCGTGATCATGGCCGTCGTGCCGGTGTTCATCGCCGCCGCCGGCGGGGCCCCGCGCGCCCGGGCAAGCACGCACACCCGCGCGGAGGCCTCGGCATGAGTGCGGGAGGCCCGGCATGAGGCGGCTGCGGCGGCTGGCACGGCTGCTGGCCGGGCCGGCCGGGCGCGGCCCGGCCGCCGCGCTGGCGGTCATCGCCGCCCTGGGCGCCTTCCTGGCCACGGCCGGGCCGCGCGAGTCCGCCGCGCTGCAGAACGCGGCACTGCACAAAACCCTGGCCGGCTCCTCCGCCGGGGCCGGCCTGTATGCGAACGCCGACTGGGACATGACCGGCACCACCCCCACCGACCTGCTCAGCCCGCAGCAGATGCAGACGGCCGGCCATGTCCTGCGCTCGTACCTCGCCCCGCCGCTGAAGCCCGCGCCCGGCGCCTCCGACTGGAACGGGCTCACCTCGCCGCTGATCGGCGTCACCGACGCCGCGAAGAGCGCCTTCCTTGGCGAGCCGCCGCAGCTGGAGATTGGCTATCGCAGCGCGCTGGCCGCCAACGGCCGGCTGGTCGCCGGGACATACCCGGGCAACGCCACCCTGCACACGCCGGGACCGCTCCGCGTCACCCTGCAGGTCGCCGTGACCACGGCAACGGCGGCCAGGTTCTCCCTGCATCCCGGCTCCATGCTGGACCTGGCGGCGGTGGGTAACGGTGACGGGGTGAGCCCTCCCGTGACGCTGGACATCACCGGGATCATCAGGCCGGCCAACCCCGGGTCGGCCTTCTGGGCGTCCGCCGGGGTGATCGCCCAGCCGTCCATCGAAGGGCTGTCCTGGCTGGGCGGAGCGCTGCTCGGCCCGAACGAGCTGAGCGTCCTCCCGGTGGCTTTCCCGCTGCAGACCATGCAGGTCGAGTGGGGCATCCCGGTGGACGTCAGCCACCTCACCGTGGCCCAGGTACCCGCCGTGATGAACGCGCTGACGGCGACCGCGGCCAGCAACGCGGGGCCGCAGGCCGAGCAGGTCTCGCATGCGCCGCTGGCCGAGGCACCGTCGCTCTTCCCCGCGGGGCTCGACACCCTGCAGGCCTTCTCGGCCGAGCAGGCCGCCGTGGGATCCATCAACGCGCTGCTGGAGTACGGGCTGTTCGCCGTGGCCCTGATCCTGCTGGTGACCTGTGCCCTGGTGGTGACCGACGCCTACGAGGAGGAGATCTCGCTGATCCTCGCCCGGGGCGGCAGCATCGGCCAGGTCGTGCTGCGGGTGCTGGGGCGTACCGGCGTGGCGGCCTGCCCGGGCCTGGTCGTGGGGGTTGCGGCCGGCCTGGCCGTCACCCCCGGCGCGGGCAGCACGGACATCGTGCTGGTGGCCGCCGTCGTGGTGACGGCGCTCGCCGCACCGGCCCTGGTCGGCGCCTGGCGGCACCGCAGATCCCGCCCGGTGGCCAAGACCGACCGCACCGACCTGGCCATCCCGCGCCGCTCGGTGCGCCGGCTGGTCGCCGAGGCGACCGTGCTGATCGCGATCATCGGGGCGGTCGTCGCGCTGCGGCTGCGCGGCGCGGCCACGGCGGGCGGACCGGATCCCTACGTCAGTTCCGCACCGGTGCTGGTGGCCGTGGCGGCCGGGCTCATCGCGGCGCGGGTCTACCCGCTGCCGCTGCGCGGGCTGGCCCGGCTGACCGCACCGCGCCGGTCCGCGGTCGGGTTCCTCGGCATCACCCGGGCCGCGCGGACCCGGCCCGCCGCGCTGCTGCCCGCGCTGGCCCTGGTGGTCGCCCTGGCGGTGGTCGCGCTCGGCGGCACGTTGCGGGCCGCGGTCAGCCGCGGCCAGGAGGCGGCGTCCTGGCAGCAGACCGGCGCCGACGCGGTGATCCGCACGAAGGGAGCCCAGCAGGTCGTGCCCCGGCGGCGCAGCGCGCGATCGCCGCGGTGCCCGGGGTCACCCACGCCGAGGCGGTTTACGCGGTCGCCCCGGGCGATCCGCTGGCCGCCAACCTGCTGGTCGGGTCGGGCGGCGCGATCAGCACCGGGGTGGTGGTGGTGAACCCGGCCCAGTACGCGGCCCTGGTCGCGGCGACGCCGTTCCCGGCGTTCCCCGGGCACCTGCTGGCGGGCCCGGGCACCACGGTGCCGGTGGTGGCGACCCCGAAGATCGCGGCGGCGATCCGGCGCGGAAACCGCCAGCTCGGCTTCGGGGCCGTCTGCTCACGGTGCGGCTGGCCGCCACCACGACACAGACCCCGGCGCTGCCCGGCGGCGGGCCGTTCGTCATCCTGCCGTCGTGGGTGGTGCCGAGGCTCAAGGCCGGTGCCACGCCGAACATCGAACTTGTCATCGGGCCCCGGCTCAACTCCGGCGACCTCGCCGGGCAGTGCGGCGCACGCTGCCCGGCAGCGAGGTGGTGCTGCGGCAGACGGCGCTGGCCGCGCTGACCGGCTCTCCCCTGGTGCGCAGCGCCGACATCGTGTTCGACCTGGGCGTGGTCGCCGCGGTGGCGCTGAGCGTCGCGGCCATCCTGCTCGGGCTGCTGCTGTCCGGCCGGGACCGGACCCGGGTGGCCGCCTGGCTGGCGGCGCTGGGCATGACCCGCCGGCAGGCCCGGCGGCTGGCCATGCTCGACGCGCTGCCGCTGGCGCTGATCGCGGTGGTGGGCGCCGAACTGGCCGGCCTGGCGCTCGGCCCGATCATCGCGCCCGTGCTCAACCTGTCGGCGTTCACCGGCTCGGGTGCGACGGTGCCGGTCCGGCCGGACGTGCTGTCCCTGGTCGCCCCGGCGGCCGGGGCCGTGATCCTGGTGTCGGTGATCACCGCCGTGCAGAGCGCGCTGACCCGCAGGCGCACCCGGACCGGCGTGCTACGACTGGATGAGGGCAGGTGATGAGGCTATGACCGTCGAGCAGACGTCCATCGAACAGCTCACCAGCGGCCGGCAGGAGCGCCGTGGGCAAGCGCGGTGGCTTCGGGGACGACGCGGTCATCGCGTGTGACAGCCTGGTCCGGATCTACTCCACGGCCGGCATCGAGGTGCAGGCCCTGCAGGGGCTTGACCTGCTGATCGAGCCCGGTGAGCTGACCGCGCTGGTCGGCGCGTCGGGCAGCGGGAAGTCCACGCTGCTGAACATCCTCGCGGGCCTGGACACGCCCACCGCCGGCCGGGCCAGGGTGGCCGGGCATGACCTGCTGGCGATGGGCGCGCGGGAGCGCCTGGCCTACCGCCGCCAGACCGTGGGCTTCCTGTGGCAGCAGACGAGCCGGAACCTGTTCTCGCACCTGACGGCCGCGGAGAACGTGGCACTGCCGATGCGCCTGGCCGCCAAGGGCCGGCGGGCCAGGGGGAAGCGCACCACCGAACTGCTCGACGCGATGGGCGTCGGCTATTGCCGCGACCGGATGCCCGCGCAGATGTCCGGCGGCGAGCAGCAGCGGGTGGCGATCAGTGTCGCGCTGGCCAACGAGCCCGCGGTGCTGCTCGCCGACGAGCCGACCGGGGAACTCGACACCGGGACCGGCGAGGAGGTGTTCGGCGCGCTGCGGACCGCCAACACCGATCTCGGCGTGACGATCCTGGTGGTCACGCACGACCAGCAGGTCTCCGAGCAGGTCCGCAGGACGATAGCGATACGGGACGGCCGGATCAGCACCGAGGTGCTGCGGCACACCGCGACCGACGAACACGGGCAGGAGGCCGACGTGGCCCAGGAGTACGCGGTGCTCGACCGCGCCGGGCGGCTGCAGATCCCGCGCGACTTCATCGAGACGCTGGACATGCGCGACCGGGTGCTGCTGGCCCTGGAGTCCGACCACGTCGGGGTCTGGCCGGACGCCGCCGTCAGGGACAGCGAGGGCCGGCCGCGGTGCGGCGCCCGGCGCACGGCCGCCACGAGCGTGATGGCGGCAGGCCCGCCCCGAGCAGCGATCAGCCGGGCGCATGACCGGGATCGCGGCAGGGGCCGTTACGCAGCCAAAAATCGTCCGGGCCGAGGCGGTGACCCGCGCCTATGGCAGCGGCGCGACCGAAGTGCACGCGCTGCGCGGAGTGTCGTTCTCGATCACCCGGGGGGAGCTTGTCGCGCTGCGCGGGCGGTCCGGCTCGGGGAAGACCACCCTGCTGAGCATCATCGGCGGCCTGGAGCGGCCGACCAGCGGGCGGGTGGAGGTGGACGGTGAGGAGATCACCACCATGAGCGCGGACGGGGTGGCCCGGATGCTGCGCGAGCGGGTCGCGTTCATCTTCCAGTCGTTCGGGCTGCTGCCGGTGCTGTCCGCGGCGGAGAACGTGGGCCTGCCGATGCGGCTGGCCCGGCTGGATGCGGCGTCCAGGGAACGGCGGGCGGTGGCGCTGCTGGACCTGGTGGGCCTGGCCGGGCACGCCGGGCAGCGCCCGTACGAGCTGTCCGGTGGCGAGCAGCAGCGGGTGGCGATCGCGCGGGCCCTGGCGAACAACCCGCGGCTGCTGCTCGCCGACGAGCCCACCGGCCAGCTTGACCTGGAGACCGCGCGCCAGATCATGCGGCTGATCCGCAGCATCGCGCACGGGGAGGGGATCACGGCGATCGTGGCCACCCACGACAACGCCCTGATCGAACTGGCCGACCGCGTCCTGGAACTGAAGGACGGCCGCCTGATCAGCGACAGCGGAGCCGAGGCCGCCGGCGTCGCGGCTAGCTGCCCATCGCGCGGCGCGTCAGGCAGACTTTTCGCGGGGGGTGCGGCGGTTGGTCACGCCGCGCGGCACCAGGGTCGGGTTCACGTGCTCAAGCACGACCGGCCCGGTGATCACGACCCGCTCCACGTCCTTGCGGCTGGGCACCTCGTACATGACCGACAGCAGGACTTCCTCCAGGATCGCCCGCAGCCCCCGGGCACCGGTCCCGCGCAGGATCGCCTGGTCGGCGACGGCCTCCAGCGCGTCCGGGGTGAACTCCAGGTCCACGCCGTCCAGCTCGAACAGCCGCCGGTACTGCTTGACCAGCGCGTTCCTCGGCTCGGTGAGGATCAGTATGAGCGCTTCCCTGTCCAGGTTGTGCACGCTGGTGATCACCGGGAGGCGGCCGACGAACTCGGGGATCATGCCGAACTTCAGCAGGTCCTCGGGCATCACCTCGGCGAACGCGTCCGCCGTGGTGTGGTCGTTCTTGACCCGCAGCACGGCGCCGAAGCCCATGCCGCTCTTGCCGACCCGCTGCTCGATGATCCGCTCCAGGCCGGAGAACGACCCGCCGCAGATGAACAGCACGTTGGTGGTGTCGATCTGGATGAACTCCTGGTGCGGGTGCTTGCGGCCGCCCTGGGGCGGCACGGACGCCGTGGTGCCCTCCAGGATCTTCAGCAGGGCCTGCTGCACGCCCTCGCCGGAGACGTCCCTGGTGATCGAGGGGTTCTCGCTCTTGCGGGCGATCTTGTCGATCTCGTCGATGTAGATGATGCCCGTTTCGGCCTTCTTGACGTCGTACTCGGCCGCCTGGATGAGCTTGAGCAGGATGTTCTCGACATCCTCGCCCACGTAGCCCGCCTCGGTGAGCGCGGTCGCGTCGGCGATGGCGAAGGGCACGTTGAGCAGCCGGGCCAGGGTCTGGGCGAGCAGCGTCTTGCCGGAACCGGTCGGGCCGAGCAGCAGGATGTTCGACTTGGCCAGCTCGACGCCCTCGTCACCGGACCTGCTCTCGCCGCCGGACTGGATCCGCTTGTAGTGGTTGTACACCGCGACGGAGAGGGCCTTCTTGGCCTTCTCCTGGCCGATCACGTAGGCATCGAGGAACTCGTAGATCTCGCGCGGCTTGGGGAGGCTGTCCCACTGGAGCTCGGTCGGCTCGGCCAGCTCTTCTTCGATGATCTCGTTACAGAGGTCGATGCACTCGTCGCAGATGTACACGCCGGGGCCGGCGATGAGCTTCTTGACCTGCTTCTGGCTCTTCCCGCAGAACGAGCATTTGAGCAAGTCACCGCCGTCACCAATGCGTGCCACCCAGTAACTCCTTCTTGCGGGGACCGCCGCAGCGGCCCGGCCACCACCAGGGAGCCCCGCCGCCGTGGCTGGCCGTTGTCCACCCCGGTCGATCGAGTCCGTAGTGGAACGGTACCTTCCAGCGGGCCCTCATGCGAAGCCACCTGTCCTCGGCGCGGCGCTCGCAAAAGGGATTCAGCCGGGCATACTCCGGTACTGCCTAAGACGACACTACCTCGGCACGGCGCTTCAGGTTCGTGAGAACGTCGTCCACGAGGCCATACTCCTTGGCCTCTTCGGCCGAGAAGAACTTGTCCCGCTCGACATCGCGCCGGACCTGCTCCTCGCTCCTGCCGCTGTGCTTGGCGATGATGCGTTCCATCGAGCTGCGCATCCGCAGGATCTCCCTGGCCTGGATCTCCAGGTCGCTGGACTGCCCGTAGCCGCCCTCGGTGGCCGGCTGGTGCAGCAGGATCCGGGCGTTGGGCAGCGCCATCCGCTTGTCCTGGGTGCCCGCGGCGAGCAGCACGGCGGCCGCGGAGGCGGCCTGGCCGATGCAGACCGTCTGGATCTGTGGCTGGACGAACTGCATGGTGTCGTAGATCGCCATCATCGAGGTCACCGACCCGCCGGGCGAGTTGATGTACATCGTGATGTCGCGGTCGGGGTCCATCGACTCCAGCGCGATGAGCTGGGCGATCACGTCGTTCGCCGAGGCATCGTCGATCTGCACGCCGAGGAAGATGATCCGCTCCTCGAACAGCTTGTTGTACGGGTTCATCTCCTTGATCCCGTACGAGGTGCGCTCGATGAACGAGGGCAGCACGTAACGCGCCTCCGCCAGGCCGGCCTGGGCGGCCCCGGCGGGTGCGGTCAGCCGGGCCTGGGCCAGCGGCCGGTGGGATGTGCTCACGGTAGGTTCCTCCGGTCCGGTGTTCATGAGACTGGCCCGGCCGAGGGGACCTCGACCGCGCTGCGGACCACCAGGTCGACGAAGCCGTAGTCCTTGGCCTCGTCGGCGGTGAACCACCGGTCACGGTCGGAGTCGGTCTCGATCTGGTCCACGGTCTGCCCGGTGTGGAAGGCGATGCGCTCGGCCAGCGTCTTCTTGACGTAGATCATCTGCTCGGCCTGGATCCTGATGTCGGAGGCGGTGCCGCCGATGCCGCCGGAGGGCTGGTGCATCAGGATCTGCGCGTGCGGCAGGGCGTACCGCTTGCCGGGGGCGCCGGCGCAGAGCAGGAACTGGCCCATGGACGCCGCCATGCCCATCGCGTAGGTGGCCACGTCGTTGGGCACGTACTGCATCACGTCGTAGATGGCCAGGCCGGCGCTGACCGAGCCGCCCGGTGAGTTGATGTAGATGTTGATGTCGGAGTGCGCGTCCTCGGCGGCGAGCAGGATCAACTCGGCGCAGATCCGGTTGGCGATGTCGTCGTCCACCTGCTGGCCGAGGAACACGATCCGGTGCCGGAGCAGCCGCTGGAACAACTGGTCGCCCAGCGGCAGCAACGTAGACTCCGCGGTGCGCGCCAGGATCTGCGCGACCTGCCCGTCGCTGGGCGTCACGCCCGCGATGCCATCCCTGACCGCCTCCGCGCGCCGCGCCGCGTCGCTCACGGTGCCCCTCCTCGTTCCTGCGCTCTGCCGCGCTGTGCCCACAGTCATCTCCCGACCATGTCGTCTGCCGCCGGTGCCCGTTTCGCCCGGGTATCGCCCGGCGGCCGCCGGAGTTTTCACCGGGCCGTTGACTGTGACTTTAACGCTGGCGTGATGGTCAAACGTCCCGGGTGACGGCCTGTTCGCTGTCGGCGCACGGGTGCCACCAGGCAACGGCCGGCGCCCGGCCGCTCCGGGGTCAGGCTTCGGCGCCCTCGTCCGCGCCGCCGGTCTCCCCGTCGCCGTCCTCGTCGCCGTCGCGCGTCCGTCGTCGCCGTCGCCGTCCTCGCCGCTGGGGGCCATCGCCGCCGTGATGTCCACCGGGCGGCCGGCCTCGTCGCGGACCGGCACCTGCTCGGTGAGCAGCCGCAGCGCCTTGCCGCGCAGCACCTCGGACATGGCCATGCCGAGCTGGCCACGGTCCACGATCTCCTTGGCCAGCCGGTCCGGCGGGACGCCGAGACGGTAGGCCTGCTCCACGATGTAGGCGTTCAGCTCTTCCTGCTCCACCCGCATCTCATGGGTGCTGGCCAGCTCGTCCAGCACGAAGCCGGCCTTGACCGACCGGCGCGCGTCTGCGCTGATCTCGGCCTGCAGGTCCGCGTCGCTGATGTTGCGGGCCTCCAGGTAGGCATCCTTGGTGGTGCCGGACCGCTCCAGCTGCTCATCCAGCGACCGCTCCCGGCTCTCGACCTCGGACTCCACCAGCCGGTCGGGCAGCGGGATGTCGAGCCGGGTGATCACCGCGTCGAGCGCGCGGTCCCTGGCCTGGCCGACCTGCGCGAGCCGCTTGACGCTCTCCAGCCTGCCCCGGGTGCCTGCCCGGAACTCGCCGAGCGTGTCGTACTCGCTCGCCGACTGGGCGAACTCGTCGTCGAGCTCGGGGAGATCCTTGACCTTCACGCTGTGCACGGTGATCGAGACGTCGGCCTGCTCCCCGGCGTGGTCGCCGCCGGCCAGCTCGGCGGTGAAGTTGGCCGTGTCGCCCGCGGACATGCCGGTCAGGGTCTCGTCCAGGCCGTCCAGCAGGGTCCCGCTGCCCACCTCGTAGGAGATGCCGCTGGCCTGGGCGTCCTCGACGAGCTTCCCGCCGGCCGAGGCGGACAGGTCGATCGACACGAAGTCACCCTCGGCGGCGGGCCGGTCCACGCCGCGCAGCGAGGCGAACCGTTCCCGCAGGTCGCTGAGGTACTCCTCCACCTCGTCCGGGCCGACCTCGGCGTTCTCCACGGTGACCGCGAGGGTGGACAGGTCGGGCAGGTCGAACTTGGGCCGGACGTCCACCTCGGCGGTGAAGGCGAGCTGCTGCCCGTCATCGAGCTGGGTGATCTCCAGGTCGGGCTGGCCCAGCGCGCGGATCTCGCTGTCCTCCAGCGCCTTCCCGTACAGCTGCGGGACCGCGTCGTTGATCGCCTGCTCCAGCACCGCACCGCGGCCCAGCCGCTGGTCGATGATCTGCGGCGGGACGTGGCCGGGCCGGAACCCGGGAATCCGGACCTGCTTGCTCACCTCGCGGTAAGCCTTGTCGAGGCTGGGCTTCAGCTCCTCGAAGGGAACCTCGATGGTCAGCTTCACCCGGGTCGGGCTGAGCTCCTCGACATCGGTCTTCACGGCGGCGTCACTCCCTGGTCGCCCGCGCGCTGGTGGGCCCGCGCGGCACGTTGGCTGTGGTCGGCTGCGAGGCGCCCCGGCGCGGGCGTGCCGGCCGCGCTGCTAGCAGCTACGGCGGCCAAGTCTAGGGCAGCGCGGGCCCCGGGCAGGCCACGCTTTCCCTGGCGGCTAACAACAGGCCGAGCCGGCGCCCGCGGGCGATCGCGTCCCGCCGGGACCCGACGCCCAGTTTCCGGTAGGCCGAGCGCAGGTGCGTCTTCACGGTGTTGACGGACAGGAAGAGTGCCTCGGAGATCTCCTCGTTGGTCATGTGCGACGGCAGGAACCGCAGCACCGCGCGCTCGCTGTCGGTCAGCAGCACACCCGGCCCGCCGGCGGCACCGGCGAGCCGCGGCCCGCAGCTGTCGAACCGCTCCAGGATCCGGCTCACGAACCCGGCGTAGCGGCTGGTCGGCGGCACCAGCACGGTGACCGCCGAACGGACGGCGCGGCCGCCGTCCAGGAAGACCCGGTAGTCGCCCTCCGGCTCGGCCAGCCCGAGCGCCTCGCTGATCTGGGCGGCCGCCCCGGCCGCCTCCCCCAGGCGCCGGGCAGCGACGGCGGCGGCCAGCAGCGCGCGGGTGCGCTCGTGCCGGGTGCGGGCGGCCGCGCCGTCCAGGCAGACGGCCGCCGCCGCACGCGCGGCGCGGAAGTCGCCCTCGGCCAGCAGCAGGCCGGCCCGGGCCAGGGCCAGTTCGCCCCGGCCGGTGCCGGGCTCGCCGTGGGCGCGCAGCAGCGCGCGGGCGTGCCCGGGGTCACCGGCCCGCAGCGCCGTCTCCGCCTCCGCGGCGGCCGCCACCGCGGCCAGCCCCGCGGAATCCGGCAGCGGTCCCTCGTGCAGCCGGGCCAGGGTCGCTGCGGCCGCGGCCGGGTCACCGTCGGCCAGCAGCACGCGTGCCTGGATCAGCGCCCTGATGGCGGTCACCGACGGCTCACCGGGCACATGGCCGGCCCGGTCGCCGTCCGCCTCGTCCAGGAGCCGCTGGGCCGTGAGCAGGTCATCCCTGGCGAGGCTTACCTGCGCGCCGCCGAGCGCGGCCAGGCAGGCGGCCTCGGCGGTGACCGGGATGGCGTGCGTGCGGATCTCGTCGGCGGCACGCTGGGCCGCCGTCAGCTCCCCGCCGCAGGCCAGCGCGAGCGCGTGCCAGGCCCGTGCCCTGGCCCGCAGCGGGTTCAGGCCGCCGGTGCTGAGCTGGCGGTCCGCGTGCCACAGCGCGCGGGCCGCCGCCGCGATGTCCCAGCGGTGCAGGCTGGCGCAGCCCAGCGCGAACCAGAGCAGCCCGGCCGCCCGGTGCTCGGCCCGGGTGGCCGCGGTCTGGCGGGCCGAGCCTGCCAGCGCCCAGCCACGCCGGGTGAGCTCGGGGTCGCCGCGCCGCAGTTCGGCCGCGCCCAGGATGCGCAGCGCGGCGAGGATGGGCTCGATCACCCGGCGGCTGGTGCAGGCCGCGCGCCGCACCGAGCGCGCCGCACTGTCCAGGTACACCGCCGCGCCCTCGGCGTCCTCGCTCCACAGCCGCGCGCTGGCCCAGGCGGCGGCGACGGCCGCCTCCCCGGCGCGGTCGGCGGGGAACAGCCCGAGCACCGATTCCAGCGGCCCCGGGCCGTCCGCCATCACGATCCCGATCGCGGGGCCGGCCAGCACGTCGGTGGCCAGGTCCCAGTCCCAGGCGGCGACCGCGGCCCGCACCGCCTCCAGCGCCCGGTCGTGCGCGGCGTACCATCGTGCCGCCCGGCCGAGCAGCACCGGCACCTCGTGCGGGGACTGCCGGTGCAGCCCGGCGCTGAGCACCTCGCGCAGCAGCGGATGGTACCGGTAGCCGTGCGCCGCACCGTCCACCGCGTCCACCAGGCAGTTTTCCCTGTTCAGCCGCGCCAGCATGGCCGCGCCGCCGGTCTGGCCGCAGATCGCGTCGGCGAGGTCGCCGGACACCTCCGCGACGACCGAGGTACGGGTCAGGAACGCCCTGGTGGCCGGCTTCTGCCTGGCTCAGCACCTCGTCCCAGAGGTACTCCGTCACCAGCGGCCCGGGCGGCCGGCCAGGCCGGCGCCGGTACCCGCCACGCCCGGCCCGGTGCCCGCCCGCGCCTGCATCGCCGCCAGCCGGATCCCGGCCATCCAGCCCTCGGTGCGCCGGAGCATCCTGTCGCGCTCGGCGGAGCACACCGTCATGCCGAGCATCGCGAGGTAGCCGTCCGCTTCCTCGGCCCGGCAGGCCAGGTCGGCAGCGCCGACATCGCCCAGCTCGCCGGACACCCGCAGCCTGGCCAGTTGCAGCGCGGGCGACCGCCGGGCGGACAGCACCAGCCGCAGCGCCGGCGGTGCATGGCGGATGAGCACGTCGAGCCCGTTGAGCACGCCGGGGTCGGTGACCTCGTGGACATCGTCGAGCAGCAGCACCACCGGCTCGGTGAAGGCCTGGGCGGCCTCCACCAGGCGCAGCGGGAAACTGTCCGGCGTGGTGTCTTCCAGTACCTGCAGGACCTCCGGCAGCGCGGGACGTATCTGGTTGAGGCCGGCGCAGACGTAGGCCCAGAACCAGTCGCGCCGGTCGGCGGGATCCACGGTGAGCCAGATCACCCGCCCGGCGGCGGGCCGCTGCGCGGCCCACGAGGCGCAGGCGACGGTCTTCCCGGCGCCAGGCGGCCCGCAGACCAGCGTGACCCGGTGCCTGGCCGCCCGGTCGAGCAGGGCATTCACCCGCGGCCGCGGCAGCACGGGGAAGCCCGGCAGCGGGATCCGCAGCTTGCCCGCGAGGAACGGCGGATCGAGGCGCTCGGTGCCCTCGCGCCGGTCAGGCGCCATCGTGCCGCTGAGCGTGTCAGTCATCGAGTCCCCCCGCGACGGCCAGCACGGCTGGATGCCCGGGATACCCGGGATGCCCCGGATGCCGGGCACGGGGGAAGACGGCCTTCGTCGGCCAGTAGGCGCTCCCCCGCCCCATCGGATGCGAATGCGCTGGCCATAAGCCTTTCGTGGCTAGTACCCCGGCTGAGCCGTATCAACACACCGTTACCATTTGCGCACACAGCGCTGGATTCGCGCTGTTGACCCCGGCCGCCGGTGACCGCCCGGCAGCGGAACTGCCGGGCACCCCCGCCGGGCTCTCACGAATAGTTGCGGAACGCCGGCCAGGCCGCCGCCCAGGACGACCGCAGCCCGGTGGCCACGAAGACCTGCGCGCCCTGCTCGTCGTCGCTGACGCCCAGCCCGTTCCAGAACGTGGCGGCGGGGCGGACCTGGCGGAACTCGCGGTGCAGGAACGCCGGGTCCATGTTCACCACGATCGCGGCGGTGTCGGCGGCCGGCGGCGGCCCCCACAGCCAGAAGTTGTTCGCGCCGCTGTACACCGCGGGCAGCCCGAGCCCGGGCCCGTACCGGCCGATCGCACCGGCCTCGCCGTAGTTCCCGGTCAGGATCGTGGTGTGCCGCCGCTGCGCGGGTGGCAGCGCGCGGTACTCGCGGGCGACCAGCGCCACCAGCTTCGGCCAGGCGATCTCCTCGCCCAGGTCATAGTTGATCTTCTGCAGCGGCACGGTGTGCAGCGCCACGGCCGGCAGCACCGACAGGGTCACCGGGGCGGCGATCAGGCCACCGGCCAGCATCGCCCCGGCCATCGCCGCGGCGGGCCGGATCCGGCAGGCCAGCGGCCGCCGCGCGGCCAGCCACCGCTCCAGCGGCACGCACCCGGCGGCGAGCAGGAACGTGTACGCCGCGCCCGCGTAGTACGCCTTGCCGCCGAGCACGAACTGCGCCGCGATCACGATCACGCAGGCGATGCCGGCCGGGCGGAACACCCGCGCCGCGGCGCTGCGCACCGACCAGACCGCACCGGTGATCCAGACCGGCGCGAGCACCGGGCCGGTGTAGAGCACCTGTGCCATCCAGTAGACGGCGCGGTTGTGCCCGGCCTGGCCCTGCAGCGCGCGGAACACGTCGATGCTGGGCCAGCCGTGCGCCGCCTGCCAGATCAGGTCCGGCGCGGCCAGCGCGGCCGCGATCAGGGCACCGGCCAGCAGATACCTGCTGGCCAGCAGGCGCCGGGCGCCGGTGGCGAGGAACCCGGCCGCCAGCGCGGCGACCAGGAAGGCGATGTTCCACTTGGCCTCGCTGGCCACGCCCACGCTGGCGCCGACCGCCAGCCACCAGCGCGGGTCGCCGCGCTCCAGCAGCTTCATGACCAGCAGCAGGGTGACCGCCCAGCACACGAAGTCGGGCGTGGTGGTGGTCAGCTCGTGCATGGCGCCGAGGTACTCACCGCAGGTCGCGGCGGCGAGCGCGGCGAGCAGCTGCCCGGTACGGCCCGCGCCGAGCAGCCGGCTCATCGCGGCTGTCGCCACCACCAGCGCGGCGAGCCCGAGCGCGGGCAGCACCCGCAGCGCGACCAGGGTGTTCCCGCCGGCTTGCGCGGCGAGCCTGGCCAACAGCGGGGTCAGCGGCGGCTGGTCGACATACCCGAAGGCCAGGTGCTGTCCCGCAGCGAGGAAGTAAAGCTCGTCACGGACGTAGCCGTAGCGTGCGCTGACGGCCATCTCGGCCGCGAACGCCGCCACCGCGATGAGCGCGATGCCACGCCACGGCGCCCGGTCAACGCCGCCCGCCGGCTCGGATGCCTGGCACCGGCAGGCGGGCAACTGCTGGGTTTCGCTCGTCAGGTTCATACGAAAATCGTTGCGTTACGCAGGCCGGGGCACATCGGGCGGCGGAGCGAATCACCGGCTCCCCCGCAGGGACCAGGCCGGGGCCGGCCAGGGCCGCCCCTCCCCCGTGCGGCGGAGCGGGTGGCTCCGCCGCACGGGGGAACCGGCGGCGGCGCGGTCCCGGCGGGGCGCCGGCCACCCCGCCGGGACCGCGCGACACCTGGCACGACCCGGCCTGACCACCGCGGGTCATTGCTCGTGCAGCGCGACCAGCAGCGCGGCGAGGATCACGCCCAGGATCGCGGCGCTGGCCGCCTCCGCGGCGAGCCGCCACCCGCGCACCCCGGCGTCCAGCGCGGCCAGGGCGCCCTCCGCGATGAGCATCACGATCGCGGTCACCAGCACGCTCAGCACGGTCGGCCACAGCGTGACCCCGGCCAGGGCCAGCGCGGTGGTCACGGCGACCGCGGGCACACCGCCCAGCAGGATGGTGGCCTCGCTCCTCGCGGAGTGCCGCAGCAGCCCGTAGAGCGGCGTGCCGCTGCCCGGGCGGCGCTCCCGCACGGTCGCGGTGTAAACATGGGCAAGCCAGTACACAACGAGCGTCGCGATCATGGTCTCGTCCATGCCGAAGGCGGTCTCGCCCCGGCCCGCGCCGACCGCCAGGGCAGCAGCGGACACGATGGTTCCGTAGAGCAAGCTGCCAGTGTCCAGCCGGGACGCCCAGCGCGCCGCAACCGCCGGCCGGGCGGCCTGCGTGCCTTCATCGGTCACTCGTGCACCATAGGGCGCGCCGCCGCGTCGCGGTCACCTTCTGAGGGTGATGCGCGTTTGCGTGCCGTGAGCGACGGTGGTGACAGGCCCCGCGGCTGCCGCCGGGGGCCGGGGCGCCGCCCGGCGCCCGCTTGGAGGCGCCGTGAGCATTTCGGACTTCGTCCGCCTGCCCACCGCGCCGGGCGCGCGGCGGGTGAAGGCGCGCGCCATCGCGGTCAGCGCCGCCCGCCAGGCCCCGGCCAGGCAGGCCGCCCCAGCGCGCGGGATCCCGGTGCTGCACCTGGCCTGCGCGCTCACCGAAGACCAGGTCAGCGGCCTGGCCGCCGCCGTGCTCGCCCGGCTGGCCGGGCTGCGGCGGGAGGTGGGCACGGTGGTGCTGGACCTGGGCAGCGGCGCGGACCTGGACGGCCGCGGCCGGGAGGAGCTGTGCACGCTGCGGGCGCTGCTCCGGCAGCGCGGCACCGGCCTGCGGCTGGTGATCGGCTCGCGCGAGGCCAGGGCGGCGCTGGCGGCGGCCGCGGAGCACCGGATCGGCCCTGACATGGTGCACGACTGCGCGCGGGCGGCGATGCTCGCCGCCTATGCCCAGGCCCCGGGGCCCGGGCTGGTGGACGGGGGGATGCGGGACGCGCTGGCCGCGCCGCCGGACACCCTGTAGCCCGCCCGGGTCAGGCGGCGGGCGGCCAGGCGGTCCCGGTGATCTGCTCGTACGCCTGGATGTAGCGCTGCCGGGTGGCCGCGACGATGTCCGGCGGGATGGCCGGGCCGGGTGCGGTCCGGTCCCAGTCGAGGCTCCGGGACCAGTCGCGGACGACCTGCTTGTCGAACGCGTGCTGGGGACGGCCCGGCTGCCACGGCCCGGCGGGCCAGAAGCGCGAGGAGTCGGAGGTGAGCACCTCGTCGGCGAGCACCAGGGTCCCGTCCGGCGCCCGGCCGAACTCCAGCTTGGTGTCGGCGATGAGGATCCCCCGCGGCAGCGCGATGTCGTGGCCCCGCCGGTACACCTCAAGCGTGATCCTGCGCAGTTCCGCGGCCGTGTCCGCGCCGACGGCGGCGGTGACGTCGGCGAAGGTCATCGGCTCGTCGTGCTGCCCGGCCGGGGCCTTGGTGGTGGGGGTGAACACCGGTTCCGGCAGCCGGGATGCCTCGGTCAGCCCGGCGGGCAGCGGTATGTCCTGAATGGTGCCGGTGGCCCGGTAGGACTCCAGGCCGCCGCCGGCCAGGTAGCCGCGGGCGATGCACTCCACCGGGACCATCGCCAGCCTGCGGCAGCGGACCGCCCGCCCGGCGAACTCGGGCGGCACGTCGGTGGCCGAGATGACATGGTTGGGCACGATGCCGGCCAGGCGGCCGAACCACCACAGCGACAGCGCGGTGAGGATCCGCCCCTTGTCCGGTATCGGGGTCGGGAGGACCACGTCATAGATCGACACCCGGTCGGAGGCGACCAGGACCAGGTCGCGCCCGTCGGCGTAGACGTCACGGACCTTGCCCGAGTGCACGAGTTCCACGATCAGTCCCCATGATCCGTGTGCTGCCTGGACGACTGCCAGCTTGGCAGACCTGGCCCTCCGGGGCCCGCAGCGGCGCCGCTGATCCGGACCGCACCCGGTACTACCGGCTGCTCGGGACTGGGCCCGTGAACCGTCGGATGTCTAGAGTGAGCTAGCGGGCCACCGCCGGCCCGCACGAGCAGCCGTCGCGGCCCTTGGACAGCGGGCGGGCCGCCGCAGGCACCGGGGGGCAGGCACGACATGGACAAGGATCTGGCCGGCCAGGTCGCCGATATCGCCCATCGCGTGGTGGCCAGCGGGGCGATTTCCGCCAACGGGCACGGCAACGTCAGCATCCGGGTCCCCGGGGCGGAGGAGATGTACTTCACCGCCGGTCCCTCGCTGCGCGACCACCCTGCCTCGGCGGTGGTGCGGGTCGGGCTGGACGGGACCTTGCTGGAGGGCGACCTGCCGCCCATCCAGGGGGCGGTGGTCGCCATGCACACCGCGATGTACGCCGATCACCCCGAGACCGGCTGCGTCCTGCACACCCACTCGCCGTACGCCACCGCCTACGCCGTGGCCCGCCGCCGGATCGAATGCTGGGTGGAAGCCATGGCCATGTTCGGGCTCGCGTCCGGCGTCCCGGTCGCCGGGTACGGGCCGCGCGGCTCCGCCGAGGCGATCGCCGGCATCCGGGCCGCGGTCACGCCGGGAGTGCCGGCGGTGCTGCTGGCCAATCACGGCGTACTGGTCTTCCACCGCACCCCGGAGCTGGCCATCCTCGTCGGCTCGGTCGTCGAGGAGGCCGCGCAGGCGGGCGTCAACACGGCCAGCATCGGCGGTCCCGTGGAAATCCCGGCGGACCTGCGGGCCGCGGCGCTGCAGCGTGCCATGGCCTTCGACAGCCAGGGAACGGTGCGCGCCTAGCCAGCGGGGCCGCTGCCCGGGGCGCGCGTTCCGGCGGCCGCGTCACTCCCAGCGGCGGGCGTTGCCCTCGTCGAGCGTGCCCGGCGGGTCCGGCACGACGCAGAACAGCAGCCCGGCAGGGTCCCGCATCACCTGCCATCGGTGCACCCGCTGCACCCGCTCCGCGCCCAGCCGCTCAAGCCGGTACGTCTCGGCGGCCAGGTCGTCGGTGTGGATGTCCACGTGCACCCGGGCCTGCCCCTCGCCGAGACGCTGCAGGAGCAGCGAGAACTCCCGGCCGTGCAGCACCGCGCCGTGATAGTCGGGGTAGGGGAGCTGCCCGAACGACTGGCCGGTCGCCCCTTCCCAGAACCTCAGCTCCTGGTCGTGGTCACCGGCGGGAACATCGATGACGACGGCGACCAGCCGGCTGAAGTGTGCCACCGGATCAACATACGCCCGGCAGCCACGGCCCCACAAGGCCCGCGCCGCGCCGCCAGACCTGCGCGGGACCTTGGTGCGTGACACGATCACCGGCTGCGAATCTAGCGGTGGCTGGCAGTTTCCCGCTCCCTGCTGGCAGCAACACCGGGTTCGCCACCGTTGCGGAACGCACCAGCACGGATGCCACTCAGGCGCGGCCGGGCGAACGCTGGCTGGCAGTATCCGGCCGCGTCCCGGACCGCTGCGGCACCGAGCTGGTGGTAGGCCTCGAACTCGGTGGCGTTGTACAACTGCTCCAGTGTGCTGTCACAGGGGTAGGTCGGATGCTGCCGGGCGTAGGCCAGGACGTCCCAGGGCGCACCGGCCCACCAGCCGAGCTTGCACACCCAGATGTCGCCTTCCCCCGGCAGCCCCGGACGGCTGGGGCCGGCGGAACCGGCCGTGCGCCCACGGGCGGACCACCTGGCCGGGGGCCAGGTCGCGCCCGCCACGGGTCATCGTGGTCGGGTCAAGGTCGATCTCTACTCCGGCGTCGGTCCTGGCCAGGGCGATGGCACCGCCCAGGGTGAACCAGGTGTCCGCCTTGTCGCCTGAGGCGTCCAGGACCACGATGTTGCGGGCACCCCGGCGCAGCGCCTCGACCAGGCCAAGGTTGTCGTAGTGGCCGCCGTCGGTGACGTACATCCAGGTGGCGCGGTAGCTCAGCCGCCCGGCGGCCTCGGCCCACAGCAGCCCCATGGTGGGCTGCAGGATCCGGTACCACAGCGCCCCCGACGGCTTCCCGCGTCCAGCCTGAGCTTGAGCACATGGGCCCACAGCAGGGCCTCCCGCTCGTGCAGCATCTTCTGCTTGCCGGCGTCGCGGCGCCAGAACGGGTGCGGCATCAGGTACCAGGCCAGCAGGAGCAGCGGGCGCCGTTCCCACCAGACGTCGGAGCGGTCGCCGAGCCGCCTGCGGGCGTCCCGGACCAGGCTGGGGTGCGGCAGCCACACACCCAGGCAGATGTTGGCCGCGGTGAACAGAATCCGGTAGGCGTGCCGGGTCGCGGCACCCATCAGCGGCGAGACCGCGGCCCCGCTGATCGCCGAGATGTCAAACAGGGTCGCCCTGCGCCTGCCGATCAGGGCTTCGTAGTCCGGCGTCAGGGCCTGGGCCTGGTCCTGTGCCGCCGGGCCGCCCCGGTGCAGCGTGACGTGCTCAGGATCGAACGTGACGCAGTAGCCGTCCTGCCCGGGTGGCACGTCCCGCTCGGCGTTGATGTTGGCGGTCCCGCAGATCACCAGGCTCGGCTCGGCGGCGCTTGCCCGCAGGGCGGACAGCGGGGTGGCCGCGGCCTCGGCGAAGAGCGCCCGCGCCCGCACCGGGTTCTGCTCCTGCGCCGCTTGCCGGGTGACGGCGAAGGCGTCGGCGAGCCGCCACCGGTAGAAGTCGTGCATCGACAGCCGGTTGACGTTCACGACCATGCGGGCGAGCAGCACCACGGCCAGCGCGAGGCCGACGGGCAGCAGCCGGCCACGGGAGAACCCCTCCTTGGCGCCGTCGCTGACCCACAGCAGCGCCAGGACCGCCCCGGCCAGCACCACAGCAGCGCTGGCGAGCCAGGGCAGCAACCGCTGGCGTATCTGGCCAGCCAGTTTTCCGGCCGGGCCCGGCTGCGCCGCGGCGGTGCTGCCGCCCCGGCGGCCGAGGTCGCCGCGGTCCACTTGGCCAGCCCGGCCTGGCAGTACCGGGCCACCGCTGCCACCGCGGCGATCGCGGCCGCCAGCTGGGACGGCGACCAGGCCGGCCTGGCGCCGAAACCCAGGAAATGCGCGATGGTGCCCAGCGACCCGGTGCTGCTGGTCAGCCAGGAGATCAGCGGGGGCACGGCGAGCATCGCCACGGCCAGGGCGATAGCGAGCCTGGCGGCCCAGCTCACCAGCCACGCCCAGTCGGCCCCCCGGTCCCGGTCATCCGGCTTCAGCGATGCCAGCGCGCCGCCGGGGTGCCGGGCGTCCGGTGCCAGCGTCCACCACCAGTAGCCGAACAGCACAAGCATGATCCCGGCCGCGATCACCGACGGCAGCCACCACGCGGACCCGGTGACGGCAGCCGTCATGGCGTGCGGCCCGGACGGGACCAGCGCGCCCCGCCAGCGCAGCAGCCAGCCCCAGGCGTGCGCCACCGCGTACAGCGGCGCGAGCGCGATCACGAATGTGGTTACCGCGCCCAGCAGCAGTGACAGCAGGCCAACCAGGATCGTCGGCACGTCGGGCGCGATGTAGTGCGTGTCGTACCGGAGGTTGCGCTCCTCCGGGGTGCCGGGAGCGTATGCGCCCGGCTTCGCCCGGCCGGGGAGATAGTGCGCCACCAGCGCGCGGGAGGAGGCGATGTAGCTCCCCCCGGAAACGCCCAGGATCCATCTCGCCTTCGCGACCAGCCCGCACTGATCCAGGCTCTGCAACGCCCCCAGGCAGTAGGCGGCGGACCGGATGCCGCCGCCGGAGCAGCAGATCGCCCAGTCACCCGCGGCTGCCGCCCGCGCCTGATCACTTGATTCTGATGACGTCATGTCGTCCACACTCGCCTCGTGCGTGAGCCTGGCCGTGCCTGATGCCGACCGCAGCGAGTGCCACGAAGCCCCGTTCGCACGGATAGACACGGCCGTTGTTATGAAAGAGCCGGAAGCGGCCGATTTGATGCACGCCGTCCCCGATACCGGCCCGATCGCGCCGGCTCAGGGGCACGCTGCCCGGCGCCTGATCAAGCCGGCCGGCCCATCCGCTGTCGTCTCATTGCGACTACCCGATCGGGGCGGGTCTGCCGCCCGGGCTTGCGACGCCGCCTGTGTAGCGTTCGCAGCATGCGCTGGCCTGATCCGCAGGAACCCGATCCGATTACTGACGAGCAGGTGCGCGTGCTCCTCGCGCTGCTCGGTGGGTCCGTATCGGACGAGGAGCTCGAAGGTTTCCTGATTGTATGTTCCCGGCTCGTTGATGAATTCGGCGGCCACCGCACCCACGAGCTAGCGGACGTATTTCGGACGTCAACTTCGGAGGGCCGGGACGTGTCGCGGCAGAGCCTGCGGTATATGAACCGCTGGGTCGGCGGGCTGGCAGGGTATGAGTCGCGCTACCCCGTGACGATAATTCCAGCGAGGCCCGCGTTCCCCCTATTCAAGATTGTTGGCATCGGCAGGATCACACTGACCCTGTTTCGCGTACTTGATTCGCACGCTACAGCCCGCAGTACAGGAGAGCCGGTCAAGCAATTCATCGCCCGAACGGGGCGCTTGCCCAGCGTACCAAGGCAAGTGCGCCCTGTGCGGCGGTCAAAGCCATGGTTTCACTGGTGTACTTACAGTGCGTGGGAAAGCCCTTCGGCCACGCGAAAGGCACTTCAGATTCTACCCGAATGGAAGAGCGACTGCTCGCTCCGGGTGTCGATTCCTGCATCGCACGTTTCCCACTCCACGTTTCTCACCTTCAACGGAGATACCGACCCGAACAGCGGGGGCCTGAAGTTCGTAAAGTACTTCTACGAGCCAGTGGCGCAGGATCATGAAGCCCTGCCCGGTGGTGGACTTCAACTTGGTGTAGCTGGAGCCCCACGTGTTTCGGTGTTGGAGGAGTGGTCAAAACGACAGCACAAGTGGAACATCGTGTGGCGAGCCTAAGGGGCAAGCCACTTAACCAGGTTGAACTCGTAGTGCTCATGTGATCACCAGGGTTCGATGGTCAGGCCGGTTTTGGTGAGGCAGCCGGTGATGAGGTGGGGCCGGTACTGGATCTTCTTGAGTTTGCGTTTGACGATGCGGACCAGGTAGTCGAGGTTGGGGGCGGCGAAGTTGGCGATGGCCCGTTTCAGCAGCGACCAGATGCCCTCGGCGGGGTTGAGTTCGGGCGCGTAGGTGGGCAGCTGGAAGATCCGCAGCCATGCGGTGTTGCTCGGCGGCGAACTCGGCCAGTTCCGGGGCGAGGTGGATGTTGAGGTTATCCCAGCACCACACCAGCGGCGCGGCGAGCTGCCGGTGGGTGGTGATGATCAGGTTCTGGTAGTCCTGCCAGGCAAAGCCCTTGCGCTCGCCTTTGCGGCGGCGGCACACCAGCAGCTGGTAGAACAGCCGCGGGCGGTCGCCGGGGCGGTAGCAGACCACGCCGGCGATGCTGACCCGCCCGCCTCCCGCGCCGCGCACTTTGACCACCGGGCGGGTGCCGCGCGGCGCCCAGGTTCTGCCCCTCGGCGGCCTCAGCCCCTGGCCTGCCTCGTCCTCGAAGCAGATGTAGGCGCCCAGGTCGCGCGCGGTGCTTTTACACGCGGCCACACCTCGCTCTTCCAGATCTCGATCGCCGCCTCGTCGCGTTCCAGCGCCTGGCGCACCGGCACCTGGCACGACCAGCCGTGCCGTCGCATCAGCTTCCACACACCCTGGATGGTGTAGCCGACGTGGAACAGCCGGCCGATCAGCGTCTTGATCCGGCCCAGCGTCCACCGCTGGTCAGCAGCGAACCCGTGCGCCAGCGGCCCCCGCCGCAAGTCGGTCTCCAGCCGCGCCCACTGGGCCGGCGAGAGCCGTTCGGCCGACACCGGCCCCCTGGACCGCAGCGCCTCCGCGCCGCCATCGGCCCAGGCCCGCCGCCACCGCCGCACCGACCCCGGCGTGACCCGCAGGTCCCGCGCGATCACATCAGTACTGTCCCCGGCGGCAAACCGTTTAGCAGCCTCCAGCCGTAACCGCTCACGCCGCTGCTGTTCGACGGGTGTATACCCGCCGCGTTGCCCGTACCTCATGCCCCCGTCATACGTCAGCAACGAGCCCTCGTCACGACCGGCAACGTTTGCCTGGTTCCGCTGAGGGGCGCGGCTCCGCGGGTCGCGTTTGCTCTTGACCGGCGCTGGGCATTACGGGCTGGTGATGGTCTGCGGAGGGGAGACCGCAAAGGCGGCGGAGAGCGTGGCGGGGTCACCGTTGCCGACCAGGCCGGCGCAGCCGCTGACGTGCCACCAGTGCAGGTTGCCTCCGCCGGGCAGGATCTTCAGCTTGCCGGTCGCATTGGCGTACCTGACGGCTACCACCCCGTCGGCCGCGGTGCCGTTGGTGCCGTTCACCACCGCGGTACAGGCCGGGCCCATCAAGACGAACTTGAGGTGGCCGAGCGTGCCCCGGCTCACGCCGGTGCCCGCGTCGTAGGAGACCAGAGTCAGGCGCCACGGCAAGCCGCGGGTGGTGAGCTTGGGCCACCCGAACGGGCCCGCGCACTGGAAGGCCGCGGTGGTGATCGCGCCGACACCGGTGCCGGGTAGCCCGCTGCCTGTCTTGAGCGTGCCGGACATGCGCGCGGGCGAGCAACGCAGGGGGACGCCGGTCGTGGTGTCCGTCAGCGTGGCCCTGGTCGCCGCCGCCGTGATGCTCCCGCCCGGGCGCACAGTCCAGGTGGTAGCGGTGGCCGCGACTGGGGACCCAGCACCCAGGTACACGGCCAGGACCGCTGTCCCAGCCAGGACAACGGCACCCAAGCCAGCGCGCATACCGCAATCGCCTCCCCCGAGGTGCCATCACAACCCCGCACACCCCCGGAAAGCAAGACCATGCCGGACCGCATCGCCGACTTCGGGCCGGTTCAGGCCGCCCGGGTCAAGGACGGCGAAGGCAACCTGATCCAGGGCACCTCGCCCCTCCGGTCACGGGGCCAACGTAACTTGATGCGGCACTCGTCACGACCCCGGTCTCTACGAGTTCAAGCTGGTTAGGGAGCGACATCCGGTGCCTGGCCATATGCCAAAAAGTCACCGTGAATAAACGGTTACCGGCAATAGAACCAAATGTTTGACATAACTGGGATTGCCCCGGGTTGACCGGCGTGATGGCATTGCCTCGTGACGAAGCGGCCACGCTGGGCCCGCCACCGCACGCTGGCGGTACTTACCTGCACCGGGGCTCTGGCCTCCGGCTTGATCATGCCCGTGCTCGCCACCACGGCGGCCGCGGCTACCGCGGGCGGGCTGGGCCCGCCGAACACCTTCGTCGCGACGGCTCCGCTGGGCGTCGCCCAGTCCGGGCAGACCGCCACGCTGCTGCGCGACGGCCAGGTGCTGGTCGCCGCCGGCGGCACCACCAACGCCGAGCTGTACAACCCTGCCACCCGGAGCTTCACCCCGACCGCGAAGATGCCGCTGGCGGTCAGCGGTGCTACGGCCACGCTGCTCCCCGACGGAAAGGTGCTGGTGGCAGGCGGGGTGCATAGCTTCCATCAGGTGACGAACGCGGAGCTGTACGATCCCGCGAGCGGCACCTGGGCCGCGACCGGCGCGATGAACGTGGCCCGGTCCGGCCAGACCGCCACCCTGCTGCCCGACGGCCAGGTCCTCGTCGCCGGCGGGGGCTGCAACGGCCATGCGTACGGCTGCGACGCCGGCAGCTTCGAGAGCAGCCTGGCCAGCGCGGAGCTGTACAACCCGGCCACCGGGACGTGGGCCCGCACCGGGTCGATGAAGTTCGGCCGCGAGAACTTCACGGCCACCCTGCTGCGCAATGGCCAGGTGCTGGCGGCCGGCGGCTTCAACAACTGCGACGACGACTTCTGCAGCGACACCAGCAGCGCGGAGCTGTACAACCCGGCCACCGGGACGTGGGCGCAGACCGGATCGATGCAGGGTGCGCGCGAGCAGCAGAGCGCCACGCTGCTGCCCGACGGCGAGGTGCTCGTCGCCGGCGGCCTCAACGAAGGCGGCTTCTGCTGCGGGCAGTTCGAGTACTCCAGCGCCGAGCTGTACAACCCGGCCACCGGGACGTGGGCCCCCACGGCCTCCATGGCGGCCAAGCACGCGGGACAGACGGCTACCCTGCTGCCGGGCGGCTGGGTGCTGGTCGCCGGCGGCGGCACCTCGGTGGCCGAGATCTACGAGCCGGGGCCCGGCATCTGGGTGTCGCCGGGCGCGATGAGCACCGTCCGCACCCACCAGACGGCGACGCTGTTGCCCAACGGGCGCGTGCTCGTGGCCGGCGGCGACGGCCCCGACGGCCAGCCGCTGTCGACCGCCGAGGAGTTCCTGACCGGCAACGGCCCGCTGGTCACCGTCACGCCGGGCTCGATCGCGTTCGGTGGGCAACTGGTCGGCACGGTCAGCGCCGCGCATTTCTACAAGGTCACCAACGTCGGCACGGCCGGCCTCGTGGTCACCGGCGCGACGGTGTCCGGCAGCAACCCAGGCGACTTCCGGGCGCGCACCGGCTGCGCCGGCGCTCCGGTGCCGCCCGGCGGCACGTGCACGGTGGCGGTGCGGTTCGCCCCGTCGTCCACCTCCCTGCGCACGGCCACGGTCGCGGTGTCGGACAACGCGCCGCTCAGCCCGCAGGGCGTGCCGGTCACCGGGTTCGGCGGCGGTCCGGACGCGTGGGTGCCCGTCGGGCCGATGACCACCGCCCGCGAGCACTTCACCGCAACCCGGCTGCCCGGCGGCAAGGTGCTGATGGCCGGCGGCCAGACGGTGACCGGCAGCACCCTGGCCAGCGCGGAGCTGTACAACCCGGCGACCCGCTCGTTCTCCGCCACCGGTTCGTTGCACACCGCCCGTTCCGACCCTGCCGCGGCCCTGCTGCCCGACGGCAAGGTCCTCGTCACCGGCGGCCTGTCCGACAACTTCATCTCGCTGTCCAGCGCGGAGCTGTACAACCCGGCCACCGGCACGTGGACGAACACCACGCCGATGAACGCGCCCGGCTACGGTCTCACCGCGACGCCGCTGCCTAACGGCAACGTGCTGGTGACCGGCTTTGGCGTGACGACTCCCGCCGAGGTGTACAACCCGGCCAAGGCAACCTGGGCCAACAGCGGGCCGTCGGCGGTGTCACAAGGCGGCTCCGTCACCGCCACGCTGCTGGCCGACGGCCAGGTACTGGTGACCGGCGGCGGCACCGCGGCGGCCCAGTTGTACAACCCGGCCACGAACGCCTGGACGGCGACCGGCTCGATGAGCACCGCCAGGCAGGACGCGGTCGCGGCGCTGCTGCCCGACGGGGACGTCCTTGTCACCGGCGGATCCGCAGCGGACGGGGGAAGCTCTCTGGCCAGCGCCGAACTGTACGACCCGGCCACCGGCAAGTGGACCACCACTGGGTCGATGAATGACGCCAGGTTCGGCGCGACCGCTACCGTGCTGCCCGATGGCACGGTGCTGGCCGCTGGCGGGTGCAGCACCTGCGGCAACCAGGCCGCGTTGTCCAGCGCCGAGGTCTTCAACAACGGCTTCTGGTTCCCGGTGCACTCGATGACCCAGCCCCGGGTGTTCCAGACGGCCACGCCGCTGCCCGGCGGCAGCGTCCTGGTCGCTGGCGGCGGCCCATCCCTTGACGGCGCGGCGGCCAGCACCGCGGAGGTGTTCACGCCGGTCGTGATGTCGGTGAATCCGGCCAGTGGCCCCGCGGGCACCAAGGTCACCCTCACCGGCAGCGGCTTCTACGCCGGCGAGACCGTGACGCTTTACTGGGACGGCATCACCGTGCTCGGCAATGCCAAGACCACCGCGATCGGCAGTTTCAGCGCGACGATCACGATCCCCCAGGCCACAGCCGGGGCGCACGTCATCGCCGCGCGCGGCCGGCGCAGCTTCGCCGGGACGAGCGCCGCGTTCACCGTGACCGGCTGACCCCGCTAGGACAACCGGACCAGCTCGATGCGGCCCGCGCCCCCGTGGCGGGCCAGGATCTGATCCCCCGCTGCCCGGCGGCCTGGGCCGCCTGGTCAGCAGCGGGGCAGCGTCCGGCCGGCCGAGACGGCGGCCAGCTTGTCCGGGTTGGCCAGCAACTGGATCGCGGTGATCCGGCCATCCGAGACCGTCAGCGTCAGGGCCGCGATCGCCCGGCTGCCCGACATGATCAGCGTGCCCGGGCTTCCGTTGATCTCGGCCGCTTCCAGCGTCATATCGGAGACGTCAATGCCCTCGTAGGGCCGCCCGGCGATTGCCGCGAGGTACCGGGCCGCCTTGGCGGCCCCGGTGATCGGGCGCAGTGCGGCGCGCGTCTTCCCCCCGCCGTCGGTCAGCAGCGTCACGTCCGGGGCGAGCACGGTCATCAGGCCCTCGATGTCGCCCCCCGCGGCAGCGGCGAGGAACCGCTCAGTCACCTCACGCTGCTGATTCCAGTCCACGTCGAACCGCGGTCTGCGCGCCTGGACATGCTCCCGCGCCCGATGGGCGAGCTGCCGCACCGCGGGAGCGGACCGGCCAAGGGCCGCGCCGATCTCCGCATGCTCGAAGCCGAACACCTCCCGGAGCACGAAGACCGCCCGCTCCTCCGGCGTCAGCGACTCCAGGACCACCAGCATGGCCACCGACACGGACTCGGCCAGCTCCGCACGTTCCGCGGCGTCCGGGCCTGCCTCGGTCAGCAGCGGCTCGGGCAGCCAGGGCCCCACATAGGCCTCCCGCCGGGAACGGGCCGAGCGGAGCCGGTTCAGCGCGGTGTTCGTGACGATCCTGGCCAGGTAGGCCCTCGGGTCGGCGACATCCGCGCGGGACGCCGCCGACCAGCGCAGCCACGCGTCCTGGACCGCGTCCTCGGCGTCCGCGATGGTGCCGAGCATCCGGTAGGCGATGGCGAACATGAGGCCGCGGTGCGCCTCGAACACCTCCGCGTCGGTCACGCCGGCCGCTGCCCGGCCGCCCCGGCCGCCGCGCCGCCGGCGGCCGGTATCGCACACCGGTCCTTGAACCCCTGCGCGGTCAGCCCGAGTGCCGAGTTGATCCGCGACCGCAGGTTCTCCACGGCCACGATCGCGGTGAGCTCCACCAGTTCCGCCTCGCTGAGGTGAGCGCTCAGCCGCGCCACCATCTCATCGGTGACGCTCGGCGGCGTGTCCGTCATCGCCTCGGCGTACTCAAGCACGAGCCGCTCCAGTTCGGTGAACACGTCCCTGTCGCGCCAGTCCGGCACGGCGCGGATCTTCGCCGCGGGCACCTGGTGGTTCATCGTGGCTTCCCAGTAGCCGAAGTCCAGGCACCAGGTGCAGCCGATGCTCGCGGCCGCCGCCATGACCGCGAGGTCCTTCAGGCCGCGGTCCAGGCTCCGCCATCGCTCCACGCCCAGTTCGAACAGCACGTACGAGCGGCCGACCTTCACGTTGTGCGCCATGGCGGCGCCGGGGTCGGGCATCACCCCGTACCTGCGGCGCGCGAACCGCGCGGCGATCCGGTAGCTCAGCGTCTTGGGCGGATCCAGTGAGATACGCGCCATGTCCATGTCCTTTCCTTGCCAGCGTGCGTCCTCACCCACCTTCGACACGCGGAACCGGCCAGGTGTGACAGTTTCAGGCCGCGTACGTCCGCAGCAGCCGCAGCGCGGCCGCGGCGTGCGGGCCGCTGGCCTTCAGGCCCGACTGTTCGGGGGCCAGCCGCTGGGCGGCCACCCGGCAGAAATCGCCGGCCGGGCCACTGATCGCCGATCCCGCGGTGTCCGGCCCGAACTCCCAGGGCGTCACCCCGTCCGGGGCGGTCAGGTCACACCGCACGTCCTGGGTTCCCTCGCCGGCCAGGGCGAACGCGTAGGGCAGCGTGCGGTGCGCCAGCCAGGCGATGTGCCGCAGCCGGCCGGTGTCGGGAAAGGCGATGCCCAGCGGCCCGGTGATGTCCAGGCCGTGGGCCCAGTGCTCGGCCAGCCGGGTGGTGGCCATGGTGGCCGGCTTCATCGGTGCCTCCACCCACGACAGCGGCTGCCCCGGGTCGGCCGCGCGCAGCGCGCGCCCCGCCGCGCGCCTCGCCCCGCGCCACCGCTCGAAGACCACGGCCGGCTCCGCCCGCTGCGCCCGGACCATATCGTCCGCGAGCTGGTCCACCGTGGCCCCGGGCCCCCGCCCCGGACGCAGCGCGGCGCCGCCGGTGCTGGCGACCACCGCTTCCTCGCTCTGCGCGAGGTGCAGCACGACGTCGGTGACGCTCCAGCCGGCGGCCGCCGACGGCGCCGACCACCGCGCGCCGTCGAGGCCGGCGAGGATCTCCTCCAGCCGGTCCTGCTCCGCCTCGAGGTCGTCAAAGATGGCCATGCCTGGACTATGCCACGCCCACCAGGCCTAAGGCCGTGCGCGGGGACGGGAAGTAGGGCATTCGTACGATCCGGCGGCGGGGGCCTTACGGCGATGCTGAAGGCACGAACGGACAAGGGGTCCGTGCAGAGAGGAGCACCTCAGATGACTGCGAACGAGTCCAGGACGCGCTTCGGCCAGATCGTGCACCGCGTGGCCAGCGTCGTGGGAGAGATGAACTACGCGCAGCGGCGTGCCACGGAGCTGTTCCTTGGCCTCGACGAGCGGCGCTAAGCTGCCCAGGCCCATGCCGGCCGCCATCCCGCCCACTTAGCCGCCCGTCCCCCGGATCCGGGGGGCGGGCGACGATCATCTAGCCGCCGCGTACCTGTTACCGCCTTGCTGCCCGGCCTAGGCTGGCGCCGCCGTTTCGTCCCGGCAGAGCCGCCCCATCGTCCGGCAGAAAGGTACAGATCATGCCAAAGCGCCAGGTCATCGCCCTCGCCGCCGCTGCTCTCGCCATTGCCACCGTCGGTGGCGCCGCCTCGGCGAGCGCCCTGCCGCGCACCGCGCCGGCGCCCGGCCACGCCCGGGTCACGCACGCGAGACCGGCAGGGCTGGCCCTGCCCCCCGCCAGCACCAGCCCGGGTGCCCCGCACGAACCCGGCTGCGGCTACACCAAGGCGGTCCCGTTCGACAACTTCAAGGGCCTGCCCAACTTCACCAAGAAGCGGGCGGCGCGGCGCTATGTCGCCGTCATGCACACCACGCAGGGCGTCATCGTGGTGCGGATGCTGACCGCGCAGGCACCGTGCACCACGTACTCGTTCCGGTTCCTGGCCCAGCGCGGCTACTTCAACGGCACCCACTGCCACCGGCTCACCGTCAAGGTGATCTTCGTGCTGCAGTGCGGCGACCCGACCGGCACCGGCTCCGGCGCTCCCGGCTACCGGTTCAACGACGAGAACCTGGCCGGGGCCAACTACGCGGCCGGCACGGTGGCCATGGCCAACGCCGGGCCCAACACCAACGGCAGCCAGTTCTTCTTCTGCTGGAACAACAGCGGCAAGATCCCGCCGGACTACACGCCGTTCGGGAAGGTGATCGGCGGCATGAGCGTGCTGCGAAGATCGCGGCCGCCGGCGACGACAGCCAGAACGGCCCCGGTGACGGCTATCCGCACGCCTACACCGGCTTCAACCGCATCGAGATCGTCTTCACCAGGTAGCGCGGGCCATCGGTCCTCCCGTGCTGGCCCGGGGGCGGCCCCCCGGGCCCCCGCTGGCCTCAGGCCCCGTTCCTCCGTCACGGGGCCTGGGCGGGCGATCCTAGCCGAGCCGGGGGATGACCTCCGCGGCCAGCCGCTCGGCGTGCTCGGCCTGCTCGAACATGGCCGTGAACAGGATCAGCTCCGCACCGGCCGCGACGACCTCGCGCAGCGCGGCGGCACAGTCGTCCGGTGTTCCGGCGACCGCCGCGGCCTCGATGTCCGCCGACCGCCGCCCGTAGAGGTGCTCCATCTCCTCGTTCATCCGCTGGCGCGCCCGCGAGCCGTTGTCGTCGATCGCGACGTACACGCGCTTGGCGATGGCGAAGTCCGTGGCCGGGCGCCCCGCCCCGGCGAGCGCCTCCCGCACGATCTGGACCTGCTCGGCGAACCTCGCGGTGGGCGTGGAGCCCGCACCGAAGAACCCGTGGCCCAGCCGGACGGCACGGCGCAGCGCGACCGGGCCGTTCGCGCCGAACCACAGCGGCGGGTACGGCTTCTGGAACGGCTTGGGTTCCATGGGCGCGTCCCGCAACTGCCAGAACTCCCCGTCGAAGGTGACCCGGGGCTCGGTCCACAGCGCCTTCATCAGCGCGATCCCCTCGGTGAACCGCGCGACGTACCGGTCCGCGTCCACTCCGAAGGCGGCGAACGGCCGCACCTTCCCGCCGGTGCCGACCCCCACGTCGATCCGGCCGCGGCTGAGCTGATCCAGCGTGGCCAGGCTCTTGGCCAGGTGCACCGGGCTGTGCAGGGTGGACACGAACACCACGCAGCCCAGCCGCATCCGCTCGGTGCACGCGGCCGCGTAGGTCATCGCTTCGAGCGGGCTGAGCTGCGGCGCCGCACCGAGCATGCTCTCCTGCGCCCAGGCGCTGTCGAAGCCAAGCTCCTCGGCGCGAGCGAAATAGCTGCGATACGCGGCCGGGTCGAACTCACCGTCCGCGAAGAACTGGGGTATCGCGATCGCGTACTTCACAGCCCGCATCGTATCCAGACCGGTTACCCCAGCTGCTTCTTGACCTGTTCGTAGAGGTCGGCCGGCAGCGGCCCCTTCGCCGCGATGGCCATGTTGGCACGCAGGTGCTCCGAGTTGGACGTGCCCACGATCGTGCTGGACAGGTCCGGATGGCTGAGCGTGAAACGCAGCACGAACTCATGCCGCGGCATGCCCCCGAGAAGGTCGTCCAGGCCGGCGGAGTCCCAGCGGCGCTGGCCTTCGCCCGGGGGCAGCCCGAGCGGCCCCTGGGCCCAGCTCTTGTCCTCGGCGGGGCCGCCGCGGGCCACCCCGCCCCGGATCAGCGTCCCGGCACCGGCCTGTGCCGCGGCGGTGATGAGGTCCTCGTGCTCGCGCTGGACCACCGAGTACGGGATCTGGAACACGTCGAAGATGCCCATGGCGATGTGGTCGGGCAGGTTCGGCAGGATGCCCGACATGCCGATGAACCTGGTCTTCCCCTCGTCGCGCATGGCCACCAGGGTTTCGATGGTCTGCCCGGCCTCCATCTGGGCCCGGCTGGGCGACATGTGCACCTGCACCAGGTCCAGGTGGTCGGTGTCCAGCCTGCGCAGGCTCTGCTCGATCCCGGCCCGGACGTTGGCGGCGCTCCAGTCGTGCGGGAACGGCGGCTTGGCACCGGCCGGCGGGGGGCCGAGCAGGCAGCCGCACTTGGAAGCCAGGAAGTACTCGTCGCGCCGGTGGCCCAGGTAGCGCCCGATGAGTTCCTCGCTGCGGCCGTAGTCGATGGACGTGTCGATCAGGTTGATGCCGCCGTCCAGCACCTCGTTGAGCAGCCGTCCCGCGGCGGGGTCCACGATCGCCGAGGCGTGCGGCTCGCCGCGCAGCTCCATGGCGCCGTAGCCGAGGATGGTCACGTCCGTTCCGGTCCGCCCCAGGCGGCGGGTCTGCATCGTCATACTCAGAACGCTACTCCGGGCGGCCAACCGCAGGCGGCGGCGCGGTGCGGGCCAGGGCGGGCCCCGGGGTGCGTAGCGCATGATCGGGCTCACGCGTCGCGAAGCCGCAGCAGCAGGCCGCCGGCCAGCAGCGCGCCGGCCGCCCAGGCGGCCAGCACGGCCAGGCCCTGCCATGGGCTCAGCGGCAGGCTGCGCAGGCCGGTGGTGGCCTGGACGTTCAGCCCGGCGGTCATCGGCGCGGCCTGGAGCAGGTGCCGCTGCACGGTCGCGTTGCTCACCACGGCGGCGACGACCGGGGCCAGGTAGAGCAGGCCGAGCACGGCCCCGATCGCCACGGCCGAGTCCCGCACCGCCGCGGCGGCCCCCAGGCTGAGCAGGCCGATGAGGGCCAGATAGAGGACAGATCCGGCGGTGGCGCGCAGTACCGGCCCGTCGGCCAGGGTCAGCGGCGCGAACCCGTGCGCGCGGGTGAAGCCGTGCCCGGGCAGGATAAGCCACCCGGTGAGCAGGCTGCCTGCCGCGGCGAGCGCTCCGGCGGCCAGGATGAGCGCGCTGACCACGGCTGCCTTGGCGGCCAGCACGGTGACCCGGCCGGGCATCGCCGCCAGGGTGGTGCGGATCATGCCGGTGCTGTACTCGGTGCTGACCGCCAGCACGGCCACGATGGCCACGGCCGCCTGGCCCAGGACGACCCCGGTGAGGCTGATCTTGCCGGGGTCCTCGCCGCAGCCGGCCGCCGGGCACCGGGCCGACGCCGCGGCCGCGGCGCTGACCGCCACGGTCACGGCGACGACGGCGAGCAGCAGCCAGGCCGTGCCCGGGGAGGTGCGCAGCTTGGTCCACTCGGCGCGCAGCGCCGCGCTCACGCGTCCCTCCGGCGCAGCAGGACCACGGCCAGGCCCAGGGCGGCCGCGGCCCAGGCGCAGAGCACGGCGAACCCGGCCCAGGGTGCCAGCGGGTAGCAGCCCTGCGCCACCGCGCAGACGTTGCTCACCTGCGGGTAGTTCGGAATGGTCTGCTGGACCGCGAACCCGGCCGCCGGGGCCAGCCGCATCAGCCAGTTGTCCGCGCCGGCCGGCAGCACGTTGGTGACGGCGACAAGGAACGGCAGGATGACCGCCGCGATGACCACGGTGACCGCGATGGCGCCGCGGCGCAGCATGGCCCCGAGGGCGAGGGCGAGGACGGCGGCGGCGGCGAGCATCGCCGCGGTCCCGGCCGCCAGGCGCACCTCGGTCAGCAGGTTCACCGGGTACAGGTAGTTGCCGTTGGCGCGCAGCACATGGCTGTTGAGCGGGATCGCGATGACCGCGGCCGCCAGCCCGGCGGCGAAGCTGACCGCGGCGATCACGAGCGCCTTGGCGGCCAGCACCCGGCCCCGCCGTGGGCTGGCCGCGAACGTGACGGCGATCAGGCCGCGCCGGTACTCCGCGGTGATGAACACCGTCGCCACGACCACCACGGCGATCAGCCCGGCCAGCGCGCCGACGAGGGTGTGGTCGAGGGTCTGGCCGGGGCCCGCGCCGCCGGGCTCGTCCGGCGCGATGTCCCCGGACCCGGTCACCGTGAACGTGCCGCGGGCCTGGTGGTATCCGCCGGGCATGGCCGGGGACGCGTCGCTGGGGCCGGCGCCGAGCTGGGTACCGGTCCAGCCACCCGGTGCCGCCCCACGCAGGCTGACGTGGTCGAGGACGGCGGCGGCCTGGGTGGGCCCGCCGGTGCCACTGGTACCGAGCAGGCCCTGGGCCGTGGTCACGTTGTCAGGCGGGGAGGTGGCGAACATGCCCGCCTGGACGGTAGCGGGGAGCCCGGCCAGGGTGGCGGTGCCGACCCGCGTCCAGTGCGTCCCGTCGGCGGACGCGTAGCCGGTGATCGTGTCCCCGGCCCGGGTGAGCCGCAGCCACCGCGGGGACGCCGCGGTGGGCCGGCCGGGCGGCCCGGCGATGTCCTGGGTGTAGTCGTACTGCATCCGGGCCCCGTGCCCGCCGGTGACCATGATCGCCGCGTAGGCCGAGCCCTGGACGGTGCTCGCCTTGATGATCAGGCCGCCCTTGGACCAGGGTTCCAGGCCGGGGTGCATGCCGGACCGCGGGCCCTGCCCGGCCTCGACCCTGCCGCCCGTCGCGGTCGGCAGCAGGCCGGTCAGCGAGGTCACCCGCGCGGTGATGCTGCCGTTTCCCGGCAGTGGCCGGTGCACGAAATAGAAGGTGTCGGTCACCGCCTCGCCGCCGGGGCCCACCGGGTGCACGAGGTGGCAGGGCTGGCCGTTGATGCTGCAGGAACTCAGGCTGCCCGCTGCGGACAGCAGCCCGACCAGCACGGTCACCAGGGCGGCGACGATGATGCCGGTCACCCAGCCGCGCACGGTGTGGAACTTGGTCCACTCGGCCCGGAGCATCTCGGCGAAGCTGTCGCGCTCGGCCGCGGCGGCGGCCCGGGGCGGCGCCTGCGTCGCGGTCATGGCCGGGCACTCCCGGTCCCGGTGCTGGCCCGGGGGGACACTGCATCCTCTGGGGGCACCCCAGACCCCGACAGCCCGGAACCCCCCGCCGGGGCGGCGCGGTACTCGACCGCGTCCTGGGTCAGGCCCAGGTACGCCTGTTCCAGCGTGGCGCGGTGCGCGGACAGTTCGGAGAACGGGACCGCCTGCTGGCCGAGCAGCGCCGCGATCTGCCCTGTGCCCAGCCCGGTGACGGTCAGCGCACCGGGCCCGGTGGCGGTGACGCATGCTCCCGCGTCCTCCAGCACCATGGCCGCTGCCTCCGGCGCGGTGGTGCGCAGCAGGGCCCGGTCGCCGGAGGCGGCGGCGAGCAGCCCGGCCACGCTGGTGTCGGCGATGACCTTGCCCCGGCCGACGATCACCAGGTGGTCCGCGGTGTCCTCCAGTTCGCTCATCAGGTGGCTGGACACCAGCACGGCCCGGCCCTCGGCGGCCAGCGACCGCAGGAAGCCCCGCATCCAGACGATGCCCTCGGGGTCCATGCCGTTGAACGGCTCGTCCATCATCAGCACCGGCGGGTCGCCGAGCATGGCGGCGGCGATCCCCAGCCGCTGCCGCATGCCCAGGGAGAACCCGCCGGCCCGGCGCCGGGCTACCTTGTCAAGACCGGCCTGCCCGAGCACCGCATCGGCCCGGCGGGCATCCAGGCCCTGGGAGCGGGCCAGCCACAGCAGGTGGTTGCGGGCGGTGCGGCTGGGCTGCAGCGCGCCGGCGTCCAGCAGGGAGCCGATGTGCCGCAGCGGGTGCCGCAGGCTGGCGTAGCGGCGCCCGCCGACCAGGGCGGTGCCCTCGCCGGGGGCGTCCAGGCCGAGAATCACCCGCATCGTGGTGGTCTTGCCGGCCCCGTTGGGGCCGACGAAACCGGTGACCTGACCTGGCCGGACGGTGAACGTCATGCCGTCCAGGGCCAGCGTCGGGCCGAAGCTCTTGCGCAGGCCGCTTACTTCGATGCTCGCATCCATAGGCTCGGTTGTAGGGCAACGGCGCTAACACCGGCCGAACACGGGCTGTTATTCCGTTGTTAGGCCCGGCCGGGCATCCTGGAGTCCGGGATGGCGGTGCCACCCGGAGCGGGGAGGCGAGGAATGAGAATGCTGCTGGCAGGCGTGCTGCCGCGGACCGTGCGGATGCGGCTGACCGCCCTGTATGGCGCCCTGTTCGTGGTGTCCGGGGCGGTGCTGCTGGCCATCGCCAGCGGCGTAGTCGTGTCCTCGTCCAGGGAGTCGGTCACCGCGGCGAACCAGGCAGTCCCTTCGACCGCGCTGGCCCAGGCGCAGGCCCGGATCCACCAGCTTCAGGACCAGCTCGCGACCGCAGAATCCAAGATCCATTCGGGCGTCTCACACGATCTGCTGGTCGGGTCGGCGATCGCGCTGGCCATCATGACCGTGGTGTCGCTGGTGGTTGGGTGGCTCGTGGCCGGCCGGGTGCTGCGCCCGCTGCGGGCGATGACCGCGGCCACCCGGCGGATCTCCGCGGACAGCCTGCACGAGCGGCTGGCCGTGGCCGGTCCCGGGGATGAGCTGAAGGATCTCGCGGACACCATCGACGGGCTGCTGGAGCGGCTGGAGGGAGCCTTCGCGGCGCAGCGGCGGTTCGTCGCCAACGCCTCGCACGAACTGCGCACGCCGCTGACCACGATGCGGGCCAGCGTCGATGTCGCGGTGGCCAAGCCGGGGCCGGTGCCCGCGCCGACGATCGCCCTTGCGGACCGGCTGCGCGGCGAACTCGACCGGGTCGACGGGCTGCTCGACGGGTTCCTGGCGCTCGCCCGGGCGCAGCACGGCGACCTGCCCGGCCAGGCCACGCTCTCGCTGGAATACCTCACCGCCGCGGCCTTGGCGGTGCGGGCCGGCCCGATCGCCGCCAGGCACCTGACCGTGCACCACGCCACCGGCCAGCGCGGCACCTGGGTGACGGGCAGCCAGGCGCTGCTGTGCCGGATGGTGGACAACGTGCTCGACAACGCGATCGGGCACAACAGGGACGGCGGCTGGATCAGCGTGACCACCGGGGCGGACGGGCACCTGGTCCGCCTGGTGGTGGAGACCGGCGGGGATGTCTTGGACGCCGATCAGGTGGCCCGGCTCGCCCAGCCGTTCCGGCGGCTCGGCGCGGACCGGACCGGGTCCGACCACGGTTCCGGGCTCGGCCTGTCGATCGTCGAGGCCATCGCGACGGCGCACGGCGGCACCCTCGGCCTGCGGGCCCGGCCCGAGGGCGGCCTGCGGGTCAGCGTCGCGCTGCCGCTGGCGCCGGCCGGCCGTCTCACCGGGGCCGGTGTGCCGGGATGAGGGTGCTGGTGGTGGAGGATTCCCGGTCGCTGGCCGAGGTGCTGGTCGAGGGCCTGCGCGATCAGGGCATGGCGGTGGACGCCGCCGGGGACGGGCTGGAGGCCGCGGCCAAGCTCGACGTCAACTCCTACGATGTCGTGGTGCTGGACCGGGACCTGCCCGGCATCCACGGCGACACGCTGTGCCAGATGATCACCGGGCAGGACGGCCGGGTCATGGTGCTGATGCTGACCGCGGCCGACTCCCCCGGCGACCGGGTCAGCGGCCTGGGCCTGGGCGCCGACGACTACCTCGCCAAGCCGTTCCACTTCCCCGAGCTGGTGCTGCGCATCCGCGCGCTGGCCCGGCGCCAGCCCGCGGCCCGCGCCCGGACGCTGCGCGCGGCCGGGATCGAGCTGGACCCGTTGCGGCGCACGGTCATCAGGGACGGGCGGCAGCTTGACCTGTCGGTCAAGGAGTTCGCCGTCCTCGAGGCGCTGCTGCACGCCGGGCCGGCCTTCCTGTCCGCCGAGGACCTGCTCGAACAGGTCTGGGACGAGCAGGCCGACCCGTTCACCAACACCGTCACGGTGACCATCGGCCGCCTGCGGCGCAAGCTGGGGAATCCCCGGTGATCACCACCACCCCGGGCGTCGGGTACCGCATCGCCGGCCAGGTTTGACCCGGCGGTCCTGCCGTTACGGGCTGGTGATGACCTGCCGCGGGGTGATCGTGTAGCTGGCGGAGAGCGTGGCGGCGTCGCCGTTTCTGATGATGCCGGCGCAACCGTGGACGTGGTACCAGTGCAGGTTGCCCCCCGTGGGGAGGACCTTCAGGGTGCCGGTCTTGCTGGTGTAGCTGACCGGCATCACCCCGTCGGGCGCGGTGCCGCTGGTGCCTTTGATCACCGCGGTGCACGGGATGCGACGAGGGCGGCGACGCTGATCTGGAGGTGGCTGATCGTGCCCCGGGCCACGCCGGTAGGCCGGTCATAGGAGGTGAGGTTCAGCCGCCATGGCAGGCCGCGGGCGGTCACCGTCGCCGCGAACGGCCCCGCTGAGCACTGCGAGTAAACCGCAGTGGTGAGAGATCCGATTCCGGTACCGGGCAGCCCGCTGCCCGCCTTCAGGCGTGCCGGATATGCGCGAGGACTGCGCAGGGAATCGTGGCGCCGGTGGGGGTGTCTGCCAGCGTGGTCTTGGCTGCCGTCGCCGTGATCTTTCCGCCTGGGCGGACCGTCCAGGTCGTCGCGGTGGCCGCTGACGCGGCACTTGGGCTGGCGGCCGGGACCGCCGTCCGCCGCCAGGGCCGCCGTGCCAGGACGACAGCGCCAATGCCGGTACGCACCGAGGCCTCCCTCCGCCGGCCGTTAGCCCAGACGTTACCGGTCACGGCAGTAGGATGCGCTGGCTGGTTCGCGAGGAGGCGTGGGGACGACTTCGCGAGATGACTTCGTACGGGAGGCGAGGCAGGGATGTGGCTTGACGGGGCTGAGGTGGCCGCGGATGTCCGGGCGCTGCGGCCGGACTACGCCGCGCTGCTGATCGTCGCCGAGGGATTGCGTCCCGGGCCCAGCGACGAGGCCAGCGACGCTTTCCTCACCGAGGCCGAGGACCGGGCCCGCAAGCACATGGGCGGAGCGCGGCCCGAGGAACTGCCGCAGGTGGCCGAGTGGCGGGAGGCGTTCCGCGCCTTCGGGGCCAAGCCGCAGCGGACCAGGCCGAGCGTGGAGGCCCTGCTGCGCCGGGTGGAGACGGGCCTGCCGCGCATCGACCGGATCACCGACGCCTACAACGCCGTGTCCATCGCCTGCCTGCTCCCCGTCGGCGGCGAGGACCTGGCCCGTTATGCGGGATCGGCCAGGCTCGTTCGGGCCACCGGGGACGAGGACTTCGACACCACTACCGACGGGCAGCCGGCGATCGAGCACCCCGAGCCCGGCGAGGTGGTCTGGCGGGACGACCAGGGTGTCACCTGCCGGCGCTGGAACTGGCGCCAGTGCGTCCGCACCCGGATCACCCACTCGACCACCACGGCGATGTTCGTACTTGACGGCCTCGCGGCCCTCGGCATCGACGGCCTGCGCGCCGCCGAGACCGAACTGACCGAGTCCCTGGCCCGCCTCAGCCCCGGCGCGACGTTCGCCTCCCGCCTGCTCAAACCCTGATCACGGGAGTACCGCCGCTCCAGGTGGCGTAACTCCATGATCTTGGTGGGCATCGGCCTGGCCCGGTGCCTGCTGTGCCTCCTGCTACTGGTGTGACTGACTGCCCCGTGCCGCGGGGGTGCGGTGATTGTGATGGGTGGCGCAACCATGGCGTTATAGGCCCGCCTGAGGAACATCTGGCCTGCTTGGCGGGACTAGCGTTTCGATTCAGACGGTCACAGCCAGGCCCACGAAGCACGCGATATCCGCCTGATCTGGTTGCCAGCCTCGGATCGTTGGGATGCCATCGGTGCAGAATCGAGCGGACCGCTAAGCGCTCTCATGCGGCATAGATCTCCGGAGAGCTTCGTGCCGGGAAACCGGACCGTAGGGCCGGGTGGAGTCACGCGGCATAGGACCTGCCCGGCGGGCACCTCGCCGCGTGGCTTACCCGGCTATCAGGGTTGTTGCTGATCGACCCGGCGCTTCCGTTCGTGCCCGCGCGCCGCATCCAAGCGCGTTAGTGGCGTAGCGCTGCTCTGCGGGCGATCAGCACCCTGGCGGTGGGGGGCAGCATCAGCACGCCCGCGATGAGCGCCTGCGCGCCTGTCCAGGCAGCGCCGAAGTACGCCGGCCGCGCCGCCACGACGCCGCCGCCCAGCGAAAGCCCGCCCGGGCGCCGCCCCCGGCCGTCAGCAGCAGTGGAAGGCGAACGCCCGCGTGGTCTGCTGCTGGCTGTCGGGAAGTGTAGAAACCGGCCGCCCAGACACCGGCAGCGGGCGTCACCGCCACGCCGCCCATGAAGTTCCCGGACGACGACGGGTTGAGGCTGGGTACCCGGTGCCACGCGGTGCCGTCCCAGTGGTAGACGAGGGTCAACCTCGCGAACGGGCGGACATTCTGGATGTAGTAGCCCGTCACCCAGACGTTGGTGGCGGAGGTGGCCGCGACCCCGCCAAGCTCCGCGACTCGGTTGGGGCTGGCGATGGGCACCTGCGTCCACGCGGTCCCGTCCCAGTGCTCGACCAGGGTGTGCTGGTCGTCGCCGCTGGTGGAGTAGCTGCCCACCGCCCAGGCGTCGGTGGCGGAGAGGGCAGCCACGCCGGACAGGTTGTTGGTGATCCGGGGCTGGGGCTGGGCACGTGCGTCCACGCGGTGCCGTTCCAGTGGTCGATGAGGGTCAGGGAGCCTCCGGCACTGGCGGAGTACGAGCCCACCGCCCAGGCGTCACTGGCGGAGGTGGCCGCCACCGCGTTCAGGTAGTTGTAGGTGGGGGTGCCCGCGCCCGGGTTCGGGATTGGCGCCTGCGTCCACGCGGTCCCGTTCCAGTGCACGGCCAGGGCGTGCAACGCCGTGCCGGGGCCGGTGTCGTAACCGCCGACCGCCCAGGCGCCGCTGGCGGAGGTGGCGGCCACCGATGCCAGGTAGTTGTTGCCCGTGCCCGGGTTCGGGGTTGTCGCCTGCGTCCACGCGGTGCCGTTCCAGTGCTCGGCCAGGGTCTGGAAGACATGGCCGGCGGGGTTGCCGCTGGACTGCCCGACCGCCCAGGCGTCACTGGCGGAGGCCGCCGCCACGCCGCTGAGGATGTTGTACGAGGACGCCGGGCTGGGGCTAGGCACCAGGGTCCACGCCGTGCCGTTCCACCGCTCGACAAGGGTGCGCACGTTCCCGGCAACGATGTAATCGCCCACCGCCCAGACCCGGCATGAGGTGATCGCCACGCCTCCGAGGATGTCCGACGAACCCGGCTGCACGGGCTGCCCCGCCCCGTTCCCGCAGGTCGCCGCCGACGCGGCGCCCGGGCCGAGCACCGTCAGGGCCGCCGCCAGCATCAGCGAGGCCGCCAGCGCCCTAGAAGAAACGCCCAGCCAACATTGCTGCACGCATCCGTCCTCCGTTCCCGCCGGCCGCCCCGAGTGTCACCCCCCGAACAACCACGAGTCAATACATCAACATGGCCGGACGATGGACATCACGATCTACAGATGCTTGGTCCACTCGATGACCAAATGCCGGCCCTGATCATCGGCGATGAGATTGTCCCACCCGTCATAACACCCTCTGCCCGCTTCTTGTCTTCAGTCAGCACCGCGGCGCACCTCCTCTATTGCTCGGCCATCGCCGCGTCCCCTCATGGATACGACGATCGGCGCACCCCCGGATTTGCCATGATCCTGAAGACTTTTCAGCGCATGCGGCTGAGAAACCTTCTCCGAAGATGGTCGGCGAAATGCTGGCGGTACCCGGAGGATTCCGGTCTGCCCAGGCCGTCAGGATTCGGGCGGCGGCTCGGCGCCGGTGTAGGCGGCGACGGTTCGCTCGGCGGCCCCCAAGGCCTCGGTGGCAGGGGTGCCGGCGGCGATGCTGGCCTGGCACCAAAGCTCGCTGCTGAGCGCGATGAACTGGTGGGCTTCGTCCGAGGCCAGCCACTTGGCGGCCAACTCCGGGCCGTTCAGCTCCTCACCGGACAGGTGCCTGGCCAGGCCCATCACCGTCATGTCCCAGCCGACACCCACCGCGCCCGGCCCCTCATCGTGTAAACCGGTATCGCCCCTGACGCGTCCTATGTCCGGCCTCGGCGCGAGTCGCATGCAGGGGATGCGTGATAGGAGGTTGCCGGATGCGCAGGCAGCTGATGTGCGGACTGTTCGCCGTACTGGCAGGTGTGGCGGTCAGTGCTGCGGGGTTCACCGGGGCCCAGGCCTCGCCGGGGAACCCGCGCAGCCAGGGAGCAGCCCGGGTGGCCGGGCCGTTGGCTGTCGGCATCGCCAGGCCCGGGTTCCCAGCTGTGGGCGGAACGGTACGGCACCACCGAGTTCGAGAACGCCGCTAATGCGGTACGGGTCAGCCCGGACGGGGGGACGGTGTACGTCACCGGCCTCAGGGGCGCGCCGTCGAGCGCTTTCCTACGCCACGGCCGCCTACGACGCCACGACCGGCGCCCAGCTATGGCTTGCCACGTACACCGACCCCGGCAATCTCAATGACGTCGCGGCCTCGCTGGCGGTCAGCCCCAACGGCGAGACCGTGTACGTCACCGGGGAAAGCGGGGGCGAAAGCGGCGGAGTCGCCTCGTATGACTACGCCACGATCGCCTACAACGCCGCGACCGGCGAGCAGCTATGGATCGCCCGCTACAACGGCCCCGGCAACGGCGATGACAAGGCGTACTCGGTGGTGGTCAGCCCGGACGGGGGGACGGTGTTCGTCACCGGGGAAAGCGCCCAGACCACGTCGGCCTATGACTACGCCACGGTAGCCTACGACGCCGCGACCGGCGCCCAGCTGTGGGTCGCCCGCTTCAGCGGCCCCAGCAACCGCGATGACACCGCCACGTCCGCCGCCGCCGTCAGCCCAGACGGGAAGACGGTGTTCATCACCGGGTATGCCGCGCGCGCGACTTCGGGTGATGACTACGCCACGGTCGCCTACGACGCCGCGACCGGCGCTCAGCTGTGGGTGAAGTACTACAACGGCCCCGGCAACGGCGACGATTTCCCCGTCGCGCTTGCGGTCAACCCGGCTGGCGGGGCGGTATATGTCACCGGGACTAGCGCGAGCTCGGGCGAGGGCCCTGGCTACGCCACGGTTGCCTACGACGCCGCGACCGGCCACCGGCTGTGGGTCGCCCGCTACAACGGCCCGGCGACATTGACCGACTTTGCCAGCTCGGTGGTAGTCAGCCCGGGCGGGGGAGGGTGTTCGTCACAGGGGGAAGCGCGGGAAATACCTCGAACGTTGACTACGCCACCATCGCCTACAGGACCGCGACCGGCTACCAGTTGTGGGTGAAGCGCTACAACGGCCCCGGTAACCTCGACGACCGCGCTACTTCGGTCGTAACCAGCCCCGGTGGGGGAACGGTGTATGTCACCGGGAGAAGCACAGGGACCAGCTCCGGTTATGACTACGCCACGCTCGCCTACAAAGCCCGGACCGGCGCCCAGCTGTGGCTCGCCCGCTACAACGGCACCGGGAACGGCACCGATGCTGCTCAGGCAGCAGCCGTCAGTCCCACCACGGGATCGGTGTTCGTCACGGGGTCCAGCGCCGGGGCGGGCACCATGGAGATTGACTGGGCCACGGTCGCTTACCAGGCGAGCCGCCTCTAGCCAGGCGTTACGGCCTGGCCGACGGGCGCGCGACCGAGCCGCGCAGGACCAGGCTCATCGGCTGGCGGACCATCACGTCGATGGCGGGCTCGCGTTCGATGCGCGCGACCAGCGCGTCCACGGCGGCGCTGCCCAGGTCGGCCAGCGGCATGGCCACGCTGGTCACCGGGACGTCGAGGAAGGGCAGGCATTCGTCCTCGTCGAAGCTCACCACCGACATCTGGGACGGTACCCCGATGCCCGAGTGGCGGAGCGCGGCGAGCACCCCGAACAACTGGTTCAGGCTGCCGACCCCGCACGCGGTGGGCAGGGCCCCTGGTCCCGGCAGCCGGGTCACGGCACGCCACCCGCCCTCCTCGGTGGGCGCCTCATGGCGCACGGTGAGCCCGATCCCCCGCGCGGCACAGATCCGCCGGGCCGCGCTCACCCGGCGGTGCACCGTGTCCACCTCGGGCGGCCCGTCGATCAGCACCACGCTGCGGTGGCCGAGGCCGGTCACGTAGTCGAGGAACAGCCGGACCGCCCCTGGCTCGTCCATCACCACGTCGTTGCCGCGATCGGGCCCGCGGCGGTTCACGTACACGTGCGGCACCGCGGGCACTCCCCCGGCGTGCTGGGGAATCCGCAGCGCGGTGGCCAGCAGCAGCCCGTCGGCCCGGCTCTCCTCCACCAGGTACCGGTAGTCGTCGGGGGGCTTGGCGTGCTCGCCGGGCTCCTCCATGATCATGACGACGTAGCCGCGCTCGCCGGCCCGCTGCAGGGCGCCGCGCTGCAGCCGGACCCAGATCGGGTTGCGCAGCAGCGGTATGACGAAGGCCAGGGCACCGGTGCGGCGCCGCTTGAGCGCCCGGGCCAGCGCGTTCGGCCGGTAGCCCTGCTGCCGGGCGGTCTTGAGGATCAGTTCGTAGACCTCGGGGCGGATCGACTGCGCGGGGTCCCCGTTGAGCACCCGGGACACGGTGGACACGTGGACCCCGACCGCCTCCGCGATATCGACCAGGCGGGACGCGCGGCGCTGGCTGCCGGGCGTACCTCCGGTCACACCACCTCCGCAACCGCGCGGGTCAGCAGGATCGCCGCGCAAAAACTGCGGTACACGGCAAGCGGATCCTCGCCGCTGAAGCGCAGTTCGCGGGGCCCCGTGCGCTCCACGCCGCGGACCCAGCCCGCCGCCTCGGCGATGTCGGTGGTGCGGACGGAGATCTCCAGCGGGGCCGAGCCCACCGGCGGCGGGCTGGCGCTGGCCGCGCCCTCGATCGCCCGTTGCGCGGTCTCCCTGATCAGCGCGCGGGCGCGGGCCGGGTGCAGGCTGTGCGCGGCCAGCCGGCTGACGTGCTCCTTGACCACGGCGGCGTGCACGCCGGGGATCAGTGCCGCCGTCTCCTCGCAGGCGCACCGGTCCCCGGTGACCAGCACGACCGGCACCCCGTAGTGCGCGGCCACCAGGGCGTTGATGCCCGCCTCCCCGGTCACCACGCCGCCGAGCCTGGCCTCCATGACCGCGCGCGGGTTGTAGGTGTGCGACAGCCCGGCCGGCGCTCCCACCGACCCGTGGTAGGACACGAACAGCACCGCGTCGAAGCTGCCGTCCAGGCCCTGCATCATGTAGAGCGGCTTGTGGCTGCCGGAGATGTAGGACGCCCCGCCGGCCAGCGCGTCGGCCGGGAGGTTGCGCATGGTCGAGTGCGAGTCGTTGACCACGATCTCGGTCGCGCCACCGGCCACGGCACCCTCGATGGCCGCGTTCACCTCGGCCAGCAGCAGCGCGCGCCCGGCGGCCGCCTCCGGCCCGTCGCCGACGCACTGCTGCCAGTCGACGACCCCCGCCGTGCCCTCCATGTCGCTGGACAGGAAGACCTTCATGGCTGCCCCTTTCCCCGTGTCATGCCTGCTCCCGCGGCCCGCGCCAGGCCGGTCCCGGCGGGCGGTACGGGTCGAAGGCGAAGTGGCACGCCGCCAGGTGCCCCGGGGTCTGCGCGGCACTGGTCAGCTCCGGGTCCTCCTCCTCGCACCGTTGCTGTGCGATCGGGCACCGGGTGCGGAACCGGCAGCCTGCCGGGATGTTCAGCGGGCTGGGCGGATCGCCGAAGATCGCGGGCGCCCCGGTGTCGGGCGCACCGACGGCCAGCCGGGGGATGGCCGCGAGCAGGCCGCGCGTGTACGGGTGCCGGGGGTCGCCGAACAGTTCCTCGGTGGGCGCCACCTCGACGATGCGGCCCAGGTACATGACCGCGACGCGGTCGCACAGGTGCCGGACCACGGCGAGGTTGTGCGAGATCAGCAGCAGCGAGAGGCCCAGCTCCGCGCGCAGGCTGGCGAGCAGGTTGAGGATCGTGGCCTGAACGCTGACATCAAGCGCGGACACCGGTTCGTCGGCGATCAGCACCTCGGGCCGCAGCGCCAGGGCGCGGGCGATGGCGATGCGCTGGCGCTGGCCGCCGGAGAACTGGCGGGGATAGGAGCCCACCGCCTCCTCGGGCAGCCCGACCAGGTTGAGCAGCCGCTTGCTCTCGTCGGTCACCTGGCTCCTTGGCACCACATGGTGCACCCGCAGCAGTTCCCGCAGCACCCCGCCGACGGTCAGGCGGGGGTTCAGCGACGAATAAGGGTCCTGGAACACCATCTGGACCCGGCGCCGGTCCGCTTGCGAACGGCGGGCCCCCACGGCCTTCCCGTTCAGCTTGATCTCGCCGTTGTCGACGGGGCACAAGCCGCTCAGCGCAAGGGCAAGCGTCGACTTGCCAGAGCCTGACTCGCCCACCAGGGCGAGTGCCTCACCGCGGCCGATTTCCAGGTCCACGCCGTCTACCGCGCGCAGCCGCCGTTCCTCGCCCTGCACGCGCGCCATGACCTGCGACCCGACCGGGAAGAACACCGACACGCCGCGCGCCGCGAGCGCGGCCTCCGGCTGGC
>CAWCKG010000018.1:0-143148 GCA_963795785.1 uncultured Actinomycetes bacterium
TACCACACGCTCACCACGCTGTCCGGCGCGCACCAGACCATGGTCGGCGGCCCGGTGGCCTCGCAGGAGGTCATCAAGGAGATGGGGAACAACGGCGGCGGGTTCTTCAACGCCAACTCCGCCCACCCGTTCGAGAACCCGAACCCGTTCACCAACTTGTTCGAGATCTTCCTGCTGCTGCTGATCCCGTTCGCCACGCCGCGTGCGTTCGGCAAGATGGTCAAGGACAACCGGCAGGGCTACGCGATCCTGGCGATCATGGTCGTCATCTGGATGGCCGCGGTCGGCGGGATCAGCTTCTTCGAGGCCCACACCGCCACCGGCGGCGCCGCGACGATCGCCGCGGGCCACGCCGCGGAGGGCACCGAGGTCAGGTTCGGCACACCGGCCTGCTCGGTGTTCGCCGCGTCCACGACGGTGACCTCCACCGGGGCGGTGAACTGCTTCCACGACTCGCTCACCCCGTTCGGCGGCGGCATCGCGCTGTTCGACATCACGCTCGGCGAGATCGCGCCCGGCGGCATCGGCGCCGGCATGTACGGCATCCTGGTGCTGGCCATCGTCACGGTGTTCGTGGCCGGGCTGATGGTCGGCCGGACACCGGAGTACATCGGCAAGAAGATCCGGCCGACCGAGATGAAGTACGCGGCGCTGTACTTCCTGACCATCCCCGTGGTCACCCTCACCGCGGCCGGGCTGTCGATCGCGACCAAGATCGGCCAGAGCGCGATCTTCAACCCAGGGCCGCACGGCCTGACCGAGATCATGTACGCGTTCGCGTCGGAAGCCAACAACAACGGCTCCGCGTTCGCCGGCCTGGGCACCGCCGCCACCTGGTACCAGACGCTCGGCGGGGTGGTGATGCTGCTCGGCCGGTTCGTGCCGGAGATCTTCGCGCTCGGCCTGGCCGGGTCGCTGGCCCGGCAGAGTCCGGTGCCCGCGAGCGCGGGCACGCTGGACACCAGGACACCGCTGTTCGTCGGCATGGTCATCGGCGTGATCCTCATCCTGGTCGGCCTCACCTACTTCCCCGCGTTCGCGCTGGGCCCGTTCGCAGAAGGACTGCACTGACATGGCTGTGACAACGACACCGCACGCGGGGGCGAGGCCCGCAAGGTCGGCGGCGAGCGGGCGCCAGATCGGTGGCGGCCTGCTCGACCCCAAGATGCTGTGGAAATCGACCCCGGACGCGTTCAAGAAGCTGGACCCGCGGGTCCAGATCCGCAACCCGGTCATGTTCGTGGTCGAGGTCGGCGCGGCGATCACCACCTACACGGCGATCACCAAGCCGTCGATCTTCAACTGGACGATCGTCGTCTGGCTGTGGCTGACGGTGGTCTTCGCCAACCTGGCCGAGGCCGTGGCCGAGGGCCGCGGCAAGGCCCAGGCCGAGACGCTGCGCCGGACCAAGCGGGAGACCGTGGCCCGGCGGCTGATCGGCTGGCAGCCCGGGCCAGGCGGGCACCCGCGAGGAGGAGGTCCCCGGCACCCAGCTCACCCTCGGCGACCACGTCGTGGTCGAGGCCGGAGAGATCATCCCCGGCGACGGCGACGTGGTCGAGGGCGTCGCCTCGGTGGACGAGTCGGCGATCACCGGCGAGTCCGCCCCGGTCATCCGGGAGTCCGGCGGCGACCGGTCCGCGGTCACCGGCGGCACCAGGGTGCTGTCCGACCGGATCGTGGTGAAGATCACCTCCAAGCCGGGCGAGACGTTCATCGACCGCATGATCGCCCTGGTCGAGGGCGCGCAGCGGCAGAAGACGCCGAACGAGATCGCGCTGAACATCCTGCTCGCCTCGCTGACGATCATCTTCATGCTGGCCGTGATCACGCTGCAGCCGATGGCGTTCTACTCCGGGGCGCCGCAGATCGCTGGTGATCCTGGTCGCGCTGCTGGTCGCGCTGATCCCGACCACGATCGGCGCGCTGCTGTCGGCGATCGGCATCGCCGGCATGGACCGGCTGGTGCAGCGCAACGTGCTGGCCATGTCCGGCCGCGCCGTCGAGGCGGCCGGCGACGTGAACACGCTGCTGCTGGACAAGACCGGCACGATCACCATCGGCAACCGGCAGGCGACCGAGTTCCTGCCGGTGAACGGCGTGTCCGGCCGAGGAACTGGCGAGCGCGGCGCAGCTGTCCAGCATGGCCGACTACACCCCGGAGGGCCGCTCCATCGCCGTGCTGGCCAAGAACGAGTTCGGCCTCCGCGAGCGCAGCGAGGGCGAACTCGCGGGCGCGGAGTTCGTCGAGTTCACCGCGCAGACCCGGATGAGCGGCATCGACCTGGCCGACGGCAGGCAAGTGCGCAAGGGCGCCGCCTCGTCGGTGGCCCAGTGGGTCCGCGACAACGGCGGCACCACGCCGCGACGAACTCGGCGGGATGGTCGACGGCATCTCGGCGGTCGGCGGCACGCCGCTGGTGGTGGCCGAGCGGGCCAACGGCACCGCCCGTGCGCTCGGCGTCATCTACCTCAAGGACATCGTCAAGGAGGGCATCGCCGAGCGGTTCGCCGAGATGCGCACGATGGGCATCCGCACCGTCATGATCACCGGCGACAACCCGCTGACCGCCAAGGCCATCGCGGACGAGTCCGGCGTGGACGACTTCCTCGCCGAGGCCACGCCCGAGGACAAGATGGCGCTGATCAAGCAAGGAGCAGGAGGGCGGCAAGCTGGTCGCGATGACCGGGGACGGCACCAACGACGCCCCGGCGCTCGCCCAGGCCGACGTCGGCGTGGCCATGAACACCGGCACCTCGGCCGCCAAGGAGGCCGGGAACATGGTGGACCTGGACTCCAACCCGACCAAGCTCATCGAGATCGTGGAGATCGGCAAGCAGTTGCTGATCACCCGGGGCGCGCTGACCACGTTCTCCATCGCCAACGACGTGGCCAAGTACTTCGCGATGCTGCCGGCCATGTTCTCGGTCGCGTTCCCCGGCCTGGCCAAGCTCAACATCCTGCACCTGCACAGCCCGAAGTCGGCGATCACCTCGGCGATCATCTTCAACGCGCTGATCATCGTCGCGCTGATCCCGCTGGCGCTGCGCGGCGTGCGCTACCGGCCGGCCTCGGCCTCGTCGCTGCTCCGCAGGAACCTGTGGATCTACGGCGTCGGCGGGCTGATCATCCCGTTCGTCGGGATCAAGGCCATCGACCTCATCATCCAGTTCATCCCAGGGTTTGGTAGGTGATCGCAATATGAACCGCCTTCCCGGCTGGCTCCGGCAGCACCTCGTGGCACTGCGCGGCCTGCTCGTCTTCACCGTGATCTGCGGCATCGCCTACCCGGTGGTCATGTGGGGCGTCGCCCAGGTGGCGTTCCACAACCAGGCCAACGGCTCGCTGGTCAGCTACCACGGGCACGTGGTCGGCTCCAGCCTGCTCTGCCAGGAGTTCGTCGACGCCAAGGGCAACCCGCTGCCGCAGTACTTCCAGCCACGGCCCGTCGGCGGCGGTCAACTCCGCGGTCAAGACGGACTACGGCTGCGACCCCGGGTTCTCCGCGGCGTCCAACCTGGGCCCGACCAACCCGGTGCTGATCAAGGACATCAAGCAGCGGCAGCAGCAGATCGCGGCGTTCGACCACGTCAAGATCTCGCAGATCCCGGCGGACGCGGTGACCGCGTCCGGGTCCGGCCTGGACCCGGATATCTCCCCGCAGAACGCCGCCATCCAGGTGGACCGCGTCGCCGCGGCCAGGCATGTCAGCCCGGCCGCGATCCAGGGCGCTGGTCACGCCAGTACACCCAGGGCCGGACCCTGGGGTTCCTGGGCGAGCCGCGGGTGGATGTCCTTACACTCAACATCGCCCTCGACCAGAAGTACCCGCTCCGGGGATAAAGCCCCGCGCCCGGAGGAACCGCGCCCCGGCGGTTACCTCCGGGCGCGGCCACCTGGGCAGACTGGTATCAGACAGCAGGCGCAGACGCGGGGAGACGATGGGCAGTTCGGACCCGGGCAACCTCCGGATCTATCTCGGCAGCGCCGCAGGCGTCGGCAAGACGTACGCGATGCTCTGCGAGGGGCACCGGCGTGCCGAGCGCGGCACCGACGTGGTAGTCGGCTTCGTGGAAACGCATGGCCGCCCGCACACCGCCGCGCTGATCGACGGCCTGGAGGTGATCCCACGGGCCCGGCTGCCCTACCGCGACACCACCTTCGAGGAGATGGACCTCGACGCGGTGCTCGCCCGCAGGCCGCAGGTCGCGCTGGTGGACGAGCTTGCCCACACCAACGTGCCCGGCTCCCGGCACGAGAAGCGCTGGGAGGACGTGGAGGAGCTGCTCCGGGCGGGCATCGACGTCATCTCCACGGTCAACGTCCAGCACCTGGAGTCGCTCAACGACGTGGTCGAGAAGATCACCGGCGTGCCGCAGCGGGAGACGGTGCCCGACGCCGTGGTCCGCGCCGCCGACCAGGTCGAGCTGGTGGACATGACACCGGAGGCGCTGCGCCGCCGGATGGCCCACGGCAACATCTACGGGGCCGACAAGATCGACGCCGCGCTGAACAACTACTTCCGGGCCGGCAACCTCACCGCGCTGCGCGAGCTTGCCCTGCTGTGGCTGGCCGACAAGGTGGACGAGGGCCTGCAGCGCTACCGGGCCGCGCACCATATCCAGCAGACCTGGGAGGCGCGGGAACGGGTGGTGGTCGCGCTGACCGGCGGCCCGGAGGGCGACACGCTGATCCGCCGCGCGGCCCGGATCGCGGCCCGCTCCTCCGGCGGTGACCTGCTCGCGGTGCATGTCACCCGGTCCGACGCGCTGGCCGGCGCCGACCCCGCCGCGCTGGCCGCCCAGCGGCGGCTGGTCGAGTCCCTGGGCGGCAGCTACCACCAGGTGGTCGGGTGACGACATCCCGCAGGCGCTGCTCACCTTCGCCCGGGCCGAGAACGCCACCCAGCTCGTCCTCGGGGCCAGCCGGCGGTCCTGGCTGTCCGCCCTGCTCACCGGCCCCGGCTTCGGCGCGCGGACGATCCGCGGCTCCGGCGACATCGACGTGCACATCGTCACCCACTCGCACATGGGCCGGGGCCGGGGACTGCCCCGGGCCGGGGGCGGCCTGACCCTGCGCCGCCAGCTCGCCGGGTACGTGCTCGCCGCGGTGCTCGCCCCGCTGCTGACGGTCGCGCTGACCAGCGACCGCGAGCGGGCTCAACCTGATCAGCGACGTGCTGGTGTACCTGGTCGCGGTGATCGTGGTCGCCCTGGTCGGCGGCTTCGTGCCCGCGGTGCTGCTGGCCGTCGTCAGTTCGCTGCTGCTCAACTACTATTTCGTCCCGCCGATCCACCTGTGGACCATCGCCGAGGCGAACAACGCCCTGGCGCTGGGCGTGTTCGTCGTGGTGGCGCTGCTGGTCAGCTCGGTCGTGGACATCGGCGGCGCGGCGGACCAGACAGGCGGCCCGCGCCTCGGCCGAATCGGCGATGCTGGCGACCACGGCCGGCAGCGTGCTGCGTGGGCAGCGCGCGGTGGAGGCGGTGCTCGACCGGGTCCGCGAGGCATTCGGCATGGACTCGGTCACGCTGCTGGAACGCGGCGGCGACACGCCCACGGGGACGGCGGCCACCTGGACCGTGGTGGCGCACTCGGGGCCGGATGCGGTCACCACGCCGGACGAGGCGGACGTCGAGGTGCCCGTCGGCAAGGGGCTGCGCCTCGCCCTGGTCGGCCGCACGCTCACCGCGGCCGACCACCGGGTGCTCGGGGCGTTCGCCGCCTATGCGGCCGTGGCGCTGGAGCAGCAGCGGCTGGCCGCCGAGGCCGAGGCGGCCCGGCCGATCGCCGAGGCGGACCGGATGCGCACCGCGCTGCTCACCGCGGTCAGCCACGACCTGCGCACCCCGCTCGCCTCGGCGAAGGCGGCGGTGACCAGCCTGCGCTCCCCGGAGATCGCCTGGAGCGCGGCCGACCGCGCGGAACTGCTCGCCACCGCGGACGAGTCGCTGGACAAGCTGACCCGGCTGGTCGGCAACCTGCTGGACATGAGCAGGCTGCAGGCGGGCGCGATGTCGGTGTTCTGCCGGCCGGCCGGGCTGGAGGAGGTCGTGGCGACCGCCCTGGACAGCCTCGGCCCGGCCAGCCGGGACGTGATCGTGGACATTCCCGAGTCGCTGCCCGCGGTGCTGGTGGACCCGGCGATCCTGGAGCGGGTGATCGTCAACCTCACCGGCAACGCGCTGCGCTACTCACCGCCCGGCCAGCCCCCGCTGCTGGCCGCCAGCACGCTCGGCGGCCGGGTGGAACTGCGCGTGGTGGACCGGGGGCCCGGCATCCCGGCCGACGACCTCGACCGCGTCTTCGTGCCGTTCCAGCGGCTCGGCGACACCGACAACACCACCGGGGTGGGCCTGGGCCTGGCCCTGTCCCGCGGCCTCACCGAGGTGATGGGTGGCACGCTCGATCCGGAGGAGACCCCCGGAGGCGGCCTGACGATGATCATTTCTCTGCTGGCGGCGGCCGCGGCCGACCAGCAGGCGATGGCGGCACCGGGACGGCGCGAGCGCGACGAGGCGGCCGACGGCGCGGCGCGGTCAACCGCTACGGCCCGGGCATCGCCACCTCCCGCGGCGAGACCCGGAGGCACGCGCGCGGCCGCGACGGCGGCCAGCGACGCACGGCGCGACGCGCGGCGGCGACCGGCGGCGGCGACTGCGGCGAGGGAGGGAGCGGGCTGATGGCCCGGGTCCTGGTCGTCGACGACGAGCCGCAGATCCTCCGGGCGCTGCGGATCAACCTGCGGGTACGCGGCTACGACGTGGACGTCGCGGCGACCGGCAAGCAGGCACTGGAGGTGGCCGCCCGGCACCCGCCGGACCTGGTCCTGCTCGACCTGGGCCTGCCGGACCTGGACGGCGTCGACGTGATCGGCGGGCTCCGCGGCTGGAGCACCGCGCCGATCATCGTGCTGTCCGGGCGGGCCGAGAGCACCGACAAGGTGGTGGCACTGGACGCCGGTGCCGACGACTACGTGACCAAGCCGTTCGGCATGGATGAGCTGCTGGCCCGGATGCGGGCCGCGGTGCGCCGGGCCGGGCCGCCCGACGGGGCACCGCAGGTGCGCCTCGGCGACCTGGTCGTGGACCTGGCCGCCAAGCGCGTCACCAGGCCCGACGGCAGCGGCATCCGGCTCACCCCGACCGAGTGGCACCTGCTGGAGTTCCTGCTCCGGCATCCGGGGAAGCTGCTGAGCCAGCGGCAGTTGCTGGCCGAGGTGTGGGGTCCTGGCTATACCGAGGCGACCGGCAACCTGCGCCTGTACATGACGCAACTGCGCCGCAAGCTGGAGCCTGACCCGGCGCGGCCGCGCTGGCTGCACACCGAGCCGGGCATGGGCTACCGGTACCAGCCGGACCCGGCGCCGGACACGGCATCACCACCGGCGGCGCCGCCACCGGACACGGGAGATGCGCCCGCGGCGAGCTAGTGGATCACGAGGGCGGCGATGATGGCGAGCACCACGGCCACGCCGATCACCACGGCCGCCAGCGTGGCGACCCTGCTGCGCGACGCGCGCATGCTCCAGGCCTGAGTCGCCTCCGGGCCCCCCGAACTGTCCACGAAGGCGCGGAACTCTGCCGTGCTGCCAGACGCCTCAGCCTCGTTAGGTTCGCGCATGTCACGAACCTAGCGGAAGCTTGCAGGTCAGCAGGGGGCAATCGGGCAAACGTCAGCTGCTTTGCGCCGGGCCGTCCCCCGGGCGGCCGCGGGCCGCCGGGCCGATTCCGGCCCGGCTCACGAGCCGGGAGAGCACGATCACACTCTTGGTCCTGACCACGAACGGCTCCGCGCTGATGTGCTCCACGACCTCCTCGAAGTGCCGGACGTCGGCCGCGCGGATGTGCAGCAGCGCGTCGGCCTCGCCGGTGATCGTCGCCGCCCCGGTGACCTCCGGGTACTTGCTGAGCGCGGCGGCGATGTCGGACGGTGAGGTCCGTCCCCGGCAGAACAGTTCCACGTAGGCCTCGGTGGTCCAGCCGAGCATGCCGGGATCCACGATCGCGGCAAACCCGGTGATCGCCCCGGAGGCGCGCAACCGGTCCACCCGGCGCTTCACGGCGGGCGCGGACAGGCCGACCTTCGCCCCGATCTCGGCGTAGGTGGCGCGCCCGTCCTCGACGAGCGCCGCGACGATCCGCCGGTCCAGTTCGTCGAAGGCCACGCCCCGATCCTGTCAGTTCCGCCACGCCCGGCTGGGGAAGCCGCGCGGTGCCGTACTGGCCCGGGGAGCGACCCCCTGGAACCCCGCTGGCTCAAGGCCCCGTTCCTTCGTCACGGGGCCTTGGCCAGTGCGGGCGGCGTCGCGTAACGTGACGCCGTGGACTGGGTGTCGCTCCGCAGCAGTGCTCGGCCTGCCGCGCGGCCGGTTCGGCATCCGGCTGGGCGACGTGGGAATGGCCGCTCGTGGTGCTGGTCGCGGTCGAACTCAGCGTGGCCACCGGCAACGGGCCCAGGCGCGGCCAAGCTGAACGCGGTCGCCTACCTGTTCGGCGCGGTGCTGGTGCTCCCGGTGCTGCTGCGGAACCGCTATCCCCGCTTCGAACTGCTCGCCTGCTCGGTGCTGCTGCTCGCGTACTACGCGTTCGACCGGCGGGACATCTCCCCCGCCCCGCTGCTGTCGGTCCCGATCTACGACGCGGCGGTGGCCGGGTTCCTGCTGGCGGCCATCGTGATCCCGGCCGTCTACATGGTGATCGGCCTGTTCGTGGTGGAACTCTCCCAGCACTGGACCCTGGTCACGCTGATCAACAACTTCCTGCCGTCGATCGTGGTGCTGGCGCTGGCGATCATGCTGGGCGACGCGGTCCGCAGCAGGCGGGCACTGGCCGCGGAGACGGCGGAACGGCTGCGGGTGGCGCACGAGGAACGCGAGGCCGAGGCGGCCCGCCGGGTGGCCGAGGAGCGGCTGCGGATCGCCAGGGACCTGCACGACACGGTGGCGCACAGCATGGCCACGATCACGGTTCAGGCGGGCTCGGCGCTGCACGTGCTCGGCGACCGGGACGACAAGGTCCGCGGGGCGCTCACCGCGATCCGCGAGACCAGCAAGCACGCGCTCGGCGAGATGCGCGCCACGCTGGGCCAGTTGCGCCAGGGCGGCACGGACGGCGGCATCCCGGTGACGCCGGGCGGGCTGGACCGGCTGCCCGCGCTGCGGGACGCGGTCACCGCGGCCGGGGCCCCGGTGACGATCGCCGTGGACGGCGACCAGCGCCCGTTGCCTCCGGCCATCGACGAGGTGGCGTATCGCATCCTGCAAGAGTCACTGACGAACGTGCTCCGCCATGCCGGCCCGGCGGCGCGGGCGACGGTGCGGCTGTGCTACGAGCCGGCCGCGCTCGGAATCAGCGTCATCGACGACGGGACCGGCGACGGCCGCCGCGAGCCGGGCGATGGGGTCGGGCACGGCCATGGCCTGACCGGGATGGCGGAGCGGGCCGCCGCGGTCGGCGGCAAGGTGACCGCGGGCCCGCGCGGGGACGGCGGCTTCGAGGTCAGCGCAACGCTCCCCCTCACCGGGGACGCCGGATGATCCGGGTCCTGCTCGCCGACGACCAGGCCCTGGTGCGGGCCGGGTTCCGGATGCTGCTGGAGGCCTCCGAGGACATCTGCGTGGTGGGCGAGGCGGCCAACGGCGGGACCGCCGTCGCGATGGCCGCCGAACTCCGCCCCGACGTGGTGCTGATGGACCTGCGCATGCCCGAGGTGGACGGGCTCACCGCGACCAAGCGGATCTCCGCCGACTCCCGGCTCGGCAAGGTCAGGGTGGTCGTGCTGACCACGTTCGACGACGACGAGCACGTGTTCGGCGCGCTGCGGGCGGGGGCGAGCGGGTTCCTGGTCAAGGACGTGGAACCGGAGGAACTGCTGCAGGCGGTGCGGGTGGTGGCGCGCGGCGACGCGCTGCTGGCGCCCAGCGTGACCAGGTCCCTGATCGCCGCGTTCACCGCGCGGAGCCCAGGGCCGGGCAACGGGCCCGCCGCAGCCGGCCGCGGCGCCGGGCCCGCCCCTCCCCCGGGCCTGGCCAGTCTCACCGACCGGGAGCGTGAGGTGGTGGCCCTGGTCGCCGCGGGACTGTCGAACGACGAGATCGCGGCCCGGCTCGTGGTCAGCCCGCTGACCGCCAAGACCCATGTGAGCCGGGCGATGATCAAGCTCGCCGCCCGGGACCGCGCGCAACTCGTGGTGCTCGCCTACGCCCACGGCCTCGCCGCCCCGTCCTCCTGATCACCGGCACCGCCCGCCGCCGCCTTGACAACGCCCGTATCTCCGTGCGACTCTACGGATGTACGGATACACGGAGGAGAAGTGCCGCCAGCCGATCATGACCACCCGGTGAACCCGGAGCGGGTTGCCGCCGCGCGGGCCGGCGTGCTCTCGGAGGGCGAGGCGGGCCGGCTGGCCGGGCTGCTGGGCATGCTCGCCGACCCGGTCCGGTCCCGGATCCTGTTCGCCCTCGTGGCGGGCCAGGAACTGTGCGTGGGTGACCTGGCGCTGGCGCTGGACGTCACCGAGGACCAGGTGTCCTATGCGCTGAAGATGCTGCGGCTGGCCGGGCTGGTGAGCTTCCGCAAGGACGGCCGCATGGTCTTCTACCGGCTGTCCGACGGCTTCCCGCATCCGCTGCTTGAGCACTGCCTGCGGCAGTTGCTCACGATCGCGGCGCCCGAGGGAGACCGGTGATGCGCGCGCTGGCGGCGCTGGGCCACGCCCTGGCGCTGGCCGGGTCGATGACCTGGCAGATCACGTGGTCGCTGATCCTGGGCTTCACCTTGTCGGCGGTGGTGCAGGCCGTAGTCCGGCGCGAGACGGTCACCCGGCTGCTCGGCGACGACAGGCCCAGGGCGCTGGCCCTGGCCACCGGCCTGGGCGCCGCCTCCTCCTCGTGTTCCTACGCCGCGGTGGCGCTGGCGCGGGCGCTGTTCCGCCGCGGCGCCAGCTTCACCGCCGCGATGGCCTTCGAGATCGCCAGCACCAACCTGGTCATCGAACTGGGCATCATCCTGGCGCTGCTGCTCTCCTGGCAGTTCACCCTGGCCGAGTTCGTCGGCGGCCCGATCATGATCGTGCTGATGGCGGTGGCGTTCCGGCTCTTCGTCCGCACGCGGCTGATCGAGGCGGCGCGGCGGCAGGCGGACAAGGGCCTGGCCGGGTCCATGGAAGGTCACGCGGCCATGGACATGAGCATCGCCGCCGGAGGCGGCTTCTGGCGGCGGCTGGCCAGCCGGGACGGGTACACCTCGGTCAGCCACATCTTCGTGATGGAGTGGGCGGCCGTCATCCGGGACATCGTCGTCGGGCCTGCTGATCGCCGGGGCGGTCGCCGCGTGGGTGCCGGACAGCTTCTGGCAGCACCTGTTCCTGACCGGGCACCCGCTGGCCGCCCGGCTGTGGGGGCCGCTCATCGGCCCGGTCATCTCGCTGCTCAGCTTCGTCTGCTCGATCGGGAACGTGCCGCTGGCCGCGGTGCTGTGGAACGGCGGGATCAGCTTCGGCGGCGTGGTGGCGTTCATCTTCGCCGACCTGATCATCATCCCGATCCTGGTCATCTACCGGCGGTACTACGGCACCCGGATGATGCTCACCCTGCTCGGGATCTTCTACGCGACCATGGTCGCCGCCGGTTACATCGTCGAGTTCCTGTTCGGCGGCGCTCGGGCTCATCCCGGCCGAGCGCACGGCGAAGATCGCCAGCACCGGCATCCAGTGGAACTACACCACGGTGCTCAACATCGTCTTCCTGCTGCTGGCCGCGGCCCTGCTGGTGCGCTTCTTCCGGTCCGGCGGCGGGCCCATGCTCAAGATGATGGGCGGCAGCCCCGATGCGCAGGATCACCAGCACGCCCACGGCCAACAGCACGAGGCACCCGAGAGCTGACCGCCCAGCCCCAGCCCGGCGGCAGCCAGCCCCTGCGGGTGAGGTCCCGCAGGGTGAGGCGACCGGCCGTGACAACCGCAACCGGGGCCCGCGCGCCTCTTAGCGGTTGTGAGGCACATGACGGCAGCGGGCGGCCCCGGATGAGAGCCGGGACGCCGAGTACACCGAGTACGTGGCGGCCAGGCTGTCGTCGCTGCGGCGGCTGGCCGCCGTGCTGTGCGGCGACTGGCAGCGCGCGGACGACCTCGTGCAGGGCCACGCTCACCAAGCTCTACGTGACTGGGGCGGGGCGAGGAGGCGAGCCACGCCGACGCCTACGCGCGGGCCGTGCTGGTCCGCGAGTTCATCCATGAGCGGCGGTCCGGCTGGGCGCGGCGGGTCACCCTGCGCGGCGGGCTGCCCGACGGCGCCGGCCGCCGCCGTGGACCACGACAGCGTGCTCGACCTGCGCGCTGCGGTCGCGGCGCTGCCCGCCCGGCAGCGCGCCACGCTGGTGCTGCGCTTCTACTGCGAGCCTGACCCGTAGACCAGTCCGCCGAGGTCCTCGGCTGCTCGCCGGGGACGGTCAAGAGCCAGACAGCCCGGGCCCTCGACGCGGTACGCCGCACGCTCGGCCCGGCGGACCCTGGCCCCGGCGGCGCGCGGGCCACGGCCACCGCACCACAGCCACGCAGGAGTGCCCGTCATGATTGTCAGGACGAGGTCCGCGCGCTGTTCACTGGCATCGCCGACGGTGAGCCGGCCCCCTCACGGGTGGATACCGGGCTCGCCCACCGCCGGGGCCAGGCCCGGCTGCGCTGGCGGCGGGCCTGGCCTGCGCCCCTGCGCTGGCGGCCGCTGCGGTCGCGGCCGTGGCCCTTGCCGTGGGGCAGCCCCGTTCCGGCCCGGTCCCGCGTCGGGCGGCGCGGCCGCCGGCCGTGGCGCCGACGAGTTCAACCCGCTGGTCCGTACGCATCGTTCGGCTGGCTGCCCTCGGGAGACTCGGTCCTGTCCGGCGCCACATACCGGCCGCTGACCGGGCAAGTGGCCGGGCCGAGCCAGGGCAAGCACCGCTGGGCGCTCTCCTTGTATCCGCGGGGGTACTGCCGCTCACCGCTGCGGTACGTGGACTGGCCTGCACTCTCGGCCCGGCCGTGCACCAGACCTGGCGGATACCCGCTCCGGCGCCCGCAGTGGACGGGCACCGCGCATTCTGGGCCGATACCGAGGGCGCGTGAGCTACCTGGTCTGGCAGTACGCCAAGGGGGGATGGGCCACGCTGGCGGCGCTCCTAACCAGCCGGGGACCGCGTGGCACGGGCTGGCGGTGAAGATCGCGGACCACGTCCGGTACGGCGCGCATGGCCGTGCCGCCGCTCGCCTTCCCCGGCGGGTGGAACCGGCCTGCCTGCAGGGTGGCGGGTAAGCCGGGCGACAGCTGATGTACCGGACGGCGCGGGTGTCGCGGGTCACCCAGTACCTGATGACAATCAGCTTCCGCTCCCTCATCCAGTTCCCGTTCAACGTGCCCACGGTCGGCCTGCCCGAATTCCGGTTCGGCCTGGCGGGGCCGGCACGGTTCGTGCCCCAGCATGCGGCAGAGCACGGCCGTCCATAAGGTCATCGACGGCTACCGGGTGATCCTCGGCCAAGCCAGCCGGCTCCCGTTCGCGCAGGCGGCTGCGCGCCCGGACGCGGACGGGCTGCAGGTGGCGATCGGCACGATCAAGCGTCCCTCTCCTAAGCCTGCCCGACCTGTTCGCGCACCATCTTCACCTGCTCGGCACGAACCCGGCCCACTGGGCCCGCACACCCTCCGGCTGATAGCCAGCCACCCGGAGACGGCGAGCAGGCAACCGCCGGCGACGCCGGGCGGAGCCGGCCTGCGCCGCCGCCCGCCGGCACTGGCTGCGCGCCTCGCAGCCGGCTCTCCCCCCACGGGGCGCAACGCACGACCCGCTGCATAGTTCCGGGACCGTTACCGTCCACCGAAGAGCAGCACGGCGACGTCTTAGCGGGTGCCGAGGATTAGCCGTTCGCGGTTGACCGTCTTCGACGCCAGCGGCCACCCGGCCACGTCCAGCACCACCAGCGCCGCCCCCAGCGCGATGGCGAGCGGTGCCGTGAACTGGATGACGTGGACACCCATCAAGATCAGTACGGCGACGACCGGTAGGTTGACCAGCACGGCGAGCTGCTGGGCGACCCGGACGTCCCTGGCGCGTGCGGAAGATCGTCATGCTCACCCACACGGCCATGCACACCAGCAGCGGGGTGAAGATGAGCTGGGCCAGCAGGATGGCCGGGCGCAGCGCCACGGCGGACACGGCCGCGGGCCGACCAGCCAGACCAGGCCGTCGATGGCGCCGAAGAGCAGATAGGACCACGAAACCGCCGGGACGAATATGGCCAGGGCCTTCCCGAGCAACGTTCTCCGGTAAGGGATCGGGCGTGCCGAGCACCGGCTCGCGTGCCCTGTTCGCGTTCGCCCGTGATCGAGTACGCACCCACCACGGCCGGCACTACCGCCGCCGCAGCCAGCGAGAACAGCTGGACCGGATAGCTGTACAGCCCACGTCCGAGGGCGTGACCGAGAAGAGGAAGATCACCGGAAAGATCAGGAAGCCGATCGGACTGATCGCCATCGTGGAGATGACCTGCTTGTTTCTGCGAACTCCCGCATCTCCTTGCAGACACCGCCGTACTCGCCGCATGCTCATGACCGCTCCCCTTCCGCCGGGCCTTCCGACGGGTCGCCGATCAGCTCCAGGTAGACGTCTTCCAGCGAGTGCCGGGACTCGCCGATCGACAGCACGTCGGCGCCAGCGACAACAGCGCCCGGGTGACCGCCGGAGCCGCCACCGCAAGGTCTGAGACGCTCAGCAGGTAGCTGCCGTCCTGCCCGACCGAGAAGCCCGAGCCACGCCGGCCACCCCGGTGAACACGGCATCCGGTGCCGGCAGCGGCGCCGCGACCGTCGCGACGAGCGTCTTGGCGAACACCCGGTCGTGCAGTTCCGCAGGGCGCCCGATCGATGCGCAGGCGTCGTGTTCAAGATGGCGACCCGGTCACAGAGCCGTTCGGCCTCGTCGAGCCGGTGCGTGGTGAGGAAGATCGTCACCCCGTCTCGGCGGAAACCCTCGATGAGCGCGAGCACCTCGCGCGTCGCGACCGGGTCCAGGCCGGAGGTGGGGCTCGTCCAGAAACAGCACGTCCGAGTCGCTGAGCAGTGCCCTGGCCAGCGCGACCCGCTGGCGCAGGCCCTTGGACAGGGCACCGCACACGTCCTCTGCCCGGTCCGCCAGGTCCACGGCCGCCAGGGCTCGGCGATGGCCGCGGGTCGGCCGTCTCGTACAGATCGGCAAAGCACTCCAGGTTTCCCGACGCTCAGCCGGCAGGTACAGGCCCGGCGACTCGGGCACGATCGCGATCCGGCGCCTGATCTCGCCGCCGTTCGCGGGGGTCAGCGGCAGCCCGGCAACAACCGCCGAGCCGGACGTCGGCGCGATCAGGGTGCCGAGCGTCCGCACGATCGTGGTCTTCCCGGCGCCGTTCGGCCCGAGGAACCCGAACACCTCGCCGTGCCCGATCTCGGTAACGACATCGGCGAACGCGACCTTGTCGCCGAATGTCTTGCCCAGGCCCTCGACGGTCAACGCCGGCGCGCTGACTCTGGCCCGTTCCTGGCTTTGCACCGCCACGGAGAACAGCCTCTCCGCTAGATAACTGCTATCAGTATGATAGAAATTCAATATCAGTCAAGCCCTCCCTGGAGACGGCTCTTGTGACGGAACGAGCGCAGCCCGTCGCCAAGCAGCCCGCGTGGTTCCTGCCCGGCGCGCGGATGGCGGTCCTGGGTACCGTCGCGCCGTTCGGCGTCCGACTATCTTCGTCACCACGCGCCCGCAGAACGGCCGGGTGGCGGTGATCACGGGCCTGTTGCCCGCGCTGGTCCTAACTGGCTGGTGTGCTCATCCTCGCGGACTGACCCCGGTCAGCCCCGGGCACGGACGCGTCGTCCAGCAGTTCGGCCGCCCGCGAGGCGTGGCGCAGCGGGGCCCGAACTCGGCCGCCTCCGCCGGCGACAGGTCCACCACGGCCATCACATGCCGCTTGGGCTTGACGATCACGGTCCCAGCCCCAGCGGGCCAGCACAATGCTCAACCAGCAACTCCGTCCGGTGAATCAGGCCACCCGGCAGTGACCGCCGCCGCCCAGCCGATCACACGCCAGGCAGGTCAACAGTCATGCGGCCGCCCGGCCCTGAGGGCGAAAGAGGTGAGCACCGACCGCATGCCCGCGGCTTGCCGCACACGCTCCGGGCGTGGCACCTCGGCCACAGCCGCGCGGGTCATCACAAACTGATCGCCGGGAAAGCGCGGCACAACATGATAACATGCAGATGGAACAGCGGATCGTCGGGGACGGCGTTGTTCTGGACACACGATCCATCCCTCAGCGCCAATCACCCGGCCAGGCCTGACCCATCCACGCCTACAATCCGGCGCGCTGAGGACCACGGCCGGCGCCTGGCTCATCCAGTGGAACGGTCTCGCTCTGACCCGCTTCGCCGTTTGTGGTCGTTGGCACGCTGACCACAGAAGAATGTGGTCGTTGGCACGCTGACCACAAACGCCGCGGGCCAGCCACCATCTCAGCAGTCACTACCGCACCGCGGTCACATGAGCCTCCGCCCCCCCCGGCCCTAACGTGATGGGTGGCGCAACCATCACAAACTTTTGTCATGGCTGCGCCAGCCATCACAAACGCGTGTGGTCAGGTGACCTTGACGGTGGCGTGGAAGGCGATGATGACGCCGCACTCCAGGGTGCCCGACTGCGCCCCGGCGTTCGCCCGGCGTCTGGCCGGGCCCGCAGGGCTCCCGGATCGAGGTGATGGTGGCGGTGCCCGGGTGAGCGGCCAGGAACGACGCCCCGGTCATCCCGGGTTTCAGCATCAGCCGCCCATGGGCGTGCGGCACCAGCGCATCGCCGCTCGCGTGGATGGCCATCCACCTGTTCGCCGGGGTGCCGCTCAGGTACACCTGCACGGCGGTACCGCGCCGCACGCACAGCGTCCGGCCGTTGTCGGCGTAGGTGATGGTGATCAGCGAGATCGGCGGGGTGGCGCTGCCGCACTGTGGCGGTCCCCGGGTCGCCGGGCAGGGGGGCGGGCAGCGGCGCCGCCGTCGCGGAGACGGGCTGTGGCGGGCCGGCGGGCGTCCCCTGGTGCTGCTGCCCGCAGCCGGAGGCCAGCACCATGACGCCGAGGGCCGCGGCCACGAGGGCCGGCACGCTGTGCATCGCTGACTCCTTCCGGTGTAATTTTCACCCGATCAGCGCTTAGACGCGACACCGCCGGTGACGGTTCCCGCGGACGCCGGGCCTTGACAAACCGCCGGGCCGCAATTTCCGTCAGCACAGAGTGGAACCGGATCACCCATCAATGTCTGTTTAATCCGGTTATAGCCTTACCTATCTGTTTACGCTCGGTAACACGTATTGACGCCTTATTACTGGCTAGTTATGTTGCGCGCAGGCACCGCTACCGAGCGTGCCCCATCCCCCACGCGCCTACCCGGCAGCGTGGGTACCCCTGTGCGTTGGGAGGAACTGGATGAGACCCCGAACCGTCCATCGATGGGCCGTCCGAGGCGGCGCTGCCGCGTTCGCGGCGGTAGCACTAATGACCGGCATGCTGACCGCCGCTGCCGGGGCACAGGCCGCGACGCAGCCACGCCCGGCTGGACTGCAGCACGTCACCGGGCGCCTGCACCCGGTCGCCGGGCACCACGACTACGCTGCGGCCTGCGCCAAGGCCACGGCCGGCCACATGGCCTGCCTGGCGCTGGTGCGGACCAACGTGAAGCCGCGCCGGCCGGCGGCTCATCCGAACGCCATCCCGGCCGGCGTCGGCTACGGCCCGTCCAACTTGCAAAGCGCCTACCTGCTGCCGTCATCGACCGCGGGCAGCGGGCAGACGGTCGCGGTCGTGGACGCCTACAACGACCCCAATGCGACCTCCGACCTGGCCACCTACCGGTCGGCGGCGGGCCTGCCGGCGTGCGGCTCCGGCTGCTTCTCGGTGGTGAACCAGAATGGCGCGGCCAGCCCGCTGCCGGCCAACGCCGGCACCAACGGCTGGGACGTCGAGGAGTCGCTGGATATCGACATGGTGTCGGCCATCTGCCCGCTGTGTCACATCATCCTGGTCGAGGCCAGCAGCGCCGACCACGGCCAACCTCGGTACCGCGGTCAACAGCGCGGTGAGCCTGGGCGCCAAGTTCGTGTCCAACAGCTACGGCGGCTCGGAATCCTCCTCCGACCCGACCTACGACACCGACTACTACAACCACCCGGGCGTGGCGGTCACCGCCTCGGCCGGTGACGACGGCTACGGCGTGGAGTACCCGGCCGCCTCGCAGTACGTCACCGCGGTCGGCGGCACGTCGCTGAGCACGGCGTCCAACTCGCGCGGCTGGACCGAGACGGTCTGGGGCAGCAGCGCGGGCGGCGAGGGCACCGGTTCCGGCTGCTCGGCCGATGACGCCAAGCCGTCCTGGCAGAAGGACACCGGCTGCTCCCAGCGGACCAACAACGACGTGTCCGCGGTCGCCGACCCCAACACCGGCGTCGCGGTCTACGACTCCTACAGCGAGGGCGGCTGGCTCGAGGTCGGCGGGACGAGCGCATCCTCCCCCATCATCGCCTCGACGTTCGCCCTGGCCGGCACGCCGGCCGCGGGCACCTACCCGTCGTCCTATCCCTACAGCCACACGCCGAACCTGTTCGACGTCACCTCCGGCGCCAACGGAAGCTGCTCCCCGGCCTACCTGTGCACCGCGGAGACCGGCTACGACGGTCCCACCGGCCTGGGCACGCCGGACGGCATCGCGGCGTTCACCAGCGGCTCCACCAGCAACACGGTGACCGTGACCAACCCCGGTAACCAGACCGGCACCGTGGGCACCCCGGTCAGCCTGCAGATCCAGGCCACCGACTCGGCCTCCGGCCAGACGCTCACCTACAGCGCCACCGGGCTGCCGGCCGGGCTGTCCATCTCCTCCACCGGCCTGATCTCCGGCACCCCGACCACGGCCGGCAGCTCCTCGGTGACGGTGACCGCGAAGGACACCACCGGCGCGTCCGGGTCGGCCAGCTTCACCTGGACGATCAACCCGGCGGGCGGCAATACAGTGACGGTGACCAACCCCGGTAACCAGACCGGCACCGTGGGCACGGCGGTCAGCCTGCAGATCCAGGCCACCGACTCGGCCTCCGGCCAGACGCTCACCTACAGCGCCACCGGGCTGCCGGCCGGGCTGTCCATACCTCCACCGGCCTGATCTCCGGCACCCCGACCACGGCCGGCACCTCCTCGGTGACGGTGACCGCGACGGACACCACCGGCGCATCCGGGTCGGCCAGCTTCACCTGGACGATCAGCTCGTCGGGCGGCGGCTGCACCGCGCAGCAACTGTTCGGCAACCCGGGCTTCGAGACCGGGAGCATCTCGCCGTGGTCCGCCACCTCCGGCGTGCTGGCCAACACCTCCGAGGGCGTCCCCGCGCACTCCGGCATCGTGGCTGGCCTGGCTCGACGGCTACGGCGGAGCGCACACCGACACCCTGTCCCAGACCGTCACCATCCCGGCGACCTGCAAGAACGCGACTCTGTCGTTCTGGCTCTACATCAACTCCGACGACCCGACGGGCAAGGCGTATGACACCTTCACCATCCAGGTGCTCAACTCCAGCGGCACGGTGCTGGCCACGCTGCCGCCCTGTCCAACCAGCAGGAGGGCAGCGGCTACGTGCAGCACAGCTACTCCGTGGCTCCGTACATCGGCCAGAAGATCACCATCAAGTACACCGGCAAGGAGACACCGGCGGCGGCTACGACACCAACTTCTTCGAAGACGACAACGCGCTGAACGTCTCCTGACGCCCAGCCTCCGGGCCGTGGCGAGCACCTGCCCGCGCGGGCCGGCGTACTTCGCGGGGAGTACTCCAGCCGAGTACCCCCGCGCCAAGTGCCTCCCGGCGTACGACGACCCGGGCGCCTTATCCCGCGAGCATCGAAAGCGGCAACAACTCCTCCGGCTCGTGGGAGAACCCCCATGTCGTATGCAACAGGCACCCCCCACCGCGGTCCGGGGCCGATCGGCCTGCTCGGCCGGGCGTGCTACCGGCACCGCTGGGTCACTCTCATCGTCTGGCTGGCCGGCGTGGCCTGTCTCATCACCCTGTGGACCAGGTTCGGCGCCCCGGCGCAGGACAACTTCAGCGGCAGCGACCCGGGGCAGGCGCTGCTGAACGAGCACTTCCCGCACGCCTCCGGGGACAGCCTCACCCTGGCCATCGACTCCAGGGCCCCGCTGTCGGCCCCGGCCACCCGGGCCAGGATCGAGGCGGCGCTGGCCCCGTTCGAGCACGCCGCGCACGTCACCTCGGTCACCGACCCGTACCGGACGCCCGGCCACCTGTCCCGGGACGGCCACATCGCGTTCGCCACCGTGCAGTTCGGCGTCGGGTCCACCGAGATCAGCAACGCAGAGGCGGTCACGCTGATGCAGGACGCCACGGCCGCCTCCGGGCACGGGATCACGTTCAGCCTCGGCGGCGACGTGGTGGACCTGGCCGAGACGCCCTACGGCGGGCCCAGTGACGGCATCGGCGTCACTGCCGCCGCGGTGGTGCTGCTGATCGCGTTCGGCTCGTTCCTGGCCATGGGCCTGCCGATCGTCACCGCGCTGCTCGGCATCGGCGGCGGCCTGTCGCTGATCGGGCTGCTCGGGCACATCTTCCCCGCGCCGTCCTTCTCCCCCATCATCGCCGCCATGATCGGCCTCGGCGTCGGCGTGGACTACGCCCTGTTCATCGTCACCAGGTTCCGTGAGGGCCTGCTCGCCGGGCGTGCCCCGGAAGATGCCACCGTCATGGCGATGCGCACCGCCGGGCGGACCGTGCTGATCGCCGGCGCCACGGTGGTGATCGGCATGATGGGCCTGCTGGTGCTGCGCCAGCCACTGCTGAACGGCGTCGCGGTCGCGGCGGCCGCCACGGTGGCCATGGTCCTGCTCGGCTCGCTGACCCTGCTGCCCGCGCTGCTCGGGTTCTCCGGCACCCGCCTGGCCAAGCGATCGAGGCTGCTGGGCCGCCGGCCGCAGCCCGGCCACGGAACGTCGCCGGGCATATCCGGCCCCACCACAATTCCGGCCGCGCAGCGGTGGGCCGGCGTCATCCAGCGCCGGCCGGTGCTCGCGACGGTCGTGTCCACCGGCATCATCCTGGCCCTGGCCGCGCCCGCGCTCGGCATGAAGCTGAACTTCCCCGACGAGTCCGCCCAGGCCAGGGGGACCATGGGCTACGCGAGCTACGCGACCATGGCGCGCGGTTTCGGCGCCGGGTTCGACGCCCCGGTGATCGTCGCGGCCGCGCTGCCGGCGCCGGACGCGAGCACCGCCCGGCTGGCCGCCGCGATCGGGCACACCCCGGGCGTGGCCGCGGTCACCCCGGTGCTCCGCAGCGCGGACGGGAAGGCCGCCATGATGATCGCCTACCCGGACACCGGTGAGCAGGACCCGGCCACCAACGCGCTGGTGAACCACCTCCGCTCCGGCGTCCTGCCACAGGCCACGGCCGGCACCGGCATCCGCGCCTATCTCACCGGGCCGAACGCAAGTGGCGTGGCGTTCGCGAACCTGATCGGCCAGCGGCTGCCGTGGCTGATCGCGGTGGTGGTGCTGGTCTCGATGGTGCTGCTCACCGTGATGTTCCGGTCGGTCACGATCGCGGTGAAGGCCGCGGTGATGAACCTGCTGTCGATCTGCGCCGCCTACGGCGTGCTGGTCGGCATCACCCAGGACGGCTGGCTGCGCCAGGTGTTCGGCTTCCCGGAGAACGTGCCGGTGACCACCTGGGTGCCGATATTCCTGTTCGTGATCCTGTTCGGCCTGTCCATGGACTACGAGGTGTTCCTGCTCTCGCGCATCCGCGAGTACTACGACGCCACCGGCGACAACGCCGCCTCGGTGGCGCACGGCCTGGCCCGCACCGCCCGGGTGATCACCGCGGCCGCGGCGATCATGGTGGTGGTGTTCCTGTCCTTCGTGGCCGGCGCGAACGTCTCGGTGAAGCAGATCGGCCTTGGCCTGGCGGTGGCCGTGCTCATCGACGCCACCCTGGTGCGGATGGTGCTGGTGCCCGCGGTCATGGAACTGCTCGGCAAGGCCAACTGGTGGCTGCCGGGACCACTGGCCCGGGTGCTGCCGAAGACCTCCGTGCACGAGGACGAGCCCCTGGCCGGGGAACCGGGACCTGGCCCGGACCGCCGGGTAGCTCCCGGCCTGGGCGGACCTCGGGTACAGCTTCCGGGGCGCCCCGGCGGGGGGCTACTTCCGGCCGGCCTTCAGGCTCTGGTGACCTTGGCCCCGGCCGGCAGGCTGGAACCAGCGCGGCTCGCCGGCGACGTCGTGTACGACTTGATCTGGAAGCTGGTCGAACGCCGGCGACCTTCACGTAGCCGAGGATCCCCCCCTGCGCGGTGCTGCAGATCATGCTGGTGCCGGGGACCCGACTGCGTCGGAAGTCGACGCAGTTCATGTTGAACCCGTTCACCGTCGTGGTGGATGTGCTGACCTTGTCACCGGCAAAGCCGGCCGCGAGCGTCGAAGGTCCTGAGGAACGCAACCCAGTGCGACGGGGTGTAGAAGCCGAAGATCTTGTTCTGCACAGCGGCGCTGGCCTTGCCCAGCTTCTGGCAGGTCCACCGCTGCGTGCCCGTGGACCCCGGCGGGTGTGCAGACGTACTCGCCAGAGCCATTCACCACGATTTCCGTGCCGGGCAGGGCCGTTGCCGCCGCTGGTGGCGCTGTCTTTGAACAGCAGCCCTTTCGGCGGCTGGACCGCATAGACGATCGTGGCCGGTGCGCCGCCAGTGGTGACATATTTCGCCTCGAACGGCGCTCGCCGCACCGTTCTGAAGTTTGTGCGGGTGAAGGCGTCGATGTGTTGGACTTTGTTGCTCGCCTCACTCGTGCTGCGAGATCTTGTTGAACCTCGTTCGCCACCCCGCACCCGCCCTCCAGGGCGAGGCTGCCGAGGGATAACCGTGCCCACGACGGCGGTGGTTGTGCCACCGCGGCCGGTGATCAGGCTTCATTGTGTGCCTCCCCGGGCGGCGCTGCGGGGGCCCTGAAGAAATCGTTCACCGCTGAGGAAACGGCTCTCCCGGCCGCCGGGTGCGCAGTCCATGCGCAACGTGGGTCTTACCAGCGGAATATCGCGCTCTCGAGCCTCGGGGGGAGGGCGGCTACGGTTGGGCGCAGCGCGAACCAGGGTCACTCCCGTTCCCCGAAAGCCTGCCGGCAGTGACTGCCTGCCCGGCATCGACAACATCGTGATCTTGATGAAGGAGAACCATTCCTACGACAACTACTTCGGGATGCTCGGCCGCGGGGACGGCTTCACCCTCGGCCCCGACGGGGCGGCCGCTGAACAGCAACCCGGACGGCCACGGGAACGAGGTCCGGGTGCACCACCTGAGCCTGCCGTTCAACCCGTCCTTTCACGTGAACCAGACCTGGAACGACTGACACCGCCAGTGGAATGGCGGGGCGATGAACGGGTTCGTCACCACGACGAACAGCACCGAGCCGATGGGCTACCTCGACGGGACGGACCTGCCCTGGTACTACGGCTTCGCCCGCGCCTATGGCATCGGGGACCGCTACTTCTGCTCGGTCCTGGCCCAGACCTTCCCCAACCGCCGGTTCCTCCAGGCGGCCACCGCGGCCGGCCTGGTGTCCACCTCGATCCCCAGCCCGTTCGCGAAGCCCCCGGCCACCGGGCTGATCTGGGATCTGCTGGACGCCCACGGCATCGGCTGGGCCAACTACTTCGTCGAACTCCCCGAGGTCGGCCTGTGGCCACGCAACCTGCTCAAGTACCACAGCCCACCTGCACGACATCGACGACTTCTACGACGACTGCCGCGAGGGCCGGGTGCCCCCGGTGACCGTGCTCACCACCGAGGACCCTCGCCGCCTCCGAGGGGGAGTTCCAGGACGACCAGGTCGGGGAGGCGTTTACCGCCAGCCTCTTCGAAGCCGCCGCGGCGGGGCCGCAGTGGCAGCGCATGCTCTTCGTGATCAACTGGGACGAGGGCGGGGGGTTCTACGATCACGTGCCACCGCCGGCGGCGGTCACCCCGGACGACATCCCGCCGGACATCCACGTGCCCCCGGACTACCCCGGCGGCTACGACCGGTACGGGTTCCGGGTCCCGCGCCTGGTCGGTTCCCCCTTTGCCAAGCCGGGCCATGTCTCGTCAGTGGTCTACGACCACACCTCGGTCCTGGCGACCATCGAGTACAAGTGGAACCTGCCCGCGCTGACCCGGCGCGACGCGGCGGCGAACCCGCTGACCGACTTCCTCGACCTCGGCGCGCCGCCGCACTTCAGGGAGCCAGCGCAACTCCCCCGCCCGTCGATCTGGCCCTTCACCGGGCAGCGTTAAGATATTTTTTTAAAAAAAAAAAAAAAAAAAAAAAAAAAAAAAAAAAAAAAAAAAAAAAAAAAAAAAAAAAAAAAAAAAAAAAAAAAAGCTACTCGCCACCCTCCTTGCGGCGGGCGCGGGCGCGGCGCTTGCCCTCGTGCATGGCCTGGACCCGGGCTATCGGGATCGCCCGGCCCTCCTCGATCAGGTCCGCACTGAGCGGCTGCGGGGCGGGCATCTGCCCCGCCCAGGGGGCGCTGCCTGCGAGCAGCGGCGGCGCGGTGTGCAAGGTGAAGTCGGCGGGCGCCACGCTTTCGAGCTCATCCCAGGGCACCGGGAACGACACCGGCACGCCCGGCCGGATCCGCGGGCTGTAGGCGGCCGCCACGGTCGCCCCGCCTGCCCTGGTCGAGTCGAGGAACACCTTGCCCTCGCGGTCTTCCTTGATGAACGCCGTGGTGGCCAGCGCCGGGTCCAGCCGTTCGGCGCGGACGGCGATCGCCCGGGTGGCCGCGGCCACCTCCTCGCTGGTCGCCTGCGCGGCCACCGGCACGAACACGTGCACGCCCTTGGCCCCGCTGGTCTTGACCGCGCCTGCCAGGCCGGCCCGGCCAGGGCCTCCCGCACGAGCAGGGCGGCGCGGACCGCCGCGCCGAACGCGCGCTCGTCCGGCGGGTCCAGGTCGAGGATCAGGTAGGTCGGATGGTCCATGTGCCCGGCCAAAGCCAGCGTCGGGTGGTATTCCACGGCGCGCTGATTGGCGAACCACAGCAGCGTGCGGCGGTCGTTGCACAGCGCGTAGGACACCTCGCGCTTGGACGCCTCCGCCCACACCGCGACCGTCGGCACCCATTCTGGGGTGTATTTCGGCACGTTTTTCTGCATGAAGGGGGCCTGGCCGCGAAGCACCCGGATCACCGACAGTGGCCGGTCGCGCAGCTCACCGATGAGAAGATGGTGGACGGCGTCCAGGTAGTCGACGAGGTCTCGCTTGACCGCCCCGGCGCCGTCGAAAAGCGGCTGGTCGAGGTTGGTCAATGGCACCCGGTCGCGTACCTCATCTCGGCTCATCTGCGCAAGTTAGCACGTAACCGGCGGTGCATATTGCCGAGGCATTGACGTAACTATGCAGGATAATTCCACTTTCGTGATCAGATCATGTCACTCCCCATGGCAGGCTCGATTGTGGTGCTGAGGCTGGGCCGTACTGTCGCGGGAATACCGGGTCCGCTCTTTCGAGATACCTGCGCGTCATGCGTGTCCATCACCCGTGGGAGCGGTGTGCGGTGCAAGGAGCAGGCGGTGAGTTGTCCGGGGGCGAAGCGCCGGGCGTAGCGACGGATGAGAGGAGGCGAACCGGACGGGGGTGCGCGGGCCGGCGGCCGTGGCGGCGCCAGCGCCAGCAGTACTTCCCCGATGACCGCCACGATCACGGCCAGTCCCCCAGCGCCCGCCCGGCGCCGCCCGGGCCTGGCGCCCCGGCCGGTCTGCCGCCTGGCGGGCGGCCTGGCTGGCGGCGGTTGCTGCGCTCGCCGGCCCGCGTGCTGACCACCGGCCCGGCCGCGCTGCACCTTGCGCTGCTGGCCTGTTACACGGCGGTGGGCATCGCGGTGACCTGGCCGCGGGCGACCTACCTGTTCGACGGCAGGCTCCAGGCCACCCGGGACGCGGGCGTCTACGTGTGGGACTTCTGGTGGATGGCCCACGCGGTGGGGCACCTGACCAACCCCTGGTACACCCGCTCGATCGTCGCGCCCATGGGGGTCCAGCTCGGGTACCACGCGCTGATGCCCCTCGAGGGCGTGCTGATGCTGCCGGTCACGGTGCTGTTCGGGCCCAGTGCCTCGTACAACCTGCTGTCGATCCTCATGCCCGGGCTGATGTGCTACGCCATGTACCGGCTGGCGCGGCTGTGGCTGCCCACGCAGACCGGGGCGATTTTCGCCGGTGCGTTCTTCGGGCTGTCCTCCATCATGGCCTGGCACGCCTGGTACCAGCTCAACCTGGCCGCGGGGGCGGTGTTCCTGCCGCTGGCGCTGGAGGCGGTAGTACGGCTGCGGCGTCGGCCGGGGCGGAAGCAGGCGGTGATCCTCGGCGTGGTCCTGGCCGCCAGCCTGCTCACCGACCAGGAATCGTTCGTCCTGGTGCTGATCGTGGTGCTGGCGGCCCTGGTGCCGTGGCTGTTCAGCCGCGCCTGGCGGGAGCGGCTGACCGCGGCCGCGACCGCCGCCATCGTGGCCCTGCTGGTGGCCAGCCCGCAGATCGCGGCCATGGTGGCGCAGACCCGTTCGGGCGGCGCCACCGTCCCGGCCGGCACGGTGGCCACCGACTACGTGTACTCCGGCACCGAGTTCCCCAACGTCTTCGGCGTCTCGCCCCGCGCGGTCCGGCTGGGCCTGACGTGGCTGAAGCCGATCAGCTACCGCGGCCCCGTGCTCGACGGCGTGCTCACGTTCGGCCTGGTGCTGTCGGTGCTGGCCGTGCTCGGGCTGGTGGTCTGCTGGCGGCGCCGCAGCGCCTGGCAGCTCGCCGCGCTCTGGCTCGCCAGCGCCGCGCTGGCGCTGGGCTCGGTGCTGAAGATCGGCACGCACACCTACATGCCGTTCGCCCAGGACTGGCACGGCGTCCACCTGTCCGGGATCATGCCGTTCACTTGGTTCGTGCAGATCCCCGGAATGGCCGGGTTCCGCGAAGCCGGACGGCTCACCATGCTCGGGGTGCTGCCCGCCGCGCTGCTGGCCGGCGCCGCGGTCGACTGGCTGCGGCGCCGCGCCGCCGTGCTGCTGATCCCGGTGCTCATCCTCGGCGCCCTGGAGGCCGGCTGGGCGGGCAACCTCGCCGTGGCCACGATGCCCACCGCCCTGCCGGCCCTGGACCGGCCCATCGCCGCCGACCACTCGGGGTCGATCGTGGTGGACGTCCCGTTCGGGGTCCGGGGCGGGGTGCCGCTGGCCAGGGAGGGCGGCGCGTTCAACCCCGAGGCGCAGGTGCTGGAGACCGCCGACGGGCACCCGCGCGCGGTGGGCTACCTGTCCAGGCTGCCAGAGCCGACGCTGCTGGCGGTCCGGCGGAACGCGTTCTACGCGGGCCTGCTGAGCGCTCAGGGGCAGCCGCGCAGCCTGGCCGAGTCGGTCACCGGCTACCACAGCTACCCGGCGCTGCTCGCTGCCGCACGTGCCGCCGTGCACCGGATGGACATCGGCTGGGTCATCGTCTGGCAGCGGTCCCCGAACGTGCTTGCCTACCTGGCGAACACCGGTTTCCGCTTCGCCTACTACGCCGACGGGGCCTGGGTCTACCGCCCGGCCGCCCACTAGGCCCCCGGCCAGCGCTAACCCAACTCGGCGATCCGCTTGATCGCGGCCAGGCGCAGGTCCCATTCGGCGGCCAGCCCCGCCAGCCAGTCCGCCGCCGAGGTCAGCGGGCCGGTGCGGACCTCGTAACGCACCTCCCGGCCCTCGCGGCGACGGGTCACCAGGCCGGCCCGGGCCAGCACCCGCAGGTGCTTGACCACCGCCTGCCTGGTGACCGGTAGCCGGGCGGCCAGCGTGGTGGCCGTGGCCGCGCCCCCGGTGGCCAGTTCCTCCAGGAGCCGGCCCCGGGTCGGATCGGCCATCGCGGCCAGGACCCCGCGGTGATCGGGGCCGGGCCGCAGCGTCACGCGGCAGGCCGTTCCGCGTACTCGCGGAGTTCACCGAGTTCGGCGATCCAGCCCTCGGTGTTCTCCTTGACCGCGACCCCCTTGTCCGCGTCGCTCACCTGCAGGCCGGCGAAGCCGGTCTCGACCATGCGCAGCCGGGTGCCCGCGCCGTCCGGGCTGAGGGTGAACTCGACGAGGGTGGAGTTCCCTTCGGTGGCGGGCTCGCCGGCCGGCCTGGCCCACCGGAAGGAGAACAGCCGGGGTGGCTCGACCCGTTCCACCACCCCGTGGTGGCTGCCGTGCTTCGACCAGGTGAAGACGATCGCGCCGCCGGGCCGCAGGTCGATCTCGGTCGCATCGCCGAACCAGCCGCTGATGTGCTCCGCCTCGGTCAGCACCTGCCACACCCGCTGCGGCGGGGCGCTGATCACGATCTCGCGCTCGATCCGGTCGGTGAGCATGCTTTCCCCTCTCCTGGACCTGCCGCCCTAACGTGCAACCCGATAGTTGCACACGTGGAGCCTCAGGAGCAACCGTTTGGTTTCACGTTGGCGCGGGTGCCCGCCCGCGACCAGCCGGGGCATACTGGCCTCGACGCTGATCATGGAGGCGGGAGGCGCCGATGGCACGACTCGGCGGGATGTACGGCCCTGATGTCACCTTTCTCGGGGTCCCCCGGGCCGACCTGGCCGACCCGGGGACCTGGGCGGGGGCCGACGCGCTGATCATCGGCGCACCGTTCGACGGCGGCACGTCACACCGGCCCGGGGCCAGGTTCGGCCCGCAGGCGATCCGCTGCACCGACTACCTGCCACACGACGGCGCCCGGCCGCACCTCGCCCTCGGCGTCGACCCGCTGGCCGAGCTGCACGTGGCCGACGCCGGTGACGTGGAGATGCCCTCGGGCGACACGCAGGCGTCGCTGGCCCGGCTGGAGCAGGCGGTCCAGGCGGCCTGCGCGGGCGGCGCCTTCCCGGTGATCCTCGGCGGCGACCACACGATCACGTGGCCGGACGCCACCGGGACGGCACGGCATGTGGGCTGGGGCCGGGTGTCGCTGATCCATTTCGACGCTCACGCCGACACCGGCGACACCCAGTTCGGCTCGCTGTACGGGCACGGCACGCCGATGCGCCGGCTGATCGAGTCCGGTGCGGTGCGCGGTGACCGGTTCCTCCAGATCGGCCTGCGGGGGTACTGGCCGGAGCCGGAGACGCTGGACTGGATGGCCGCGCGCGCGATGCGCAGCTTCGAGATGACCGAGGTGGTGACGCGCGGGCTGGACGCGTGCCTGTCCGAGGCGTTCACCATCGCCACCGACGACTGCGACGCGGTCTTCCTGTCCGTGGACATCGACGTGGTGGACCCGGGGATGGCCCCGGGAACCGGCACCCCGGAGCCGGGCGGCCTCACCGCCCGGCAGCTGCTCGACGCGGTGCGCCGGATCGCCATGGAGATGCCACTGGCCGGCATGGACGTGGTCGAGGTGTCCCCGCCGTTCGATCATGCCGAGATCACCGCCTACCTGGCGGGCCGGGTGGTGCTGGAGGCGCTGTCCGGCATCGCCTGGCGGCGGCGCCGGGAGAGGGGTGAGCAGGTGCGGCACCCCGCCGACCCGCTGCTCGCGAACCGCCGTGCGCAGCCGCCTCACCAGGGCTGATAGGCGCAGTTACAGCCAGTAACCAAACAGATCAAAGCGGTCTATCATTGCTGCATGTTGGACGTGACCAGGCTGCGCGTGCTCGCCGCGGTGGCCCGGCACGGCTCGGTGACCGCGGCCGCCAAGGCGCTCAACTACGCCCAGCCGTCGGTGAGCCACCACCTGGCCCGGCTGGAGGCGGAGACCGGAACCAGGCTGGTCGAGCGATCCGGCCGCGGGGTCCGGCTCACCGACGCCGGGCGCCTGCTGGCCGGGCGGGCGGAGGAGATCCTGGGCAGGCTGGACGCGGCCGAGCAGGAACTGGCCGCGCACGTCGGCCAGCGCGAGGAACGGATCCGGCTCGCGGGCTTCCCCTCGGCGCTCGCGACCGTGGTGCCCGCGGCCGCCGCCCGGCTGCGCGCTGAGCACCCCGGCGTCGAACTGCTGCTGGCCGAGGCCGAGCCCCAGGGCGCGGTCCGCATGCTCCGGGCCGGGCGGGTGGACGTGGCCCTGGTGTTCTCCTACGTCCAGCACGGCACCGCGGGGAAGCCGGCCGCGGCGGGGCACCACGGCGACGAGGACGACGGGGTCCGGGCCAGGCTGCTGTTCGAGGAGCCGGTCCACCTGGTCACCCAGGCCGGTGCCGCGCCGCCGCCGCGGGCGGCCGGGCATCGCCTGGCGAGCTACGCCGAGCACCGCTGGATCGCCGGCTGCGAGCGCTGCCGCGCCCACCTGCTCTGGCAGTGCGAGCTGGCCGGGTTCACCCCGCAGATCGCGTTCACCACCGACGATGTGCTGGTCGCCCAGGCGCTGGCCGCGGCCGGGCTGGGCGTGGCGCTGCTGCCTGACCTGGCGCTGCGGGCCGCCCGCCACCCCGGGGTCCGCACCGAGCCGCTGCCGGGCGCCCGCCGCCAGGTGCTGGCCCTGACCTACGGTGAGCCGCCCGGCCCGCCGGCCGCCGAACGGCTCCTGGACGCCCTGGCGGAGGCAGCGGAGGGAGGGCCAGTGTCAGCAACATGGCGAAATCAACCGACTACTCTTGGTTATCCCTGCTGGTCCGCCGTACCCTGGAGATGCCCCCCACCACCGGGCCTGGCAAGGCCCGGGAAGCCGGCACGCAGAGCACGGCAAGGCTGGGAGGCCGCATGCGATACCGCTTCACCGCAGGGGCAGCGCTGCTCGGCGCGCTGGCCCTCAGTCTGACGGCCGCCCTGGCGCCGGCGCCCGCCCAGGCGGGGGGGAGCGGCGGGGCCGGGACTGGCCCGCCAGCGCGGCCTGGCGGCGGGCCCGGCGTCCGGAGCGGCCACCAGGCCGGCCACGCTGCCGGTCACCGTCATCAGCCGGCACTGCCGGGGCCAGAACACCACACCCGAGGAGGCCGCGAACAGCACCGGCCGTCACGTCTACGTGGTCTGGGTGGGCTGCGGTGGCATCGGGTTCGCCCGGTCCTCCGACGGCGGGCTGAGCTTCAGCGGCCCGGTCCGGCTGCCCGCGTCGTCGGGGGCCTTCGACCCGGCCGTCGCGGTGGCCCCGAACGGCACGGTCTACACGGTGTTCATGAAGCAGACGGCGCACCACCAGTTCCCCGTGGTGGACACCTCGTTCGACCGGGGCCGGAGCTTCCCCCAGGTGGCCAGGCTGATACCCGAGCAACTGGGCAACTTCGGCGGCCGCCCGTTCATCGCCGCCGCCACGGACGGGACCGTCTACCTCACCTGGGATTACGGTCCGAGCGCCAGTGCCGTCAGCTACATCTGCACCAAGCACGGCGGCGGCTGCTCGTTCAAGACCGGCGATCTCAACATCGTCATGCAGACATCGGCCGACTTCGGGCTGACCTGGGGCCCGATGACCGATATCAGCCCGGGCTTCCCGGTCAGCGGCGCGGACAGCGCACCGCTGCTGGTGGAGCCGGACGGGCACATCGACCTGGAGTACCAGGACTACCGGGTCACCGACCCGGCGAAGCTCACGCTGGGGCCCGCGCACGGTTACTTCACCTCCTCGCCCGACGGCGGGGCCAGCTGGTCCGCCCCGGTCCGGGTCGGGCCCGGGCGGCTGTCCATGGCCCCGGCCGAATGGTGGATCGACGGCTCGGTCGGCCGGGACACCGGCGGCAACCTGTACGTGGCCTGGGACTCCCAGCACCTCGGGCGCGACGTGGGCTGGCTGGCCTACTCCACGGACGGCGGCCAGACCTGGTCGTCGCCGATCCGGGTGACGCCCGACCGGGACCACGCCACGCACATCGTCGAGGTGGCCGGCGGCTTCCGCGGCACCGCCTATGTGGGCTGGCTGGCCGACAACTCGGCCTGCGGATACGTGATGCGGGTGCGGGCGTATGTCATCGGCCAGGGCTGGCAGTCCGGCCCGGTCCGGGTGTCCGGCCGGTGCGGGCGGCGCCGCGTCTGGCCCGGCGGCACGGTCGGCATCGCCGCGCTGCCACCGGCCGTCCTGGCGACCGGCGCCTGGCAGGTCTCGCTGACCTGGGGAAGCGCCGTCGCGCACCGGCACGGGGCGCGGTCGGAGATCCTGTCGACCGTGGCCACCTACCCGGGCCAGGGCTAAGGCGCCCGCGGCGGAGCGGTCAGATGGCCGTGCCGCGGCCCGCCCAGTAGGGATCCCGGAGGCGGCGCTTGAGCAGCTTGCCGCTCGGGTCCCTGGGCATCTCGTCGGTGAAGTCGATCCGCCTGGGCCACTTCATCCTGGCCAGCCGCCCCTCCAGGGAGGCGAGGATGCTCGCCGCCAGTTCCGGGCCAGCGGCCGCGCCAGCCTCGGGCTGCACCACCGCGGCGACGGACTCCCCCCACTCCTCGTCCGGGATGCCGAACACCGCCACGTCGGCGACCTGGGGATGCATGATGATCTCGCCCTCGATCTCGGCCGGGTAGATGTTCGCCCCGCCCGAGATGATCATGTCGGCCTTGCGGTCGCAGAGGAACAGGTACCCGTCCTCGTCCAGGTAGCCGATGTCGCCGACGGTGAAGAAGCCGTCCCGCCGGGCGGCCCGCGTCTTGGCCGGATCCCCCTTGTAGACGAAGTCGGTCAGGTCCGACCGCAGGTACACGGTGCCAGGTACCCCCGGCGGGCACTTCTCCCCGTCCTCGCCGGCGACCATGACCTCGCTGATCGGCCATGGCTTGCCCACCGTGCCCGGCTTGGCCAGCCAGTCCTCCGGGGTGGCCAGCGTGCCCCCGCCTTCGGTCGCCGCGTAGTACTCGTAGATCCGGGGGCCCCACCAGTCCAGCATCGCCCGCTTCACCCCGACCGGGCAGGGCGCCGCCGCGTGCAGGATCCAGCGCATCGAGGAAATGTCGTAACGCTGCCGTGTCTCTTCGGGCAGGGCAAGCAGCCTGCTGAAGTGCGTGGGCACCATGTGCGTGTTGGTGACCTGGTAGCGCTCCACCAGCGCCAGCGCGCGCTCGGCGTCCCAGCCGTCCATGTACACCAGGCGATGGCCCATCATCAGGCTCGCGCCGCCGAACACCGATACCGCCGTGTGATAGTGCGGCGAGGTGACCAGGTGCACGTTCGGCGGGCCCGGCGTGATCCCGAAAAGCTGCGGCAGCAGCGAGGAGAGTTCCCCGGCGTCGTCGGGGTCCAGGCCGGACAGTTCGCGGCGCACGCCCTTGGGCCGCCCGGTGGTGCCCGAGGTGTAGTGCATCGTGGTGCCCGCGACCCGGCCGTCCGGCAGGTCCGGTGACTGGCCCGCGCGGACGCTCTCCACCGGGGTGAACCCGGGCACCGTTCCGTACGAGATCCGCCCGCTGGCCGGTATGCCCGCCTCGTCCGCGGCGGCGGCCCCGGCACGCGGCGAACCGCTCGTGCGCGAAGAACACCTTCGCCTCGCAGTCCCGCAGGATGTAGGCGATCTCCGGGGCGGTGAAGTGCCAGTTGAGCGGGGTGAGATACCAGCCGGACTGCAGCGCCGCGAGGTAGACCTCCAGCGCGGCGATGCCGTTGGGCACCAGGACGGCCAGCCCGTCACCGGGCCGCAGGCCCCGCTCCCGCAGCCCGTGGGTGAGCTGGTTGACCCGGGCCAGCAGGTCTCCGGCGGCGTGGGCGGTGCCGTCCGGTTCGACGGCCGCGATCCAGCCGGGCTCGTCAAGCGCGCGGCGCCAGAAAACCTGCGAACCCATGGACTGGCCTTTCCGTGAGCGCGGTCTCGCCGCCCGCAGGTTCAGGCTACGCTGCGGTCACCACGGCCGGAAGGCGGCCGGAAATGGCGGGACGAGAGGGTGAGATGCGCGGCAGGCACTGGCGGGCTCAGGCGGGGCCTTGCGGTGGTGGCTGGCCTGACCATGGCCAGCGTGGCCCTGGCCGGCTGCGGCGGGTTCGCGCTGCCGCCGAAGAAGAAACCGCACCCCACCTTCGCGAGCGATCCGGCCGCGGTCCGCCTCGCGGACGCGCCGGCCCTGCTGGTCCAGTGCGCCATCCGCACCGCCGGGCTCCGCCCCGGCAGCCAGTCCTGGCTGAGCGGCATGAACGTGCACATCACCAGCACGAACGCGGTTGACTTCCAGGACTGGTTCCGCACCCACGACGCGCCGGGGCCGTACCCGCAGACGTTCGTGATCGACGGCCACCGGACGCACTACCTGGCGTTCGGCGCGACCTGGGTGCGCAGGGGCAGCCTGTGGGTGCCGACGCACACCGCGCGCAGCAACCCCGTGGCGGAACACACCTCGCTGTATTCCTGGTCGCTGTGGGCGGCGGCGCAGGACAAGCTGCCGCCGCTGGTCTGCGGCACCTCGGTCACCGCCGCGGCGCTGCAGGCACAGGTGTACGGAGCCGCCGGCAACCCGTGGTGACCCCCGGCCGGCCGCTGGCGGGCGCCTGCGACGATCATGAGTAATACTGGGTAACAGGTGAGCCGGGAAGTCTGGTCGGCATTACGGTCGAGGTCAGGGGCTTGCCATGCGCCGGAGTGTCTGGTCGCCGGCACTCGGTGCGCACTGGCGGCGGAAGTCCTGCGGACGAACCTGTGGTTTGTTCCGGGCGTCGAGGTCGCCGCCGCCATCGGCTTGTTCGCGGGCACGCTGGCCCTCGACAGGGCCGCCTACCACGGCGATTTCGGCCTGCCATCCTGGGTGATCTCCGGGAGCGCTGACGCCGCCCGGCAGATCCTGACGGCGATCGCCGCGGCGGTCATCACCGTCGTGGGCGTGGTCTTCTCGATCATCCTGGTGACACTGACGCTGGCATCCACCCAGTTCGGGCCGCGCATGCTGCGCAACTTCATCCGCGACCGGGGCACCCAGCTCACGCTCGGCACGTTCGTCGCGACATTCATCTACGCCGTACTGGTGCTGGTGTCGATCGGCCCGGGGCCCCGGGGCGACTTCGTGCCGCACATCGGGGTGACCGTCACGCTCGCACTGACGGTCGCCGACATGGCCGTGCTGATCTTCTTCATCCACCACACCGCGTCGGCGATCCAGTTGCCGAACGTCATCGCCAGCATCGCCGTCGACCTGTCCGAGGCGATCGAGGAGCAGGGTGCCGGGCACAACGCGACCACGGGCGGGGCGCCCGAGCGCGGCCTGTCCAGCGCGGAACTGCTGACCCGGATGGACACCGAGCGGTGGCGCCGTGCAGGCGGCGGACAGCGGCTACGTGCAGTTCATCCGGCTCGGGAGCATGGTCGGGTTCGCCGCCCAGGCCAACGCGGTGATCAGCCTGCACCACCGGCCCGGCCATTTCATCGTGCAGGGGCACACCATCGGGACCGTCTGGCCGCCCGAAGCCGCCGCCCAGGTGAACGAGGCACTGGCCCGGGCACACATCACCGGCCCCTACCGCACCCTGACGCAGGACGTGTCGTTCGGCATCGACCAGCTCGTCGAAATCGCCATCCGGGCCCTGTCCCCCGCGGTCAACGACACCTTCACCGCCATCACCTGCGTGGACTGGCTGGGCGACAGCCTCTGCACGATCGCGCGGCGGTGGCATCCGGCCCGGGTGCACCGGGACGACCAGGGGTTCATCCGGGTGATCGCGGCCCAGCCGAGTTACGAGCGCCTGGTGCAGCGGTCGTTCGAGAAGATCCGGCAGGCCAGCATGGGCATGCCGGCGATCATGATCCGCCAGCTCGACGCCATCGCCCAGATCATGATGGAGACGTCCGGACCGGGGCAGCGCCGGGTGCTGCTGGACCAGGCGGGGATGATCCAGCGGGCCAGCGAGCGCACGGTCAGCGAGGAAGCCGACCGGGCGGATGTGCGCCGCAGCTTCGATGCCGTGTGCCTGATCGACACCGGGCTCGCCGACCGGGAGCGGGCCGCGAGGTGATCACCAGGTGCCCCTACCTGGGCGGATGCGTGCCGCCCTCGGCCTGCTCGCCGACGTCTGCTGCGTGCTGGCCTTCGTGGTGATCGGCCGGGCGAACCATCATGCGGGCGAGACCCTGGCCGGGGTGGCGGCCACGGCCTGGCCGTTCCTGGCCGGGCTGGCGGCCGGCGAGGCAGCGACGCGTGCCTGGCGGCGGCCGTTCGCGCTGCTGCCGACCGGCGCCGGGGTCTGGCTGGCCACCGTGGTCATCGGCCAGGCGCTCCGGGTGCTCGCCGGGCAGGGCACCGCGGTGGCGTTCGTCATCGTCTCGCTGCTGTTCCTCGGGCTGTTCCTGCTGGGCTGGCGGCTGGCCGCCCGGCGCATCACCGCCAGCTGAGATCCGGCGCCACCGGTCCGCGGCGATTCCGGCCTATTGACGCAACCGACTGGTTGCCATAATGTAGCAACCAGTCAGTTGCTACATTAGTGGAGGCGTCATGGGTTTTCCCGATCGCATCGAGCGCACCGTGGAGCTGGCTCACCCGCCGGTCAAGGTGTGGGCAGCGCTCACCACGGCCGAGGGCCTGGCCGCCTGGTTCGGCAACGAGGCGGCGATCGACCTGCGGCCGGGCGGGTCGGCCTGGATGAAGTGGAACGAGGGGCACACGGCCGAGATGCGCGTGGAACGGGTGGAGGAGCCGAGGGTGTTCGGGTTCACCTGGCACATCTACGGGCTGCCCGAGGGCGATCCGCGGCGCACCTATGTCGAGTTCACGCTCGAACCGGACGGTGCGGGCACCCGGCTGACGGTCGTCGAGAGCGGGTTCGCCCAGCTCGCCGGACGAGGCCCACCAGCCAGGCGTTCGACGGCAACACCGAGGGCTGGGCGAGCGAGCTGGGCGAACTGGCCACCTACCTCGATGCCGCCTGACATCGAGGCCGTCGCCGAACAGGTCTTCGTGGCGCTGGCCGACCCCACCCGGCGCGCCATCCTGGCCGCGCTGGCCTCCGGGGGCCCGGCCACGGCCACGGACCTGGCGGGCCGCCTGCCGATCACCCGGCAGGCGATCGCCAAGCACCTGGCCCTGCTGACGCTGGCCGGCCTGGTCACGGCCGAGCCGGGCGAGCGGCGCCGGGTGCGGTACCGGCTGCGCTCCGCGCCGATGCAGGCGGCGCAGCAGTTCCTGGCCGCGCTGGCCCGCGACTGGGACAGCCCGCTGGGCGCGCTGAAGGACCACCTCGACCGGGATGCCCGCGGGCCCGCGGCGGGCCCGCTGCACGGAACCCAGGGACATTGACCAGAAAGGCAGGCACCACCATGAAGACCCCGCCGATCGCCGGCCCGCAGGAGTGGGAGGCGGCACGCCAGCGGCTGCTGGTGAAGGAGAAGGAACTGACCCGTGCCCGGGATGCGCTGGCGGCGGAACGCCGGCGGATGCCGTGGCTGGCCGTGCAGAAGGAGTACGCGTTCGACGGGCCGGAGGGCAAGGCGAGCCTGCTCGACCTGTTCGAGGGCCGCCGCCAGCTGGTCGTCTACCGCGCCTTCTTCGAGCCAGGCGTGTACGGCTGGCCCGGCCACGCGTGTCCCGGCTGTTCCCTGATGGCCGACCAGGTCGCTCACGTCGCGCACCTGAACGCCCGGGACACCACCTTCGCCTACGCCTCGCGCGCGCCGCAGGCCGACATCGCGCGGCTGAAGGCGCGGATGGGCTGGACGATGCCCTGGTACACGATGCTCGACGAGTTCGACGCGGACTTCGGCGTGGACCAGTGGCACGGCACGAACGCGTTCTTCCGCGACGGCGACCAGGTGTTCCGCACCTACTTCGTCAACAACCGTGGCGACGAGGCGCTGGGCAGCACCTGGAGCTACCTGGACCTGACCGTGCTCGGGCGGCAGGAGGAGTGGGAGGACTCGCCCGAGGGCTATCCGCAGACCCCGCCGTACGCATGGTGGCGGTGGCACGACGCCTACGACGATGCCGGTGGAGGCGGCCATGAGGACTGATCCAGAGGGCGCCGGGCAGCAGCCCGCCAGCGGCGCCGGGGCACCGGGCTTGCCCCCGGTCGCTGGCCGGGCCGCCTTCCAGGCCGAACTGGACCGCGCTGCGGGCTGCGGGAGAAGGCGCACACCCGGGAAGGCGACGCGATCGCCGCGGCCCGGCGGCGCCTGCCCATGGTCGAGGTAGCCGCCAGCCTGCCGCTGACCGGGCCGCAGGGGCCGCTCACCTTGCTGGAGGCGTTCGAAGGGCGCGGGCAGCTCATCGCCTACTACTTCATGTGGGACCCCGGCCGGCCCGCGGCCGAGCAGTGCGAAGGCTGCACGTTCTACACCACCCAGGCCGCGGAACTGTCCTACCTGCATTCCCGCGACATCACCTACGCGGTCTTCTGCCAGGGCCCGTACGCCGAAAGCGCCCGCTACCGCGATTTCATGGGCTGGGACATGCCGTGGTACTCCGCCCAGGACTCCCTCGGCGCGCTGCTCACCGGGCGCGCAGGCCTGGCGTTCCACCTGGTGTGCTACCTGCGCGACGGCGACCGCGTCTTCGAAACCTACTGGACGACCCGCCGCGGCGTAGAAGCGATGGACTACAGCTACGCGCTGATGGACCTCACCGCGTACGGACGCCAGGAGACCTGGGAGGACTCGCCCCCCGGCTGGCCACAACAGTGCACCAACACGCGGACCGACGGCGGCCCGCCCGCCTGGCCACCAGTGCCAGCGTGGCCGGGCGGGCGCCCCATCGCCCAATGGCCGCGGCTGGCAGCCGGCCACTCCGACGACCTCGGCACCAGGAGGAACTGATGACCGGCGCCGGGTCTGGCCGCAGGCCCACCGCCCTGACCGGCGGCCGGGCCGCGGCGGCCGTGGCGGCGGCCGCGCTGGCGGCGACGCTCGGGCTGGCCGCCGCGTGCTGGGTGGTCTCGGTCTGGCAGATGAACGGGATGGACATGGGCACGGCGACGCCGCTCGGCTCGTTCGGCTTCTTCATCGCCGTGTGGGCAGCGATGATGGCGGCGATGATGCTGCCGGGCGCCGCCCCGGCCGTGCTCAGGCGCGCCCGCGCCGGCGGCGTGCGCGCCGTGCCGCTGTTCGTCGGCGCGTACCTGGCCGTGCTGGGCACTGGCCGGCGTGCTGGTCTACGCGGTGGACCGGCCGCACGGGACGCTCGTGGCCGGCCTGGTGGCGATCGCGGCGGGCTGCTACGAGCTCACGCCGGTCAAGCGGCACTGCCGCCAGCGCTGCCGCGAGGGCACCCGCTCCGGGCTCGGTTTCGGGCTGCACTGCGCCGGATCCAGCGCCGGGCTGATGGCCCTGCTGGTGGCGCTGGGCGTGATGAGCATCCCCTGGATGGCGGTGATCACCATCATCGTCCTCGGCCAGAAGCTGCTGCCGCCCAGCGCCGCCATCGACGTGCCGCTGGCACTGGCGATCACCGGCCTGGGGATCTGGATCCTCCTCGCGCCCGCGGCGGTTCCCGGCCTTACCCCGCCGATGTGAGCGGTCAAGGGCGGCGCTGGCCACGATCAGTCGTCACGGCAAAGAAACCAGCAGTAAGGAGAGAAGCTGATGACCAGTCACCGGACCGGCACGCGCGAGGAGTGGCTCGCCGCCCGCGGCGAGCTGCTGGCCAAGGAGAAGGAACTGACCCGCCGCGGTGACCAGCTCGCGGCCGAGCGCCGCGGCCTGCCCTGGGTGCCGATCGAGAAGCAGTACCGGTTCGGCACCGACGCCGGGCCCAGGACGCTGGCCGAACTGTTCGACGGGCGGCCGCAGCTGATCGTCTACCACTTCATGTTCGGCCCGGACTACACCGCGGGCTGCCCGGCCTGCTCGTCGATCGCCGACGGCTTCAACGGCAACATGTCCCACCTGAAGGCCCGCGACGTGGCGTTCACCGCCATCTCCCGGGCGCCGCTGGACAAGCTGCAGGCCTACAAGCGGCGGATGGGCTGGAGCTTCCCCTGGGCCTCCTCCTACGGCAGCGACTACGCCTTCGACCTGGAGCTCGCCTACCCGGTGGAGACCGCCCGCGGCTGGCTGGCCGGCGGCGTTCCCCCGGTCGCCGCCAAGAACGCGCGGGAGTGCGGCACCGAGCCCGCCGTCTACATTGCGGAGCAGCCGGTCATGAACTGCTACACGCTGGAGAACGGGACCGTCTACCTGACCTACTCCACCACCGCGCGCGGGCTGGAATTCATGATGGTCTACTACCGGCTCCTCGACCTCACCCCGCTCGGCCGCAACGAGGAGGATGACGCCCAGCTGTGGCTGCGCCGCCACGACGAGTACGACGGCCCGTGACCTTGTCAGCGCACCGGCCCTCCTTTTAGACTGAATGTTCAGTCAAACAGGAGGGCCACCGTGTCCACCACGCAGGACAGCACCGTGCGACTGCCAGCAGGCCTTGCGGAAGTCATCGCCGAACAGGAGAGAATCTTCGCCGAACGCCAGCCCGGCTCGCGGCGCATGGCCGCCGCCGCGGCCGGGTCGCTGGCCGGAGGGGTCACCTCCAACTGGCAGATCACCGTGCCGCAGCCGGTCTGGCTCAGCCACGGCCGCGGCTCCAAGATCTACGACGTCGACGGCAACGAGTATGTGGACCTGCACGGCGGCTACGGCGTGGGCCTGGCCGGGCACGCGCACCCCGCGATCGTCGAGGCGGTGACCCGCCAGGTCGCCCGGGGCACGCACTTCGCGCAGCCGACCGAGGACGCGGTGGTGGTCGCCGGCGAACTGGCCGCCCGGTTCGGCCTCCCGCTGTGGCGGTTCGCCAACTCGGGCACCGAGGCCACCATGGACGCCGTCCACCTGATGCGGGCGATCACAGGGCGTGACCTGATCATAAAGATCGAGGGCTGCTACCACGGCCACCACGACTCGGTGCAGGTATCGGTGGCCCCGGAGGCCGACGAGGTCGGCCCGGAGGGCAAGCCCGCCCAGGTCCCGTCCAGCACCGGCATCCCCGGCCCGTTCATCAAGCTCACCCTGGTCGCCAGCTTCAACGACCTCGACAGCGTCGCCAGGCTCCTGGACGAGCACCCGGACGAGATCGCCGGGATGATCATCGAGCCGATCATGATGAACGCCGGGATCATCCACCCCGAGCCCGGCTACCTGGCGGCGCTGAAGGACCTGCTGCACGCCCACGGCGCCCTGCTCACGTTCGACGAGGTCAAGACCGGCCTGACGGCGGGCCCGGCCGGGGCCACCGGGCTGGTCGGCGTGGTGCCGGACATCACCTGCCTGGCCAAGGCGATCGGCGGCGGGGTCGCCGTCGCCGCCATCGGCGGCACCGCCGAGGTCATGGCGCACGTCGCGGCGGGCGACTACGAGATGGTGGGGACGTTCAACGGGAACCCGCTCGCGCTCGCCGCCGCCCGCGCCATGCTCACCGAGGTCGCCACCCCGGAGGCCTACCGGCGGATCGACGCCCTGGCCGAGCGGGCCAACTCGGGCATCGAGCGCGAGATCGCCGCGGCCGGGCTGGCCGCGCACGTGGTGAGCGCGGGCGCCAAGGGCTGCGTCGTGTTCTCCGCCCAGCCGGTCCGGGACTACCGCGGCTTCCTGGGCATCGACGACCGCTACAGCCATGCCCACTGGCTGTTCCAGCACAACGGTGGCGTCTTCCTCCCGCCCTGGGGCAAGATCGAGCAATGGCTCATCTCGGTGCAGCACGATGAGCCGGACATCGACCGGCTGGTCGAGAACTTCGGCGTGTTCGCGCGCGCGGTGAGCGGCTGTGGTGACCAGCGCCTGAGATGCGGCGTGTTTGCCGGAAAGCCTTGCGCGCCGGGGCGGCGAGGAGTACGTGTTATTGACGGACTGTTCAGTCAGGAAGCCCGGAGTCTCCCTGATGTCAGGGCCGCCAGAGAAGAGGTGACTGGTGGCACACCCACGTGAGGGCTGGACCGAGGATGGCCCGCCGCGGACAACGATGTCCCGGCGCGGGTTCCTGGGCCGCAGCGCGGTGGCCGGGCTCGGGGCCCTGGGCGGCGGCGCCCTGCTGGAGGCGTGCGCGCCCGCGCTGGCCGGCAGCGGCACGGTCCCGCTGCCCCGGCCTCACAACCCGGTCACCTGGCCGCTGTTCGCGGACAACCAGCCGATCAAGAGCGGCCTGGCCCCGGAGACCGGGGCCACCCTGCAGATCTACAACTGGGTCGCCTACGTCAACCAGTCCTGCCTCAACAGCTTCGCCAAGAAGTACAACTGCAAGGTCCAGCTGACCACGTTCAACACCATGAACGAGGCGCTGTCCAAGCTGCGCAGCGGGCTGTCCTTCGACGTGTTCATGGGCGTCACCGTGGACACCCTCGGCCAGCTCATCGAGACGAAGCTGATCCAGCCGCTGAACCACAGCTACATCCCCAACATCAGCCAGGCCTGGCCCGACTTCACCAACCCGTTCTATGACCAGGGCTGGCGGTACACGGTGCCGTACACGATCTACACCACGGGCATCTCCTGGCGGAAGGACCTGGTCCACGAGAACCCGTACGCGATGCGGAACCCCTGGGCGATGCTCTGGCAGCCGAAGTACAAGGGCAAGATCGCGATCCTCGACGACTACCGCGAGGGCATCAGCCTCGGGCTGATGAAGAACGGGATCTACAACCTGAACACCACCGATCCGCGCCAGATCGCCCTGTCCCGGCACGCCCTCGAGCAACTGACCAGCCTGGTGAACGTGCGGATCGACAACAACGACTACACCGAGGTGCCGACCGGCGAGACCTGGATCCACCACGCCTGGTCCGGGGACATGGCGGCGGCGGCCGCCTACATGCCCAAGGGCACGCCCGGTGGACGTGCGTCGGCTACTGGTTCCCCACGGACGGCAAGGGCCCGGTGGCCAACGACACCAACACGGTGCTGCGCAGCGCGAACAACCCGGTGCTCGCGCACCTGTTCCTCAACTACATGGCAGAACCTGCCGAACGTCGCTGGAGAACATCAGCTACAACGGCTACATGCAGCCGCTGACCGAGGTCACACCGCAGCGCCTGGTCAGGAGAAGATGCTGCCGAAGAGCCTGATATCCACGGCGGTCCTGCCGGCCGACTTCCGGCGCGGCGTCGGCGAGTTCCAGCTGCCGGTGGACGCCGACGCACTCTGGCAGCAGGCCTGGCTCGTGGTGAGCAACGGAATCTAGGGGCACGCGATGGCAGCACGCATAGCGGTGGCGAGGCCGCACCGGCCAGGAATCCGAAGCAGGCCAGCCCACGGGCGCGGCTTCTGGATCGCCCTGGCGGCGCCCGGCATGATCTGGCTGATCCTGCTGTTCGTCGTGCCGTTCTACGCCGTCCTGGCCATCGCCATGGGCCAGCTCAACCGGCTGTTCGAGACGCCGATCGCCGTCTGGAACCCGCTGCACTGGAGTTCGTCCAACGTCATCAACGTGTGGCACGACCTGGTGGGGGCCACCTCGTTCGCCGGGCCCATCGTGATCAGGACGATCGTCTACGTGGCCATCGGCTCGCTGCTGTGCCTGGTGATCGGCTACCCGGCCGCCTACTTCGTGGCCAGGTTCGCCGGGCGCCGCAAGGGGCTGTTCCTGATGCTGCTGATCGCGCCGTTCTGGATCAGCTACATGATGCGCATGCTGGCCTGGGTGGACCTGCTGCAGACCAACGGCTACGTGAACAAGGCCCTGTCCGTTCCTGCGCCTGATCTCGCAGCCGGTCAACTGGCTGGGCGGCAAGCCGGTCACCGTGATCCTCGGCCTGGTCTACGGCTACATCCCGTACCTGATCCTGGTGCTCTACGCCGGCCTGGACCGGATCGACCCGGCGCTCATCGAGGCGGGCCGGGACCTGGGCCTTGGCCGGGCGCGCACGTTCGTCCGGGTCACCCTGCCGATGTCGCGGCAGCCGATCCTGACCGGGCTGCTGATCACCGTGCTGCCGATGCTCGGCGACTACTACACCAACCAGCTCATGTCGGGTGCCGCGAACACGTCCATGATCGGCAACCTCATCGAGGGCCAGCTGGGCACGCCCGGCCTGCAGGGGCAGGGCGCGGTGCTGTCCATGCTGCTGCTGCTCGTGCTGCTGGTCCCGATGATCTATTACGTGGTGGCGACCAACCGCTCGTCCCGGGAGGCGATGTGACCGCGACCAGCGTTCCCGCGCCCGACGAGCCAGGCGGCCGCGCAGCCCCGCGCCCTCGGCCGGCGGTGGATGCCGCGGCGCAACCCGTGGGGGCACCCCTGGTTCCTCGGAGGGCTTCACCTGGCTGTACCTGATCTGGTCGCTGGTGCCGATCGCCCTCGCGGTGCTGTTCTCGTTCAACAACGGCAAGTCGCAGAGCGTCTGGCAGGGCTTCTCCTGGCGCTGGTACTTCACCGACCCGGTGAACAGCGTGCTGCACAACCCCCAGCTGCACGCGGCGGTGCTGCAGACGGTGCGGCTGTCGGTCTTCACCACGCTCATCGCGGTGCCGCTCGGCGTGGCGTTCGCGCTGGGCATCAACCGGTGGCGGGGCCCGGTGCCGTCCACGTTCAACTTCATGATGATCCTGTCCTTCGTCGTCCCGGAGCTGATCTTCGGCGTGGCCATGTTCTTCGTGTTCACCATGCTGTTCACCACGGTGCACCTCGGCACGCTGGCGGAGACGCTGGGCCTGGTCACCTGGAACGTGAGCTGGCCGGCCATCATCGTCCAGGCCCGGCTGGTCACGCTGGGCAGACAGTACGAGGAGGCGGCCGCCGACCTCGGCGCCAACCAGTTCCAGACGATGCGGCGGGTCCTGCTGCCGCTGCTCGGCCCGGCCATCTTCGCCAGCGCGGTGCTGGTGTTCTCCGGCGTCATCGACGACTTCGTGATCGTCGACCTGCTCTAGTCCAACTGCCAGCAACACGCCGATATCGGTGATCATCTACTCCACGCAGCACGGCGGCAACGGCGGCCCGCGCTCAACGCGCTCGGCACGATCGCGCTGGTGATGTCGTTCATCATCGCCATCCTCGGCTACATCGGCTACCGCTGGGCGACCCGCGGCGAGCGGGGCAGCAGGCTGGAGGCGCTGACCTCGATCGCCGGCAGCGACTGAGCACGGCTCGGCCCGGGCTGACACCCCGCGGGAACGCGCAGTGCCCGCTGCCGCGTGGCTACCAGGGCTGCCTGGCCGCGAACATGGCCCAGACGACCTTGCCCCTGGACCCGGGCGGCGTGCAGCCCCATTCGTCGCACAGCGACGACACCACGTGCAGGCCGCGGCCCGACTCGCCGAAGCAGCCCGGCTCCTTGGGCACCGGCACCTCGTCACTGGGATCGGAGACCGCGCACAGCAGCCACGGGCCCGGCTGCAGCAGGCCGAGCCGGACCGGCCAGCGCGGCCAGACCGCCCCCGGGCAGGGCACCGTGTACCGCAGCGCGTTCGTCAGCAGTTCGGACACCACGACCACGATGTCGTCGCACTGCTCGTCCTCGACGCCCCAGCGGCGCAGCGTCGCGGCGGTGAAGTCCCTGGCTACCCGGACCGACTCGGCGCCCGCTCCGGGCGTGCGGGTGGCCACCTTGGGGTAGCCGGGCCAGCTCTGTGCGGCGGGATGCCTGGCCAGTGGCCAGACGCCGCTGACCTCCGCGGCCATCTCCGCGGCCGACGTGAGCCAGTGCCAGTCCGCCGCGGGGCCCGTCCCGCGCGCGAGACCCGCAGGTGCTGCCGTCACCGCCGCTTCGGACACTTCCGACCCGCCGCTCTCCACAGGGATACAGTGCAAACGTATGCAACCCGCATTCTGCCGTGCCCGCGCCCTTGATGCAAGCACCAAATGCACGTGCATCAGCATGTTAGGCTGCCGCGTGCAGATTCCTGCAGCAGGGGCGGACGGGAGATGTCCGCCCCTGACTGTCCCCGCTGAAGCTGACACCGGAGAGAACAATGCACTGGGAGAACGGCATATCAGCCGAACGCCTGACGATGGCACGCTGGCGCAAGAGCACCGCCAGCAACCCGAGCGGAAGCTGCGTGGAGATCGCCGAATTGTCAGACGGAATGATCGCTATTCGCAACTCCCGGGACAAATCTGGCCCGGCCCTCATCTACCCCCGGACAGAACTGGCCGGGTTCCTGCGCAGCGTGAAGGACGGGGAGTTCGACAGCCTGCTTTCGCCTGCTCCGTAACCGTTCACCGAGACGGCCGGGTGCCCGCCCGGAAACGGCGCGGGCACCGTCGCGGAAGGGCCTGCCGCGGTGTGCCCGGTTCGGTGTATTGTGCACGGTGCACCCCGCCGGACGAGCCTTTCCCGCCCTCCGGGTAAATGCCCGTGGTGTCGCGTGACCCGATGACACCGTGAGCTGGCCGGGAGACTGAAACCAGCGCCCGACCCACCACTGCCGGAGCCAGGATGAGCACGGTCGACGCCGACGGCACGCCGCCCGGTGGTACCGGCGACCCCCCGGACGGCGACAGCCTGGGCGCCGATCCCCGGAGCGGGCCGACCGTCCTGCGGATGCTGCTGGGCAGCCAGCTGCGGCGGCTGCGCGAGGACGCCGGGATCACGCCGGACCGGGCCGGGTATGAGATCCGCGCATCCCGGTCCAAGATCAGCCGCCTGGAGCACGGCCGGGTCAGCTTCAAGCACCGCGACGTGGCCGACCTGCTCACCCTCTACGGGGTCACCGACGAGCAGACCCGTGCCGGGCTGCTGGCGCTGGTCGAGCAGGCCAACGCCCAGGGCTGGTGGGCGAAGTACTCCGACATCCTGCCCGACTGGTTCGAGGCCTACCTGGGCCTGGAGGCCGCGGCCACCCTGATCCGCACCTTCGAGCTGCAGTTCGTGCACGGCCTGTTCCAGACGCAGGACTACGCCCGGGCGGTCACCGTGCTCGGCCACAAGGCCGCCCCCGCGGAGGAGATCGACCGCCGGGTCAGCCTGCGGCTGAAGCGCCAGGACCTGCTGCACAGCCAGGATGCGCCGCGGGTCTGGTCGGTCATGGACGAGGCCGCGCTGCGCCGCCCGGTGGGCGGGCCGCAGGTGATGCGCGGGCAATTGCAGCGCCTCATCGAAGCCGCCGACCTGCCGCACGTGACGATCCAGGTCGTGCCCTTCCGCCGGGGCGGGCACGCGGGCGCGGGCGGCTCATTCACGGTGTTGCGGTTCCGCCAGGCCGACCTGCCGGACGTGGCCTATATCGAGCAGCTCACCAGTGCCCTGTACCTGGAAAGGCGCAACGACGTCGACCACTACATGGAGGTCATGAACCGCCTGTCCGCGGAGGCGCTGACGCCCGCGGGCACCACCCGCTTCCTCAAGGAAATCATCAGGGAAACCTGAGCCCACCGCGGCCCGCCGAAATGGCAGTCCGTGCCCGAACCCGCCCCGCATGCGGACGCATCAGGAGAGAGCGCAGTGACCAGCGGAACTTCCCCGGCCGATGGCCCGGAACTGCAGGATCCCCCGGACGGCGACCATCCGACCTTTGACACCAGCGTGGCGCATGTCGCCCGGATCTACGATTACTGGCTCGGTGGCAAGGACAACTACGCGGTGGACCGGGCGGCCGGCGACGCGGCGGTGCAGGCCTATCCGGACCTGATCCATTCGGTGCGCTCCAACCGGGCGTTCCTGGCGCGTGCGGTCCATTACCTGGCCGCCGAGGCCGGGATCCGGCAGTTCCTCGACATCGGGACCGGCATCCCGACGGCGCCCAACACCCACGAGATCGCCCAGGCCGTCTCCGCCGCGTCCCGGGTGGTCTACGTGGACAACGACCCCATCGTGCTGGCCCACGCCCGGGCGCTGCTCACCGGCGCCCCGGAAGGCGCCACCGACTACCTGGACGCCGACCTGCGCGACACCGGCGCGATACTGGACCGGGCGGCGCAGACGCTCGACTTCTCCCAGCCGGTGGCGGTCGTGCTCATGGCGATCCTGCACCTGATCCCGGACACCGACGACCCCTACGGCATCGTCGCCCGGCTGGTCGGTGCGGTGCCGGCCGGCAGCTACCTGGCCCTGTCCCAGATCGCCTCGGACATCGACGTCGAGGCGGTGGCGGAGGCCAGGGAACAGGTCGGCCGGTTCATGCCGGTCAAGCAGACCTATCGCAGCCACGCCGAGGTGATGCGGTTCTTCGGCGGCCTGGAGATGGTCGAGCCGGGGCTGGTGCCGGTCCAGAAGTGGCGGCCGGACTCCGCGGCCGCGGCCGCGATGCCCTCCGCGCTGTGGGGCGGCGTCGCCCGCAAGCCCTGCAGGCCAAGGCCCCGTGACGGAGGAATGGGGCCGCAGGCCATCGGGGGGTTCCGGGGGGTCGCTCCCCCGGGCCAGCACAGCTAGCTGCTGACCAGCGAGTCGTCCTCGGGCGCGACCGGCACCTCGCGCGCCTCGCCGCCCAGCACCCGCAGCCCGTCCGGCGGCAGGAACACGTGCACCGGGGAGCCCTGCGCCAGCCCGGTCTGCTCGCCGTCGTTCTGGATCAGGGCCTGCAGCGGCACGCCCGCGCCGAGCCGCAGCATCACCTGGGTCGCGGCGCCGAGGAACACCAGGCGCTCCACCATGGCCGGCACCCGGTTGTCCCCGGCCGAACCGTAGGGCTCGATCCTGACCCGCTCGGGGCGGATCACCGCGTGGGCGGGGCCGAGCCCGTCGACCTCGCCCCGCTCGGCCACCAGGCCCGCCTCACCGACCTTGATCTGGCAGCGTGGCCCCGGGCCCCGCTCCACCACGTCGACCTCCATCAGGTTGGACACCCCCAGGAAGTCGGCCACGTAGGTGTCGCCGGGCTCCTCGTACACCTCACGCGGCACGCCGATCTGCACGATCTTGCCGGAGTTCATCACCGCCAGCCGGTCGGACATGGTCAGCGCTTCCTCCTGGTCGTGCGTGACGTAGAGGAACGTGATGCCGACCCGCTCCTGGAGCGCCTTCAGCTCGACCTTGAGGGACCGGCGCAGCTTGGCGTCCAGCGCGCCGAGCGGCTCGTCGAGCAGCAGCACGGCGGGGTTCAGCACGAGCGCCCTGGCCAGTGCCACCCGCTGCTGCTGGCCGCCGGACAGCATGCCGGGGCGCCGCTTGGCGTACTCGGTCATCTGCACCAGGTCCAGCGCCTCGTGCACCTGCTTGCCGATCTCGGCCTTGGCCAGGCTGCGGTGCCGCAGGCCGAACGCCACGTTGTCGAACACGTTCAGGAACGGGAACAGCGCGTAGCTCTGGAACACCGTGTTGACGTTGCGCCGGTGCGGCGGGATGGCGGTCACGTCCGAGCCGTCGAGCAGGATCTTCCCGGCGGTCGGCTGCTCGAAGCCCGCGATCAGCCGCAGGGTGGTGGTCTTGCCGCAGCCGGACGGGCCGAGCAGCGAGAAGAACTCCCCGCTGGCCACCGTCAGGTCAATGCCGTCCACCGCGACCTCGGTAAACCGCTTGGTCAGTGCGACCAGTTGGATCTGCCCGCCACCAGCCACCGGGCCACCTCCCTGTGTTCGTTACGTGCGCCGCGCTCGCGATCCCCGCCCGCCGCTGCGCGAAGCCCAGGTGAAGCCGAGCTGCCCGGCGGTGAACTGCATGCTCAGCTCGTAGGCGCGGAACGCGTCCACCGCGGGGTCGGACAGCGCGATCTGCACCGCCAGCCCGTCCAGCAGCGCGGACAGCAGCACGGCGAAGTCCACCGGGTCGACCGGGCCGAACTCGCCGGCTTCCTGGCCCTCCACCACGAGCGAGCAGATCAGCTCCCGCCAGCGCTCGTCGAACTTCTGCCGCACGCTGGCCACCTCGGGATGGCGCACCGCCTGCGCCCACAGGTCGAGCCAGAGCGCCCAGGAACTCTCCGGCTCGGAGTCGGCCTCGGGCAGGCAGCTCATCGCGATGATCTCTTCGAGCTTCCCGGCCGCGGTGGGGATCTGCGCCATCCGGCGCATCCCGGCCTCGTACCAGCTGTCCTCGGAAAACCGGATCGCCTCGGTGAGCAACTGGTCCTTGGTCTTGAAGTAATAGATGACCAGTGCCGGGCTGGTCCCTGCCCGCTCGGCCACGTCGGCGATGCGGCTATCGGCGTATCCGCGCTCGGCTATCACGTCGAGCGCCGCCCGCAGCATTTGTTCGCGCCGCTGATCGGCCGTGCCGGCGTTGTTCGCCTGCACTCTCATGGACACATCCTTGCCGACAAGAGCGATCTTGGCACCTGCTCCATCCGATCCATGCACTTGTGGACAAGCGTACCAGTTTCTAGACTGAACATTCAGTCAAACATTTGGCGGCCGGCGGCGGTACGGATCCGTGGCGCGGCGCCGGAACGCAGGAGGTCGGACTCATGGCCGCACGATACGACGCGATCGTGGTGGGCGGAGGGCACAACGGGCTGGTCGCGGCCGCGTACCTGGCCCGGTCGGGCGCGCGGACGCTGGTGCTGGAGGCACGCGGGAAGACCGGCGGGGCGGCGACCACGGAGGCACCCTGGCCGGACGCGCCGGACTTCCGGGTCACCCGGCTGTCCTACGTGATGAGCCTGATGCCGCCGACCATCATCAACGACCTCGACCTGGCCAGGCACGGCTACAAGATCTTCCCGATGGGCCCGTACTACCAGGCCTTCCCCGAGGGCGGCTCGATCAAGCTGTACGCCGACGACGCCAAGCGCAACCACGAAGAGGTGTCCAGGTGGTCGGTGAAGGACGCCGACGCCATGCCCCGCTGGGACGCCTGGCTGGCCGGCCTGGCCGAGGTGCTCGGCCCGCTGCTGCTCACCGTGCCGCCGAAGATCGGCTCCCGCTCCCCCCGCGACCTGAATGAGACGCTGCGGCTGGCCTGGCGGCACCGCGGGCTCGGCGTGCGCACGATCGCCGACGTCACCCGGCTGATGACGATGAGCATCGCCGACCTGCTCGACGACTGGTTCGAGTCGCCGCAGGTGAAGGGCGCGCTGGCGGTCAACGGGGTGATCGGCACCTGGGCGGGCCCCTATGAGCCGGGCACCGCGTACGTGATGGCGCACCACTCGATCGGCGACGTGGGCGACGGCCACCTCGGCAACTGGGGCTTCCAGGAGGGCGGCATGGGCGCGGTCTCCGACGCGATCGCCCGCGCCGCCCGCGGCTTCGGCGCGGAGATCAGGACCGGCGCGCCGGTCGCCAAGGTGGTGACCAGCGGCGGCCGCGCCACCGGGGTGGTGCTGGAGTCCGGCGAGGAGATCGGCGCGGGCGTGGTGGTGTCCTCGCTGCACCCGCGGACCGCGTTCCTCGACCACGTGGGCGCCGACAACCTGCCCGGCGACTTCGTCACCGACATCGAGCACTGGAAGACCCGCAGCGGCGTGGTCAAGATCAACCTGGCCCTGGCCGAACTGCCGGACTTCACCGCCGACCCGGGCACCAGCCTGCAGGAGCACCACACCGGCTCGGTCGAGATGGCGCCGACCATGGAGTACATCGAGCGCGCGTTCATCGACGCCCGGGAGGGCCGCCCGGCACAGCGCCCGTTCAGCGACGGGGTCATCCCCACCGCGTTCGACAAGACCCTGGTCCCGGACGGGTACCACATCATGTCGCTGTTCACCCAGTGGGTGCCGGCCGACTGGAACCTCGAACCGCACCGGGCCGAGCTTGAGGCCTACGCCGACCGGATGATCGACTGCTACAACGAGCTGGCGCCCAACCTCAAGAGCGCCATCGTGCACCGCGACATCGTCGGCCCCTACGACATGGAGCATGACTACGGGCTGATCGGCGGCAACATCTTCCACGGCGAACTGTCCCTGGAACAGCTGTTCCACATGCGCCCGGCACCCGGCTTCGCCGACTACCGCACGCCGATCGACGGCATGTACTACGCCAGTTCCGCCACGCACGCCGGCGGCGGCGTCTGCGGCATCCCCGGCATGCAGGCGGCGAAGGCAGCGATCGCGGACAAGAAGGCGGCCAGCCGCCGGCGGCGCCTGCGGCGGTCATGACGGCTGCCGAACTTCGGGCCGCTACGCCGGCCCATCCGTCCCGGGCAGCGGCCGCCGCGGCGCCGCCCGGGGCGGGCCAGGAGCCGGCCCTGCGCGCGATGCTCGAAGCCCGCAGCGTGGCCCTGGTCGGTGCCAGCCCGCGGCCGGGCACGCTCGGCCAGCGGATGGTGGCCGAGGTGGCCCGCAGCCCGGCCTCGCCAGCGATGTACCTGGTCAACCCGAGGTACCGGGAGATCGGCGGGGTGCCGTGCCATCCGTCGCTGGCCGCGCTGCGCGGCCCGGTGGACCTGGTGCTGCTCGGGGTGCCCGACGCGGCCCTGGCCGGGCAGGTGGAACTCGCCGCGCGGCGGGGAGACAGGTCCGCGGTGATCTTCGGTGGTGCCCACGACCCGGTGCCCGGGGTGAGCCGGCTCCGGGGAACCGGGCCAGCCCCGGACCACGGTCTCGCTCAGGGACCGGATCGCCACGGCGGCGGGTGCCGCCGGGATGGCCCTGTGCGGCGCCGGCTGCATGGGGTTCGTCAACGTCGGCTACGGGCTGCGGGCGATCGGGTACCAGGAGCCGGACCAGCTTCCGGCGGGCCCGGTCGCGCTGGTCACCCAGTCCGGCTCGGTGTTCTCCGCCATGCTGCGCACCCGCCGGGCGCTCGGCTACACCGTGGCCGTCTCCTCCGGCCAGGAACTGGTCACCACGGCCGCCCAGTACGCGGCCTACGCGCTGACCCTGCCGGAGACCCGGGTGCTGGCCCTGGTCCTGGAGGCGATGCGGGACACCCGTGCGCTGCGGCAGGTGCTGGAGACGGCCGCCGTCCGGCAAATTCCCGTGGTGCTGCTGACGGCGGGACGTTCCGCCGCAGGGCGCGCGCTGGTGACCGCGCATTCGGGGGCGCTGGCCGGCGCGGACGGGGCGTGGGAGGCGCTCGCGGACGCCTACGGCGTGCACCGGGTCGCCGACCTGGCGGAGCTGACCGACACGCTGGAGCTGTTCACGATCGGGCGGCGGCCGCCGCCGGGGCCGCGCGGCGGGATCGCCACCGTGCACGACTCCGGCCTGGAACGGGCGCACATCGCCGACCTCGCCGGTGACCTGGGCGTGCCGTTCGGGCCGATCGGCGAACAGACGGCGCGGCGGCTCGCCGAAGTGCTGGACCCGGGCCTGGAACCGGGCAACCCGCTGGACATGTGGGGCGCGAGCACCAAGGCGCAGTGGCAGCTCACCGAGTCGCTCGCCGCGCTGGCGGACGACCCGGCGGTCGGCGCGGTCGCGCTCGCGGTGGACCTGGTGACCGAGTTCGACGGCGACCGCTCGTACCAGCTCGCGCTGGCCGACGCGGCGCGCCGGACGGGCAAGCCGCTGGCGGTGCTGGCCAACATCCCCTCGGCCGTGGACCCGGCGGTGGCCGGGGAACTGCGCGCGGCGGGCATCCCGGTGCTCGAAGGTGCGCGCAGCGGCCTGCTCGCCCTCGGCCATCTGCTCGCGCACGGCACCTGGCCCGGCCGGCCGCAGCCAGCCGCCGGTGGACACGGCGCGGCGGGACCGCTGGCTCCGGGCGCTGCGGTCCGGCCCGCTGCCCGCCGAGACGGCGTTCCGGCTGCTGCGCGACTACGGGATAGCGGTCGGCCCAGGCACGAAGCGCCGGACAGCGCCGGTGCGGCGCGCGCCGCGGCCGCCGAGATCGGGTACCCCGTGGTGCTCAAGACCGCCGAGCCGGGCGTGGCGCACAAGTCGGACGCGGGCGGGGTGGTGCTCGGCATCCGCGACCCGGCCGCGCTGGACGCCGCTTACGCGGGCCTGGCGGCGCGGCTGGGCCCGCGGGTGCTGGTATGCGAGACCGCGGAACCTGGCATCGAGCTGTCCGCCGGGATCGTCACCGACGGCGACCTCGGGCCGCTGGTCGTCGTGGGCGCGGGCGGGATCCTGGTGGAGCACCTGGCCGACCGGGCGGTCGCGCTGCCGCCGGTGGACGCCGCCGGGGCCCGGCGGATGCTGTCCCGGCTGCGCGTGTCCCGGCTGCTGGCCGGGTTCCGTGGCGGGCCGCCCGCCGACCCGGCGCCGTCGCCGCGGCGATCACCGGCGTGTCCGCGATCGCCGCCGAACTGGGCGGCGCACTGGCCGCCCTCGACGTCAACCCGCTGATCTGCGGCCCGGCCGGCGCCGTCGCCGTGGACGTCCTCGCCGAGCCGCTCCCGCCCCGGCCCCTGATTTCGTGATCATGGCGTTTGGCCGCGCATCAGGGCGGGAATTGCGCCAGGCTTGCCGATCACGGCGATCTGCTGGACGGCGTTTCGTTCACGGTTCCCTTCGGCATGTCGAGGTCGCTGAGCGCGAGATCTGCGAGTCGCCGATGTACAGGTAGGTCTTCGGATCGAAGATCAGCTCGTCGAGCGTGCCGTGGGAGTGGTCATAGGCGGCGACGGCGATGCCCTTGGTGCCACCGGCCAGGGTAATGGCGTGGCCGATGACCTTGATGCCCTTCATCGGAGCAGGGCCTGAACATGGTGCGGAGGAGGCCAGGTGCGGCACGAGGAACTGGTACAAGCCATCAGCGATGCCCATGATCGCGCCCGCGGCGGGCGTCGAGGCTTGGTCGGTAGCGACGGAGCGGAGCAGATCTCGCTTCATGGCTGTGGCAGTGCACGGATCTGTCGCATAGGCGGCAAGGGGGATGGAGTCCGGGGACGGCCGCCAGGTGGGCCCGCGGCAGCGGCCATGATCAGGGCGGTCGGCGAGCGGGACCTGAGATGCCGTGGATGTGGGCAGCGACGACGAAGGTGTCGTCGTTGTGGCAACGACGACAACGCGGGAAGGAATGTGACCGACAGGCCAGCAGCGGCCAGCTGCGGTCACAGCCGTCACGCGGGTGCGGCCGGTCTCCCTCGATGATCACGGGACTACAGCACCTGGAGCAACCAAATCGCCATGATCGCAACGGCGGGCCGGGTCAGCGGTGCACGGCGGCGAGCAGGGCGGCGTAGCAGCGGACCAGTTCGGCCCGTTCCCCGGCGATGAGCGCGCTGCCGGGCTCGCACCCGCCGGCGACCCACCGGTCGGAGATGTCCATCGCCCGCGCGCGGTACTCGGCCGCCGGGCGGACCGCCGCTTCGCCGGTGTCGTACACATAGGCATACAGCCGGGCCAGCGCGGTGACCAGGGGCCCGTCGTCACTGCCCGCGTCGTACTGGTGCGCCCGGTGCGCCGCCCACCAGTCCACCTCCAGCCGGGCCGCGCGGGCGGGGTCGGCGGGCTCGCCGTGGGTGATCAGCAGCAGCGCGTAGAACCGGCGCATGCAGCGCCGGGCGCCGTCCGGGTCCCCCGGGTTGGGCGCCCAGAGCTGGTTGGCCCGCAGCACCAGCCACGCCCCGTGGACCGTGCGCAGCCAGTCCATGCCGAACGTGCCGTGCACCACCCGCAGCGAGGTCGACCAGGAACCGGGCCCACTGCCTGCGGTAGTAGGTCACCCACAGCTCGGTCTCCAGGTCGCCGACCTTGACCGGGTCGAAGGACCGCAGCGCGATCGCGCCGGACGGCGCGGCACGGCCGGGTGGCGGCCGCCGTGCGGCCCCGGCGGCCGGCGCGCGCCGGCCGCCGCGGGCCGGCCGCTGGCCGCCCCCGGCCAGGCGGACCCCGAAGCCGCCGGCCGCCAGCCGGAGCAGCACCGGGCCGGGCCGCACCAGGTCGGCCACCCGGCGGCCGCACAGCTTCTCCAGCTGGGCGAGGCGGCCCGCGTAGGCTGTCCGGGCCGGCCGCGCGGGCCTTGGACAGCTCCAGCGGCGTTGGCCCACACCTTGGCGCGGGACTCGCGCAGGAACCGCCGGGTGGCCATCCGGTTCAGCGGCTGCAGCGCGCGGTCCTGCCAGGTCCTGGCCGGCTCGATCCGCTGCAGTTCGGCGTCCTCGGCACCGACCCTGACCGCGAGCACCTCGTCGATCCTGCGGTGGTCGGCCTCCCGGCGGGCGCGCACCTGCGGGTCGCCGAACTCCGCGTCGCTGATCACCGCGAGCAGCGCCTGGGGCAGGTCGTAGTTGATGTGGGCGTTCATGCCGAGCAGCACGTGGCGCACCGCCGGCAGGCCCGGCTGGGCCGCGGCGGCAGCGAAGGCCACCGCCCACGGCTCGGGCACCGGGTCGCCGCGCCGGCCGGCGTCCAGGGCGTCCAGGTACAGCTGGGCGAACGCGACGTCCCACCGGTCGACCCACTCCGGGTCGGCGAAGGCACCGTCGCGCAGCGCCCGCGCCACCGCTTCGGTGGTGCGCAGGTAGGTGCCGTGGAAGGCCAGCCGGGCGTCGCCGTCCCGGCGGAGTTCCGCCGCCAGGGCGGTCATCCGCTCGATCACATCGTCAATGCCCATGACGGCCCCCCGGGTAATCGGCGCCGCCCGAGAGCTTAACGGAAGGGTCAATAGATGACGTACAGCTTGCGGATCGTCTCGTGGATCTGCCAGGTGCCGGACCAGCCGCGGGGGAAGACCGCGCAGTCGCCGGTGCCGACCTCCTGCGGCGCGCCGCCGTCCGGGGTGACCGTCATCCGGCCCGCCAGGATGTGGACCGCTTCGTGCGTCTCCAGGGTCCAGTGCGACGGCCCGGGGGTGCACTCCCAGACGCCGACCTCCTGGTCGCCGTCGGACCACAAGGTGAGGCCCGAGGTCTGCATCGGCGCTCCGGTGGATTCGGCCAGCGGTCCCCAGTCCTCCAGGTCACCGGCGAGCGCGGCGGCGGCCAGGAACGGCGTGCCGGGAGGGGCTTGTGTCATGGTCGGGTGTTCCTCTCAGGTGACGGTGCGCCGGCCAGGGACGTGCGGGGCCGGTCAGGTGACGGTGAGCTTGCCGGGCGCCTGGCCGGGCGCCATCTCGGGGAACGGCAGGGCGATCGGGTCGGCGGCCAGCTTGCTGCGGCCACGTGAGTCGAAGCGGTCCAGGCCGAGGTTCGTGGTGTCCACCACGTCGCTGCTGCCGGTCAGCGCGACGTCGGCGGCGGCGCGGGCCACCCCGGGACCCCACATCATCCCGGCGCCGCCCGCGCTGGCCACGGTGACCCCGGCCAGCGGCCCGTCCTGGCCGAGGGCCGGCCCGATGATCGGCAGGTGGTCCGGGGTGTAGTCGATGGTGGCCGCCCAGACGCGGCGCAGCCCCAGGCCCACGGTGGCCGGCACCAGGGTCTCCAGCCTGGCCCGCATCGTGGCCAGGTAGTCGTAGTCCACGCTGCGGTTCTCGCCCGGCGGCTCGTCGGGGTTGCTCATCCCGAACAGCAGGCCGCCCTCCTCGGGCCGCCAGTACAGCCCGGCGTGCAGGTCGAAGACCATGGGCACCCGGGAGGCGTGCAGGTCGGGGTGCTGCTCCGTCACCGCGACCTGGTGCCTGACCCCGCCGGCCGGAATGCGGATCCCGGCCAGGGCGCCGACCTCCGCGAGCTTCGGGCCGCCGGTGAGCACGACGAGCGGCGCATGCACCGGGCCGTCGCTGGTGCTCACCCCGCGCACCTGGCCGCCAGCCGGCCAGCAGGCCCCGGAACGTCACCCGTTCGCAGACCGTAACGCCGCTGCTGAGCAAGGCCACGGTGTAGGCGGCCACGTTGCGGGGTGGGCTGATGAACCCGTCGTCGGCGCAGAACGTGCCGCCGAGCGTCTGCCCGGGGGCCAGCGCCGGGTTGACCGCGTCCACCTCGTCCGGGTCCAGCCAGACCGCGCCGATGCCGAACTCCGACTGCATGGCCAGCCGGTCCCTCGCGGCCTCGACCTCGGCCGTGGTGAAGCACGGCAGCAGGTACCCCTGGGGGGTGAAGCCCGAGTCGGTGCCGAGTTCCGCCTGCTGGCCCAGGTAGAACCGGCGGGACCAGATCCCGAGGCGCACGGCCTCCGGGGTACCGCCCTGGAGCCGGACCACGCCCGCGGCGCGGCTGCTCGCGCCCTGGCCGAGCACGCCCTTTTCGACCAGGACGACCCGGTCCAGGCCCGCCTTGCGCAGGAAATAGGCGCACCACGCGCCGATCGTCCCGCCGCCGACCACCACCGCGTCCGCGGTGTCCGGAAGACCAGGTGAGGGCATTGGCACGAGCACGATGCTGGCATAAACTGAACATTCAGTCAAGACTGGCCGCGGCAGCAGGAACCACCGGAGGAACGATCGCATGTACGGGCTGAGCGAGTCCGACCTTGACATCCAGAAGCGGGCCGCGGCGTTCGCCGACGAGCTGATCCCGTTCGAGGTCGACGCCGAGCTGGCCGGCGGGGAACTGCCCGCCGAGGTGACCAAGGCACATGCCGCGCGCGCCAGGGAGATGGGCCTGTGCGCCACGAACATGCCGGCCGAACTGGGCGGCGGCGGGTGCACCGCGCTGCAGCAGGTGCTGGTCCAGGAGCAGGCAGGCCGGGTCACCAACGCACTGGGCTGGGTCGCCGCCACTCCCCCGTCCTGGCTGCCCGCGGTGGCCACCGCGGACCAGCTGGACCGGTACGTGCGCCCGGCGGTGCGGGGCGAGCGGGAGGAGTGCTACGCGATCACCGAGGAAGGCGCGGGCTCCGACGTGGCGGCGATCGAGGCGACCGCCCGCCGGGACGGTGACGGCTACCTGCTGAACGGCGTGAAGTGGCACGTCACCTCGTACAACACCGCCGACTTCGCCTTCTTCCAGGCCAAGCTGGACGGCGGCGCGCACCACGGCGAGCACGCGATGTTCCTGGTGGACCTGCCCAGCCCCGGTGTCCGCGTGGTGCGCACGCCGGCCTACACGCACACGATCAGCCACCACCACCCGATCGTCGCGTTCACCGACGTGCGCGTCCCCGCCGCCAACCTGATCGGAGCGGAGGGCGACGGCATGGCCTTCGCCTACGAGTGGTTCCGCTTCGAGCGGCTGATGGTGGCGGCCCGCTGCCTGGGCGCCGCCGGGCGGCTGACCGGGGAGATGACCGCGTTCGCCCGCGAGCGGCAGGCCGGCGGCTGGCCGATCAGCGAGTACGGCCTGGTCGGCGGGATGCTCGCGGACAGCCTGACGGAGCTGTTCGCGGCGCGTGCGCTGCTCTACGAGACCGCCCGGGGCATCGACGCGGGCGCCGACGTGAAGGTCTCGCACGCGCAGTGCTCCATGGCGAAGCTGTACTGCTCGGAGATGGCGGGGCGGGTCGCCGACCGGGCGGTCCAGGTGTTCGGCGGCCGCGGTTACATGCGGGAGAACGTGGCCGAGCGGTTCTACCGTGAGCTGCGGGTGGAGCGGATCTGGGAGGGCACCAGCGAGGTCCAGCGGGCGATCATCGCCGGCCAGATGGTCAAGCGCGGCCCGGCCGCACTGGCCTGACCGGGAACGAGCCGCCGGGTCGTGCCCTGGCCTGACGCGCGCCGGCACTAGCCAGACGCTCGGTTCATCCACGATGCTGAACCCGGGCTGGATGCCGAACGGAGATTTCGTCATGCGCGCACGCCTTACGCCCGCGGTGCTGATGATGCTGCCAGTAGCAACGCTTGCCGGACTGGGATTGCCCACGGCGCGGCCCGCCGCGCACCCGGGGCCGTACCCAGCGGTCCGGCCGACAGCATCTCAGCGGGTGACCGCCTACACCGGCTACGTCGCCAACCAGTTGAGCGGCACGGTGACCGCGTTCGACACCGCCACCAACAGCACGCTCGCGACCATCAACGTCGGCGGCGGTCCCGATCAGATCGTGATCACCCCCAACGGCGAGACCGCCTACGTCAGCAACGGCACGAACGCCGTAATCCCCATCACCACGGCCACCAACAAGCCAGGCCCAGCCATTCCGGCCGGCACCGGCGCCGGGTTCGTCGCGATCACCCCCAACGGCAAGACCGCCTATGTCGCCGACGGCGGCGCGGACACGGTGACCCCCATCAACACCGCCACCAACAAGGCTGGCGCCCCGATCCCGGTCGGGGCGAGCCCCGGCTACATCGCCATCACCCCCAACGGCAAGACCGCCTACGTCACCACCGGTGGCTCGGTGACCCCGATCAATACGGCCACGAACAAGCCCGGCCCCGCGATCCCGATCGCAAGCCCCGGCTACATCGCCATCACTCCCGACGGCAAAACGGCCTACGTCACCAGCGGCGGCTCGGTGACGCCCATCGACACCGCCAGCAACACCGCGGGGGCGGCGATCAACGTCGGCGGCTCGGCCACCGAGATCGCGATCGCCCCGGACGGCAAGACCGCCTACGTCGCCACGGGGCAGGCAACGGCGGGGGTGGTTCCCGTCCACACCGCGACCAACACGGCGGGCACGCCGATCCACGGCACCGGCCTGGCCTCGTTGATCGCGATCGCGCCCAACGGGAAGACCGCCTACGTCAACGGGGTCGGCCCACGCTGCGGCATCATGAGCGTCGTCACGGTGCGGCCGATCCACCTCGCGACCAGCAAAGTGGGCGCGACGACCGCGATCGCCTGCCGCGGCACGATCTCCGGCATCGCGTTCACGCCCAATTCCAAGACCGCCGAAGTCGTCTCATACATGCTCACGTTCGGCCGTTTTGGCGACGTCACCGCGATCGACGTCGCCACCAACCGGGCCACGGGGGGAGCCGAAACGGGCCAGGTCCCGGTGGACATCGCGATCACCCCATAAGGTGCGGCGCCCCGCGCCGGGTCAGTTCACCAGCTGCACCGGCACGGCAATTACCCGCGGGCGCTGTACCCGTGGGCGGGCCGGCGTGCGATTGCCCGGCGGCCGTTCATCGGCGAGGCTGGTCCGTGGCGGGCGGGCACGAACGGGAGGACGGCGCGATGCGCATACAGATTCCGCGGGCCCTGAGTGCCATCACAGCGCTGGCCGCGGTCGCATTGGCGGCCCTGGCCGGCACCGCGGGCGCCGTGGCGCGCGTCGCGCCCCGGGCCGGTGCCGTGTCTGCCGGGGCAGCGGCGCAGGTGCCGGTCGGCTACGTCGCCAACAACGGATCCGGCACGGTGACCCCGGTCAACACGGCCACGGGCAAGGCCGGCAAGCCCATCAAGGTCGGCGGCGCGCCCGCGCTGGTCGCGGTCACCCCGGACGGTAAGACCGCCTACGTCACCAACCGGCCCGGCAACCTGGTCCCGATCGCCACCACCAGCAACACGGCGGGCCCGGCGATCACGGTCGGCCATATGCCCGAGGCCATCGCGATCACCCCGGACAGCGCGACCGCCTACGTCGCCAACTCGGGCTCGGGCACCGTGACGCCGATCGACACCGCCACGAACACCGCGGGCCCGGCCATCGCCGTCGGTAAGGGGCCCGATGCCATCGCGATCACCCCGGACGGCGCCACCGCCTACGTCGCCAACTTCGGCTCGGGCACCGTGACGCCGATCGACACCGCCACGAACACCGCGGGCCCGGCCATCGCCGTCGGTAAGGGACCCGACGACATCGCGATCACCCCGGACGGCGCCACCGCCTACGTCGCCGACGCCAACGCGGGCACGGTGACCCCGGTCAGCATTGCTGCCGGGAAGGCCGGCCCGGCCATCAAGGTCGGCGGTTTCCCCGACGACATCGCGATCACACCGAACGGGAAGAGCGCCTACGTCACCATCATTACGGCGAAGAACTCCGTCGTGCCGATCCAGACCGCCACGAACACCGCCGGCAAGCCCATCAAGGGCCCGAAGTCCGCGAGCGTCATCGTGATCGCCGGGAACGGGAAGACCGCCTACGTCACGGCTCCGGCCTGCCGGGCCGGATTTCGACTCGTTCCTGACGCCGATCAAGATCCCGGCTAACACCGCGGGCAAGGCGATCCAGTCGGAGTGCATACCGAGGTCTCCGACCTCGAACTCGTGCCCGGTGGGAAGACCGCCTACGTGGTGATCTTCGTCCTGCTGCCGGGCTTCGCCGGATCCGCGACCGCGCTCAACATGGCGACCGGCACCTTCGGCCCGTCGGCCGCCGTCGGCAGCCGCCGCTTCGGTATCGCGATCACCCCGTGAGCCGGGTCGCCGACATGGCAGCGTGTCCCGGGTCAGCGGGCCAGTTCGGGGACGCCCTGGGTCCAGGCGCGCTGGCCCTGGTAGCCGCGGGCCACCATGGTGACGAACTGGTAGACCGCGTCCTCGTCGGGGGACAGGGGGCCGGGCACGGCGTGCGGGGAACTGAGCCCGCGCTGCACCGATTCGCACGCCTGCCAGTCCTGCCGGTTGGTGATGTCCCAGAACTCGATCGCATAGCCAGGGTCGAACCCGGGCTGGGCCAGCGACTCCGGGGCGAAGGCCCAGGTGCACTCGATCTTGGTCCGGTTGGGCGCCACCGGGATGATCTTGTGCATCATCACGTAGTCCGGATGCAGGCTGAGCAGCAGGTTCGGGAAGATGCCGACGTAGATGACCGTCCGCAGGCCCGTCGCGTCCAGGCCGCGCAACGGGGCCCCGGAACTGGTCCCGTCCAGGGACATGGTCGCCATGCCGTCGCGCAGGTCCATCCAGCCGCCGACCCAGATCCCCGGAGCCGAATAGTTCTCCCCGCTCTTGGGCGGGCTCACCTTGCACAGCTGCGGGTGGATCGACGGGCAGTGGTAGCACTCGTGGTAGTTCTCGGTGAGGATCTTCCAGTTGGCTGCCGAGTCGTAGTCGTGCTGCCCGGCCACCACCAGCCGCTCCATCTCGTACGGCGCGATGTGTTCCTCCAGGCTGCCCAGGCAGTCAGCGAGCGGGCCGGCCTTGCCCGACTCGTCCACGAACACCAGGCCGTGCCACTCGGTGACCGGCAGCTCGTGCAGCCCCCACTCGGCGGTCACGAATCCGGGGCGGTTCTTGAAGCCCGCCGCCGCCCGCAGGTCGCCGTTCAGCCCGTAGGTCCAGGCGTGGTACGGGCAGATGATCACCTTGTGCTGGGCGGACGCCCCGCACGGCAGCAGTTCGTGGCCGCGGTGACGGCAGGTGTTCGCGAACGCATGGAGCACGCCGTCCTCGGCGCGGGACAGCAGGACACCGCTCGTGCCCAGCGGCTCGGCGCGCATGTCACCCGGGCTGGCCACCTGATCGCTGCGGCCGACGTAGACCCAGCCGCCGCCAAACATGTGCTGCTTCTCCCAGTCGAACACCGCCTGATCGACGTACGCGGCCCTGGGCAGCATCCGGCTTTCGCCGAACGGCCGCAGGGACTGCGCCACGGCGGCAGGGTCAAGCGGGGCAGGGGGGCACACGGTTTGACTGATCATACAGTCAAGCCTAAGCGGCGGGCGGCGGGCTGTCCAGGCGGGGCGGCCGCTGCAGCCGATGGCAGGCGCGGGAGGCCGCGGTGCACGCGGCGGCGCGGGGCTGCCACGGATCCCCAGCCACTGACGCTATTCTGACCGCTGCGTCACTATCGATTGACGTCGTCAAAAGGACCCCCGTGCCGTACACAACGCCCCCCGCTGATCTCATGCCGGTGATCGACGCGCCGCCGCCGCCCGCGGTCTCGATGGCCCCCGGTGGCAGCTACCTTGCCTCGTCCACTACACGGCCCATCCGGAAATCGCCATGCTGGCCCGCCCCTACCTGGCGCTGGCCGGGCTCCGGATCGACCCGCAACTGCGGGCCAGGCGACGGCTGCGCCGGGCGGGCAGGCTGTCGGTGCTGCGGATCGCCGACGGGCGGGAGGAGTTTCCCGGCCTGCCCGAGGGCGCGCAGGTCGGGTTCCCGGTGTGGGCGGCCGACGGACGGCGGTTCGCGTTCACGGTGGACGGCACCGACGGGGTCAGGCTGTGGGTCGCGGACGCGGCGACCGGCGAGGCCGCCGAGTTGCCCGGGCTGCCGGTATGCGACGTGCTCGGCGGGGATCCGGCCTCGGGCGGCGGGACCGTGCGCTGGTCCCGCGACGGGCGGTCGCTGCTCGTGCTGGCCCGCCCGCCCGGCAGCCCGGCGCTGCCGGAACCGGCCGCCGAGCCGCGGCAGGAGGAGACCGCCGGGAAGCGGTCGCAGCTCGCGACCTATCAGGACCTGCTGCGGACCCGCACCGACGAGGACCGCTTCGAGGCGCTGGCCACCTCGATCCCGTGCCGGGTGGACCCGGTCAGCGGGGAGCGCACCGAGCTTGGCCCGCCCGGGCTCTACTACACCCTGCAGGACTCCCCGGACGGGGCGCACCTGCTGGTGCAGCGGCTGCGGCGGCCGTTCTCGTTCCGTGTGCCGTGGGTCTGGTTCGCCCGCAGCACCGAGATCTGGGACGCCGGCGGCCGGCTGTCCGCCGTGATCGCGGAGCAGCCGGTCAGCGATGAGGTGCCCCGCCAGGGCGTGCCGCTCGGTCCCCGCCTCGTCGGCTGGGAGGAGCGCGCTCCGGCCAGCCTGGCCTGGGTGGAAGCGCTGGACGGCGGGGATCCGGTGGCCCCGGCCGAGTTCCGGGACCGGGTGTTCCGGCTCACCGCGCCCTTCGACGGCACGCCGCGGCAGGCGTTCGACGTTCAGCACCGCTGCCTCGGCTGGTACGACCTCGACACGCCGGGCCAGGTGCTGATGGTCGAGCACGACCGTGACCGCCGCTGGCTGACCACCTGGTGGTGTGACCTGGACGCGGCGCGGGAGTCCCGGCGGGTGTTCGACAGGTCGGTGGACGACGCCTACGGCGACCCCGGCTCGCCGGTCCGGGTGACCAACCCCGACGGCTCGCCGACCGTGCTGGCCGAAGGGACCGCCATCTACCTGCGCGGCGACGGCGCCACCCCGGAGGGCGAGCGGCCGTTCCTCGACCTGTTCGACCTCGCCACGGGCACGGCCACCCGGCTGCACGAGAGCCCGCCGGGCGCTTTTGAGCACGTGCTCGGCTTCACCGCGGCGGCAGGCACGAGGTGGTGCTCTGGCATGAGAGCCCGGCCGAGCCGCCGAACCTGGTCCTGGCCGCCCTCGGCGGCACCGGGGCCCAGCCGCTGACCCACTGGCCCGACCCGCACCCGCAGCTCACCCCGGTCACCAAGCGGCTGTTCACGCATGACCGGGGCGACGGGGTGACCCTGTCCGGGATGCTGTACCTGCCGCCGGGGCACGACCCCGCCGTGGACGGCAGGCTGCCGCTGGTGGTCTGGGCCTACCCCTACGACTTCGGCAGCGCGGACACCGCGGGCCAGATCAGGGCCGACAGCTTCGAGTTCACCCGGCTCACCGCGCTCGGCCCGGTGGTGTTCACCCTGGCCGGCTACGCGGTGCTGGCCGACGCCACCATGCCGGTGATCGGTGACCCGGAGACGATGAACGACACTTACCTGGAGCAGATCAGCGGCGCCGCCCGGGCGCACATCCGGGCGCTTGACGAGGCCGGGATCATCGACCCGGCCAGGGTCGCCGTGGGCGGGCACAGCTACGGAGGGTTCATGACGGCGAACCTGCTGGCGCACACCACGGCGTTCGCGGCCGGAATCGCCCGCAGCGGCGCCTACAACCGCACCCTGACGCCGTTCGGGTTCCAGACCGAACGGCGCAGCTACTGGGAGGCCCCCGGCGGTCTACGACCAGGTCTCGCCGTTCCGGTTCGCGGACCGCATCACCGCGCCACTGCTGCTGATCCACGGTGAGCAGGACGGCAACTCGGGGACCTTCCCGATCCAGTCGGAACGCCTGTTCCAGGCGATCCGCGGCAACGGCGGCACCGCCCGGCTGGTGATGCTGCCCCACGAGGGACACGGCTATCTCGCCAGGGAATCGGTCATGCACGTGCTCGCCGAGGAACTCGACTGGCTGCGGCGCTGGCTCGGCCCGGGCGGCCCGGCGGCGCCGGGCGAGCCGGGCGAGCCACGGGTGCCCCGAGCCCGCCGACGTGAACCCGGCCATCATCGGCACGGTATTCGCAGTCATCTTCATCGGAGAACTGCCCGATAAAACGATGCTCGCCTCGCTGGTGATGTCCACCCGCGGGCGGCCCTTCGCGGTCTGGCTCGGCTCCGCCGCGGCCTTCGCCGTGCACGTGGCGATCGCCACCACCCTCGGGACCGTCGTGTTCCACCTGCTCTCGCCGCGGACCGTGGATGCCGTGGTGGCGGTGATCTTCCTGGCCGGTGCCGGGCTCGCGCTCGCCGAGGCCATCAGGGAGCGCCGCCGCAGGGACGACCCGGACCCGCCGCCGGTGCCGCCGGCGCGCCCGCACCGGACCGTGATCACGGCCTTCGCGGTCATCTTCGTTGCCGAGTGGGGCGACCTGACCCAGTTGCTGACCGCCAACCTGGCCGCTCATTACCACGCGCCGCTGCAGGTCGCGATCGGCGCGACGCTGGCCCTGTGGACGGCCTCCGCGATCGCCGTCACCAGCGGCCGGTGGCTGGGCAGAGTCGTCGACGGGTTCGTCATCCGGCTCGCGACCGCGGTGCTGCTGGCCGGGCTCGCCGTGTACACGGCCTTGGCAGCCCTGTCCTGAGCAGCCGTCCTGAGCCGCGCCGCTCCTATGCTTGACCGGCATGAGAGGCCGCCAGCCCAACCCGCGCGGGGAGTCGCTCACGCCCCGCCAGAAACGGGTGTTCGCCGTCGTGGCCGGGCTGCTGATCGTCCTCGCGGCAGGCGCCGGCGCCTGGGCGGCCACGAGCCAGGGCAGTTACGGGCGGTCCAGCCACGGGTGCGTCAACATCGTGGCGCCCAGCAGCACCGGCGGCGCGGTGCTGCACCAGTGCGGCAGCGCCGCGCGGGCCCTGTGCCGCAGCGCGTTCGCCCATCGCACCAAGCTGGACCTGCTGGCCCGGCCGCAGTGCCGCCTGGCTGGCCTTGGCCCCCGGGCACCATGATCAGGCTCGACGTGCGGCACGATGAGCCGGGCTAGCCGCACCCGCCGGCTTTCGTCCGGCCGGGAGCCAGCCCGGCGTTGCTCGTAGGGTTCGAGGACGCGTCGTAGCGCTCGCTGATATTTCCGCGAGTTCCGCGGCAGTCAGCCAGTAGTCGACGTTGGCCAGTTCCATGGGATCCCGCCACTCGGCAGGCTCGCTGGCCTGGTGCTCGAGGAACTCGGTGGCCAGGGCACGGTTGCGGTCGAGGAACACCTCCAGCATCGCGGTCTCGGCCAGCGCGGTGTGCTGTGACACGTCGGAGCTGACCTCGATGGCGCGGCCCCGGGCCTTCCAGGGGCGGTCCCTGCCGTCCGCGCGGGCCTGGCCGTGCCTCCAGGATGCCCCAGCGCGCCAGGGCCTTGAGGTGGTAGCTGGTCGCGCTCGGGGACAGGCCGGTGAGCGAGGCGCACTCGGTCGCGGTGAGTTCGTCGCCGGGCAGCAGCGCCTCGATGATGGCCAGCCGCGCCGGGTGCGCGAGCGCGCGGATGGCCCGCGGGTCCGTCAAGACGATCTTGCCGTCCTGGTCCGTTCGGCATGCCGGAATCCTATCGCTGGACACGAAGATGTTAAGCATTTACTATTTAATATATGCTTAACGATTATCGGCCGCTGGCCCGTAACCGCGACTTCCTCGTCTCCCTCGCTGGCCGCTGCGCGTCCCGGTTCGGCGACGAGGTGGCGATCGTGGCGCTGACGCTGCGCGTGCAGGCGGCGGGCGGGCGTCCCTACCTGGTCGCCCTGCTGCTCGCGGCCGGCCTGGTGCCCTCGATCGCGGCAGCGGGCCTGGCCGGGCGGGTGGCCGACTCGGCCGACTCGCGGCGGGTGCTGGTCCTCGCCACGGCGGCGCAGGCCTGCTGCTGCGTGCCGCTGATCTTCACCCACCAGGTGGCGGCGATGATCGTCCTGGTCGCGCTGCTCGGCACCGGCGCGGCGTTCTCCCAGGCGACCTGGCAGGCGCTCATCCCCCGGGTGGCCGGGGAGGAGCACATCGGCGCGGCGACGGCGCTCCAGCAGGCCGCGTTCACGCTCAGCACGATCCTCGCCCCGGCCGTGGCCGGGATTCTGGCCGGCGCGTTCGGCACCGGGGTGCCGCTGGCCCTGGACGCGGTCACGTTCGGCGTGATGACCGTCGCCGCCCTGGCCGTGCGGACCCGGCGGGGCGGTGCCGCGGGCCGCGCGGCGCCGCCCGGCCGAGCGGGGCGGCGGCTGGGCGGCGCTGCGCCGCGACCCGCTGCTCTCCCCGCTGATCGTGGGCCTGGCCGCGTTCGTGCTGCTCGGCATGATGGTCAACGTGGTCGGCGTCTTCCTGGTCCGGCAGACCCTGCACGCCAGCGCCGCGTGGTACGGCGGGCTGGAGGCGATCACGATGATCGGCCTGGCCGGCGGCGTGCTGGCCTGCGGGCGGATCAGCACCGACGCGGGGCGCGCCCGGGCGGTGGCCGGCGGCGCGGCCCTGATGTCGCTGGCCATGCTGGGATTCGGCACCGCGCCGGCGGTGCTCGTGCTCGTCCCGCTGGGCCTGCTCGCCGGGGCGGGCAACGGGATGGTGAACGTGTGCGTGGCCACGCTGGTGATGACGCGGACCGAGGAACGGATGCGGGGCCGGGTGGCGGCGGCGCTGGCCGCCGTCCTCAACGGCGGCCTCGGTGGCCTCGCTCGCGGCCGGCGGCGCCCTGGCGGCGGTGCTGGCTCCACGGCAGGTCTACCTGCTGGCCGGCGGGCTGGGCTGCCTGGTCACGGTCGTGCTGGCGGCGCGGTCCGGAACGTGGCTGGGCTCGCCGCACCGATATTTCGTTCGCCGGTGAACAGTCCCGGGCCTAGTGTCGGGCCCGTGAGCCATGCGAGCAACAGCCGGCCGGGCGCCGGGCGGCGGGCTGGACCGGCGGGCACTCGCCGCGGCGTCGGTCACGGTCCTGGCCTGGGCGTCGGCATTCGTGGCGATCAGGGACGCGGGCCGGTATTTCGACCCGGGCGCGCTGGCCCTGGGCCGGCTGCTGGCCGGCTCCCTGGTGCTCGGGGCTGTCTGGCTGGCCCGCGGCGGGGGCTGGCCGCCGCGCGCCGCCTGGCCCGGCATCGCCGGGACCGGGCTGCTCTGGTTCGGGGTCTACATGGTCGCGCTGAACTGGGGCGAGCGGCACGTGGACGCGGGCACGGCCGCGATGGTGGTCAACATCGGCCCGGTCGTCATCGCGGTGCTGGGCGGATGGCTGCTGCGGGAGGGCTTCCCGCGCCGCCTGCTGGCCGGGCTGGCCGTGTCGTTCGCCGGGGCCGTGGTGGTCGGGCTGTCGGAGTCCGGCGGCGGCAGCGCTTCGCTGCTCGGTGTGGGCATGTGCCTGCTCGCGGCCGTGTCCTACGCCTTCGCCGTGGTCGGCCAGAAGCCCGCACTGCGGCACGCGTCGGCGTTGCAGGTCACCACCTTCGGCTGTTTCATCGGGACCGTGGCCACCCTGCCGTTCGCCGGCCAGTTCGTCACCCAGGCCGCCGGCGCCCCGGTGACCGCGACGCTCATGGTGGTGTACCTGGGCGTGATCCCCACGGCGGTGGCGTTCACCACCTGGGCCTACGCGCTGACCCGGACCACCGCGGGCAAGATGGGCGCGACCACCTACATCGTGCCCGCGATCGTCGTGCTGATGTCGTGGGCGCTCCTCGGCCAGACCCCGCGGCCGCTGGCTTACCTGGGCGGGGTGCTGTGCCTGGCCGGCGTCGCGGTCTCCCGTGGCCGCTCGGCGGACGGTGGCGCCGGCCGGGCCCGCGCCGCCGAGCCGGACGCCGCGGAGCCGCCGGCCGGAGATCCGGTTGCCGGGGAGCCGGTCACCGGATAGCCGCCAGCCTCCGAGGGCCCGTGGATTACGACTGTGCGAAGCATGGCTCGCCAGCGAGCGCCGAGTGCACCAGAATAGCTCGAGATCCAGCCTCGTTCGACAGCGGCCGGGACTGGCACAGGTCCGGCGCACCCAGGGATGGGCAGCCATTGGCGTGGCCGCCATTTCACAAACCCCGCCATGCCCAGCTATGTGGCACTACGGGAAACGGCGAGGCGAGGTGGAAGCGCGTGATCATGTGCGATATGGCTGTTATAACGGCTGACAAAACCGCCATGATAACGTTGAGTCTGGACACGTCCGCAGCCGACGGGGATCCGTGCATCCGATGCGGTTGCCTGGGCGCACGAGATCCTTGCGCGGTATGCGGGTACAGAGACACCTCCAACAATGCTCACGGTCTCCCCTGAGCACTCTTGGAGGTGGCGGGAATCGAACCCGCGTCCTTCAGTACATCACCAGGACTTCTCCGGGCGCAGCCTGCTGTGGTTTTCTCGGCCCCGGCGGTCTCGCAGGCGCGCCGCCGCCGGGCTCAGTCGCTGTTAGGTGTCCCGCTCATCCCCGCGACCGGGTTGAGCGGTGGATCCTCCTTACTGATGCCAGACACCGGGCCGGAGGCGCTCCCGGGCTGACAACCTCTAACTCGCGGTTGTTAGGCCGCGAGGGCGAGGTGAGTGCGCTTAACATTGGCACTTGTAAGTTGCGGTCACAGGTTTTACGAGGTTATGTCCGCCGTCCTCGGCCCGCTTCTCCTGGATCAACTACCGAAGTCGAAGCCTGTCACCCCCATGTTGAGTTGTCTGGTGAGCCCTGGAGCACAGGTCACACCGCACTGGGCCCCAGCCTTCACTAGTTGTTCACGCTACAGGCTCAACACGCGGCGGCCAACTTGGATTCCCCGGGGACACCCCGGGCAAAGAGAATGCCCCCGTGGGCGCTGGCGGTGGCCGAAACGCACCCACGGGGGCTGACCGGCAGGGTCGGGGCCGGTCAACGCCCGGGCCTCCCCCGAGATGAGGCCCGGTTCTCATCACGACGACTGGGCCGCAACCCCCCAAGCGGCACCCAGTCACTTGATAAGACGCCGCTTGGTAAGCGAATGGTTGCTCGGAGTGAAAAATTTTGGTGACTTTCTGTGGCGCCCGGAGAGCTACGAGAACGGCGGGCCGAAACGGGGCTTCAGCGAGCCGGGGCCGCGCGCAGGAAATTGCCCGCCAGCGGCGTGGCCGACACCCGGGGTGACCCGCTGAGCTCCAGCACGGCGAAGGCAATGTCGCCGCGGTAGCCGACGAACCAGGTCGCCCACTGCTGGTGCCGCCCGCCGGCCTGCAGCGCGGTCCCGACCTGGCCGTAAACCGGGAGCCCGCGGACGTCCGCGCCACGCGCCGCGCCAGAATGCACGGCGTCGCGCATGAGGTTGCGGAGGCTGGCCAGCGTGGTCGCGGCGAACGGGGTCTGCCGGGACTCCTGCGCGTCCGGCGGGCGGGTCACCAGCGACGGCTCGTGCCAGGTGCCGGTGGCCACCTGCGCGGCCACGTCCGCCATCGTGAGCGGGCTCACCTTGACGTTTCCCTGGCCGATGCTGGCGGCGGCAAGCTGGGCGACACCGTTGGAGGACCCGACCGTTCCGGAGAACCCGGTCAGCGGCAACTGCCACGTTTGGCCGAAGCCGAACCCGGCGGCCGCCTTACCGAGTTCCGCCGGGTTCAGCCGCTGCGACAGGCCGACGAAGGCGGTGGCGCAGGATTGCGCGAAGTCCCCCGCGAGCGTGGCGTTCATGTCCGGCCTGGCCTTGGCCGGCACGTTGCTGAAGTTATGCCCGCCCACCGTGTTGCCGGGAGTGCAGGGAGCCGGGGCGGTCAAGGTCACGCCCTTGGCCAGCAGCGCCGCTGTGGAGACGATCGTGAAGGCCGCCCCCGGCGGGTAATGCCCGGCCAGCGGGTCGATCGCGGGCAGCCCGCGGCGCCTTGCGGTCGGCGACGGCCAGGATGCGCCCGGTGGATGTCTGCAGCGCGACGATCGCCGCCGAGCCCGGCGCGGCGGCCACGGCGGTCGAGGCCGCCTGCTGGACGCTGGCCTCGATCGTGGTGCTCACGGGGGCGGGGGAACGGCCCGTCCACTTCTTCAGCACCCGTACCGGGTGCCCGTTGGCCTTCGCGGCGACCACCTCGGTCGTCGGGGTTCCCACCAGGTAGGACTGGTAGCGCGACTGCAGGCCGGACAGCCCGACGGTGGCACCGGGGCGGTAGGCGATGCCGGCCTCCCGCAGCGCGGGGGAGGACTCGGCTCCCACCGACCCGACCACGGCCCTGGCGATGCTGTTGAACAGGAGCATCCGCCGCCTATGGTGGATCAGGCCAGGGACCTTGCCCAGCTGGTGCGCGAGATGGTGATACTCCGCAGGCTGGTAGGTCACCAGTTCGAGGAACCTCCCGGGCCGGGCCGCGCGGATCCAGCCGAGCACCTCGGTCTGGTCGAGGCCGGTGACCCGGCCGAGAGCGTCAGCGGTCGCCTTCGGGTTCTTCAGCCGGTCCGGATGGACGCCGACCACGTATGCGGCAGACGGGACCTGCAGCGGCTTGCCCTCGGCGTCGAGGATCGGCATCCGCGGCAGGGTGGTGGAGATGACCACCAGGCGCAGCCCCGCGCGCAGGCCGGGGTTGATCACGCTCGGGCTCCAGACGATCTTCCAGGAGGGGCCCACCCGCCGCAGCGTCAAGTTCCCGGTGTACATCCACGGCGCCCCGTCCTGGCCCAGGTCCACCGACGCGGTGAAATGGGCCGTCGCGGTGCCGCCCGACTGCCTGATCGTGCCCATGTTCAGGTAGAACGCGGCCGCGTCGAGCCCGCTGTAGGCGTTGGCCAGGCCGGTAGTCACCGCGGACGCGTTTCCCGTGGTCAGGGCCGCGGCGGCCGCGTAGGAGTGCTGCTGCCAGTCCAGCAGGAACTGCTGGACGGTCGGCTCGGCCGACGGCGAGGACCACAGGCCGCCGGTGAGCACCATGGTGCCGAAGCCCAGCACCAGCACGGCGACGACCACCCGCACGGGCGACAGCCGGGCGCGGAGGCCGCTGGCCCGCGTCGCCGGGGGGCTCGCGGTGTCTGGCGCAGCCGCAGCGTGCGCTCCGCGCCTACGCGTGGACGCCATGACCGACTCTCTCGTTATCCTCGCCGCCGGTGAGCACGCTGGACCTCCCTGGCAGCGTCGCGCTGGGCCAGGTCCTGACGCTTATCGTAAGTCCGCTTGCCGCGGGCCAGCGCCAGTTCGACTTTCACCCTCCCGCCCGAGAAGTACAGCGAGAGCGGCACAACGGTGAGGCCACGCTCGGCGATGTTGCTCGCGAGCTTGTCGATTTCCTTCCTGTGCAGCAGCAGCTTACGGGGCCGCCGGGGCTCATGGTTGGTCCACGTGCCCTGGGCGTATTCGGGAATGTGCACGCCGTGGAGCCACATCTCCCCGTCAGAGATCTGCGCGAATCCGTCGGTGAGGGATGCCCGGCCCGCCCGCAGCGATTTCACCTCGGTGCCGGTCAGGACGAGCCCCGCCTCCACGACATCCTCGATGTGGTAATCGTGCCTCGCCCGGCGGTTGCGGGCAATCACCGTGCGCTCTCTTTCCCGCCCCCGGCGCTCGCGCGCCCGCCCCCGGCCTGTGGCGCCGGCTGTCGCCGCGGCGAGGCGCCGGCGCGCTTTCACGCCCGCAGATAGCGCCGCAGCGTGAGGAAGGAGGTGGCTCCGCACAGGAGCACCCCCATCACCATGGCCAGCACGATGACCTCGACGAGGTCCGCCGCGGACAGCTCAACGTTGTAGGGGAAGTACTGCTGCAGCGAGTCCAGTCCCAGGATCTTGACCGCGATCAGCAGCCCCGCCGCGATCAGCCAGCCGACCAGCCCGGCGAGGATGCCCTCGACCAGGAACGGGAGCTGCACATAGAAGTTCGAGGCGCCGACCAGGCGCATGATCGAGGTCTCCCGGCGCCGGTTGAAGGCGGACAGCCGGATCGTGTTGGCCACCAGCAGCACCGCCGCGATGATCAGGATCACCGCGATGATCACGACCGCGTTCCTGGCCCCGTCCAGGAGCGCGTAGAACTTCGACAGGATCGACGCATCGTCGACCACCTGGTCCACTCCCGGCCGGCCCTGGACGGTGCCGGCCACGATGCTGTAGTCCGTCTCGGTGTTGACGAGCTTGACCTGGAACGAGTCGGGAATCTCCGACTTGGTGACCAGGCTGGTGAACTGCGGGTCGCGGGAGAAGTCCTGCTTGAAGTGCAGGTACGCCTGCGCCTGGGACTCGTAGTAGACGTGCTGCACCTGGGGCAGGTGGCGCAGGTCGAGGCGATCTGGGTCTTCTCCGCCTGGGTGGCGGGACCGTTCTGCCGGCACTGCGGGCTGACGCTCGTCGTGGTGCACAGGTAGATCGAAAGCTGCACCTTGCCCTGCCAGTAGGTGCGGGTGTCATCCACCTGCTTCACGAACAGCAGCCCGGTGCCGAGCAGGGACAGGCTGATGGCGACCACGACGACGAGCGCGACGGTCATGGTCAGGTTGCGCCGAAGGCCGGTCCAGACCTCCTGGAGGACGAACTGTGCTCGCATACTTGCTGATCCTTGTGTGTCCGGTCAGTTACGCGCGGTAAGCCGGTCAGTACGCCTGGCCGTACACTCCGCGCGACTGGTCCCGGACCACCTTGCCGTATTCCAGCTCGATGACCCGCTTGCGCATGGAGTCCACGATGGCGGCGTCGTGCGTGGCCATGACCACGGTCGTCCCGGTCCGGTTGATCCGGTCGAGAACCTTCATGATGCCGATGGAGGTGGCCGGGTCGATGTTCCCCGTGGGCTCGTCCGCCAGCAGGATCATCGGGCGGTTGACGAAGGCCCGGGCCACCGCGACCCGCTGCTGTTCCCCGCCGGACAGTTCGTCGGGCATCCGCTCGTGCTTGCCCTCCAGGCCGACCAGGTCGATCACCTCGGGGACAACCTTGCGGATGAAACGGCGGGGCTTCCCGATCACCTGGAGCGCGAACGCGACGTTGCCGTAGACGTTCTTGTTCGGCAGCAGCCGGAAATCCTGGAACACGCAGCCGATGCGGCGGCGCAGGTAGGGCACCTTCCAGCTGGTGAGCCTGGCCAGGTCCTTGCCGGCCACGTGGATCCGGCCCTCGGAAGGCCGTTCCTCCCGCAGGATCAGCCGCAGAAAGGTGGACTTGCCCGAACCGGAAGGGCCGACCAGGAAGACGAACTCGCCCTTCTCGACGTCGAGGGTGACGTTCTCCAGCGCCGGGCGGCTCTGGTTCGGGTACGTCTTCGTGACGTTGTCGAAGTGGATCACAGGCCCATCACACGTACTCGGCAGAAATAAGGACGATGCGGGCCTGGGAACCGGCCGGCCGCTGCTACCTGGCCTTCCCTGGCTCCTGCCCGGTTTGGCACTGGACAGTCTAGGGGGGAAACTAGGCTTGAGGCGTGCAACACTGGCTGAAGTGACGCCGAGCACCACCGGCCGAAGGGGACCGCGATGAGTTGCGAAGACCTGATCTGCGCGAACTGCGCATCCCCCGTGGTGGAAGCCCGCTGCCCGGCCTGCGCCGCGGCCCGCGCGCACGTGCATCACCACGGCCCGGGGATCACCCTGCCGCTGACCGCCGCCGCGCTGATCGCCCTCGTGCTGGCCCTGCTCATCCTGCAGCTGACGCACTGACCCGGCGCACCGGTCAGGTGCCAGAAACGCCCGCCTTGTCCGCGGTGCCGCCGGACCCGTCCTGCCCGTCCGCGCCGTGCGTGCGCAGCCAGCGGATCTCCGCCTCGATGAAGTCGTCGATGTCGCCGTCGAGTACGCCCCCGGTGTTGCCCGTCTCCAGGCCGGTCCTGACGTCCTTGACGTTCTGGTACGGGTGCAGGACGTAGTTCCGGATCTGGGTGCCCCAGCTGCTGGTGGTCTCGCCGCGCAGGTTGGCCATCTTGGCTTCCTGCTCCTCGCGCTTGCGCTCCAGCAGCTTGGCCTTGAGCACCGCCATGGCCGTGGCCTTGTTCTGCATCTGGCTGCGCTCGTTCTGGCAGGAGACGACGATCCCGGTCGGCAGGTGGGTGAGCCGCACCGCCGAGTCGGTCGTGTTCACGCCCTGCCCGCCGGGCCCGCTGGACCGGTAGACATCGACCCGGATCTCGTCCTCGGGGATGTCGATCGCGTCGTCCTGCTCGACCACCGGGATCACGTCCACGCCCGCGAACGAGGTCTGGCGGCGGCCCTGGTTGTCGTACTTGGAGATGCGGACCATGCGGTGCGTGCCGTGCTCGCCGCGCAGGGTCCCGTAGGCGTAGGGGGCCTTGACCACGAACGTGGTGGACTTGATCCCGGCCTCTTCCGCGAAGGAGGTGTAGTAGATCTCGGTCGGGTACCCGTGGCGCTCGGCCCAGCGCAGGTACATGCGCTGCAGGTTCTGCGCGAAGTCCGCGGCGTCGGCACCCCCGGCCTGCGCGTTGATCGAGATCAGCGCGTCCCTGGCGTCGTACTCACCGGACAGCAGGGTGCGGATCTCGAGCTGGTCGATCTCCTTGCGCAGCGCGGCCAGGTCGCGGGTCGCCTCGTGGCGCGTGGGCTCGTCGTTCTCGCCGTCGGCCAGCTCGAACATCACCCGGGTGTCGTCCAGGCGCTGGTGCAGCTGGGTGAGCCTGCCCAGCTCACCCTCCAGGTAGGAGAGCCGCCTGGTGACCGCCTGGGCCCGTTCCTGGTCGCCCCACAGGCCGGGGTCGGCGAACTGTTCCTTGAGCTTGTCCGCTTCGCGCTCCATCGCGCCCGGGTTCAGGACGGCTTCCACGTTGCTGAGCTTGGACGACAGTTCCGAGAGCTCGGTTGCCGGGTCGGTACCTGTCATGGCGGAAAGCCTACGCGAGGACGCGGAGATTGCCGGACGATCGGTAGCCCGCTGCATCCGGAGGCCTCAAGAATGTACCGGCGGCGCACCGGACGCCACGAGGCTGCGGACGGCCCGGACCGCCACCGACAACGTCGCCAGCGTGGACCGCTCGGTCTCCCAGATCTCGGTCAGGGTCTGCGTGGTCCGCCGCACGGCGTCCTCGTTCCGCTTCGCCCACTCGGCCAGCCGTTCGTCCGGGGTGCCCGGGCCGGTGGCCTTCAGCACCTCGCAGACGAGCGCGGCGTGCGCGGCGTACAGGTCGTCCCGCAGGGCGCCGCGCGCCATGGTGTTCCAGCGGTCGTCCCTGGGCAGCGCGACGATCTGGTCCCTGAGCCGGGCGATCTGCAGGCGGCCGCCGAGGTTGAAGTAGATGCCCGCGGTCTCGGTCACATCGCTGCCGGTGTCCGCGGCCACGTCCACGATGTCGAACGCCGAGTAGGCCGGCACCATCGCGGCCACCTGCGCGGCCAGTTCCCCGGGCACCTCCCGGGCGATGGCCGCCTCCTGGCGCTCGGTGAAGGTGGCCAGGTCCCGCCCGGTCAGCAGGCTGGGCAGGATCGCGCCGACCGCGCGCACGCCGTCGGCGAAGAAGCCGATGGTGGCCTGGATGTCGAACGGCGGCCGCCGGTTCTGCAGCAGCCAGCGGACCGCCCGCTCGGTGAGCTTGCGGCCCTCCAGCAGCAGGCGCGATCTGGGTCGCCACGCTCACCTGGCCGTCCAGCCCTTCCACCTGTGCCCAGAAGCGCCTCATGCCGTAGACCTCGCGCGCGACCAGCCAGGCCCTGCTGATGTCGGGGACCGACGCGCCGGTCTCCTCGTTCATCCGGAACAGGAACGTGGTCCCGCCGGTGTTCACCATGTCGTTGACGACGATCGTGGTCACGATCTCCCGGCGCAGCGGGTGGTCGTCCATCTCGGCGGCGTAGGCGGCCTGCAGCGGCTCGGGGAAGTAGGACGTCAGCACCGACCGCAGGAACTTGTCGTCGGGGACGGCGGAGTCCAGCACCTGCTGGACCGCGGAGATCTTCGCCTGGGCCAGCAGGACGGCGAACTCCGGCACGGTCAGCCCCAGCCCCGCGGACCGCCGCTCGGCGATCTCCTTGTCCCCCGGCAGCGAGTCGAGCCGCCGCCCGATGCGGTGCTCCCGTTCCAGCCGGCGCAGGTAGCGGGAGTGCACATGCAGCATCTGCGCCGCCTGGGCGCCCGCGGCGGCCAGCGCCCGGTTCTGGTCGTAGTTCTGCCGCAGCACCAGCGTGGCGACCTCGTCGGTCATCGCGTGCAGCAGCTCGCCGCGGGCGGCAGCCGTCAGCTCGCCGCGGTCCACCTTGGCCTGGAGCAGGATCTTGATGTTGACCTCGTGGTCGGAGGTGTCCACGCCGGCCGAGTTGTCGATGAAGTCGGTGTTGACCAGGCCGCCCGCCAGCGCGAACTCGATCCGGCCGGCCTGGGTCAGGCCCAGGTTGCCGCCCTCGGCGACCACCTTGGCGCGCAACTGGGCGGCGTCGATGCGGACGGCGTCGTTGGCCCGGTCCCCGGCGTCGGCGTGGGTCTGGTTGCTCGCCTTGACGTAGGTGCCGATGCCCCCGTTCCAGAGCAGGTCCACCGGGGCCGCCAGTATCGCCGAGATGAGCTGGTCCGGTGGCATCGCGTGGACCGCCTCGCCGAGCCCGAGCGCCTGGCTGGCCTGCGGGGACACCGGGACCGACTTGGCGGTGCGGGGCCACACCCCGCCGCCCGCCGAGATCAGCGCGCCGTCGTAGTCCGCCCACGACGAGCGGGGCAGCGCGAACATCCGCTGCCGCTCGGCGAAGCTCGCCGCGGCGTCCGGGGCCGGGTCGAGGAAGATGTGCCGGTGGTCGAACGCGGCCACCAGCAGGATGTGCTCGGACAGCAGCATGCCGTTGCCGAACACGTCCCCGGACATGTCCCCGATGCCGGCCACGGTGAACTCCGTGGCCTGCGTGTCCACGCCGAGCGTGGCGAAGTGGAACTTGACCGACTCCCAGGCGCCGCGGGCGGTGATCGCCATCTTCTTGTGGTCGTAGCCCTCGGACCCGCCGGAGGCGAACGCGTCCCCGAGCCAGTAGCCGTAGGCCTGGGAGATCTCGTTGGCCGTGTCGGAGAAGGTGGCGGTGCCCTTGTCGGCGGCCACGACCAGGTAGGTGTCGTCACCGTCGTGCCGGACCACGCCCGGCGGCGGCACGACCTTGGCGCCGTGCAGGTTGTCGGTGATGTCCAGCATGGCGGCGATGAACGTCTTGTAGCAGGCGAGCACCTCGGCCTGGTAGGCCTCGCGGTCGGACGGGTCCGGCAGGTGCTTGCAGACGAAGCCGCCCTTGGCCCCGGCCGGGACGATGACCGAGTTCTTCACCTCCTGGGCCTTGGCCAGGCCCAGGATCTCGGTGCGGAAGTCCTCCCGCCGGTCGGACCAGCGCAGCCCGCCGCGGGCCACCGGTGCGAACCGCAGGTGCACGGCCTCCAGCCGCGGCGAGTACACGAACACCTCGAAACGGGGCCGTGGGTCCGGGAGTTCCGGCACCGCGGCGGCGTCCAGCTTGAGTATCAGGTACGGCGTCTCGCCGATGGCTGCCGAGGGCACCGGGGAGGGCGTATCGCGAAAATAATTCGTGCGCTGCGTGGCCAGGATCAGTCCGAGGTAGCTGCGCAGGATGCGGTCGTGGTCGAGGATCTCCACCTCGTCGAGCAGGCCGCGGATCTCCTCCGCGATGGCCTCGCCCCGCTCGGCCGCGCCCATGGTGCGCGCCGGGTCGAACCGGGACTCGAAGAGCCGGACGAGCAGCCGGGTCACCGGCACGTTGAAGGCGAGCACCCGCTCGATGTAGCGCTGGCTGAAGGTGATGCCCGCCTGGCGCAGGTACTTGGCGTAGGCGCGCAGCACCACGACCTGGCGCCAGGTCAGGTGGGCGTCGAGGACCAGGGCGTTGAAGCCGTCGTCTTCGATCCGGCCCTGCCACAGCGCGGTCAGCGCGTCCTCGAACAGCGCCTTGACCGGCCCGGACGGCGCCATCGCCCCCGGGGCGACCGCGGGGAACGCGCCGGTGACCGGCTCGTTCCCGGCCGCGCCGACGCCGGTGCGGCGCAGCCCGAAGTCGTAGATCCAGAACGGCTGCGCCAGCGGCCCGGTGAACTCGTAGGGGTGCTCGTCGACCACGTCCACGCCCATGTGCTGCAACCGCGGCAGCACGTCGGTGAGCGTGATGGGCGTGCCGACCCGGTAGATGGTGAGCCGCCACACGCCGTGCCTGTCGCCGGCCGTGGGCTGGCCGCCCACGTACCCTTCGGCCTCCCACAGGTCGAACGCGCTGGTCTCGCCGGAGGCCAGCAGGCTCTGCATCCGGATCAGGTCGTTCACCGCGTACGGGGCGGGCACGTCGGTCTTGTAGGTCTGCGGGATGGCGCCCGCGAACGGGGCGAGCAGCGCGCGCGCCGGGGCGTCGCCCAGCTTGCGCGCGGCCTCGGCGGCGAGGTCCTCGTCCCACGACCGCGCCGCGGCGACGATCTTGGCCTCCAGGGCGGCGGTGTCCACGTCGGCCAGCGCGGTGCCCGGCTTGGCCCGCACCACCACCAGCAGCCGGGCCAGCGGCGACTCGCCGACCGTGGCGCTGTACTCGACGGTCTCCCCGTGCAGCGCTTCGCGCAGGATCTCCTGGGTGCGCAGCCGGACCGCCGTGGTGTACCGGTCCCTGGGCAGGTACACCACGCTGGACATGAACCGGCCGTAGACGTCCTTGCGCAGGAACAGCCGGGTCCGCGGGTGGGAGCGCAGGTGCAGCACCCCGAGGGCGATCGGGGTCAGCTCGTCCGCCGAGATCTGGAACAGCTCCTCGCGCGGGTAGGCCTCCAGGATCTCGGTCAGGTCCTTGCCGTCGTGGCTGTCCGGCGCCGCGCCGCTGCGCTCCAGGACCTCGGCCAGCTTGCGGCGCAGCACCGGGATCCGGGCGATGCTCTCGTGGTAGGCGTCGTGGGTGTACAGGCCGAGGAAGCGGTATTCGCCGACCGGCTCGCCGGACTCGTTGACCCGCTTGATCGCGATGTAGTCGAGGTAGCTGGGCCGGTGCACGGTGGAGCGGGAGTTTGCCTTGGTGAGGATGAGGCGCTGCGGGTCCTTGGCCCGGGCCCGCACCTCGGGCGGGAGCGCCGCGAACGAGGACGACCCGCGCTTGTCGTGCCGCAGGATGCCGAGGCCGGTGCCGGGGACCGGCACCAGCGCCATGCCCTGCTCCCCCTCCACCAGGTCGTACTCGCGGTAGCCGAGGAACGTGAAGTGGTTGTCGGCGAGCCAGCGCAGCAGCGCCTGGGTCTCGGCGGGCGGCTTGGGCCCCTCGGTCTCCAGCCGGTCGGTGAGCCGCAGCGCCGCCTCGGCCATCTTCGGGTAGTCCTCCACCGAGACCCGGACGTCCAGCAGGACCCGTTGCAGGTCCTTTTCCAGCTCGGCAAGGGAGACGCCAGAGGAGGTGTCGATCTCGATGTGCGTCCAGGACTCGGCGATCTCGTCGTGCTCGTGGCGGGCCTCGCGCAGCGCGCCGACCACCTCCCACAGCGTGCCGGTGACGTCCCGGCGGACCAGGAGCTGCGGGTGGATGATCTGGAAGCTGTCCAGCCCGTGCCGGGTGAGTTCCATCGTGATCGAGTCGACGAGGAACGGCATGTCGTCGGTGACGATGTCGACGGCGCCGCGCGACTCCTCCAGCGCCGAGCACATGCCCCCGGCGCTCACCTGCACCAGGGCGCGGCCCTGCGGGCGGCTGGCGGCCAGCCGGGCGTGCTCGGTGGCCACCCCGGCCAGCCGGGCCGGGCCGGCCGCGACGAGTTCCTCGACGGGCATCTGCCGGTAGTAGGCGTCCAGGAAGTGGCGCATGTCGCCGACGCCCGCGCCGCCCGGCTCGGCTGTCCCCGCCGCCAGGCTGGCGGCCTCGTCCAGCAGGCTGGCGGCCTCGTCGTGCATGCCTGCCGGTGTTTCCGGCATCTCGCTCCCCAATCCGCTCACCGCCCGCTACAGGTGATCCCGCAGCTCCCAGAGCAGCGGGTAGTAGTGCAGCGGCACCCTCTTTCGCAGGTACGGTGCCCCGGTCGAGCCCCCGGTACCCGATTTCGTCCCGATCTGCCGTTCCACCATCTGCACGTGCCTGGCCCGCCAGAGCCCGGCCAGCTCGTCGTGGGTGAGCAGGTCGTCCCCGAGCTGCCACAGGTCGTCGTAGGTGGCCCGGTCCCCCGCCACCGCGCGCAGCGACGCGAGGATCTCCTCCTCGCCGCCCACGGCCAGGCCACGGGCGGAAAGCAGGGACAGGTAAGCATCCCAGAGCGAGGGCTCGGCATAGGCGGCGCAACAGGCGGTCGCGCTCGGTGCCGGTCAGGGCGCGGAACCTGGCGAGGAAGGCGCGGTCCTTGAGCCCGGAGAGAAACTCCAGCTCACGGTACTGCGCCGACTGGAATCCGCTGGCCGGCGCGAGCCCCTCGCGGAACTCAAGAAAGTCCTGCGGCGTCATCGTCTCCAGGATGTCCACCTGGGTGACCAGCAGCCGCTCGATGGCGTGCACCCGGCGCAGCAGGTGCCTGGCCCGCCAGGTCTCCCCGGCCAGCATCGCGTCCCTGGCCGCCTCCAGCTCGAAGAGCACCTGGCCGAACCACAGCTCGTACACCTGGTGCACGGTGATGAACAGCAGCTCGTCGTGGGCCGGCGGGCTCGGCCTGCGGGAACCTGCAGCGCCAGCAGCTCCGGCAGGCGCAGGTAGCCGCCGTAGGTGAGCCGCCCGCCCTCCTCGCCGAAGCTGCGCCCGGTGGTCATCTGCCGAACCACGCCAGCACCTCCGGGTTGGCGAGAGCGTCGGGGTCGGCGGCGTCGGCCACCGGGGTGCCGAGCAGGATCCTGCGGACCGGCACCTCCAGCTTCTTGCCCGACAGGGTCCGCGGGATGCCGGGCACCTGGTGGATCTCGTCGGGCACGTGCCGGGGGGACAGCGCCGCCCGGAGCGCCGCCTTGATCCGGCCGGCCAGGCCGTCGTCGAGCGCCGCACCGTCGGCGAGGACCAGGTAGAGAATCAGCCGCCCGTCGGTGCCGAGCTGCCCGGTGTCCACCACGAGGCTGTCGGCCACCTCCGGCAGTTGCTCCACCACCCGGTAGAACTCGCTGGTGCCCATCCGCACGCCGCCGCGGTTCAGGGTGGCGTCGGACCTGCCGAAGATCACGCAGCCGCCGTCGGGCAGCATGGTGATCCAGTCGCCGTGCCGCCACACCCCCGGCCACGGAGCGAAGTAGCTCGCCCGGTAGCGCGTCCCGTCCGGGTCGTTCCAGAACCCGACCGGCATGGACGGCATCGGCGCGGTGAGCACCAGTTCCCCCACCTCGCCGGTGACCGGCCGGCCGGCCGCGTCGTAGGCCTCGACCCTGGCCCCGAGGCAGGACCCGGCGATCACGCCCGCCCGTACCGGCAGCAGCGGGCACGGGCCGACGAACCCGGTGCACACGTCGGTGCCACCGGAGTAGGAGCCGAGCAGCAGGTCGCTGCCCACGTCCCGGTAGGCCCAGCGGAACCCCTCCGGCGGCAGCGGCGAGCCGGTGGATCCCACCCCGCGCAGCCTGGACAGGTCGTGGTCGCGGCCCGGGGCCAGGCCCGCCTTCGCGCACGCCAGCAGGTACGGCGCGCCGGTGCCGAAGTAGGTCACGCCGGCCTCGGCGGCCATCCGCCACAGCGCGCCGGTGTCCGGATAGGTGGCGCTGCCGTCGTAGGCGACGATCGTCACCCCGGCCAGCAGCCCGCCGGCCAGGAAGTTCCACATCATCCAGCCGGTGGTGGTGTACCAGAAGAACACGTCGCCGGCGTCGAGGTCCTGGTGCAGGCACAGCGCCTTGAGATGCTCCTGCACGATGCCGCCGTGGCTGTGCACGATCGCCTTGGGCAGCCCGGTGGTACCTGAGGAGTAAAGAACCCACAACGGGTGGCCATACGCAACGGCCTCGAACTGGAGTGCCTGGCCTGGATCGCCGGGCAGGCTGGCAAAGGCCAGCGTGCTGCCGGCCCTGGGCTGGTGGTGTCCTCGCCCTGGCCGTCCACCACGATGACCGCGGCCAGGCCGGGCAGGGCCGCGGCGATGTCGGCCACCGCCACGGCGCGGTCGAACTCCCTGCCGCCGTAGCGGTACCGCTGGACGGCGAACAGCACCTTCGGGGTGATCTGCGCGAACCTGTCGATCACGCTGGCCGGGCCGAAGTCCGGCGAGCAGGACGACCAGATCGCGCCGATGCTCGCCGTGGCGAGCAGCCCGATGATCGCCGCGGGAATGTTGGGCAGGTACGCGGCGACCCGGTCGCCCGCGGTCACGCCGAGGGCCCGCAGCCCAGCAGCGACCCTGGCCACCTCGGCGGCGAGTTCGCCGTAGCTGAGGGCGGAACGGTTCCCAGCCTCGTCCCGGGCGAGGATGGCGATCCTGGCCGGATCCGTCGCCGCGGTCCGCAGGGCGTTCTGCGCGTAGTTGAGGGTGGCGCCGGGGAACCAGGTGACGTCCGGCATCGTGGTGCCGGTGAGCACGGGGCCGTCGCCGCGCTCGCCGGCGATCCCGAAGTAGTCCCAGAGTGAGTCCCAGAACGGGCCGGGCTCGGTGACCGACCAGTGATGCAGTTCGGAGTAGGCAGCGGGCCCGGTGCCGCCGTCGAGGGCGATCCCCCGCTCGGCGCCGAGCCAGCGGCGGTATGCGGTGATCCGGGCCCGCTCCAGCACTTCCGGGCCCGGCTGCCACAGCGTGTCGCCGTAGTCGCGCCCCAGGGTGCCCGGCCTGACCTCGTTGTCGGACGGCATAGGCCCCAGCATCGGTCAGTGCACCGCATCCCGGTCGCAACACGGCTCCCCGTGCGCATCCTCACCCGGACCGGCCCTCCTGGCCAGGTAGACCAGGACGCCCAGCGCCGCCGCACCGGTGATGGCGGGCACCACCCCGCGGCGCAGCCCGATCAGCCAGCCGGCCGCGAGCACCAGCACCCCGGCCTGCCACAGGTGCACCAGGGACGCCGCGAGCGGGATGGCCGCGCCGGCGATCGCCCCGATCGCGGCCGGGCCCGCCCCGGTGAGGAAGGCCTGCACCGCGGTGCTGCGCCGGAGCCGGTCGAAGTACCGGCCCGCGCCGAGGACGAAGCAGAACGACGGGGTGAACGCGACCAGCGAGGCGAGCAGCCCGCCGCCGATCCCGGCCGCCGCGTACCCGACCACCGCCACGGTCTGCACCACGGGCCCCGGGGTGACCTGGCCGAGCGCGACCGCGGTGAGGAACTGCCCCGCGGTCATCCAGTGGTAGGTGTGCACGGCGTCGTGCTGCATCAGCGGGATGATCACGAAGCCGCCGCCGAAGGACAGCGCGCCGACCTTGAACGCCAGCCAGGCCAGCGAGAGGAGGCCGCCGGCGGCTACGGCGGTCCCGCGGCCAGCGGCGCCAGCAGGAAGCCCGCCGGGCTGCGGAGCGCTGCGGCGGCCGGGCCCTGATGGCCGCCTCGATCAGCCCGCAGCCGACCAGGACGGCCACCAGCCAGGGCCCGACCAGCGCGGCGGCGGCACCCCCGGCCAGCAGGTAGCCGGCCCACCTGGCCCGGGCGGCCGTCGTCCCGGCGCGGCGCCAGCTCGGCGGGGCCAGGCCCAGCGCGGCCGCCACGGCCACCACGGGAACGGCCGAGCCCGCGCCCAGGGCGGCCCCGGCCACCCAGCCCGGCGGGTGCGCGGCCAGGAACACCGTGGACAGGCCGAGGATCACCACCAGGCCGGGCAGGATGAAGCAGGCGCCGCCCAGCAGGGCGCCCGCCGCGCCGCGCAGCCGCCAGGCGCAGTAGATGGTGAGCTGCGTGGAGGCCGGGCCGGGCAGCAGGTTGACCACCGCGACGCCGTCCTCGAACTCGCGCGCGTCCAGCCAGGCCCGGTCGTCGACGACGAGCTTGCGCAGCAGCGCGATGTGCGCGGGCGGGCCGCCGAACCCGATGCAGCCCAGGCGGGTCCACTGGCCCGCGATCGTCCGCAAGCGGAACCGGTTCTGCCGGAGCGCCTGGCTGGCCGGTCATGGGGACAGGATCACGAGCGGACGGGCATGGTGAGCCGGTCCACCGCCGCCACCACCGCGGCCGTGTCGGCCAGGTCGTCCAGCACCACCTCGGCGCCCGCGTCGCGCAGTTCCCCGGCGGACGACCGCCCGCTGGCGACGCCGACCGCCCGGGCTCCCCCGATCCGGGCGGCCTCCACGTCCCTGATCGAATCGGCGATGTACACGGTGGTGTGCTCGGAGAAGTCCGCGCGGTACTTCTCCGCGGCCCGGCCGCGCGCGTTCAGCAGCATCGCGCCCTTCGGATACACCTCGGACCCGTAGCCGCCGATCTCGGTGTCCAGGTACCGGTCCAGGCCGAACGCGCGCAGCACCTCGATGGCGTTGGGCCGGATGGACCCGGTGAGGACGGTCTGCACCAGGCCGGGCAGCCGCCACACCCCGGTGACCGCTTCGAGGGCGCCCGGCATGAGCAGGCCCTGCGTGGTGAGCAGCTCCCGGCGGGCGCGGAACGCGGCGGCCAGCTCGCCGACGAACCGGCCGAGCAGTTCCTCGCCCGCCGGGTCGCCCGGCTGCGGGCCGGCCGCGTTCACCGCGAGCGCCTCGAAGAAGGTTTCCGAGTCGGTCCGCCCGGCCGTCTGCGGCACCTGGATCAGCGGCCGGCCGGTCACCGCGCGGAACGCCTCGGCGTAAGCCGCCCGGTTCACCCGCGCCTCGTCGAGCAGCGTCAAACCGATGTTCCACAGGACAAGCCGGTAGTAGCGGTCGTCCGGCTGCCCGGGGCTGCGCGCTCATAGCGGTGCCAGGCTAGTACGGGCCAAGGCCCGGTGACGAAGGAACCGGGCCTTGGCCAGCGGGGGTTCCGGGGGTCGCCCCCCGGGCAAGCGCAGCCGCGGACCCGCGCGCGGGGTTGACTGAGACCTGGCCTCCCGGGCCAGTATTACCTTTGGGTAACTTGCCCGGAATCAGACCCTTGGGGGGGCCGTGCTCGCTAGCCGCCGGGTGCGGGCACGGCCGCGCCCGAAATCCGGCCGCCGCGCGCCGATGGGCGCCCGCCGCCGGGCTCGCCGCGCTGGTGCTGTGCGGCTGCGGCATGGCTCCCACGCCCGTGATCAACGGCTTTCCCGGGCAGCCCCGGGCGCGCGCGGCTCCGCCGTACCGGTGCCCGGCCAGGGCGGCGCGCCCGCCAGCCCGGACGGTCCGCCGCCGCGGCCCAGGCGGCCGCCGCGCGGCACCCGGGCACGTACGCCGCGCTGGGCCGCGGCGCGCTGGCGACCCTGGAGGGCGAGTACTACAACGGCGCGGGCCGGTGGAACCTGTGCGTGCCGCTGCGGTGCTCCGCCGGCAACCGCGACTGGGGCGCCGACTCGCTCACCTACGTGCTGTACCTGCACTGGCTGCTCACCGGCGACCCGGCGGTGGCGCCCATCATGAACGCGCTGACCGCCACCTCCCCCAGCGCGCACAGCGGGGTCAGCGACGTGCCGCTGTGGGACTCGATCGCCGCCGCGCGCGAGTACCAGATCACCCGCAACCCCGCGGCGCTGCGCAAGGCGGAGGCGTCGTTCGCCTCGGTGGCCGGCTACGGCCAGTTCGCGCTCGGCGCCTGCCCCGGAATCCTGTACCAGCACGCCGGCGGCGGCAGTACCCAGCTCAAGACGCTGGAGACCGATGCCAACTACATCAAGGCCGCCGTGCTGCTCTACCAGATCACCCACCAGCGCAGCTACCTGACCCAGGCCGAGTTGCACTACCAGGCGGTCCGGCAGTACTACCTGAGTCCCGGCACCTCGCTGTACACCGTCTACGTGTTCGACAACGGGACCTCCTGCACCCAGGTGCCCGCGCAGTACTTCGGCTCGGTGAACGGCCTGATGATCTGGAACGGCGTACACCCTGGCCCAGGTCACCGGGCAGCAGTCCTATCTCACCGAGGCCATCGCCACCGCGCGGGACGTGACGACGTACCTGGGTGACGGCACCGGCGTCTATGCCGACCTCCAGGCGGAGAACGACATCACCGAGCCGCTCATCGAGGCGATGTACGGCCTGGCGGCGCAGGGCCACGGCGTTCGCCCGGCGCTGGCTGCTCGCCTCCGCCAGCGCGGCGGCGGGCTCCCGGAACACGCATACCGGTACCTACGGGAGGTTCTTCGACGGGCCGCCGCCTGCGGCGCCGGTGACGGCCTGGCAGGGCAGCGGCGGCCTGGCGCTCGCGCAGGTGGCGGCGGCGCTCGACCCGGGGGGCAGGCCCGCCGACCCGGGGTTCTGGTCCGCGCGCCTCGTTCGTGCGCGACAGCCTGGCCCTGTCCGGCTCCCCGGTCGCGTTCAGCTTCACCGGCCGTGCCGTGGCCATCGTCGGCACGATCGGGGAGCACTGCTGCTCCGACGGTCACGCCCAGGTGTTCATCGACGGGGCCCAGACGTTCGACCAGACCGGGATCTGGCAGAACAAGTCGAGTTCGGGCAGGTCGCTCCCGGATTCGGTGCTGTTCGCCTGGCGGTGGCCGCAGCCGGGACGGCACACCATCGAGATCGCACCGGCCGCCGCCAACGCCAAGCAGGGCGGGTCGTTCTTCCACATGACCGGGTACTACGTGGTCAGGTGAGCCGCGGTCAGCCCATGTGCGGGTAGCGGTAGTCGGTGGGCGGCGCGAACGTCTCCTTGATCGTCCGGGCGTTCACCCAGCGGGTCAGGTTGAGGATCGAGCCGGCCTTGTCGTTGGTGCCGCTGGCCCGGGCGCCGCCGAAGGGCTGCTGCCCGACGACCGCCCCGGTCGGCTTGTCGTTGATGTAGAAGTTGCCCGCCGCGAACCGCATCACCTCGGTCGCCGCCGCGATGGCCGCCCGGTCCCGGGCGACGATCGAGCCGGTCAGCGCGTAGGGCGCCACGTCGGCGGCCTGGGCGAGCACCTCGGGGTACCGGGCGTCGTCGTAGACGTGCACGGCGAGGATCGGGCCGAAGTACTCGGTGGTGAACACCTCGTCCCCGGGATCGCTGCACTCCAGCACCGTGGGCTGGACGAAGTAGCCCTCCGCGCCGTCCACGCCGCCGGTGAGGACGCGTACCGCGGCCCGGCCCCTGGCCCGGTCCAGTGCCCCGGTGTGCTTGGCGAACGCGCGCTCATCGATGACCGCGCCCATGAACAGCGACAGGTCCGCGGCGACATCGCCCATCGTCAGCGATTCCACCTGGGCCAGGAAGTCGTCGCGCATGCCTGTCCCAGAGCGAGCGCGGCAGGTAGGCCCGCGAGGCCGCGGAGCACTTCTGCCCCTGGTACTCGAACGCGCCGCGGATCAGCGCCGTGGCCAGCACCGCCGGGTCGGCGGAGGGGTGCGCCACGACGAAGTCCTTGCCGCCGGTCTCGCCGACCAGGCGCGGGTAGCCGCGGTAGCCGGCGATGTTCTCGCCGACCGTCCGCCACAGGTGCTGGAACGTCGCGGTGGACCCGGTGAAGTGGATGCCGCCGAGGTCACGGTGCGGCAGCGCCACCGTGGACACCGCCTGGCCGTCCCCGGTGACCAGGTTGATCACCCCGGGCGGCAGCCCGGCCGCCTCCAGCAGGCGCATGCGTGGCGTGCGCGGCAAGCTGCTGCGTCGGCGACGGCTTCCAGATCACCACGTTGCCGAGCAGGGCGGGCGCGGTCGGCAGGTTGGCCGCGATCGAGGTGAAGTTGAACGGCGTGATCGCCAGGACGAAGCCCTCCAGCGGCCGGTACTCCATCCGGTTCCAGGTGCCCGGGGAGGACAGCGGCTGCTCCGCCAGCAGCCGCCGGGCGAAATGCACGTTGAACCGCCAGAAGTCGATCAGCTCGCAGGCGGCGTCGATCTCCGCCTGGTACACCGACTTGGACTGGCCCGCGATCGTGGCCGCGTTGATCGTCGCCCGCCACGGGCCGCTGAGCAGGTCGGCGGCCTTGAGCAGGATCGCGGCCCGGTCGTCGAAGGACATCGCGCGCCAGCCCGGCGCCGCCGCGGCGGCCGCGGCGATCGCGTCGGCCACGTCCTGCTCCGTCGCATTGTGCATGGTGCCGAGCACGTGCCGGTAGTTGTGCGGCGCGACGACGTCGATGGGCTGCCCGCCGCCGAACCGCTGGCGGCCGCCGATGGTCATGGTCAGCTCGGCCCGCTCCCCGGTGAGCTCCTTGAGCTTGCCTTCCAGGGCCGTGCGGTCAGCGCTCCCCGGTGGGTACTGCCTGATCGGCTCGTTGGCTGGCGGCGGCACTGTGGTGACGGCGTCCATGACGGCCTCCCTGCGCGTACCCGGCATCATTGGCGGACACTCCATGGTTGCACGCGGCGGCCAGGGCTCCCACCGCCGCGGCCACGGTGAGCACGAGGGCGCAGTCGTGCAGCGCGCGGACCGGGGATCCGGTCGCCGCGGCCCGGCTGGCGTACAGGGTGGCGAGCAGCGCGATGCCGAACGAGCCGGACAGCCGCTCGGCCATGTTGAACAGCGTGTTGGCGTCGGGCATCGCCGCGCTGCCCAGGCCGTCCAGCAGGGCCATGACCAGCGGCTGGACGGTGAGTCCCAGGGCCACCCCGCGCCCGCAGAGCAGTGCGGTGGTGACCCACAGCGGGGTGGCTGCGGTGAGCAGCAGCAGGCCCAGGGTGCTGGCGGCCAGCAGGGCGAGGCCACCGGACACGCTGGCGGTGATGACCGCCGGGCGGGTCTTGCTGCGCTCGACCAGCACGCTGCCGAGCCAGCTCGCCAGGCCCATGACCACCCCCTGGGGCAGCAGCACCAGGCCGGTGACCGTGGTGCCGTGGTGCTGGATCTGCTGCAGGAACACCGGGGCGAGGAAGAGCACGGCGAACAGGACCACGCTGGCGATGCAGGCCAGCGCCAGGGTGAGGGCCCGGGCCGGGGAGCGCAGCAGGCTCAGGTTGACCGGTGCCGGGGCCCGGCGCTCCGGGCCAGCCCATCCCGCAGCACGTAGCGGCCACCAGCGCGAGCCCGCCGCCCAGGCCGGCGCCGCGCCCGGCGGACAGCCAGCCGAGCGCGGGCCCTCTGCTCGCGCCGTAGGTGGCCAGGCCGAGGCCGGCCGCGAGCAGCAGCAGGCCGGGAACGTCGAGCCGGGCGGCGCCGCCGCCGGTGCATCCGCGGCATTCGCCGGTGCGGCATGGCGCCGCCGCGCGGCCCGCACGCCGGCCAGGGCGAGCAGCCCGATCGGCAGGTTGATCAGGAACACGCTGCGCCAGCCGAAGGCGCTGATGAGCAGCCCGCCGACCGCGGGGCCGAGGGCCGGGGCGGCGAACAGGACCACGCCTGCGCTGGCGGGCATGCCCCGGGTCCGGTCCGTCGCGCGCGCCGGGTCGAGGATCAGGCTCATCGCCAGCGGCACCATCGGCGCCCCGGCCAGGCCCTGCACCACCCGGGCGGCGATGAGCAGGCCCACGCCGGGCACCAGGGCACACGCGGCCGAGGCCAGGGTGAAGGCGAGCAGGGCGGCGCCGTAGGCCGGCATGGTGCCGTACCGGCGGGCCAGCCACGGGGTGACGGCCAGCCCGCAGGCGAGCCCGAGCAGGTAGCCGCTCACCGCCCAGGCGGCCGTGCCCAGCGTGGTGTGCAGCCCGCTCACGATGGCCGGCACCGCGACGTTCACCACCGATGAGTCGATCATCGACAGCATCGGCCCGGCGAGGAAGCACAGCCGCGCCGTGGCGGGCAGCCGGTGCGTCATGAGCTCTCCCCGGCAACCGCTGCCAGCGCGTCCAGCCACCTCAGTTCGTGCCGGAACCGCTCGAGGTGAAGTCCATGACGCGCAGCCCCCACGGAAGCTCCTCGGCGTCCGGGCGGAGCGTGGCCAGGTGCGCAAGGTGGTCCTCGACGATCTGCCGCCGGGTCCCGAGGATCCGCAGCCGGTCCCCGGTGTCGAGGTCGGCGAAGAACGCGACCCGCGTCTGGAACTCGTTGTCGTCGGCGAGCAGTGCGGGGTCGGCGTCCCTGATCATCGCCTGGAGCAGGTCATGACCGGTGTCGGTGAGCCGGTAGACGTTACGCGGCGGTCGCCCGGGGTCGGCCTGGGCGGCCACCCGCTGGATCGCGCCCTGCTCCTCGAACCGCCGCAGCGCCGGGTAGAGCACGTTGTTGTTGATCGACCGCCCGCCCAGGATGCGCTCGACCTGCTTCTTGATCTCATACCCGTGGCGCTCGCCGTCCGCGAGCACCCGCAACATCAGTATGTCAAAGTACACGGAGTTAATCTAACCTATGTTAGGTTAACTCAACTAGGCCTGGGCAGGGCCGGGCTTGCACGGGTTTCGTAACGTCCCTTGCCCGCTCAGCCGGCCAGGTGCGGCAGTTCCTGGGTGGCGTACCAGAGCAGTTCGTGGCCTTCCGCGCCATCCACCACAAAACGCGCGTCGTCGTCGCCGGAGTCCGCGGCCGGCAGCGCCGCCACGGCGTTCGCGACGTCGGCCATCGCCACCTCGTCGTCGACGTGCCCGGCCACCACCCGGGCCAGCGGCACCGGGACCAGGATCTCGACCAGGGTCGGCTCGCCGAACCCGGCATTCGTGCCAACCTGCTGGTCCGGCACGTCCGCGGCGAGGACCACGCGGCGGCGCGGCGCCTGCGGCTCGTCCACCAGGAGCCGCAGCGACGCGCGGGCGGCGTGCGTCATCGCCACGTATTCGAGTTCTTCCAGGTCGCCGCTCGCGTACGACTCGCGGAGGGCGGGCGTCACCGCGAAGGCGCGCAGCGGCGCGGGGCCAATCTCCGCCTTACGCAGCAGGCCGGCCAGTCCTGGCAGCGTCGCGGGCAGGTAGACACGCATGTGATGGTTTCCAGGCAGCCACGGCAGGCGGAGACACGCAGGCGGGGCCCGCCCCCGAGGTGATCCGAGTCTGCCACCGCGAGCACGCCGTGGCACGGACTTCGCCCAGTGATTACCGTTCGCCGGCCAGCGCGGCGGTGACGGCCGCGACCGCGTCGGTCAGCGGCACGTGCTCCCAGATCCGCACGACCCGCCACCCCGCCGCCGTCAGGGCCGCGTCGGCGGCCCGGTCGCGCGCCACGGTGCGGCGCAGCTTCGGCGCCCAGTACCACTCGTTGACCGCCGGGTTCCGGCCGTGCTCGGGGCAGACGTGCCAGAAGCACCCGTCCACGAAGACCGCCACCCGCCGTGCGGTGAACGCGATGTCGGGCCGGACCCGTGCCCCGGCGTCCAGGTCGAGCCGGTAGTCCTTGCGGAACCGGTACCCGGCCCGGTGCAGCGCACTGCGCAGCGCCAGTTCTGGCTTGGTGTCCACGCGCCGGATCGCGCGCATGTTCGCCCCGCGGCCGGGGCTGGACGAGGCCGGGTAGGCAGCACCCACGGACGCTCAGCGTAGAGCGCTCCGCCGGAACTTCTCAGCCGGTCAGCGGAAGGCGGAGAAGTTCGCCGAGGCGGGCGAGCGTCTCCGGCGGGTCGCGGTGCAGGATCGCGGTCATCCCGATCGCCTCGGCGGCCGTCACATTGACCTCGATGTCGTCGATGAACACGCACGTGGCCGGGTCCAGCCCGAGCAGGCCGGCCGCGTGCCGGAAGATCCGCTCCTCCGGCTTGCGCATGCCGACCTCGCCGGAGATCACCACGACGTCGAACATGCCGGGGAACAGGTGCCGCGGATAGTCGGCCATGCCCCACGAGTTGGACAGCAGCCCGGTGCGCAGGCCGGCGGCACGGATCGCCAGCACCGCCTCTTGCATGGGGGCGGCCAGCGTGGACCCGGCGAACATCCGGGTCAGCAGCCCTTCGGCCACCACCGGGACGCCGTTGCGGCGGGCGATCCGCGAGGCAAGCAACTGCTCGAACTCCTCGACCGTGCACTCCCCGCGTTCGAGCGCGTGGACCGGGTTGGTGTCGCCGTTCTGGTCGTACGCTCCGGCCACCCACGGCCGCACCACGGCCGCGTAGTGCTCGTGGTCGACATCCTCGTCGTCCAGCCAGACCGCGACCATGTCCCGGATGGGATTGGTCATCACGCCACCCCAGTCCAGGATCACGCCCGGAACGGGCCGGGCGGACCGTCTCCATGTGCGGTCTCATTCGTCACGCGAGGCATATCAGGCACATCTTCGAGGGTAGGCGACCGGGGTAAACGCCAGGTGAGGGGCCGGTGCCGGGACGGTTCGAGGCCAGCTGAGGGCACGGCGAGCGGGCGGGGCGGGCGGGCAGGGCGGGCGGGCTGGGCGAGCGGGGCGGGGCGGGCGGCGGGCGGGGCGGGCGACGGGCTGGGCGGGCGGGGCGGGCTGGGCGGGCGGGGCGGGCTGGGCGGGCGGGGCGCTAGGCCGGGGCGTTGAGGTACCGCAGGACGCGGCGGCGCTCCGCGCCGGTGAGGCCGTCGATGTAGAGCTTGCCGGCCAGGTGGTCGGTTTCGTGCTGCAGACAGCGGGCCAGTTCGCCGGTTCCGGTGACGACGACCGGCTCCTGGCGGAGATCGACACCCGTCACCACCGCGTAGGCGGCGCGCGGCCGGTCGGCGGAGATGCCCGGGACGGACAGGCAGGCTTCCGGCCCGTCCTGGCTGTCGCGCAGTTCGGCGACCTCCGGGTTGATCACGTAGCCCAGTTCGCCAGTCCACGTTGTAGCTGAAGACCGCCAGGCCGGAGCCGATCTGGTTGGCCGCGAGCCCGGCCCGGCCGGGTTCGGCCACGGTGTCCAGGAGATCGGCGACGAGCCTGGCCAGGGCATCGTCGAAGCGCACGACCCGATCGCACGGCGTGCGCAGCACCGGATCGCCGAGATAGCGCAGCGGGCGGACCGTCATGCCCGGCCCTGGCCTGCCTGCCCGCTGTCGGCGGCCAGCTTGCCGATCTGGTCGAGGACCAGCTGATGCCAGTCCAGTTCCGCCTGGATGCGCCGCCGCGCGTGCTCGACGACGAGGTCGTCGGCCACCGTCTGGCCCGGCCACAGCCGGTCCCGCTGATGGTCGAACTGGGCCGCCCGTGCCGACAGCGCCCGCACCCGGTCGTCGAGGTAGCCGCGCAGGATGTCCGGATCGAGGTCACCGCTCATGGCCAGCGCGAGATCGACGGGGTCCGGCTGCAGCCTGACCTCCTGCAGGGCCTCGGCCCGCAGCACCCGCAGTTCGCGGTGCCCCTCCTCGGTGATGCCGTAGACGGTCCGCGCGGGAAGCTGGCCGTCCTGCTCGGTCCGCAGCGGCTCGATCAGCCCTTCTGCCGCCAGGCGGTGCAGCGCGCCGTACAGCGATCCGGGCCGGACCTCGGACCACAGCTCGGTCCGGTCGAGCCGGGCGTCCCGGCGGAGCTGGTGGCCATACATGGGCCCGTGCTTGGCCAGCGCGCCGAGGATGAACAACCGGGTCGGGTTCACCCAGGTATTAAAACACGAGTGCTCAAATATGACTACCGCCTGCGGCGCCGGGCCGGCCCGGTAGGGTGCCGCACCGGCCTGGCGGGATGGCGCAGCCGCCTGGCAGGATGGCGCAGTTCGCCTGGCGGGATGGCGCACCGGCCTGGCGGGATGGCGCACCGGCCTGGCGGGATGGCGCACCGGCCTAGCGGGATGGCGAGCCGCACCCAGATTCGTGGCACACCGGAGATCCCAAGCGGCGGGCCGCCACCAGCGGCCAGAAAATGTCAGAGGTCGAAACTATTATCGTTTTGAGGTTGATGAGCTGGTTAAACCGGCAACTGGAGGTGAGGACGGGTGCCGACTCCTGTCACGACCCCTGACCGCCTCCCCGCCCGGGGAGCCGGGATCTTCGATGACCAGGCCCCGGGGTTGCCAGATTGGGACTGCGCGGAGGCGGCCGACCGGGATTCGGCGGAGCCCGCGGACTGGGATCTTGCGGATCTGGCCGACTGGGAACCCGAAGACCCGGAAGGGGAGCCACTGGAACTGGCAATGCCGGACCCGGAGGCACCAGACCCGAAGGTATTGGACCCGAAGGTATGGACCCGAAGGCGGAACGCAGTGGCCCCGGGTATGCCGAGGGCGGGAGCCGGGAGGCGCGGACGGCTCGCCCATGGGGCCCGACTCGCGGCGACGGTGGCTGGTTCGCCGCTGGAGGGGTAGCCGACGAACTGCTTCCGGGACCACGTCTGGCCGGGTTCATGGCGGACGCCAGGGCCATCGGGTTAGGCCGGCTCACCGACGATGAGCTCATCGGGGTGATGCGAGCCGCTAGGCGGCTAGCGTCCTGGTCCGCGGCGATGGAACTGGCTGCCGCCGGGGATCTGTGGCGCCGTCGTTGGGCCGAGGAGCAGGCAGGCGATACCGGTGCCGCCTGCCACGCCGACGACGAGATCGCTGCTGCCCTGACGTTAACCAGCGCGTGCCGCGGACCAAGTGCTCAGCCTGGCCGTCGCGCTGCGCCGCCTGCCCCTGACCAGCCGAGCGCTCACTGCCGGAGACATCGACCTGCCCCGCGCCATGGTGATCGCCGATGAGGTCACCGGGCTTGACGATGAGCATGCGGCAGCGGTGGAGGAGGTCATCATCGGCGCGGCCGCAGGCCAGACAACCGGGCAATTGCGCGCCGCCACCCGCCGGGCGGTGCTGTCGGCGGACCCGCGGGCGGCTCGCAAGCGGAAGGAACGGGCGCTCCTGGATGCCCGGGTCGAGCGCTGGGACGAACACGGCGGTACTGCGGCCCTGGCGGGGCGCGACCTTCCCCCGGCCTCGGTCCTGGCTGCCGACCAGAACCTCAGCGCGCTGGCCAGGCAACTGGATCGCGCCGGTGCCCCCGGCACACTGGATCAGTTGCGAGCCCAGGTCTATCTGGCCCTGCTCACCGGAACCTCCGTGGGCTCGCTGATCCCGATAGGGCCCGCCACCGCCTCCGGCATGTCCCCCAGTGACTCCCCCCGGGGCTTCCCCGGCCAGGTCGCTGATTCTCCGGCTAGCGCCACGTCGCCCGGATTCTGCCCGCCCGCTATGCCCAGCGCATTCGGCAGTCTCGGCGTTCCGGCCAACCCCGGTCCTCGCCCTCCGGCATCTCCGCCAGCCCCGGCACCCCCGGCACCTCCGCCAGCCCCGGCACCCCCGGCACCCCCGGCACCTCCACCGGCTCCGGCATCTCCGCCAGCCCCGGCACCTCCGCCAGCCCCGGCACCCCCGGCACTCGCCGGCACCTCGGCACCGGCTCCGGCACCTCCGCCAGCCCCGGCACCTCCGCAGCGTTCTTCGCCTCCGGGACCGTGAACCTGACGATGCCCTTAGCTAGCTGGCTCGGCCTGTCCGATGCGCCCGGCAACGTCGCCGGGTACGGGCCACTGGACGCCGAGGATTCCCGTGCCATCGCCGATGTCCTGTCGGCCCGGTCGGGCACCAAGTGGTGCCTGACACTCACCGACTCACATGGCCGCCCCGTCGCCCACGGATGCGCCCGCGCCGCACCGCCACCGAGCCCGCGCCGCGTTGAGTGGCCGACCGGAGCACCCGGTGCTCACGGAGCCGGCTCCCGCGACGGACCAGCAGGCAACTCGCACGGACCGGCAGACAGTCCACGTGACGGACCGGCGGACAGCCCACGTGACGGACCGGCGGACAGCCCACGTGACGGACCGCGAACTGGCGCGCCCAGCAGGCCCGAGGTCCGCGCACCCGACAGGACCTGGATCTTCAGCCTCACGCTCCTGGCGGGCGGCGACTGTGATCATGCCACGGAGACGGCCGCGTACCGGCCCTCCGCCGGGCTGCGCCATCTGATCGAGATCCGGCATGCCACCTGCACCTATCCCGGTTGCCGACGGCCGGCCACGCGCTGCGACGCCGACCACACCGTGGCTTTCCACCGAGGAGGCAGAACGTGCCTGTGCAATCTCGCGCCCCTGTGCAGAAGGCATCACGAGGCCAAGCAGGCGCCGGGCTGGCAGCCTGACCCAGGACCAGCCCGGCGTCATGACCTGGCGGCTGCCCAGCGGCCGCACCTACCAGACAGCCGGTGACCCCTACCCGGTCTAGGGGCCGTGTCCTTAAAGGGAAAGGAAAAAAAGGAGGAAAAGAAGAAGAAAAAGAAAAGAAAGAGGAGGAAAGAAGGAGAAAAGAAGGGAAGAAGATAAAAAAGAAGGAAGAAAAAGAGGAGGGAGAAGAACAGGGCAAGACAGCGGTACACGGTCGACTCAACCAAAACAGGTCAACCGCGACCTGCCTGTGTAAAGACCTAGGCGCAGGACAGCAAGATCTACGCCCGCAGCGCCAGGTACTAGGCGGTAAAAGAAAGAAGGGAAAAGGAGAACAGCTGAGCTAGCTCTGACTACAACAGGAACAGAAAAGAATAAGGCAGGAAGAAAGGAGAAGCAAACAACAGAAAGGAAAGAAGCTGAAAGGAGAACAGGAGAAGACACTAAGACAAAGACTAGAACGACACACACAGAGACTGCGCGGCGCTGGCGTTAGACAACACACCGGCGCAGGCCCAGCAGATCCGGCCACGGGCAGCCCGCCGCCGCTCCGGCAGCCCCGACCGGCGCACCAGCTCAGCCCGCTCATCACCAGAAAGCACGACTGGCACAGAAGCAGTGTGTTAGCAGGGTCTGCTCGCGTTGGGGGATAACTCCGCTGCGTCGCGTTGATGTCGGATGCCTCGTGCAGACTGTCAAGGCACTGACCGCGCCGCGAGGGAGCACTTGATGGCTGTCCACTTCCAGATCGTCATTGACTGCCGAGATCCTGAACCGCTCGCGCGTTTCTGGGCTTCAGCCTTGGGATACGACTTCGAGCCACCGCCAGAGGGTTTCGCGACCTGGGATGACTACTGGCGTGACGTTGGCGTGGGCGAGGAAGACTTGGAGATCGGCGAGGACCGCATCATCGATCCCGATGGCAGCGGCCCGCGCATCTGGTTCCAGGTAGTACCCGAACTGAAGGCTGTCAAGAACCGGTTGCACCTGGATATCTCCGTCAGCGGCGGCCGTGCGTTCCCGATCGAAACGCGGCGTCAGCGAGTCGACGCCGAGGCCGAGCGCCTAGCCGCGCTCGGAGCCTCATACGTTCGCGTGCTAAGCGAAGAGGGGCTCGACCACTACGGAATCGCCATGCAAGATCCCGAGGGCAACGAGTTCGACATCAATTGACCTGCGCCCGGGCACGTCCAGTTCATCGGGCCTGCTCCGCAGCAGGCCCTGCCCAGGCCCTCCAATGGACCGTGCGTTGTTATGTCATGCACGCGCCGTTGTGCCGGCATCACCATGAGGTCAAGCAGTCTCCGGGCTGGAGACTGGCCCAGGCCAGCCCGGGCGTCATGACCTGGACCACGCCGGCCGGACGCCGCCACGCCGTCGGCCCCAGCGAGTACCTGGCCCAGTACGGCAGTGTCACTTCGTGATCATTGCGGTAACCGGGTGAAACGGTGCGGCCACTCATCGGGGACGCACCCGGCCAGGCCGGGTATGCCTCCTCGGTTAGCGGTGCCGCCGGTACTCGAGCTCGAGTCCGCTGCTGAAGGCGGTGCTGGACAGCAGGTCGAGCGAACGGGACTTGCCGACGTCCTCGAACAACCGGGGGCCCTCGCCCGCCAGGTAGGGGACCAGAGTCACGCGGTACTCGTCGATCAGGTCGAGCCGCGCGAGCGAACGCCAGAAGCTGATGCCGCCGTGGACGACGATGTAACCGTCGCCGCCTCGGCGGAGCTTGTCGACCTCCTGGCCGAGGTCGCCTCTGGCGATGGTGGTGTTGGTCCAGTCGGCGGTCTTGAGCGTGCGGGAGAACACCACCTTGCGTGCGGCGTTGAGGGGACCGGCGTTGGGATCGTCGGTGGCGGTCGGGAAGTAGCTGGCCATGCTCTGGTAGGCAACCCGGCCCATGATGTGCACGTCCGCGCCCGCGTAAAACTCGCTCCCTCTGGCGTCTTCCGCGGGGTCGTCCGGCAGGTCGCGGCAGAACTGGAAGAACTCGGTGTCCTCGGTGGCGATCAGGCCGTCGAGCGAGTAGTCGAACACGCGGGCTATCAGCGTGCGCATCTCAGAACTCCCTGGTCTCGGGTAGAGCGGGGACTCTAGTTTTTAGGGAACGTGGCCGTGCCGGGCCGCGGCCGTAGCGGGCCGCTGCCATGGCGTTCGTCAGGACAGACGACGGCCATCGTCCCGAATTAATCGGACGGGCCGCCGGGCGGATCGAGAACCCCGGCATCGGCGTATTCCCGCCCTGCGCCTCACGCCCGGGACGGTACACCGGGCGATAGCGTGGCTCAAAACACTCGGGAGGCGGATCATGCAGCCAGTCGCGGTCGTCACCGGCGCGAGCAGCGGCATCGGCGCGGCCACCGCAGCACAACTGGCCGGCGCCGGGTTCCACGTGGTCCTGGCCGCCCGGCGGGCCGACCGGCTGGAGCAGGCCGCCGCCCGCGCCAGGGACAGGGGCGGTTCGGTCCAGGCCGAGATCCTCGACGTCACCGACCCGGCGGCCGTCGGGACCTTCGCGCGGTCCCTCGACCGGTGCGACGTGCTGGTCAACAACGCGGGCGGCGCGATCGGCATGGAGGACGTGGGTGCCGCCGACCCGGCGGACTGGCAGGCCATGTTCGAGGTCAACGTGCTCGGCTCGCTCCACCTGACCAAGGCGCTGCTGCCCCGGCTGATCGCCAGCGGCGACGGGGCGATCGTGATGCTGACCTCGACCGCGGGGTTCATCAGCTACGAGGGCGGCGGCGGGTACGCGGCCGCCAAGCACGCCCAGCACGCGATGGCGGCAACCCTCCGGCTGGAACTGTGCGGCCAGCCGGTCCGCGTGATCGAGATCGCGCCGGGCATGGTCCGCACGGACGAGTTCGCGGTGAACCGGTTCCGCGGCGACACCGGCAAGGCCGCCGCGGTGTACCAGGGCGTCCGCGAGCCGCTCACCGCCGAGGACATCGCCGACGCGATCACCTGGGCGGTCACCCGCCCCGCGCACTTCAACGTGGATCTGATGGTGCTCCGCCCGCGCGCCCAGGCCGCGCAGCACAAGGTCTACCGCGAGCCGTAGCCGCGCTGCCCGCTGGAGAGCCGCTGGGTCCGCAGCCGCGGCGCGCCGCCCGAAGCCACCGCGGACCCGCCGGCCCACGCCAGCTACCGCGGAGCCGCCCGCCGCCCAGCTACCGCGAGCCCGCCCGCCACCGCGAGCCGCGGACCCGCCGCCACCAGCGACCGCGGACCCGCTGCCTACCGCGAGCCGCAGACCTGCGCACCGCTCACCCAGGTGGCCCTGGCCCGCAGGTCATCGCCCAGCCAGGCCAGGTCCGCGGCGGCCCCGGCGGCCAGCCGCCCGAGGTCGGGCCGCCCGATGAGGTCTGCCGGGATCCGGCTGGCCGCGGCCACCGCCTCGGCCAGCCCCAGTCCCAGGCCGACGGCGTTGCCCACGGCCCGGTCCATCCGCAGCGCGGAACCGGCCAGCCCACCGCCGGGCCGCACCGGCGCGCCGCCGCCGGCCGGCAGTTCCACCGGCTCACCGCCGAGCAGGTAGTGCCCCGGGGGCATGCCCGCGCACGCGGCCGCGTCGGTGACCAGGCAGATCCGGCCCGGGGCGGCCGCGAACGCGATCGCGCAGGCGGCGGCCGACACGTGGCTCAGGTCCACGATGAGCCCGCTGGTCAGCCGCGGGTCGGTCAGCGCCTGGCCGGCCACACCGGGTTCCCGGTGGTGCAGCCCGCGCTGCGCGTTGAACAGGTGGGTGACCATCCGGGCGCCCGCGGCCGCGCCCGCGGCCACCTGCGCGGCGGTGGCGTCGCTGTGGCCCACGCTGACCAGCACCCCCGCCGCTGTCAGCGCGGCGATCGCGGCCAGCGCGCCGTCGGCCTCGGGGGCCAGCGTCACCAGCCGCAGCAGCTCTCCCCCGGCCGCCAGCAGTTCGCTGACCGCCTCCGGGGACGGCGGCACGATCCAGTCCCGCCGGTGCGCGCCCGCCCTGGCCGGGGACAGGAAGGGCCCCTCCAGGTGCACGCCGAGGACACGCGCCCCCGCGGTCACCGCTTCCGCTGCCGTTGCAGCAGAACGCAACGCCGCGGCCAGCGCTGGTACCGGAGCGGTGATGAACGTCGGCAGGAACGCGGTCGTGCCGGTTTCCGGCAGCCGCCGTGCCACCAGGGCCCAGCCCTCGGGGTCACCGTCGGCGAGGTCCACCCCGTAGTAGCCGTTGACCTGCAGGTCTACCAGGCCCGGGACGAGCACGCCGGAGTCCAGTTCCAGGTCGGGTGGCCCCGGCGGCGGGCCCCCGCCGACCTCGGTGATGACGCCGCCCTGGACGCTGAGGAAGCCGGGCTCCAGCACGCCGGTGCCCGGCAGGCCGGGGACCAGCCGAGCCGCGGCGACAAGCACTAAGCGGTGCGCCGCGGCTTGCGCCCGGCACCGATGTCGCGCCGGCCGGGTTTCTCCCCGACAGCCGCGAGACTGGCCTGCAGGGCGTCCGCCAGGCTGGTCACCGGCTTCTCCGGCGGCGGTGGCGGCGCGGTCACCTCGTGCCCCTCGACCTTGGCCTCGACCAGTTCCTCCAGCGCCTCCCGGTACTGGTCGGAGTACTGGGACGGGTCGAAGTCCACGGTCATCGAGTCGATCAGGGAAGCGGCCATCTTGAGTTCCTGGGACCGCACCTCGACGTCTTCCTCCAGGAACTCGAAATCGGGCACCCGGACCTCGTCCGGCCACATCAGGGTGACCAGCACCAGGACCCCGTCACGGGCGCGCACCGCGGCCAGCGTCTCCCGGTTGCGCAGCGCCACCTTCGCCACCGCCACCATGCCGGACCGCTCCAGCGCGTCCCGCAGCAGCGCGTAGGCCCGCACCCCCTGCGGCTCCGGCTCGGTGTAGTAGCTGCGCTCCCACATGATCGGGTCGACCTGGTCGACCGGGGAGAAGTGCAGCACCTCGATGCTGTGCGCGGTGGGCAGCGGCAGTTCGGCCAGGTCCTCGTCGGTCAGCACGACCATCTCACCGTTGGGCAGCTCGTACCCCTTGGCCACGTCGGAGTAGGGGACCTCCTCGCCGTCAATCGAGCAAACCCGGCGAAACCGGATCCGTCCCCCGTCCTCCCGGTGTACCTGGCGGAACGAGACATCCCTATGCTCGGTCGCGGCATAGAGCCGGATGGGAATCATGACGAGACCGAACGAAATCTCGCCTCTCCACATGGCACGCATGATCCTTGTGTACCCCGATTAGCCAGATTGTGCTCGCCGGCGGCCCGGACTGTCACGTTGAAACACCCGTGGCATCGTGATACGGCGTTACGCGAGAGAATAAAGGGCAGAGCGGCCGGACACGCGAAGGGATCACCGATGAGCGAGAGCGATCTGGGACAGCCAGCGCCCGATCTCGCGGACCAGTGGCGTGAGGCGACCGGCGAACCGGAGGATCTCCCGCCTCCGCTGCCCTCGGATGCCGTGGACCTTCCCCTTGACGTGAACGAGGCTGACGCGATGGAGCAGTATCGGGAAGTGGAACTCGATGAGGACGACTACCGGTGAGGACGAAGCGCAGGCGGCGGGCTCATTGGAGGCACAGGTGACGACGACCCCCCAGACCCGCCAGACCGGAAACCGGCTGCCCAAGCCCGCCCGGCGCAGGCAACTGCTCGCTGCCGCGCAAGAGGTATTCGTGGCGCAGGGGTACCACGCCGCCGCGATGGACGAGATCGCCGAGCGGGCCGGGGTGAGCAAGCCCGTTCTGTACCAGCATTTCCCCGGCAAGCTGGACCTCTACCTGGCGCTGCTGGACGAGAGCGTGGCGGCGCTCACCGCAACCGTCCGCGCCGCGCTGGAATCCACGACCGACAACAAGCAGCGGGTCACCGCCACGTTCACCGCTTTCTTCGACTTCGTCGGGAGCACCGGCCAGGCGTTCCGCCTTGTGTTCGAATCCGACCTGCGCAACGAGCCTGCCGTGCGAGCCAGGCTGGATGAGTCCAGCCGCGACTGCGCGGAGATGATCAGTGAGATCATCTCCGAGGACGCCGGCATCGCCGACGAGGAGGCGCATCTGCTGGGCATGGGCCTGGTCGGAATGGCCCAGGTCAGCGCGACCTACTGGCTGGGCACCGATCGGGCGATCCCGAAGGATGCCGCGGAGCAACTCATGGCCAGGCTGGCCTGGCGCGGGATCAGCGGCTGGCCGCGGGCCAGCGACCCTGCGGCCGCAGACCAGTGAAAGGATCACCGTGGAAGTCAAGATAGGCATCCAGTCCATCCCGAGGGAACTGGTGCTCGAAACCTCCTCCTCCCCGGACGAGGTCGAGCGTGCCCTGTCGACGGCACTGAGCAACGGCGGCATGTTCGTCGTCCGCGACGACAAGGGCGGGAAGATCCTGATCCCGGCCGAGAAAATCGGCTACGTGGAACTCAACGGCACCGAGCAGCACAGGATCGGCTTCGGGAACCTGTGATCCCGGCTGGCCGACGGCACCGCGGGAACCCTCCGCCGTCCGGCGCCGGTGATGCAGCCGGCCGTTACAGCCCCAGCGCCGCAAGGCGCTGGTCGTTGGCATCGGTGATGTGCGCGAACATCCGCCCGACGTCGCCCTGCCCGACGGCCTCGCCGTCCGCGCCGGCCACCAGAATGGCCAGCGAGGGCCGCTCCGCCACCACCCGGTGCGCCTGGGCAAGCGCCTCGCCGACCAGGCGCCGCGCCCACAGCGCGAGCCGCCCGGCCAGGGGCGGATCGGCCTCGATGGCGGCGCGCACCCGGGAGATCACGAAGTCGGCGTGGCCGGTGCTGGCGAGGACCTCAAGGACCAGTGCCCGCGCCTGCGGCTCCAGTCGCTGCGCGACCGCCCGGTAGAAGTCGGCCGCCATCCCGTCCCCCACGTACGCCTTGACCAGGCTCTCCAGCCAGTCCGCGGGCGCCGTCCTGGAGTGGAACGCATCCAGCGGCGCCACGAACGGCTGCATGGCCTGCTCGGGCACGACCCCCATCCTGGTGAGCTCGTCATGCAGGATCCGGAAATGACCGAACTCGGCGACGGCCATCTCACCGAGGGCCGCCTTGTCCGCCAGGGAGGAGGCGAGCGCGGCGTCGCCGGACAGGTTGAAGAACGCGACAAGTTCTGCGTAGGCGAGCAGGCCGAACAGGTCGGTCAGGGCGCCCGTCCCGGGCGCTTCCGTGCCGGTCACCAGCGCAGCCTATAACCGTTGGTACACTGTCCTGCGGTCACACGGGAATGCGGGATGCGTTCTGCTGTGTTCTTATGTCTAGACACAGGTGGGGCTGTAACCGGGCGCACGGGCGCCCATATGGAGAGCTGGAACTCTGACAACATATATGCCTGCCGCCCGGGAACAGGGCGAAGACCTGACCGCCGGCGCAGGGAAAGCGGAAAGCATCGCCGGCCCACTGTTTACCGACCTCGGCGTCGCCGGGCCGATCTGCGAGAGCCTGGCCGCCCAGGGGATCACCGCTTCCTTCCCGATCCAGGCGCTGACCCTGCCCATCGCGCTGGCCGGCCATGACCTCATCGGCCAGGCCAGGACCGGAACGGGCAAGACGCTGGCGTTCGGCATCCCGCTGCTGCAGCGGCTCGACGGCCAGCCGCCGGTGAGCCCGGGCGGCACCCGCGCCCTGGTCGTCGTGCCCACCCGGGAACTGGCGATCCAGGTCTCCTACGACCTGTGGAGGCGACCGGCAAGGCCAGCGGGGCGAAAGTGCTCACCGTCTACGGCGGGCGCGCCTACGAGCCGCAGATCGACGCGCTGCGCACCGGCGTGGACGTGGTGGTGGGGACCCCCGGGCGGCTGCTCGACCTGGTCCGCCAGGGCCATCTGCGCCTGTCGGGCGTGGGCACGCTGGTGCTCGACGAGGCCGACAAGATGCTCGACCTCGGCTTCCTGCCCGACGTGGAGCGGATCCTCGAGCTCACCCCGGCGGGCCGGCAGACCATGCTCTTCTCGGCCACCATGCCCGGAGAGGTGGTCACGCTCGCCCGGCGGTACCTGAACCGCCCGATGCACGTGCGGGCCGAACAGCACGACGAGCCCGAGCTCGTGCCGCTGACCAAGCAGCACGTCTTCCGCGCCCACCAGATGGACAAGATCGAGATGCTGGTCCGGGTGCTCCAGGCCGACGGCCGCGGGCTGACCATGGTGTTCTGCCGCACCAAGCGGACCGCCGACCAGGTCGCGGGCGCGCTGACCACGCGCGGCTTCGCCACCGCGGCGGTGCACGGCGACCTGGGCCAGGCGCAGCGGGAACGGGCGCTGCGCGCGTTCCGGCACGGCAAGGTGGACGTGCTGGTCGCCACCGAGGTGGCCGCGCGCGGCCTGGACGTCGAAGACGTCACCCACGTCATCAACTACGAATGCCCCGAGGACGACAAGGCCTACCTGCACCGGATCGGCCGTACCGGCCGGGCGGGCCGGTCCGGCGTCGCCGTCACGTTCGTGGACTGGAACGACCTGCAGCGCTGGAAGCTCATCAACGAGGCGCTCGGTCTCGGCCATCCCGAGCCGCCCGAGACCTACTCCACCTCGGAGCACCTGTTCAGCGCGCTGGGCATCCCGGCGGACGCGAGCAGCCGGCTGGCCGCCGACGCGAGCGGCCGCCAGGGCCTGGAGGCCGAGGAACTGGAAAACTTCACCGAGACTGGCCGGCACCGCTCCGCGGCGGGCCACCGGTCCGGCGAACCCGAGCGCACCCGCACCGCGGGACTCCCGGCCCCGCCGGCGGACCCGGGGTGGCGTGCCGATCGCGCCCGAGGGCACCGCCACGGATCACCCGGCGGCCCATGCGCAGGGTCATCCCGCGGGTCACACCGGAACACCGCGGCGGCGGCGCCGCCGCCGTGGCAAGGGGCACCCGGGTCCGGCTGAGGCACCCACCAGCCTGCTCAGGGGCGTGTCCGCTGGACACGCCCCTCTTTGCATCCGTGTCACCGGCGCCGCCGGTACACCATCGCCGTCTGAGCGGTGCCGGCCAGCTAGCCGCCGCGGATCCGGCGTCGGCCAGCCCGTCCCAGGGCCGGTGCGCCGGGCCCGCCGCGGACCCCTCCGGGCACAGCGCGCGGAAATCACACCAGCCACAGCCGGGGCCCGGGCGCGGCGGGAACACCTCGCCGGCCTGGCCGGCGGGCAGCCCGGCACGGAACCGCTCGTCGGCGTCGCGGCACTCGGCCGCGATCCCTTCCGCCCGCTGTACGTGCCGGTCCAGCGCCGCCGCCGGGTGCTCCCAGGCGTGCACCTCGCCGGTGGGCAGATGGTGCAGTTCCACCCGGCGGCACGGCGCGTGGAAGATGCGCGCCGCGGCCAGCGCGTACAGCGCGAGCGCCAGAGAGGTGCGGGCATCGTCGGCGGACAGCGCCCGGCGGCCGGTCTTGTAGTCCACCACGGCAAGCTCGGTCTCCCCGGCCGGCCCGCGCCGGGCGTCGAGCCGGTCGATCCGCCCGCTCACCACGATGTGCGCGGTGTGGGCGCCCACGGTCCGCTCCACGCCCAGCGGCTCGGCTCCCGGGTCGAGCGTGGCCACGTAGCGCTCGACCATGTCACGCGCCCTGGCGCGCTGCTCCGCGGACTGCCCCGGGCCCGCGTAGCCCTCCTCGATCCAGCCGCGCTCCAGCAGGCCGCCCGCGGCCGCCACGGTGCGCTCCGGCAGGCGCAGCCGCCACCAGCCGGCCAGCGCGTTGTGCACGCTCGCGCCGAAGCTGTTGTGCGCCCACGGCGGGCCCTTGGCCGGAGCGGGCCGGTCCAGGTAGGTCATCCGGTACCGGCGCGGGCAGTCCAGCCAGGTATTCAGCCGGGTCGGCGTGCACGGGTACAGCCGCCGCGGCATCCCGGGCAGGACGGGCTGGTCAGTCTCCGTCAGCACCAGATCCACTGGTCCCGCCGTCACCCACGAGTCGAAGCTCTTCTCCGCCGCCGCGATCGTGGATTCCTCGCCGTGCCCCGGCAGCACCCTGGTGGTGCCGGGCAGGGCGAGCAACTCCGCCCCGATCGCCGACAGCTGCCCGGCGAAGTCGGGGTACTCGCCCTCGTGCGCGCACGGCCCGGTGGCGGCCAGCGCATCCCCGGTGAACACCACACCCAGATCTTCGCAGTAGATGCTGACAGAACCGGGGGTGTGCCCGGGGGTGTGCAGCACATCCAGCGTGACGTCGGACACCTCGAACGCGCCGTCCTGCTCCATCTCGATCTCGGGCAGCGTGTCGCCATGCGCCTCGCGCCAGGGCAGCCGGTCCTTGGGATGCAGCGCTATCGGGGCCTCGTCCCGCTCGGCCACCGCGGGTGCCGCCGCGGTGTGGGCCGCGTGGCCGTGCGTGCAGATCACCGCGATGATCTCCCGGTCGCCGACCACATCGAACACGGGGACGGCGTCCGCACCCGGATCGATGACGATCACCTCTTCGTCGTCGCCGATCACCCACGCGTTGCGGCCGGGTTTGCCGGTCTCAATCCGTTCGACTCGCGCATCCATCAGGACGCCCTTTCTGCTTATCCGCCGCTTACAAAGGCCCGGATCGCGCCGACGACGAGCTGGACGGCGATGGCCGAGAGCAGCAGGCCGGCGATCCGGGTGAGCAACTCCACGCCGCTGGGCCGCAGCAGCCGGTGAATCACACCGGAGAACCGCATGGTAAGCCACAGCAGGACGGTGACCGCCACCAGCGCGATCGCGAACGAGGTGTACTGCGCCGCCGTGCCGGCGCGCTGCACGAACACCATCGTGGCGACGATCGCCCCCGGCCCCGCCAGCAGCGGCGTGCCGAGCGGGACGAACGCCACGTTGACCCTGATCCGTTCCTCCTCGGTGGGCTCGGTGTAGCTCCCGGTCAGCAACTGCAGCGCAACGAGCAGCAGCAGCAGGCCGCCGGCGGCCTGCAGGGAGGGAAGCTCCACGCCGAGGTAGGCCAGGATCGACTGGCCGAACACCGCGAACCCCACGATCACGCCGAGCCCGACCACCGCTGCCTGCCAGGCGAGCCGGTTCCGCACCCGGGCCGGGAGGCCGTTGGTCAGCGCGAGGAACGGCGGTACCACGCCGGGCGGGTCCATGATCACCAGCAGGGTGACGAAGACCTGCCAGAAGAACTTCATGTCGAGGATCCTGCTCATCGGGGCGGGCCTGACCGGCTGACCGTAGCGGGCTACCAGCCGTTCGTAGGACACCGGCGGGCAGGTCTGGCTGCCGAGCCGGTGACCGGTCAGGCTGCCGTGGTCGTCGCTGCCTCCGGTGGGGACCAGGCCCAGCCGGGTGGCCAGGGCCTCGAGGCGCGATCGCTGCGCTTGATCATGATCGGGATGCCAGACCTCCAGGCCGGCCAGCCCGGCACCGGCCAGAGCGGCGATCGCCTCGTCCGGCAGCTGCCAGCCGCGGGAGACCGCGCCGGGGTGCGCCAGCACGGCGGCCCCGCCGGCCTCGGCGATGAGCCTGATCGCCCGCACCGGGTCCAGCGCATACCTGCTCACGTAGGCCCGCCCCCCGGCGCCGATCCACTCCGGCGTGAACGCCTGCTCCGGCCGGGAGATCGCCCCGGCGGCCACCATCGCCCTGGCGACATGCGGACGGCCGACCACCCCGCCCTCCGCCAGCGCCTCGACCTGTGCCCAGGTGATGTCCGACGCCCAGTTCGCGCAGCCGGTCCACCATGTGCCGGCCGCGGCTGCGCCGGGCGGCCACGATCGCGGCACACTCCGCGGCGAGCTCGGAGCCCGCCGAACTTCGCCGAGGCCGTAGGCGAGCATGTGCACGCTGTGGCCGTCCAGCCGGCAGGACAGCTCCATCCCGGTGACCAGGGCCAGGCCCGGCGGCAGCGCGCGGCGTGCCGCGGCGTGGCCGGCCAGCGTGTCATGGTCGGTGAGCGCGAGGATGTCGAGGCCGGCCTCCCCGGCGCGGCGCACCACCTCGGCCGGCGGGTCTGTCCCGTCCGAGGCCGTGCTGTGGCTGTGCAGGTCGATGCGCACGAGCGTTCATGCTAGGGGGCTAAGCCCCGTGACGAAGGAACGGGGCCTAAGCCTTACGGGGGTTCCGGGGGTCGCCCCCCGGGCTAGCCCGGCGCACCCGGCAGGCGGGGCGAGGCGGCACCGAACGGCAGATCCAGGTCCAGCCCGGGATCGCGCAGGTCACGCAGGGGCAGGGCCTCGACGAGGAGGACCCCCGCCGTGTCGGGCCACAGCACCACCCAGACCCAGTTGCCCAGCACCTCGCCGGCGAACGCGGCCCGGTCCGGCGCGTCCACGTGCCACAGCGGGAACTCGTGCAGGCCGAAGCCGACCAGGGCGTGCGGCGGTCCGGCGGCGAAGCCCTCCCCCGGGTCCGGGCCGGGCAGCCCGGCCAGGTGGGCGCCCAGGCCGACGCCGGGCTCCTCGGAGATCAGCAGCATCTCGCCCGGGCCGCCGACCGGGTTGGGCCCGGACAGCGCCACCACGCCGGCCCGGGTCCCGGTGCGGTCGTCACCAGCGCCGGCGAAGCCGGTGACCAGCCAGCCCGCCGGCAGCGGCCACGGTACCCAGACCGGGACCATGACATTGCGCAGCAGGCCGCGCAGCCCTTCGGCGGACGGCGTGTAGGGCGACCGCAGCGGATACACCTCGCCGTGCAGCGCGCAGTGCCAGCCGCTGGCCCAGGGGCTGGGCTCGGTCAGGGGGCCCCCGCAACGCGGGCAGGTGGGAGCCGTCTTCATGGACACCGACGTTGATCGCTATAAGGGCGCACGTCAAGCACCCCGGTGTGGTGGCGCGTGGATACTTGGCCCATGGCCGAGCTGCGCATCCCGTGCGTCGGTGCGATCCTCGCCGACGGCGAGCGGATCCTGCTCATCAGGCGCGGCCACGAGCCGGAGGCCGGGCGCTGGTCGCTGCCCGGGGGCAGGATCGAGCCGGGCGAGACCGACCAGCAGGCCCTCGTGCGCGAGGTGCGCGAGGAGACCGGGCTTGAGGTGATCCCGGGGCCGCTGGTGGGCGCCGTCGACCGGCCGCAGCCCGGCGGCCGGGTCCTGGTCATCAGGGACTACGCGGCCACGGTGACCGGCGGCACGCTCGCGGCCGGGGACGACGCGGACGACGCGCGCTGGTTCAGCATGCCCGAGCTCGACCGGCTGCCCCTCAGCTCAGGACTGCTCGAGGCGCTTAACGATTGGGGCGTGGCTGGCCCGGTCCCCAGCGCGTGCACTGGTCGCCGAGGCCACCAGGCGCGCGGGCGTGGTCTGGCTGACCGTGCCCGGACGGGACCGGGCATACCCGGCCTGGCATTTGTGGCGGGATCCGCCGGGGGCCGCGTACCTGGTGACCGGGCCCGGCGAGCAGCCGCTGCCCGGGCTGGCCGGGGCCGCACGGGTGGCGGTCACCGTGCCGAGCAAGGAATCCCGCGGCGCGCTGGTCACCTGGACGGCCGAGGTGTCCACGGTGGAGCCGGGGTCAGCGGAGTGGGACGAGGTGATCGGCCCGCTGGCCGCGGCACGGCTCAACGCGGAGCTCTCCGCGGGCACGGTTTACCGGCTGGCGCCGCAGTCTGTATTCGATTGACCCGCTCAGGGCGTTCCGCGGACCCATTGTTCACTCGGGGACCCTGGAACTGCCGTGTTCCGTTCACCCGGCCGGCCGCCGGGCCGGCCAATGTCAGCGTCCGGGACCGAATCCGTCTGGGAGGGTTTGCATGCACTGGTCCATCCGCAGAACGCTGGCAGTCACCGCGGCCGGCGCGCTTTGCCTCGCGGGCTCCGTGTCGGCGGTAGCCGCCGCGGCCGCCCCGGCACATCCGGCCGCGGGAACCACCGCGACCCCGATTCAGCACCTGGTGGTGATCTTCCAGGAGAACGTCAGCTTCGACCACTACTTCGGCACCTACCCGAACGCGGCGAACACCGACGGCCACCCGTTCCACGCGCTGCCGGGCACGCCGAGCGTCAACGGCCTGACCCCGGCACTGCTGACCGACAACCCGAATGAGGACCAGCCGCAGCGGCTCGACCCCGTCCGAGGCGCTGACCTGCGACCAGGATCACGACTACACGCCCGAGCAGCAGGCGCTGGACGGCGGCCTGATGGACGAGTTCGTGCAGAACACGGAGGTCACCAGCTGCTAGTCCCCCGGACTTCACCACGCCCGGCCTGGTGATGGACTACTACGACGGCAACACCGGTGACGCGCGCTGTGGAACTACGCGCAGCACTACGCGATGAGTGACAACTTCTTTGACACCGAGTTCGGGCCGTCCACCCCGGGAGCGCTCGACCTGATCTCGCGGCCAGACCGGCGGCGGCACCGCCGGTGAACTCCCATGGGCCAGGAGGAGCCCGACCCCGGCGACGATCGGCTCGCCGAACACCGCCGGCACCGGCACCGTCTATCACCGCGGTCTCCTTCCCGTGCATCGCCGCCGGCCGGTAGCGGCGGGCCCGCACGCATACGATGGCAGCATGGCCGCTCCCTCCGTCGTTTCGCCACCCACCGCCGATCAGGTGACTGCCGCCCTGGCCAGGGTCAACGACCCTGAGATCCACCGCCCCATCACCGATCTCGGCATGGTGAAGAGCGTCGAGGTCGCGCCCGATGGCAAGGTACGGGTCGAGGTGTATCTCACCGTGGCCGGCTGCCCGCTCCGCGAGACCATCACCAAGGACGTCACCGCCGCCGTGGCCGGCGTCCCCGGCGTGTCCGGGGTGGACGTGCACCTGGACGTGATGAGCGAGGAGCAGCGCCGGGAACTGACCGGCCGGCTCCGGGGCGGCCGGGCCGAGCGCGCCATCCCGTTCGCCGAGCCCGCCTCGCTGACCCGCGTGTACGCCGTGGCCAGCGGGAAGGGCGGCGTCGGCAAGTCCTCGGTGACGGTGAACCTGGCCGCCGCGCTGGCTGCCGCCGGGCAGAAGGTCGGCGTACTCGACGCGGACATCTACGGTCACTCGATCCCGCGCATGCTGGGCGTGACCGGGCAGCCCACCCAGGTGGAGCAGATGATGATGCCGCCGTCGGCGCACGGCGTGAAGGTGATCTCGATCGGCATGTTCACCACCGGCAACACTCCGGTGGTGTGGCGCGGGCCGATGCTGCACCGCGCGGTGCAGCAGTTCCTCGCCGACGTGTACTGGGGCGACCTGGACGTGCTGCTGATGGACCTGCCGCCCGGCACCGGCGACGTGGCCATCTCGGTCGCGCAACTGGTGCCCACCGCGGAACTGCTGGTGGTCACCACGCCTCAGCTCGCCGCGTCGGAGGTGGCGGAGCGGGCCGGCGCGCTCGCCGTGCAGACCCATCAGCGGATCGCGGGCGTGATCGAGAACATGTCGGGCCTGCCCTGCCCGCACTGCGGCGAGATGCTCGACGTGTTCGGCACCGGCGGCGGCCAGGCCGTCGCGGCGGCGCTCACCCGGATCACCGGAGCGCCGGTGCCCATCCTGGGACAGGTGCCGATCGATCCACGGCTGCGCCAGGGCGGTGACGAGGGGCTACCCCTGGTGCTCAGCGACCCGGACGCGCCCGCGGCCCAGCAGATCGCGGCCGTCGCACAGGCGCTGGCCAGCAGGTCACGCGGGCTGGCCGGGCGGCGCCTGGGCCTGACCCCGGCGTAGTTCTCCTGGGCTCAGGTGGCCTCGGAGTCGTAGGGCGGGGATTCGCCCGGCGGGAGCGTCGTGCTGGAGGTAGGGCGCCGAGGCCGCCTGGTCCGCCTCGCTGAGGACGGGATCCGCCTCGAACTCGTCAAGCAGGTGCTTGCGGACGAACGTGCGCGGGTTGAGGTCGGCGAGGTCGAAGTCCGCGAACTCGGGGCCCAGCCCTTCCGTCAGGTCGCGCTGGGCACCTTCGGCCAGCCGGCGCAGCTCCCGCAGGGTGCGGCCCGCCTGGGCGGCGACCTTGGGCAGCTGATCCGGCCCGAAGATCACGATGGCGAGCACCAGCAGCACCGCGATCTTGGTGAGGGACAGGTCAAACACAGGGCGTCTCCAGGCGAGCGACCGGCGCGTGCGCGCACGGTGCCTTCACTCTAGACCACCTGCCCTGGTCACGGGGTCAGCCAGGACAGCAGCCGGTGTGCGCCCTGCCGCATCCGGGCGAGCAGCCCGGGGCTGCCGTCGTGCGGCAGGGCCGCGACGACCTGCGCCACGGTCTGCGGGGGCGCCGCCGCGACCAGGGTGTACACGAAGCCGTGCGCCGACCACACGAAGGTCTGCCCGTCGGAGTCGTCGGCGTAGACCGGGCTGCCCTGCAGCGCCACCCGCGACCAGCCGGTCAGCCGGGACCGGAGGTGACCGCGCTGGAGGAATACCGAGACCAGCGACAGCCCGTCGGAGTAGTCCAGGTCCACCACCGGCCCGGTGGCGGTGTCGTCCTCCCGCGCGCCGAGCAGCGCCAGGTCGCCGGGCAGCCGCCCGGGCAGCGGCCAGCCCCGGGCACGCAACCGGGCCGGGCGGGCGGTGACCCATTGCCGCGGCGCGGTCACCGCCGACCGGGCGGCCGGGGCGGACCCCACGGTCAGCGCGGCGAAGGTGGCGTCGCTGACCAGGTGGCCCCGCCCGTCGAACGTCTCCCGCTGCAGCGGCAGCAGGGTGAGCTTGTCCAGCCAGAACCGGGCGGCCAGCATGCCGTCGGGCCGGACAGCGGTGACCACCCGTGCCAGGCGGCCGGCCACCTGCCCCCAGCCCACGGCAGCCACCCGGTAGTTGACGCTGAGCAGGGCAACCAGCCGGGGGCTCATGCCCAGCATGACGCTGCCCATCAGGGCCTGGCCGCCCAGGTAGGACGCGGGCAGGACGATGTGCGGCGCCTCGCCCGACCAGTGCGGCGCCGCCGGCGCCGCCTGGGCGAGGGTGACGCCACCGGGGGCGTGCCAGACGTCCACGACCGAGGTGTCCGGGCCAGCGCCGAGCACCTCCACCCCTTGGTAGGTCATCGTCTGGCAGGCCTGCGCGGCCTGGCTGAGCAGCCGCAGCGTGGGCGTGCGGGGCGCCGTGGCGCGGGGCAGGCCGCCGGCGCCGACGGCGGCGCCATGGCCTGCGGGCCCGCGCCACCGAGGCCTCCGGCGCTGTGCCGCGAGATCACCACGATGCCGCTGACGACGAGCCCGGCCAGCACCGCGACGGTGATCACGCGAAGCGTGGCCGGATCGCTGCCCGGGCACGTCGTGCCGGCCGAAGGCCGGGACCGCGTGTCCACCGTGGGCTCACCCAGCCCGGGCAGGCTGGACCATCCGGTGGCGCCGGATCCCGTGCTGCCGCGGCGTGCTGGACGGCGAGGGAGACGCTGACGCCGTGCTGGCGGGCACATCACCGGTGCTGAACTCGTGCTGCATCATGAACATGTCGATCGCGGGCGTGACGCCGGGCCCCGGTTCCTGCTGGCTGCCGCCCCCGGCCATGAACGCGGCCGCGGGCAGGCCCAGCCCGGCCACGGTGAGGAACGCCGCGGCGATCGAGCGCACCGGCCAGCGCCGCCGGGACAGGCCCATGCCGCCCGGTACCGGGCCCCGGGCCCCCAGCGCGACCAGCCGGTCGGTCAGGGCGGTGTTCGCGGTCGCCTCGCCGAGGGCGTGCATCCGCTGCTTGAGCGCCCGCAGTGCGGCCGCCTCCTGGCGGCACGGCGCACACCCGGCCAGGTGCGCGAGCACCCGCTCGCGCTGCGCGTGGCTCAGCTCACCGTCGATCAGGGCCGACAGGCGCTGCCCGAGGTGGTGGCTCACGCCAGCCCGCCCGTGGCCGCGGAGGTCGTGGCGGCCGCGGACACCGGCCGCGCCGCGGCGCCGCCTGGCGCGGCCTGCGGTGCTCCAGGGCCACCCGGAGCTGCGCCCGGCCCCGGTGGATGCGGCTGCGCACGGTCCCCAGCTTCACGCCGAGGGTGCTGGCAACCTCCTCGTAGGACAGGCCCTCGATGTCGCACAGCACGACGGCGGCACGGTACTCCGGCGCCAGCGCGGCGAGCGCCTGCTGCACGTCGCCGTCGAGGTGCCGGGCGTCGAACGCCTGGGCCGGCGTCGGCTCGTCGCCGCTCAGCCGGCCGGCGGCGTCGTCCCCCAGGCCCTCGAAGCGGATCCGCTGCCTGCGCCGGGCCATGTCGAGGAAGAGGTTCGTGGTGATCCGGTGCAGCCAGCCCTCGAAGGTGCCCGGGGTGTAGCTCGGCAGCGACCGGAAGACCCGGACGAACACCTCCTGGGTGAGGTCCTCGGCGTCAGGCACGTTGCCGGTGAGCCGGTAGGCGAGCCGGTACACCCTGGCCGAGTGGTCGCGGACCACCTCGTCCCAGCTCGGCGGCGTCCAGGGCGCAGCGTCGGGCAGAACCTCCAGGTCCGTTCCCCCGGCTGTCGCCCACCTGTGCCCTCCACCAGTTCTCCGCCCAGCCCCATTATCACTCCGCAGAACGCACAAGGTGCCCCTGCTGGTTCCCGCTTCCCGGCGCGCAACGGTAGGCTGCGGCCCGGGGAACGCCCCGTGTGCACTGCTGGAGGGGGCATTGTGAGCGCTCAGGCCACCTTGGACTTCGTGGAAGGGTATCTCCCGGAGGACGAGCCGCTGCTCATGGCTCGGCGCAACGCCGCCGACGTGGGCGGGGCACCGCCGGTGAGCCCGGCCACGGGTGCGGTCCTGCGGTTCATCGCTGCCTCGGTCTCCGCCCGCTCGGTGGTCGAGATCGGTACCGGCTGCGGTACCTCGGGCGTCTGGCTGCTCCGCGGCATGCGCGCCGACGGGGTGCTGACCAGCGTCGACGTTGACCCTGAGCACCAGCGGCTGGCGCGCAAGGCGTTCGTGGAGGCAGGCTTCGCGGCCAACAGGTACCGGCTGATCGGCGGCAAGGCCGCGGACGTGCTGCCCCGCCTGACCGACGGCGGCTACGACATCGTCTTCTGCGATGCGGACAAGCACGACTACCCCAGCTACCTGACCGCCGCCCTGCGCCTGCTCCGGCCCGGCGGTGTCGTGGCCTTCGACAACGCGCTGTGGGGCGGGCGGGTGGCCACCCCGTCCAGCACCGACCCGGAGACCGTCGGCGATACGGGAGGTGGTCGAGGCGGTCCGCCAGGACGACCGGCTCGTCCCGCTCCTGCTGCCGGTGGGCGACGGCCTGCTGGCCGCGGTCAGGCGGGGCTGAGGCAGCGCCGAGCCAGGCCAACAGCAATCGGGTGCCGAACCCGGTGGCGCCCTTCGCCTCGTCGCCATCCGGCGCGAACCGGGCCGCCCCGGCGATGTCCAGGTGGGCCCAGGGACGGCCGCCGGTGAACTCGCGGAGGAACAGCGCCGCCTCGATGGAGCCGGCCCGCGGGCGGCTGCTGTGCGGGACGTTGGCCAGGTCGGCCACCGGGGACTCCAGCGCGTCGCCATAGTCGTCCACCAGCGGCATCCGCCACAGCGGCTCCCCGGCGTCCGTGCCCGCCGCGAGCAGCGCCGCGGCAAGCTCGTCGTCGGTGGCGTACAGGGCGCCCAGCACCCCGCCGAGCGCCACCCGTGCCGCGCCGGTCAGCGTGGCGACGTCGACGATCACATCCGGCTCCAGCACGGTGTCCGCATACGCGAGCGCGTCCGCGAGCACCAGCCTGCCCTCGGCGTCGGTGTTGAGCACCTCGGTGGTGCGGCCGCCGAAGTGGGTGATCACGTCACCGGGGTGCATCGCGGAGCCCGAGGGCATGTTCTCCGCGGTCGCCACCAGGCCGGTGACCCGTACGCCGGCCCGCAGGCCGGCCAGCGCCGACATGGCCGCGATCACCGCGGCGCCCCCGGCCATGTCGATCTTCATCTGCTTCATGCCCTCGTTCGGCTTGAGCGAGAGCCCGCCGCTGTCAAACGTGATGCCCTTGCCCACGAGAACGGCATGGGTGCGCGCGCCGGGCGGGTGATAGCCCAGTTCGATGAGGCACGGCGGCTGCACCGAGCCCGCGCCCACCGCGAGGATGCCGCCGAATCCCTCGGCCGCCAGTTCGGCCGGCTCCGCACCCGCACGGTCAGCCCGCTGGCCGCCGCGACCCGGGCCGCCTCCCCGGCCAGCCAGGCCGGGGTCTTCCGCCCCGACGGCATGTTCACCAGATCGCGGGCCAGCCCGACCGCGCCGGCGACCGCGCGGGCCGTCGTTACCGCGGCGGCCGCCTGCTCGTCCCCGGCGGAGACCAGCAACCGCACCTCGCTGGGCCCGCGGGACGCCGCATCCGAGGCGAGCGAGAACCGGTAGGAACCGAGCAGCAGGCCTTCCGCGAAGGCCCGCACCGCCGCGGCGGGCTGGCCCAGGGCGGCCGCGGCGAGCATGCCCCGGTCCGGGCGCCGCGCGGCGGCCGAGCGCGGCTCCCGCCTTCCGCAGGTCCGCGGCCGACCCGTCGCCGAGGCCGACGAAACAGCAGGCGCCTGGCCTTGCCGCCGGCCCGCATGGCCACCGGGGTGACCTCGCCCGCCTCGCCGGTCGCACCGCAGGCGGCGAGCACGTCGGCGGCCGGGCCGCCGAGATAGGGATCCAGTCCCGCTGTTTCGGCGCCCTGGACCGCGACCGCGATGTCTTCGCCGTCGCCGGCCTCGCCGGCCACCGCGGTCGAGATGGGCGGCCAGCGAAACGCCAGCGGGCGCGGGGAGCGCGGTGAGCCGGATGTCAATCGGCAAGGCTCAACCAGTGGCGGACTTAAGCGCAGCCGAGAGCTGTGCCGCCTCGTCGGCGGACAACTCGACCACGAGGCGGCCGCCGCCTTCGAGCGGTACGCGCATCACGATGCCGCGGCCTTCCTTCGTGACCTCGAGCGGGCCATCACCCGTCCGCGGCTTCATCGCCGCCATCCTGCATCCCCTTTCATGCCCGGGGCCGCATGAAGGCCTCAGTCGAGGCCCGCCGCCGGGAAAAGCCGGCGACTGCGGCGGGTTCGGCCGATTCACAGCCGTGTCGATTCGTACATCTATTATCAGAGTTTCCGCGCCGGATGGAAACGATCAGGGCTTACTTCACCCTCAGCCGCCCCGTGAAACAGGCGAAACTGGTTCTGTGAACGCGCGATCGGCTCTCTTCGACCTCTACGGTGATCACCTCGCCAGGCGCGGCTCCCGGGCGCCGGTCGCCTCGCTGGTGCGGCTCCTCGCGCCGCTCGGCATCACCGAGCCGGCCGCCCGTACCGCGGTGTCGCGCATGGTCCGGCAGGGCTGGCTGGCCCCGGTGCGGTGCGGGCCCGGCCTGGCCGGCTACGCGCTGACCCCGCGCGCCGCCAGGCGGCTTGACGAGGCCGCGGAGCGGATCTACCGCCGGGGTGACCCCGCCTGGGACGGGCAATGGCACGTGCTGGTGGTCGAGCGGATCCGCGACCGCGCCCGCCGCGGCCGGGTCCGGGCCGCCCTCGGTTACCTGGGCTACGCGCCGCTGGACGAGACCACGTGGATCAGCCCCCGGCCGTCGGTGGAGCTGGACCCGCTGCTCGGCGCGGAGCGGCTGCGGGCGGAGCGGTTCCTGGCCAGCTACGACGGCGATGCCCGGGGGCTGCTGGCCCGGGCCTGGGACCTGGACGGGCTGGCCCGCGCGTACCAGCGGTGGCTGGCGCTGGCGGACGAGCTGATCGCGGCGGTCGGCCCGGACGCGGCCGACCCGGCGATCTTCGCCCTGCGCAGCTCGCTGGTCCACGAATGGCGCAAGTTCCTGTTCACCGACCCGGGCTTCCCGGCGGCGCTGCTGCCGCCGGACTGGCCCGGGCACGAGGCGGCCAGGGTGTTCGACGCCGAGTCGGCCAGGCTCTTGCCGGGCGCGTCCCGGTTCGTGGACTGTTGCCTGCGGACAGACGATCCAGGCAGTGGCTAGCGCAGTGGCTGAGCAGAGCCTGCCGAGGCTGCGGTGCCAGGGCTCGATGCCGGCGTCCATCTCGGCGCAGGAACAGACGATCTGCTCGGCGACCTCGACCAGGTCGGTGGGTACCTGCTCGGACTGGCGCCCGTCCGGGGACCGCCACCAGATCACATTCTCGCGGCACCACACGGTCAGCCCGCAGCGGACCGAGAGCACCGACATGCCCGCGGACGGCTCCTGGGCGCGGAGGAGACCGCCCCCAAGCCCGCGCTCGGCGAGCATCTCCTCCAGCGCCCGGGCCGCCCGTCCTGGCGCCAGGCGGGTGCGCCGCAGCGGCTCAGGCACAACGCTGCCGGGCACTGCCTGCGCGAACCAGACCGCCTTTCCGGGTACCTTCCAGCCACCGAACCGGGATCGGGTCAGGTGCTGGCCCCACCGCCCGGCCGACAGCCCGGCCACCACACCGAGCCCGCGCCCGCTCACCGCGTCGGCTCCGGCGGCGCCGGGCTCCGGCGCCAGGTCGTTCTTCCAGCCACTCAGCGAGTCGAAGACCTTGACGGCCAGTTCCCACCGTCCCGCCGCCCGGCGCAGGTAGATCCACAGCTCGGGCGCGCCCGCGATGGGCCAGGCCCCGGCGCCGTCGAACTCGATGTTGGCCTGCGCGTGCAGGGTGTTGGCGGCCAGTTCGCTGGTCATGAGCAGCCCGTCGGATGCCAGCTCCGCCGGGAGGGTCAAGGCCGCGGCCACCTCACGGAACACGCCCCGCGCCACCGCGGCACAGGTCGCGTCGGCCGGGAGGGGCCAGGCGCAGCAGCCACCGCCCGCCAGCGCGGGCGCACCCACCACCGTGGCACGGCCCGTGCCGCCCGGCAGCGGTACCGGTCGTGGCGGGCCCTCCCCTCCATTGGCCCGCAACACCCGCGTCGGCCAGCACCATGCTGGTCGGAGACCCCATGGATGCACCGGTCGGCGGCACCACGGCAATGGCAGGCGACGGTAACATGATCCTCAGCCTTCGTGACTCGTAGATCTGTGAAACACAGATTACGATCTATACGTCGGCTCCGCAATGACATCCGGCGATTTGCTGGTCAGTTGTGGCCAGTTCACGGTCAGTTTTGACCGATGCGTGCCACGCGCCGTGCGTGTACGTCACAGGAGCGGCCGCTCGGCCGGTCGCACCTGCGTTGAGACAGGCGCAGCAAAAGAAGAATCCCCCGGGTGGCGGCCCGGGGGATTCTCTGACAGGTCAGCGGGTGGTCGGCTCCAGGTCGAAGCGGCCGGCCTTCGCGTCCCTGAGGAAAGCTGCGAACGCATCCCGGCCCACGACGTGAGCGCCACCCTCGGGGCGCTTGCTGTCGCGGACCGCGATGACTTCGTCGAGGTTGGCGGCCACCTCCACACATCCGCCGTTGTGCTGGCTCCGGCGGGCCTTCCGCCATGCTGCGTGAGACAGGTCTGTCATGGGTCTACTCCATCTGTAGCGCAAGTTGTCTGAGGTAGAGCGTCGTGTCATCTGGCTCTAGGGCGCCATCGACAGCTCGGTCGAATGACTGGCTATACAGGTTCACATGCTCCGTGCTGGTCACCTCCTGAATACCGATGTCCGTCTCGGTGTAGGCGATGGCTGGCTCGTTGCCGGGGAAGTCGAAGATGTTGATCGGCGACATCAGGCCGCGCGGCGGGCCGTCGGCGAAGCGCTGGATGCGCACGTCCACGTTGGGGCGCTGGCCGACCTTGATCAGGTGCTGGATCTGGTCCTGCCGGTCGGCCCTGGTACCCCACTGGTAGAGCAGCGAGGCCTCGGTGACGATGGCGATCAGCTCGGGGGCGTGCCCGTTGGTGCGGTCGAGGATCTCCTGCCGCCGCAGCCGGGTCGCCAGCGCCTCCCGCCGCCAGGCCGGCGGCCTGGGCCCGATCTTCATGAAGGCCTCGGCGTATTCCTGCGTCGCCAGCAGGCCCGGCAGCACCAGCGGGATGAACACGCGAATTCTGCTGGCGTCGTTCTCGAACCCGGGAAACTCATTCTCGAAGATCTCGCCGCAATCACGCCACCACGGCCGGGCGCGAGCGCGGATCGCAAGATCCTCGATCTCGTCCCGCTCTGCCTGGTCGACACCGTAAACGCGGAGCAAGTCTCTGATGTCGCTCATCTCGGGACGTTTCCACTGATTGGCCTCAAACCGGCCGACCTTGCCCCGTCCCCAGTTCAGCATGTCACAGACATGGTTGGCGGTGTAACCGCTCTTTACCCGCAGTTGAAGAAGCTGCCGTGACAGACGGCGTTTCGCCACCGTAGCGCCATAGGCATCGTCGCTCATCGGAGGTCGCCTCCTTGACAGGGGGTCGCGCTCAGTATACAGCTACTTAAGTTGTGAATCACAGATATTAGTTTCTCGCGGCGGCCCGGCCGGAGCCGTGACCCGGCCTGCCCCGCTGCCCTCCTACTCCAGCGCATCCACGGTCGCACCATCATCGAATTCACCGTTTCTCACACCATCGAGAAAGCACTCCCATTCGTTGCGGTCATAGACCAGGACCCGCCCGGCGGGGTCGCCCGCCACACGCATCAGCACCCAGTCCGCGGCGGGCTGCCCCGGCCCGGTGACCATGGCCACCTCGATCGTGCCGTCACCCTCGCCGGACCGCTGCCAGTGCTGGGCGGCGACGTCGATGCCCAGTTCCTCCACCGTGGGCTTGGCGGTCACGGCACCTCCCGGTCACTAGAGCGGGGGCGGGCGCGAAGCGCGGGGGCGGGGAAAGCTCTGTCTGCCAGGCTCGCGTGCCGCTGCCCGGTCACCGGCACTTCGCCACCCCGCAGTACAGCACCCGCGACCCGTCACTGTCGGCCGACGCGGGATCCACGGCCCCCCACTGCCCGACAAAGGTGAGGCCATCCGCCGCCCCGGGATAGGGCGCCACCATGTCCATGCCGGCGAAGAACCGTTCCACCTCGGCGCGCGGGCGCAGGGTCAGCTGCTCGGTGGCGTTCGCGTAGGTCTCCTCCATGGCATGCACCGCCAGCGGCGGGAGCCCGTCCGACGTGGCGTGCGAGAGCGCGAGGTAGCTGCCCGGTGCCAGCGCGGCCACGTAGCGTGCCACCAGGCCCCACGGATCCCGGTCATCGGCCACGAAAGGCAGCACCGCGGTCATTAACAGCCCGGTGGGCTCGGCGAAGTCGATCAGCGAGCGCACCGCGGGATGACCGAGCAGGGCGTCCGGATCCCGCAGGTCGGCGGTGATGAGCTCGACGTTCGGCGCATCGGCCAGCAGCGCCGCGGACTGGGCCGCCACCATCGGGTCGATGTCGGCGTAGAGGACCCTGGCGGCCGGGTCGAACCGCTGCACCACCTGATGGGTGTTGCCGACGGTGGGCAGGCCGCAGCCGATGTCGATGAACTGCCGCAGGCCGGCGCGCGCGGCCAGCCATGCGGCCGCGCGCTGGTGGAAGCCGCGGTTCGCCCAGGCCGCGTCGCTGAGCGCCGGCAGGCTCTGCCGCAGCGCCTCTGCGGCCTTCCGGTCCGCCTCGAAGTTGTTGTGGCCACCGAGGTAGTAGTCGTAGAGGCGGGCCGGGCTCGGCTTGGCAGGATCCACGCCGGGTGGCACTGCCGGGTCGGGGACCGCCCCGCGGGGAAGGTGCGGCGCCTCCGTCATTAGGCCTCCATATCCACTCTCAGTCCTCAGTCTGACACGCTCCGTATGACATGCAAGGGCCAGATTCGCCGATTGACCGGGCAGGATTCGCCGGCTTCACCGGCCGGCTCCGCGGCAGAAGCAGCCGGCGAGATGGTCATCCACCACGCCGCAGGCCTGCAGCGCGGCATAGACCGTGACCGGCCCGACGAAGGAGAACCCGAGTTTCCGCAGCTCACGAGCGCAGGCCTGGGAGGCCGGCGTCGAGGCGGGCACGTCCGCCAGGGTGACAGGTGCCGCGTCCGGCGAGCCGGCGTACCGCCACACCAGGGCGGCGATCCCGCCGGGCACCACCAGCGCGGCCCGTGCGTTGCCGATTACCGCGCGGATCTTCGCCCGGTTGCGCACGATCCCGGGGTCGGCCAGCAGCCTGGCCTCGTCCGCCTGGCTGAACCCGGCGACCTTCTCCGGGTCGAACCCGGCGAAGGCAGCCCGGAAGTTCTCCCGCTTGCGCAGGATGGTGAGCCAGGAGAGCCCGGACTGGAATGCCTCCAGCGACAGGCGCTCGAAGATGCCTGCGTCGCTGCGCACCGGCCGGCCCCACTCCTGGTCGTGGTAGGCGCGATAGTCCGCGGTCCCGAGTGCCCAGGGGCAGCGCAGCAGCCCGTCCGGCCCCGGCTCGGCGCCGCCTGCCACAGCCGCGGGCTCGCTCATTGCTGGGGTTCCCACCGGGTCCGCAGCTCGTCCAGTTCGCGGCGCAGCGTGGCGATCTCCACGTCCCGCGCGGTGACCGAGCGGGCGATCACGCCGAGGGCCTCCTCGGTCGCGGACACGTTGTAACCCCACAGGGCCAGCGGGGGGCGCAGCAGCGCCACATCGGCCGCGGTCAGGTCGTCGAGCCGCAGCGGCGAGCAGTCGCTGGGGAACGCGGCCATCTCCCCGGCCCGCCCGAGGGCGGCCAGCACGACACAGCCCAGGATCGCCGCAGCCGCGAGCGCAAGAATCACCGGCACAGTAAGAATCGTGCCATGCTCTGCGGATGACAGGGCACGGACCGCGACGGCCGGCGCCGGCGATAAGGACACAACTGGCCCCGCCGGGCGCGGCGCCAGGCGGCGAACCGCCAGCCGATGGGCCAAAGCCCGCCCCCGCCGTCCTGGTCGCGGCCGTCGGCACGCTCGCCGAAGCGGATCAGGCGATCGCCTGCGGCGCGGACATGATCGACGCCAGCAGCCTCACCGATCAGGATGTGGCGGCGCTGCGCGCCCGCCATCCGGGCCTGCGGGTGTGGCACGGCTCGCCCGCCACGGCGGACGCCGACCAGGCAGGGACACCGGCAGCCGTGGTCGCCACCGCGTCGGTGCTGGCCTGGCTCGGTACGCCGGCCATCCGGACCCGGCACGTCCTTCAGGTCCGCCGGGCCATCGACATGACCTGCTCGATCGCGGGCACCCGGCTACCCGCGCTCACCATCCGCGGCCTGGCCTGACGCCGCGGGCCAGCCCGGTTCGGCCGGCCCGCCGCCGGCCCTGTTGCCGTGCGCCGTGCGAATGATCCGGACCACCTCGTCCGGATCATCGGCGACGCTCAGCAGGTCCAGGTCGCCCGGCGAGATCTTGCCCTCCCCGGCCACCACGTCACGCAGCCACGACAGCAGCCCGGACCAGTAGGAACTGCCGACGAGCACGATGGGGAACCTGGTGATCTTGCCGGTCTGCACCAGCGTGACCGACTCGAACAGCTCGTCCAGCGTGCCGAATCCGCCCGGCAGCACCACGAAGGCCTGCGAGTACTTGACGAACATGGTCTTGCGGACGAAGAAGTACCGGAACTCCAGGCCGATGTCGACGTACTCGTTCAGCCCCTGTTCCTGCGGCAGTTCGATGCCCAGGCCCACGGAGATCCCGCGGGAGTTCGCGGCGCCCTTGTTGGCCGCCTCCATGATCCCCGGGCCGCCGCCGGTGATGATCGCGTAACCGGCCCTGGCCAGCGCCGCGGTGATCCGCGTGGTGAGCTCGTACTGCCCGGAGCCTGGCCGGGAGCGGGAGGAGCCGAACACCGACACCGCCATGCCCGTCTCGGCGAGCAGCCCGAACCCCTCCACGAACTCGGCCTGAATCCGCAGCACCCGCCAGGGATCGGTGTGCACCCAGTCGCTGGGCCCGCGCCGGTCGAGCAGGCGCTGGTCGGTGGTGGTCTTGGGGATCGCCCGGCCGCGCAGCATGGCCGGCCCCTGACGGCGCATCCTGCGGTGCGACTCGGGTTCCATGCTCAGGATCCTCCCATGTCAGCCGCTGACCCCGTGGTCGCGGAGGATCTCGTTCAGCGCCGCCTTGTCATGCGTCCCGCCCTCGGGAAGGCGCTTCAGCACCAGCACGCACTGCATCCCGAACTCGCCGCCGGGGAACGAGCGGGGCCTGATGCCGTTCACGCAGACCGACCAGGCGGGAGCCTCGCCGCGCGGCAGTTCCGCGCCGGTCTCCACGTCGATGACGTGCGTGGTGGAGAAGAGCACGGTGCCCGCGCCGAGCACCGCACCGGTGCGGACCCTGGCGCCCTCGACGACCACGCACCGCGAGCTGATGAACGCGTCGTCCTCGATCACCACCGGCACCGCGCCGAGCGGCTCCAGCACGCCGCCGATGCCCACGCCGCCCGCCAGGTGCACGTTCCTGCCGATCTGCGCGGCGGAGCCGACCGTGGCCCAGGTGTCCACCATGGTGCCGGTCTCCACGTGCGCGCCGATGTTGACGAACGACGGCATCAGCACCGTCCCCGGCGCGACATAGGCGCCCCAGCGCACGATCGCACCGGGCACCATCCGCACCCCGTCGAAGCGGGTCTTCAGCGGGACCCGGTCGTGGAACTGAAGCGGCCCGGCATGCGTCTGCTCCATCGGCAGCAGCCGGAAGGCCAGCAGGATCGCCTGTTTGGCTCGTTCGTCCACGACGATCTCGCCGGTAACCGGATCGGGCCAGGCAACCCTGGCCTCCCCCGCGTCGAGGGCATCCACCGCGGCCGTCACGATCTCGCGCGCGGCCGCGTCGGCACTGCTCAGCTCGGCCCGCCGGGTCCACAGTTCGTCAAGGCGCGGGTCCAGCTTGGAATCTGCCACCTAAGGAGACTAAGGCAACGGGTACCTTCAGGTGGTGTGCCGAGGAAACGCCGGATGGGCCGGTTGACGCTGGTTCTGCTGCTAGCCGTAGTGGTGCTGGGCGGCGGCGTGTACGTGGCCTTCCGGCACGTGCCGGACATCCTCGGGGAGACCGGCTGCACGGCGGGCACCGGCCGTGCGGCGGTCGCGCTGGACCCCCAGCAGGCACAGATCGCGGCGACGATCGCCGGGGTGGCACATCACCGCGGGCTGCCGCCCCGCGCGCTCACCGTGGCCTACGCGACCGCCATGCAGGAGACCCACCTGCACGATCCCGACTCCGGGGACCGGGACTCGGTCGGCGTGTTCCAGCAGCGGCCCTCGGAGGGGTGGGGGCCGGCCAGCAAGCTGATCGACCCCGTCTACGCCAGCACCAGGTTCTTCCGCGCCCTGGCCCAGATCCCCGGCTACCAGCAGATGCCGGTGTACAAGGCGGCTCAGGCGGTACAGCACAGCGCGGACGGCTACGCCTACGCGCAGTACCAGACGCTGGCGGCACACCTGACCACCGCGTTCACCGGAGCGGCACCGCGGGCCGTGTGGTGCTGGCCGGCCGGGCCTGCCAAGGGCAAGGCGCAGCTCACCCCGGCCCGCCGGGCGATCGTCAAGGCGTTCGGGCCGCTGCCCGCCAGCCGGTCCGCATCGAGCGGCGACGCGCCTTCGCTGCTGGTCCAGGCCCCGCAGGCCAGCCTGGGCTGGTCCGTCGCCGCCTGGCTGGTGACCCATGCCGGCCGGTACCGGCTGCACGAAGTGCGCTATGCCGGGTTCCGCTGGCCCGCGCCCACGGGCCGTACCGGGTGGGTGAAGGACGCGGGTGCTCCCGCCGGGTCCGTCTTCGCTAGCTGATAGCCTGCGGTCTCGCCCGGGTCCCTTAGGGGATAGCTGTCGTCTCGGCGCCACCGTGCGGACACGCCGGCCCGCCGGAACGGCAATACTGGGAGCTACAGCTACACCATGGGGACATAGCCGGAAGAGGAGTTCCGACGTGACCTATATCATCGCGCAGCCCTGCGTTGACCTGCTCGACAAGTCGTGCATCGAGGAATGCCCGGTCGACTGCATCTATGAGGGCGAGCGCATGCTCTACATCCATCCGGACGAGTGCGTGGACTGCGGCGCCTGCGAGCCGGTCTGCCCTGTTGAAGCGATCTTCTACGAGGACGACGTCCCCGACCAGTGGAAGGACTTCTACAAGGCCAACGTGGAGTTCTTTGAAGATCTCGGCTCCCCCGGCGGTGCCGCCAAGGTAGGCAAGATCAACAAGGACCACCCCGTCGTGGCGGCCCTTCCGCCTCAGGAGCAGGAAAGCTGAGGCCCGCGACACGGCTGCCGGACTTCCCCTGGGACCGGCTCGGGCCGTACCGGGGACAAGCAGCGGCGCATCCGGGCGGGATCGTGGACCTGTCGATCGGGACCCCGGTCGACCCGGTCCCGGCCGTGGTGCGCGCGGCACTCGCCGCGGCCGCGGACTCACCCGGATACCCACAGACGGCGGGCACCCCGCAACTGCGCGAAGCGGCGGCCGGGTGGCTGGCGCGCCGCCACGGGGTAACGGTGGATCCCGGCGCCGTGCTCCCGGTCATCGGGACCAAAGAGATCATCGCGTCGCTGCCTGCCCTGCTCGGCTGCGGGGCCGGCGACACGGTCGTGTACCCGGAACTGGCCTACCCCACCTATGAGATCGGGGCCCGCCTGGCGGGCGCCCGGGCGGTGGCGGCCGACGGGCTCGCGTCGCTCGGCCCGGAGCGGGTCCGGCTGGTCTGGGTGAACTCCCCGGCCAACCCGACCGGCCGGGTGCTGCCCGAGGCGCACCTGCGCAAGATGGCCGACTGGGCCAGGGAACGGGATGCGGTCCTCGCGTCCGACGAGTGCTACCTCGACCTGGCCTGGGACGCCGAGCCGGTGTCGGTGCTGCACCCGGGGGTCAGCGGCGGGTCCGCGCAGGGGCTGCTCGCGGTGTACTCGCTGTCCAAGCGCTCGAACCTGGCCGGCTACCGGGCCGGCTTCGTCACCGGGGATCCCGCCCTGGTCGCGGAACTGCTGGAGGTCCGCCGCCACGCCGGCCTGATGATGCCCGCCCCGGTCCAGGCCGCCATGGTGGCCGCCCTGGACGATGACACGGACGCGGACCAGCAGCGGGCCCGCTACGCCGCGCGGCGCGGCCGGCTCCGCGCGGCGCTGGAGCAGGCCGGCTGGCGGATCGAGCACTCCGAGGCGGGCCTGTACCTGTGGGCCAGCCGGCCCGGCCTGGACTGCTGGGACTCGGTCGGGGCACTCGCCGGCGCGGGCATCCTCGTCGCCCCCGGTGAGTTCTACGGCCCGGCGGGCCGCGGCCATATCCGGGTCGCGCTGACCGCCACCGACGAGCGCATCGACGCCGCGGTGTGGACCGGCTCGGCGCGGCTCGGGTAAAGCTGTGACACTGTCCGCCAGGGATGCCTCATTCCCGGAGGATTGCCGTGACAGCGAACAAGAGCCGCTTCGCACGACGCAGACTTGCTCCCCGGGCACTGGCGGCCCTGTCCGCCTGCTGCCTCGCAGCGCTGATGGCGGGGCCCGCGTCCGCCACGGCGTCCCCGTCGGTGATCAACGCGAGCCTGACCGATGTGTCCTGCCCGGCCGCCACCAGTTGCGTGGCCGTTGGCTGGTTCCTCGGGCGCATCCAGGGCACCAGCGCCTACCAGAACTTCACCCTGGCCGAAACCTGGAACGGCAGCACCTGGACGATCGTGCCCAGCCCGTCGCCCCGGCTGCCCGGCGGCGGCGCACAGCTGAACTCGGTGTCGTGCACCAGCAGCACCAGTTGCATGGCGGTGGGCGAGACCCAGACCTTCCACGAGCCGGGCGGCTACCTGATCCCGCATCCGCTCGCCGAGTCCTGGAACGGGACCAAGTGGTCGGTCGCCGCCACGCCGAAGCTGGCCAATTCCGGCGCCAGCCTGAACGGTGTGTCCTGCACCAGCCCGTCGAACTGCATGGCGGTGGGCAACGAGGGCTTCCCGAAGAACCCGGCCCTGTTCACCCTGGCCGAGCAGTGGAACGGCACCGCCTGGAAGTTCGTGTCCACGCCGCCGCCACCGACCCCCGGCGGCATCGCGTTCAGCTCGGTTTCCTGCGCCGGCGCCGCCGCCTGCATGGCGGTCGGCTTCTTCGGCTACAACAACGGGACCGGGACGTCGCTGACGCTCGCGGAGCAGTGGAACGGGACGGGCTGGCACCGGCTGGGCACGCCGACTCCCGGCTCCAGCGGCACACTGGCCGGTGTCGCCTGCACCGCCGCCTCCGCCTGCATGGCCGTGGGCGGGCATCTTGAGAACGGGCTCACCCTCGTCAACGGAACGCTCAGCGAGCAGTGGAACGGCACCGGGTGGAAGGTGCGGCAGAGCCCCAACCCCAAGGGCGCGAACTTCGCCGGGCTGGACAGCGTCTGGTGCAGCGGCCCGGCGGCGTGCATGGCCACCGGCGGCGGCGCGAGCGGGGAGGGCGAGTCCGGGTTCACCGTGGCGGAGGCCTGGAACGGCACGAACTGGAGCATCCTGCACTCGCCCAGCCCCGGGTCGTTCTCCGACGAGCTGCTGGGGGTCTCCTGCACCAGTTCGTCGAGCTGCCTGGCCGTCGGCGACGACCAGGGCATCGGCAACCAGGTGACGCTGTCCGAGGCATGGAACGGGACGAGCTGGAGCGTGGTCAAGACCCCGCGCCCCGATAAGGCCCGCCGCGTGCCGGTCCCGGCGGCCCGGGACCGGCACGCTGCCACCCCGGCTTAGGCTGGCGGCATGCTGCAGCTTCCAGGCGCAGCGAGGGACCTGCCACGCCGGTCCGCCCGGCCCGGCCCGGCGTGCTGACCATCTGGGTGGCCAGCCCGGGCCAGCCACGGCCCTGCCTGCTCGCCGACCTGGTCTCCCGGGTCGCCGAACGGCACCACCTGCGGGCCAGCGTGTCCGGGCCCGCCCCGGCCGGACTGGGCGGAGCTGAACGTCTACCCGGCCGGCGTCACGGCCGGCCGCCGGAACCGCTCGATGTGGCGGTCGCCCCGCGGGCGGCGCCGCGGGCGCGCCGGCGCACCGGGTGGAGCCGGGCGCGGCCGGCCCGGTGGAACTCACCGGGCTTGACCCGCTGGCGCTGCGGCTGGCGCTGATGCAGCGGCCCGTACCGGGCCGGTGCCGACGCTTCACCCCGGCTGACCTGAAAGCCGCGGACGAGATACTCGCCGGCTGGCGGGGCTGGTAAGGCACTGGGCACTGTCGCCGAGCAAGCCGATGTGCGCGCAGTACGCCGGCGACTTCCTCGGCGCGCTCGACGACGACCTGGACACCCCGGCGGCGCTGCGCACCCTGGCCGCGCTGGCCGCGGACCAGGTGATCCCCGACGGATTCCAAGTTCGAGACATTCGCCTACCTGGACCGGTTCCTCGGCCTGGATCTCGCCCGCGAGGTCGGCCGGTAGGCCGCGCAACAAATCGCCGCCCGACCCCGCAAAACTGCAACAAACCGGCAGCAGGTCGCAGGTTTTGCTCTCTGTCATTCCTCCGGCCGCCTCCTAGGCTGGTCTGATAGACACCCGATCAAGGAGGGAGGAGACGCCGGTGACCGCACCTGCCACGTCCAAGGACCTGAGGGCCCTGTCCGACGCCCACAGCGCGCACAACTATCACCCGCTCCCCGTGGTGATCTCGGCCGCCGAGGGCGCCTGGGTCACCGACGTCGAGGGCCGCCGGTACCTGGACATGCTGGCCGCCTACTCCGCGATCAACTTCGGGCACCGGCACCCGCGGCTCGTCGCCGCGGCCCGGCGCCAGCTCGACCGGGTGACACTGGTGAGCCGCGCCTTCGACCATGACCAGTTCGGCTTGTTCTGCGCGGAACTCGCGGAACTCGCCGGGATGGACATGGTGCTGCCGATGAACACCGGCGCCGAGGCGGTGGAAACGGCGATCAAGACGGCCCGCAAGTGGGGCTACGAGGTCAAGGGGGTGCCGGACGGCGAGGCGGTCATCATCGCCTTCGAGGGCAACTTCCACGGCCGCACCACCACGATCGTCAGCTTCTCCACCGACCCCGACGCCCGCGACCACTACGGTCCCTACACTCCCGGCTTCCGCGTCATCCCCTACGGCGACTCCGGCGCCCTGGCCGCGGCCATGGACGACCGGGTGGTCGGCGTGCTGATCGAGCCGGTGCAGGGCGAGGCCGGGGTCATCGTGCCGCCGCCCGGCTACCTGGCCAGGGTCAGGGAGCTGTGCTCCGCCCACGGCGCGCTGATGATCGCCGACGAGATCCAGTCCGGGCTGGGCAGGACAGGCACGACGTTCGCCTGCGAGCACGACGGCGTGGTCCCCGACCTGTACATCCTGGGCAAGGCGCTCGGCGGCGGGATCGTGCCGCTGTCCGCGGTGGTGTCCTCCCGCGAGGTGCTCGGCGTGTTCAAGCCCGGCCAGCACGGCTCCACGTTCGGCGGCAACCCGCTGGCCTGCGCGGTGGGGCGCGAGGTGATCGCGCTGCTGGCCACCGGGGAGTACCAGGAGCGGTCGGCCAAGCTGGGCACGCACATGCACCACCGGCTGGCCGCACTGCCCGCGGCAGCGGTCCGCGAGGTCCGCGGGCGGGGGCTGTGGGCCGGCGTGGAGTTCGTGTCGCTGCCCGGCCGCCAGGCGTGCGAGGACCTCGCCGAGCGCGGCGTGCTGGCCAAGGACACCCACGGGACCACGATCCGGCTGGCCCCGCCGCTGATGATCAGCGAGGAGGATCTGGACTGGGCCCTGGACCAGGTTGAGGACGTGATCCGGCGTCCCTGAGCGTGCGGTAGCGGCTCGCATAGTGGATCAGCGGGCCGCTGCCGGGCCTGGGCTCGGAGACCCCGACGACCTCGCCCACCACAATGCTGTGGTCGCCGCCGTCGTGGACCGCGGTGGTGCGGCACTCCATCGCGGCGACGGCGTCGTCCAGGATGGGGGCACCGGTGACCGGCCCGGCGTGGTGCCGGATCGCGTCGAGCTGGCCCTCCAGCGGCCTGCCCCGGGTCGCCAGCCAGGTGGCGGTCTTCTCGCCGTCCTCGCCGAGCACCGATATCGCCCAGGTGCCCGCCGTGAGCACCGCGTCGTGGAACCGCGCGATCTTCTCCGCGCACATCAGGATCAGCAGCGGCTCCAGGGACACCGCGGTGAACGCGGTCGCGGTCATCGCGTGGCTGATCCCATCCAGGCTGGTGGTCGCGACCACGATGCCGCTGGCGAACTGGCCCGCCGCGCGCCGGAAGGCCGCCTGATCGACCCCGCTCATATGTCCACCCCCGCGCCTGCCGGCTCAGCACCGGGCCGCCGCCACCGCTGCCGGAAGCTGGCCACGACCCCGACCGCGGCGCAGGCCGCCCCGCCGTAGAGGTACCACTCACCCGCGGTGGTGTTGGTGACGATGACGCTGCCCGCCGCGGTCGGCAGGGTCAGCACGAACGACGCCGCCAGCCAGCCGATCGCGGGCAGCACCCCGCCCATTGCCGTGCCCATCCCCGCCGCGCCCGCCACGCTGGTCGCCAGGATGAGCGCGCAGAAGACCAGCGACGCCGCCGGCACGCCGCCCAGGCTGTGGCCGAACTGGAAGCACCCGATCAGCCCCTCCAGGACGCCGAGCACGAACAGCGCGGCGTAGGCCGCCGCGGCGCCGAGGTCGCGCCGCTGGCCTGTCTGCCCGCCTTCCACGCAGAGCAGGCTATACGGACGCCCCGGGCGAACGGCGCCCGCGCGCGCGAGTCACTGGTCATCCAGGCCCGCGAACAGATCGTGTTCCAGGATCCCAGGTGCGGCGCCGGACGGGCCAGGACAGCAGGGTGTAGAACTCTCGTCCCTAGCACCGGCTGCCAGCGGCCGTCGGTCAGGGCGAAACGGTCTCCGTCTACGACGCACTGGGTGGCGTGCGCGCGCAGCGCCGCGGTCTTGGCGGCCAGGTGGGCGGTGCCGTCGATCTCCGTCGTCACCTGGTCGTCGGGCACCCAGTAGGGCAGGCCCGCCGGCTCGGCCACCGACCGCGGCATCGCGGTGGCGTAGAACTTCGCGACCTGCCACGGTTCGATGCCTTCGATCCTCGGAGCGGGACAGGCCCCGGGCTGGCGGCGAGGTCGATCGCCGCCGCGGCCACCCGGTGCGCCTGGATGTGGTCGGGGTGGCCGTAGAAGCCGTTCTCGTCATAGCTGACCAGCACCTGCGGGTGGACCTCCAGGATGATCTTGGCCAGCTCGGCCGCGGCCAGCGCCACGTCGGCCTGCCAGAAACAGTCCGGGCTGGCGTTGGCGGGCAGGCCCATCATCCCCGAGTCCCGCCACCGGCCGGGCCCGCCGAGGAACCGCTGGTCGCGGATGCCCAGCGCGCCGCAGGCGGCGGCCAGCTCGGTGATCCGGTACGGGCCGAGCCGGTCGCCGGCGTCCGCGCCGAGGTGGGCCAGTTCCGGCGGGATGATCTCGCCCAGCTCGCCCAGCGTGCAGGTGACCAGGGTGACGTGAGCACCTTCCGCGGCGTACCGGGCGATGGTGGCCCCGGTGCCGATCGACTCGTCGTCGGGATGGGCGTGCACCATAACCAGGCGACGGGTGCCATCCACCGGGTCCATGCCGTGAGGCTAGCGCGGCGCACCGGTGGCAGGATGGACGACCATGACCGAAAGCTTCCCCCGGCAGCAGGCCAGGACCCGGCATTTCACCCTGGGCCTGCCCCGTTCGTTCCAGATCTCCCCGGCCGGGGGCCAGGTGGCGTTCCTGCGCAGCAAGGGCGGCGGCGACCCGGTCACCTGCCTGTGGGTGCTGGACGTGGCGACCGGCGCCGAACGCCTGGTGGCCGATCCCGCGGTGCTCGGCGACGCCACGGCCGGGCTGACCGCGCAGGAGCGCAGGCGCCGGGAGCGGGTCCGCGAGCAGGCCGCCGGGATCGTCACGTTCGCCTGCGACTCCGCGCTGAGCATGGCGGCGTTCGCGCTGGCCGGTCAGGTCTTCGTGGCGGACCTGGCGGCCGGCGGCGCCGCGCCGCGGGCGATCCCCGCGCGCCCCGGCGCGTTCGACCCGCGCCCCGATCCGGCCGGGCGCCGGGTGGCCTATGCCTGCGACGGCGGGGTGCGCGTGGTGACCTTGGAAGCCGGGGATGCCCTGCTCATCGGGCCTGAGGATGAGCCCCGGGTAACGTTCGGCCTGGCCGAGTTCGTCGCCGCGGAGGAGATGGGCCGCACCCGCGGTTACTGGTGGGCGCCCGACGGGAGCGCCATCCTGGTGGCCAGGGTGGACGAGACGCCGGTTCAGCGATGGCACATCGCGCGACCCGGCGAACCCCGGCAACGCCCCGGCCGAGGTGGCCTACCCGGCGGCGGGAACGGCGAACGCGGACGTGTCGCTGGTGCTGGCCGGGCTGGATGGCAGCCACGGTGCCGGTCGACTGGGACCGGGCCGCGTTTCCCTACCTGGTGACGGTGAACTGGGAGCAGGCCGGTGCCCTGATCGTGGTGCAAAGCCGGGATCAGCGCACGGATGCGGCTGCTGTCCGCCGACCCGGCGCGGGGCACGGTGGCGGTGCTGCGCGAGGACACCGACGCCCGGTGGCTCGACATCGTGGCCGGCGTGCCCGGCTGGACCGGCGACGGCCGGATCGTGTGGACGGCCGACTCCGACGGCACCAAGCGGCTGCTGGTGGCGGCCCCGGCGGAGCTTGCGGACGGGACCGCGGCGCCGGTCACGCCGCCGGGGCTCCAGGTGCGGGAGGTCGCGGACATCGACGGCGACACCGTGCTGTTCACCGCGTCCGGCGAGGATCCCGACCGGCGTGGCCCTGTGGACCTACGGCCCACAGGGCCTGGCCAGGATCACCCCGGAGCACGGCGTCTCATGCGGGGCGGCGCACTGGCGGCACCACCGTGCTCCTCAGCCGGTCGCTGGACGCGCCGGGCGTCCGGGTGACCGTGCGCGCGGATGATCGTCCCGGGGAAGACATGACGGTCGCCTCGCACGCCGAGCACCCTTCGCTGCCCGTCCCGCACCCCGACCTGTTCACCGCGGGCGGCCGGGAGATCCGCACCGCGCTGGTGCTGCCTTCCTGGCACCAGCCGGGGTCGGGGAAGCTGCCGGTGCTGATGGACCCCTACGGCGGGCCGGGCATGCAGCGGGTGGTCGCCGCGCAGAGCGCGTTCACGGGCCCGCAGTGGTTCGCCGAGCAGGGGTTCGCCGTGGTGGTGGCGGACGGGCGCGGCACGCCGGGCCGCGGGCCGGACTGGGACCGCACGCTGGCCGGGGACCTGGCCGGGCCGGTGCTGGAGGACCAGGTGGCGGCGCTGGCGGCGGCCGCTGACCGGTGCGCCGACCTGGACACCGGGCGGGTGGCCATCCGGGGCTGGTCGTTCGGCGGGTACCTGGCCGCGCTCGCGGTGCTCCGCCGCCCCGACGTGTTCCACGCCGCCGTGGCCGGTGCCCCGGTCACCGACTGGCGGCTGTACGACACCCACTACACCGAGCGCTACCTGGGGCACCCGCGATCCAGCGGGGCCGCCTACGAGGCGCTGTCCTCGCTGCCGCTGAGCCGCCGGCTGCGGCGGCCGTTGCTGCTGATCCACGGGCTGGCCGACGACAACGTGGTGGCCGCGCACACGCTGCGGCTGTCCGCGCTGCTGCTGGCGGCCGGGCGGCCGCACAGCGTGCTGCCGCTGTCCGGCGTCACCCACATGACGCCCCAGGAGGAAGTCGCCGAGAACCTGCTCACCTTCCAGGTGGACTTCCTGCGCCGCGCACTGGACATCTAGCAAGCAGCGCCGCCGAGAACCTGCTCACCTTCCAGGTGGACTTCCTGCGCAAGGCGCTGGATGTGCACAGGCTCACAGCTATCGAAACGGGATCCTGAGCCACGCGGTGGTATAGCAGTGGAATAAGGTTCACCCGCATCCATGCGGCGGCATCACCGGGCGGAGACTCAATTCCATGACACAGGCCAGCCAGGCGCCGGTCAGAGACCGGGCGCGGATCGCGGAACGGACCCTGCGCAAGGACCCGTGGTGGCGGCAGCCGGCCATCAACGCGACCGCCCTGGCCGTGGTGGTGATCTATCTCACCTGGGCCTCGCTGGTGAACGGGGACTACTTCTGGAAGCCCTACATCTCGCCGCTGTACTCCCCCTGCCTGGCGGCCACCTGCAAGCCGGGCGCCGGGTTCGACTGGATCCCGTGGCTGACCTGGCTGTCCCCGGCGATCATCATCATCGGCGGCCCGACGGGGTTCCGGCTCACCTGCTACTACTACCGGAAGGCCTACTACCGTGCCTTCTGGCGCGCGCCCGCGGCGTGCGCGGTGCGCGAGCCGCACGCGAGGTACACCGGTGAGACCAGGTTCCCGCTGATCCTGCAGAACCTGCACCGGTACTTCTTCTGGATCGCGCTGGCGTTCAACGTGATCCTGACCATCGACGCCGTGACCGCCTTCCGCAACCACGCCGGGCAGTGGGGGCACATGGGCCTGGGCACCCTGGTCCTGATCGTCAACGCGGCCCTGCTGTGGGCCTACTCGCTGTCCTGCCACGCCTGCCGGCACGCGGTCGGCGGGCGGCTCAAGCATTTCTCCAAGCACCCGGTGCGGTACTGGATGTGGACCCAGGTCTCCAAGCTGAACGCCAAGCACATGCAGTTCGCCTGGATCTCGCTGGGCTGGGTGCTGTTCACCGACCTCTACATCCGGCTGGTGGCCAGCGGCGCCATCTCCGATCCGCGGTTTTTCTAGGCAAGAAGGTGCAGTACGCACATGACTGACATCGAACGGCTCGGCTACGACGTCGTGGTGATCGGCGCCGGCGGCTCCGGGCTGCGCGCGGCCATCGAGGCCCGGCTGGCGGGCAAGCGGACCGCGGTCATCTCCAAGTCCCTGTTCGGCAAGGCGCACACGGTCATGGCCGAGGGCGGCTGCGCCGCCGCGATGGGCAACGCCAACCCCAACGACAACTGGCAGGTTCATTTCCGCGACACCATGCGCGGCGGCAAGTTCCTGAACAACTGGCGGATGGCCGAACTGCACGCGCAGGAGGCCCCGGACCGGGTCTGGGAACTGGAGGCCTGGGGCGCGCTGTTCGACCGCACCCCCGAGGGCAAGATCAGCCAGCGCAACTTCGGCGGGCACGCCTACCCCCGGCTCGCCCACGTGGGCGACCGGACCGGCCTGGAGATGATCCGCACCCTGCAGCAGAAGGTGGTGGCGCTGCAGCAGGAGGACGCGCGCGAGCACGGCGACCCCGAGGCCATGATCAAGATCTTCGCGGAGACCACGATCACCCGGCTGATCACCAGCGGCGGGCGGATGGCCGGCGCGTTCGGGTACCTGCGCGACACCGGCGCGTTCGTGCTGTTCGAGGCGCCCGCGGTGATCCTGGCCACCGGCGGCATCGGCAAGACGTTCAAGTTCACGTCCAACTCCTGGGAGTACACCGGCGACGGGCACGCGCTGGCGCTGCTGGCCGGCGCGACGCTGCTGAACATGGAGTTCGTCCAGTTCCACCCCACGCACATGGTCTGGCCGCTGTCGGTGGCGCGGGCTGCTGGTCACCGAGTCGGTGCGCGGCGACGGCGGGGTGCTGCGCAACTCCGAGGGCAAGCGGTTCATGTTCGGCTACGTGCCGGACGTGTTCCGCGCCCAGTACGCGGAGACCGAGGAAGAGGCCGACCGCTGGTACACCGACCCCGACCACAACCGCCGGCCGCCCGAGCTGCTGCCCCGTGACGAGGTCGCCCGGGCGAACAACGCAGAGGTCAAGGCGGGGCGCGGGTCACCGCACGGCGGGGTGTTCCTCGACATCGCCTCGCGGCGGCCCGCCGAGGAGATCCTGCGCCGGCTGCCGTCCATGTACCACCAGTTCAAGGAGCTGGCGGACGTGGACATCACCAAGGAGCCGATGGAGGTCGGGCCCGCGCAGCACTACGTGATGGGCGGGGTCGAGGTCGACCCCGATACGGCCGTATCGCGCATTCCCGGTCTCTTCGCCGCGGGCGAGGTCTCCGGCGGGATGCACGGCTCGAACCGGCTGGGCGGGAACTCCCTGTCGGACCTGCTGGTGTTCGGCCGCCGGGCGGGCATGGGCGCGGTGGAGTACCTCGGCTCCCTCGGCGCCAGCGCGCCCGCGGTGAGCGACGCGGAACTCGCCGCCGCGCAGGCGGAGGCGCTCGCGCCGCTGGAACGCGACGGCGGCGAGAACCCGTACACGGTGCACGCCGACCTGCAGCAGACCATGAGCGACCTGGTGGGCATCATCCGGCGCGAGGAAGAGATCTCCAAGGCGCTGACCGAACTGGAAGGGCTGCGGGCGCGGGCCGCCCAGGTCAAGGCCGAGGGCGGCCGGGCCTACAACCCCGGCTGGCACCTGGCGCTGGACCTGCGGAACATAGTGCTGATCGCGGAATGCGTGGCCCAGGCGGCGCTGGAGCGGCAGGAGAGCCGCGGCGGGCACACCCGCGACGACTTCCCCGGGATGTCGGCGGAGTGGCGCAAGGTCAACCTGATCTGCTCGCTGGACGGTGACCGGGTCACCCTGCGCCGCCAGCCCATGGTCCCGATGCGCGCCGACCTGATGGCCCTGTTCGAGCGCGACGAGCTGGCCAAGTACTACACCGATGAAGAACTGCCCCCCGGCACCGGCTGCGGCACCGGCTGAGGAGAGCCACTGATGAGTCCAGCTCTATCCAGCCCCATTTCCCGAAACCAGCCGCCCGCGAGAGAGGCAATGCTGTGAGCACGAAGGTCACCTTGCGGGTCTGGCGCGGCGACGCCGGGCAGGGCGAGCTCACCGAGTACCAGGTCCTGGCGAACGAGGGCGAGGTCGTCCTGGACATCCTGCACCGCCTGCAGGCGACCCAGGCCGGCGACCTGGCGGTCCGCTGGAACTGCAAGGCGGGCAAGTGCGGGTCCTGCTCGATGGAGATCAACGGGCGGCCCCGGCTGGCGTGCATGACGCGGATGAACCTGTTCGAGCCCGGGGAGCCGATCACGCTCACCCCGATCCGCACCTTCCCGGTGATCAGGGACCTGGTCACCGACGTGTCGTTCAACTACGCCAAGGCGCGGGAGATCCCGTCGTTCACCCCCGAGCCGCGATCGGCCGGGCGAGTTCCGGATGCAGCAAACCGATGTGCAGCGGTCCCAGGAGTTCCGCAAGTGCATCGAGTGCTTCCTGTGCCAGAACGTGTGCCACGTGATCCGGGACCACCCGGAGAACGAGCGGCCGTTCGCCGGGCCGAGGTTCCTGATGCGCATCGCCGAACTGGAGATGCACCCGGCCGACACCGCCGACCGGCGCGAGATCGCCCAGGAGGACTTCGGCCTCGGCTTCTGCAACATCACCAAGTGCTGCACCGAGGTCTGCCCGGAGAACATCAAGATCACCGACAACGCGCTGATCCCGATGAAGGAGCGGGTGGTCGGCCGCAAGTACGACCCGCTGGTCTGGCTGGGCTCGAAGATCAGCCGCCGCCAGAGCCACGACACCCCGGCGGTGCCCCGCAAGAAGGGCTGAGCCGCCGGGCCGGTCGCTGGCGAATAAGCCCCGGCCGCTAGCGCTGCCAGATGGCGCCGATGATGCCGCCCGAGCCCTCGCCGGGGACGATGAGCTCACCGGCGGCCCACGCCGAGGCGCTGCCCGGCACGGCGGTGATCACGCTGGCCTGCTGCACGGTGGTACCGGTGGTCCGCCGGCACCACCGTCCTGGTCCAGGATCCGCCGCTGGCCAGGTGGGCGAAGTAGCCGGTGAACCCAGGGCGCGGGCCGTTGAAGATCATCCAGAGGCCACCGCTGCCGTCGCTGGCCGTGGCGTCCACGCTGCTGGTCCGGTAGTGCAGCGGGACCGGCTGCCAGGCCGTCCCGTTCCAGTGCTCCAGGGATGTGGTCCCGGGGGAGCCCTGGTTTTTCGCGACGTACTGCTCCAGCCACAGGTCCGACGGGCCGCTCGAAGCCGGTGCGCTGAAGAACGCGCTGTCCCCCGGGCGGGACCGGCGGCGTGGGCAGCGCGAGCGTGCTCCAGCGGTCCCGTCCCAGTGCAATGAGGACCTGGCCGCCTGAGGTTGCCGGGGGTGCCGAGACGCCCAGATGTCGTTGCGGGCGACCGCGGCGACCTCGTCCGGGATCGCCGGGAGCTTGCGCTTGACCCAGGACTTGCCGTTGAAGATGGCCGGCGTAGGGGCATCTGAGGGCTGAGCCCCTGCTGCCCGAGGGTGAAGAGCCAGACGTCGGCGGCCCCGAAGTCGGCGGCCGGATCTGCACCACGCCGCTCTCGTTGAACCTGATGGCCCACGGCGGCAGGTGCTGCTCGTCCAGGCCGTGCCGTCCCAGTGCAGCGCGGTCGCGTTGTGCGTCGTGACCCGTTGCGAACAGCCAGGCGTCCGTGGCGGAGGTAGGCGGCCACGGCGTCGATGCTGGTGAGGTTCAGCCCGGCCGTGGGCACGCGCCGCCAAGCCGGTGCCGCTCCAGCCCACGACGCTGTCCCCCGGCGCGGACCTGCGGCGTGGGCCAGCGCGAGCCGCGCGTCCGACGTGGTCCGGTCGCCCCGGTGCATGAGGACCTGGCCGCCACTGAGGTCGCCGGGGGTGCAGGCTGACCCGGGGTCCTGGCCGACGGTCGCGGCGACCTGCAGTCCGGTGGTCGCTCCGACTGCGCTGGAACCAGGACTGGCCGTGATCGGCCAGCGAGCGGCACCCGGCGGCGAGCGCCGGGCGAGCATGCGCAGCCGGGCATGGGGCCTCCAGGGGAAGAGCGTGAGTTATTGTCCGGTTTGCCGGTTCCGGAACGGGAACCTAGCATTGCTTTCGGCCGGGCGCTACAACGCCCGGCACAGCTTGGGCTGCCGTGCCAACCGGAGTTCTCCGGCGGGAGAATCCAGAGCAAAATTCCCACCGGCCGGCCGCGCCGCGAACGCGCACTCCGTACCATGAGACGGTGCAGGCCAGCGCCCCTTGGGGGACGGCGCGCCGCACCGCTACCTCCCCCATGGCGAAAGGGCCGGCATGACCGACCTGACCTTGTTCCACTCCGGCGCCACGCTGGCGGCGGCCAGGCGTGCACGGCTGCCCGCAGCACATCACCTACCTCGAAGCCGGCGTGGTCGGGCTCATCCAGGGCGTGACCGAGCTTTTCCCGGTGTCCAGCCTGGGCCACAACGTGCTCCTCCCCGCGCTGGTCGGCGGCTGCTGGGCGCACGACCTCAATGTCGCCGCACCCGAGTCGCCCTACCTGGCGTTCATCGTCGGCCTGCATGTCGCCACCGCGATCGCCCTGCTCATCTACTTCTGGAAGGACTGGATCCGGATCATCGGCGGGTTCTTCAGCTCGCTGGGGCACTTCGCCCGGCCGGAGCCGGGCACCAGCCGGTGGCAGCTCCGGTCGGTCAACGAGAAGCTGGCCTGGATGATCATTCTGGCCACCATCCCGGTGGGCCTGGTCGGCTTGAAGTTCGAGCACGAGTTCCGGGTCTTCTTCGGCAAGCCCATCCGCGCCGCGATCTTCCTGGCCATCAACGGTGTGATCCTGATCGCCGGGGAGGTCTTCCGGCGGAAGGCGTCGGTGCAGGCCGACCAGGAGGTCGCCGCGGAACGCGAGCGGGAGCGGGAGAAGGCGGCCGTCGGCGCGCCAGCGGCGGACCGGCGGCGCCCGGCACGCGGCGGGCCACCAGGCGGTCCGGTCCGCGGAGCTGGCGGACGCGATCGCGGCCGACCGGCGGCTGGCCCGGTATGGCTACTGGCAGGCGATCATCATCGGCAGCTCGCAGATCCTCGCGCTGCTGGCGGGCATCAGCCGCGACGGGGTAGCGATGGTAGCGGGCATGTTCCGCGGGCTGTCCCGCGCGGACGCGGCCAGGTTCGCCTTCCTGCTCGCCACGCCGGTCATCCTGGCCGCCGGGGCACTGAAGATCCCGGACCTGCTGCGGGCCGCTGGGCAACGGCATCCACGGGCCAGGTGGTCTTCGGCAGCGTGCTGTCCGGCGTCGGCGCCTACGTGTCGGTGCGGTTCCTGATGCGCTACTTCCAGACCCGCACGCTGACCCCGTTCGGCATCTACTGCCTGGTGGTCGGCCTCGGCAGCATCGTCTACCTCGGCGTCATCAAGTGAGAGCCCAGGGGCTTATCCGAAGGCGGTGACCTGAGCACCGGTCGGCACCACCAGCAGGCCGTGGCCGACAGCGATGTCGGAGATGGGACTGCTGAACTGCGCACCGCCACCGGGCACGCCGGGCAGTGCGCCGTGCCATGTGATCTTGCCGGTCGTGGTGCTGAGCGCGTAGACCTCGGAGTTCGCCGTGCCCACATACAGGCTCTGGCCGGCGATGACCGGGCTCGTCACGATGCTGCTCGGGACCGAGGCGGTGAACACCGGAGTGCGTGTCGTTACGTTCTCGCAGAAGACATCGTGCCATTGGCGAAGTACCCGTTCACGCCGGAGAACGCCGGCGTGCCGCTGAAAGTGCCGAACGTCTTGCCGGTGCCCGCGCTCACGACGAGGCTTCCGACGGTCTCGAAGTCCAGCCCGTTGGACAGGTAGGTGGTGCCGCCGCCGCCTCCCCCGCAGCCCTGGTTGCCCGACCAGATCACCGCGCCGGTGGTCAGGGACAGCCGGAACCAGGAGCAGCCGGCCGCCACGTAGACGCCGGTGGAGTTCGCCGACACCGAACTGCCATCGCCGTCGAGGTAGGGGGTCGACCACCGCACCTTGCCGGTCTTCGCGGAGAGCGCGAAGACGGGCCCGCGCCCTGGACGTACACCACGCCGTGGTACACGACCGGCTCACCGCTGAAGTCGCTGCCGTGGCCTGGCCCAGGCCTGCGCGCCGGTGGTGGCGTTGTACGCGGTCACGGTGCCGTCGAAGTTGTTGACGTAGACGTTGCCATCCCCGTAGGCCAGCGCGAACCAGTAGTACGTGCCGAGAGCGGGACGGGACCCCAGGCGACCTTTCCGGTGGTCGCGTTGAGCGCGTACAGCCAGCCGCCGTAGGAACCGCCGGGGTTCGCGGTGGCCACGAACACCTTGCCGTCGGCGATGATCGGGTACGACGCGTCCCCGTTGAGCGTCACCGACCACTTCCTGGCGGGCCGGCCGGCAGCGACGTGCACGAGCGCCCATTGTGGAAGGAGTTCTCATGGTGCGCGACGGCCTTGCAGTTCGCGGTGCTGGCCACGGCGGGGGCCCGCGCCGCGGCGGGGGCCTGCGCCGCGGCGGCGATCGTCGCCGGCGCCAGCAGCGCGAGCACACTTGCCGCCGCGGAGAAAGTGAGCACGGATGCGTGCAGGCTGAGTCTCATCCCGGTCCCAATCTGTGACTTCGGCGCCGCCGCGGGCTGCCGCTGCGGCCGTTCCCGGCATTGCGCACTTTGCTGGGACAATGAGGATCATTGCCGACAGGGCGCCCGGCGCCTACCCACGTTGGCCGACGGCATCGTTGTGTGGACGAATATTTGCCTGGCCTTTAGGTGGCTTAGGGCCCGCTCTTTGCCGTGACGTTCACTCGCCGCGGGACCGCCGGGCGCGC
>CAWCKG010000019.1:0-95648 GCA_963795785.1 uncultured Actinomycetes bacterium
GTTCGTGCCGGCCTCGTCGAGCTCCTTCTGGATGTCGTCGGTGTCCCGCCGCCGACGTCTTCGAGCACGCCGGCCTGCAGCAGCTCGTCCACGGCGTCGGCGTGGGCCTGCATCGTGGCGATCTTGTCCTGGGCCCGCTGGATGTCCGCGCCGGTGTCGCCGAAGGACTTGGAGATGCCCGCGGCGGTCTCGCCGATCGAGCTCTGCGCCTGCGCCGCGCTGTACTGCGCCTTCAGCACCTCCTTCTGGGTGCGGAAGGTGTTCACCCGCTGCTGCAGCGCCGCCAGGGTGTGCTCCAGCTTCTCCTGCTCCTCGCCGAGCTGCTGGCGCTGCGGCTCCATGCCGTCGATCTGGGACTGCGCGGCCGCCTTGCGGGACAGGGCCTCCCTGGCCAGGTCCTCCTTGCCCTGGGCGAGCGCCGCCTTGGCCTGGTCCTGGAGATGGTCCACCGTGTGCTGGAGCTGCTGCTCCTGCAGCTCGATCTGCTTGCGGGACGCGGTGATCGACACCAGTCCCCGCTTGACCTGGTTGATCTGGTCGAGCATCTGCTCGTAGGACAGGTCGAGCATCTCGTCAGGCTTCTCGGCGGCGTCGAGCGCCTTGTTGGCCTTGGCCTGGAGTATGTCGTGCGCCCGCTGGAAGAGGCCCATGCCGATGTGCTCCTCGTCATCGAAGGCGGAGCCGCCCGGTTCCGCCGCCGCGCCGGCCCCGTGGGCCGGTGCCCGGCCGCCATGGCCGGCCCGGATACCCCGAAGGCTACCGCCGTGCCGCCCCCGGCACGCGGGCGGCATCTCTGCCCGGCAGCCGTCAACTCAGAGTTGACGAATCCTGAGCGTCAACCTAGAGTTGACCCATGACGCAGCCCACCCCCATGACCGGCCAGGTACGGCTCGACGACCTCATCGAGGCCATCAAGAAGGTGCACGCCGACCCGCTCGAACAGCTCATCGACGCCGTCCTCGCCGCCGACCACCTCGGGGACGTGGCGGACCACCTGATCGGCCACTTCGTCGACCAGGCGCGGCGCTCCGGCGCCTCGTGGACCGAGATCGGCCGGAGCATGGGAGTCACCAAACAGGCCGCGCAGAAGCGCTTCGTGCCCAAGGACCCCGGCCAGGTGCCGGACCTCGATGCCAGCCAGGGATTCACCAGGTTCACCGCCGCGGGCCAGGAACGCCGTGATGGCGGCGCAGAACGAGGCCCGCGCGGCGGGACACGACCAGATCCGGCCGGAACACCTGGTGCTCGGGCTGCTCATCGAGCCGGACGCGATCGGGGCGGCGGCGATCGTCGCGCAGGGCGTGCCGCTGGACTCGGTCCGCGAGGCGGTCACCGCCGCGCTGCCGCCACCGGCCGCCGAGGTGCCCGCCCTGATCCCGTTCGGCCCGCAGGCAAAAAAGGCACTGGAACTCACGTTCCGCGAGGCGCTGCGTATGGGCCATAACTACATCGGCACCGAGCACATCCTGCTCGCCCTGCTGGAACTGGAGGACGGCGAAGGCGTGCTCACCGGCCTCGGCATCGGCAAGGCCGCCGCGGCCGGGCATGTGACCGCCGCCCTGGCCGCCCTGGGCAGTTTCAAGCCAGCGTGATCACGGCGTCAGCCTGGCGATGATTTTGGCGGACGGCACCCGTCTGCACAGGTAAGACGCGCCAGGAGGACCGAGCCGCCAGGAAGGGGCCCGCCATGCCGGACACCGTCGTCAGCCACACCCTCGAAGTGCCTGGTGCCCGCATCCACTACGAGGTCAGCGGGTCCGGGCCGGTGCTCATGCTCATCGGGCTGCCCATGGACAGCACCGGGTTCGCCCAGGTCGTCCCGCTGCTCGCCGGCCGGCACACGGTCGTCACCTACGACCCACGCGGCCTGGGCCGGAGCACGATCGACGACCCGGAGCAGGACAACACACCGGAACTGTGTGCCGACGACGTGCACCGGGTGCTCGCCGCGGTGACCGGCGAGCCGGCCGACGTGCTCGGCAGCAGCGGCGGCGCCATCACCGGGCTCGCCCTGGTGACCGCGCACCCCGGGCAGGTGCGCACCCTCGTCGCGCACGAGCCGCCGCTGATCGAGCTGCTGCCCGACCGGGCGGAGCGGCGCGCCGAGGTGGACGACATCTACCGCACCTACCGCGCCCAGGGCCAGGGCCCGGCGTTCGCCAAGTTCATGGCGCACGTGTCCGGCAAGCCGCTGACCGGGCAGCCTGCCCCTCCCCCAGGGCCGGCCTCGCCGCAGGCCCCTCCCTCGGCGGAGCAACTGGCGATGGGCGAGCGGATGCTCGCGCACTGCATGCTGCCCACCACCCGTTACCAGCCGGACCTGGACGCGCTGCGGGCCGCGCCCACCCGGATCGTGGTCGGCGTGGGGAAGGCGACGCCGGGCATTCTTCCCTACCGCACCGCGGTCACCCTCGCCGGCGGCTGCGGGATCGAGGCGGACGACTTCCCCGGCGGCCACGGCGGGTTCGCCGAGGAGCCGGGCCCGTGGGCGGAGACGCTGCACGCCATACTGTCCGGGCAGAACAGCTAGGCTGCGCCGGACTGCCCTGTTGCGCTGCGGATCCCCGCCGAGCAGCGGCAGCTGACCCGGACGCGGCAGCCGGGTACCGGGCACGCAGATCCAGAGCGGGCAAGCCGGTTCCACGGCGGGCATGGGGGCAAGGAAGTAGCGGGACGACCCGCGCCCCCCGGCCGGGGCGGCGGGTGCGGCGGCAGAGCAGTGGAGGCGCGGCGTGCCCATCGGCGAAACTCTGGCGCAAGCGAGGCAGCAGGCCGGCCTGACCCTCGCCCAGGTCAGCAGGCAGACCCGGATCAGGGAAACGATCATCAGGAAGATCGAGGCGGGCGACTTTTCCGAGTGCGGCGGCGATTTCTACGCCCGGGGGCACATCCGCGCCATCGCCAAGGCCGTCGGGACCGACTCCGAGCCGCTGATCGAGGAGTACGACACGCGCCACCGGGAGCCGGGCGCGATGGCCACGGTCAGCCTGGAAGAGCTGCTGGAAACCACCGTCCCGCAGCGCCGGCTGCCCGACCTGCCCGCGGCCTGGTCCCGGGTAACGGCCGCGAGCGCGCCGCCGCGGCGGAAGGCCCGCCCGCGCGACGCCCCGGATCCGTGCGCGATCCGGGTACGCGCCCACGCGGCGAACGCTGACGCTGGGCCATGTTCGTGGGCCTGGCGCTCGTGGTGGTGGTACTCGGTTTCGTGGCGCTCCACGTGCTGGCGGGCCCGCCGCCCGCGGCACCCCCGTCGGCGGCGGGAAAGCACGCGGTGACCCGCCATGACACCGGGCACGGCCGGCCCGGCCCGGCCGCGAAGGCCAGCCACCGGGCGGCGGCGCCGTCCCCGTCACCGAAGGCCCGCCCGACGGCGCCGGCGTCCAGCCGCCAGCCGCTCACCCCGGTCCAGGCCACGGCGTTCGGCCCGAACGGCGGCGACAACCCGGGGCTGGCCCACCTCGTCCTCGGCGGCGGGCACTCGGGCGGCTGGCACACCGACTGGTACTCCTCGCCCCGCTTCGGGAACCTGTACCCCGGCACCGGCCTGCTGCTGAAGATGGGCCGGGCGGTCACGGTCACCGGCGCGCAGATCGACCTCGGCAGCGCCACCGGCGCCAGCTTGCAGTTGCGCGTCGGAAGCACGCCCACCATGGCCGGCCTGCCGCCGGTCGCACGCGCGAGCGGCGCGGGGGGCACGGTGCGGCTGCACCCCGCCAGCCCGGCTCGCGGCCGCTACGTGCTGGTCTGGTTCACCCGGCTGCCCACCGACTCCTCCGGCACCTTCCAGGCCAGCGTCTACAACATCAGCCTGCAGGGCCACTAGCACCGTCGCCGGGCTCCCCCGCCGGCCTGCCCGGCATGTCCGCCAGCTGGGCATAGTCGTAGGCTGCCTCGGGCTTCGCCCGCACCGCCGCGTCCAGCTTCGTGGCGTCCTCGCCGACCAGGATCCGCCAGGCCCCGGAGCGCACCCCGTCCAGGATGATGGCCGCCGCCCCGGCCGCGCTGAGCGGCGCCTTGTCGCGGAAGTCGGCGCTTATCTGCGCGAGCATCTTCCGCAGGTCATCGGGTGACGCGCCGGGCGCCGCTTCCGGCGGGATCAGCTCGGCGATCTGGGCGTCGGTCATCTGCTCCGGCTGCGGCAGGCCATGCGCCCGGAAGGTATTCGCGATGATGTCCGTGCCCACATGCCCGGGCATCACGACGGCGACCCGGACCTGCGGGGCGTTGCTGCGCAGGTCCTCGATGAGGGCCTCGGAGAAGCCCTTCACGGCGAACTTCGCGGTGCTGTAGGCGCTGTTCGGCATGCCCGGGCCCAGGGTCGCCCAGAACCCGTTCACGCTGCTGGTGTTGACCAGCACGCCGTCCCCGCTCGCGATGAGCAGCGGCAGGAACGCACGGGCGCAGTAGTAGACGCCCCACCAGTCGATGGCGAACGTGCGCTCCCAGGCCTCCCGGGGGTCGGTGACGAAGCTGCCGGCGCCGCCGATGCCCGCGTTGCTGAAGACCAGGTCGACGTGCTCGCTGGCGTGCTGCTCCAGCAGTTCATCGCGGAACCGCAGGACCTGAGCCTCGTCGGAAACGTCACACTCATGGCCGGTGACCCGGGTGCCGGGCGCGGCTTCCGCCTGGGCCATCGCGGCGGTCGCGGCGACGGTGTCCGGGTACAGGTCGCACGCCGCGACCGAGCAGCCCTGTGCCGCCAGCTGGCGGGCGAGCTCGCGGCCCATGCCCGAGCCGCCCCCGGTCACCACCGCGAGCTTGCCCTCGAAGGAATCCACGGCCTGGTACCTCCTGCGGGTCGGTCACGCCGCGCGGGATGACGGGGTTACGGGCTGGTGATGACTGTGCGGCGGCCGGTGCGTACCCGCGCGATCGGCACGGCACGTGGTCACGCCGCCGACGAGCGCCGAGCGCGGGTCCACCGGTACGCGGCACCGGCTACGCCTATCAGACCCCCGGCCCCGGGGTCAAGGGGCCGCCCGGGCCGCCGGAAGATCTCACCGGCCGCGGCGGTGAACCACTGCCGGGACCGGCGCGTGTACGGCCGTAGGGCACAGGCAGCGCCCCACGGCGGCCCAGAAAGGCAGGGCTTCGAAATGGCACCCACGAACAAGGCAACGGATGGCCGGGCGCAGGGAATCGGCGGCTGGCGGGCGGCGATGAGCAGGCCGCTCTGGGTCTTGTCCGCCGGAGCGGGCATGGGGGTCGTGCTGGGGATGACGGTCTGGGCCGGCACCGCGCTCGCCGGCGGTGCTCCGGCCACACCCGGCCGCGCGTGCAGGGCCAGATCAGCGCCCTGCAGCAGCGGCTGACCAAGGATGAGGCGGCGATCAACGGCCTGCAGGCGCTGCTCGGCGGTGTCACCCGCAGCCGCGACGGCTCGACGCTGATCATCGCCGGCCATGGCAGCGATTCGGCTTCCGCGCTGAAGACGGTGCTGTTCAAGGGCGTCAACGTCCAGGTGGTGAACGGCACCGGCATCGAGACCCGGCTGAACGGCCTCGGGAACCTGATCATCGGGTAGCCGACAACACCAGCGGCTACCCCCGCAACGGCTCGCACAACCTGATCACCGGCGACAACCAGGGCTGGGCCTCCTACGGCGGCCTGGTGGCCGGCGACTTCAACCAGATCAGGGGACCCTTCGACGCGATCCCCGGCGGCCGGTCCAGCACCGCGAGCGGCTTCGACTCCACCGTGGCCGGCGGCGCCGGCAACCTCGCCACCGGTTTCGCCGCCTCGGCCAACGGCGGGATCGGCAACATGGCCAGCGGCTTCTACGCCACCGCGAGCGGCGGCAGCAGCAACAAGGTCGCCGGCGAGGCCGCCTCGGTGAGCGGCGGCCGCGGCAACCTCGCGCTGGGCAACTCGGCGTCGGTCAGCGGCGGCCTGGACAACGCGGCCCGCGGCAACAACGACTCCATCCTGGGCGGCGCGAACGAGGTGATCGGCACTCCCGTCCGGTGCGGCTTCTTCCCCGTCTCGCCCACCATGTCGCACTGCTAGGCAGATCCGCCCCGCGAGCGCGTCGCGCCCTGGACGGCTGAGCAAGCCGGGCGCGTGGCCGCCGCTGCGGCCACGCGCCCGTCCTCCGCAGGCCAGGCTCACTCCGGCCGCGGGTCCCAGCGGAAGCGCCGGATCGCCACGACGGCGCCGACCGCGCCCCAGGCCGCCAGGATGGCCAGCTGCCGCCAGTCGGCGCCGGTGTGCCGGGACAGCGGCCCGGTCAGCGCCTCGTTGAACGGCCGGACCGGAAGCCAGCCGGTTATCCGGTTGAGCAGCGCGGAGTGGATCGGCAGGTACGTGCCGGACAGGAACAGCAGCGGGAACAGCACGAACTGCGCCACGGCCGGGGCGGCCTCGGCGTTCGAGATCACCGATGCCACCGCGACCCCCAGCGCGCAGAAGCTGGCGGCACCGAGCACCAGCGTCAGCGTGATCGCGGGCCACTGCGACGGGAACGGCACGCCGTACAGGCGCCCCACCCCGACGATCAGCGCGAGGTCGGCCAGGCTCACCAGGATGCAGTGCGCGAGCAGCCCGGTGAAGTAGGCCCAGGCCGGCAGCGGCGTGGCACGGATCCGCTTGAGGATCCCGTTCTGCCGCCGGGCCGCGAGCGCGACCGCGAGCTGCCCGTAACACGAGCCCAGCACGCACAGCGCGGCGATCGTCGGGACGTAGTACTGCAGCGCCGACAGCCCGCCGAAGTACGAGCTCTTCCCCACCCCGCCGAACAGGGCGCCCATGATGGCCACGAACAGGACGGGGAAGGCGAACGTGAACACGGCGCTCTGCGGGTTGCGCCAGAACGACAGCTGCTCGTACCTGACCTGGTGGGTCAGCAGGCCCAGGCTGTGCCGGCGGCGCGGCGGCCGGCCGGTGAGGGCGGCGGCGGTCATCGGGGGCTCCTTTCCGGTGCGCCGGGCGGCGTGCCGTCCCGGGTCAGCTGCAGGTAGATGTCCTCCAGGCTGGGCCGGTCCACGGTGAGCCCGGCCAGCGTGACGTCATGGCGCATGGCCCAGCTGGTCAGCCGGTGCAGTTCCTCGGTCAGGCTGGCGGTCTCGATCACCACCGCACCGTTCTGCATGCCGGCAGGTACCGGAAGGTCGGCGGGCGGAAAGCCGGGCGGCAGCGTGAAGGTGATGCGCGCCTGGTGCGCCTCGCGCCCGCCGAGGGCAGCGGGCGGTCCCTCGGCCACGACGGCACCGCCGTTGAGCAGCACCACCCGGTCGGCGAGCGCCTGCGCCTCGGCCATGTCATGCGTGGTCAGCAGGATCGTGGTCCCGGCCGTGCGCAGCTCCCGGACCAGGTCCCAGGCACCGCGCCGCGCGGCCGGGTCGAACCCGGTGGTCGGCTCGTCCAGGTACAGCAGCTCCGGGTTGCCGATCAGGCCGAGGGCCAGGTCCAGGCGGCGCTTCTGGCCGCCGGACAGGGCCCTGACCTTGCGCCGCTCCAGCCCGGCGAGGCCCACGAGGCTGATCACCTCGGGCACCGGCCCGGGGGCCTGGTAGTAGCCGGCCTGGCGGGCGATGGTCTCGCGCACCGTCAGGTAGGGCTCGACCGCGATGTCCTGCAGCACCAGCCCGGTGCGCTCGCGCAGCTCACGCGCGGCTGGACCGGTCGCCGGGGTCGCAGCCGAGCACCGCGACGGCGCCGCCATCGCGGGCCCGGAACCCCTCCAGGATCTCCAGCGTCGTGGTCTTGCCCGCTCCGTTCGGCCCGAGCAGGGCGACGATCTCGCCGTGCCGGACGCGGAAGCTGACGTCGCGGACGGCCTGCACGGAGCCGTAGCTCTTGCGCAGCCCGGCCACGGTGATGACGTGCCGCGATTGCTGCGGGGCGGGGACCGCTGGTTCGCTTTGCATGCCCCCATTGCAGGCCAGCGGCCCCGCGGCGGGGCAGGGCCGCCCGTCGGGTCCTGCCGCGCCGAAAGGATGCCCCGCCGCGGCGGCGTGCGACTTTAGTAGGTTCCTGCCCCCGCCGAAGGTCTCGCGGCCCCGGGTGGCGGGGGCGCGATGACATAGCGTGAGCGGCATGAGCACCCGACCGTGCGCCCCGCGGCGGACCGTGGCGCTGGACGTGGCGCTCGCGTGCTTCTTCGTGCTGCTCGACACCGCGCTCACGCTGGCGGGCACCTCCTGGTGGCCGGCGCACCCGGGCAAGCTCGCCTGGGCCATGCTCGTGCTGCAGGGCCTGGCGGACGCGTCACTGGTGGTCCGGCGCCGGGCGCCGATGCTCGTCATCGCCATCCTGACCGGGTTCACGCTGGTGATCTCGCTGCTGATCTCCCCGGCCGGGGCGCTGACACCGGCCCACGCCGGGACCGTGTGGGCGCCCTACGGGACCGTCCTGGCCGCCTACGGGCCGTTCTACTACGGCAGGGACCGGCGCACCGCGTTCGCGGCCGTGGGCATGATGACGCTCATCGTGGCCCGGGTCTGGGAGCCGTCGGCGGGCGTGCTGACGATCGCCGTGCTGCGGACGGCGGTCGGGCCGCTGCTGGCGCTCTACTTCAGCGCCCGGCACGAGATGCTCCAGGCGCTGCGGGACCGGGCCGAGCGGGCCGAGCGGGAACGGTACCTGCTCGCCGAGCAGGCCAGGGCGGAAGAACGCACCCGGCTGGCCGGTGAGATGCACGACGTCGTGACGCACCGGGTGAGCCTGATGGTGCTGCAGGCGGGCGCGCTCGGCATCACCGCGGCCGACGAGGCCACCCGGCAGGCGGCGGAGGAACTCCGCGCCGCGGGCGTCCAGGCGCTGGACGAGCTGCGCGACCTGGTCGGCATCCTGCGCACGGCCCCCGAGGATGAGCAGGCGCCCGCCGCGCCGGGCCTGGCCGAACTGGTCGCCGAGTCGACGGCCGTGGGCACGCCCGCCGAGCTTGCCGAGCAGGGCGACCCCGCGCTGGCTTCCCCCGTGGTCGGGCGCACGGTCTACCGGATCGTGCGGGAGGCGCTGACGAACGTGCGCAAGCACGCGCCGGGCGCGCAGGTGGTCGTCCAGGTCAGCTATGACGAGTCGCAGGTCCGGGTGTGCGTGCGGAACACCGCGGCCACCGCCCCGCCGGCCGCCGGGCTGGCCGAGACCGGCTCCGGGCTCGGCCTGGCCAGCCTGCGGCAGCGCATCGAGCTGGTGCACGGCACGCTGCGCGCCGGCGGCACCCCGGACGGCGGGTTCTGCCTGGAGGCGACCATGCCCTCGTACGTGCCGACCGCCGAGCCGGCGGTGTGACCGGGATGGTCAGGGTGGTGGTCGTCGACGACGAGCCGATGGTGTGCGCGCACCTGCGCACGATCCTCGGCTCCGCGCCCGACATCGAGGTCGTGGACGAGGCGCACGACGGCGCGGCGGGGGTGGCGGCCGTCGTCCGCAGCAGGCCCGACGTGGTGCTCATGGACCTGCGCATGCCGGTGCTGGACGGGATCGCCGCGATCGAGCGGATCGTCAAGCTCGGCAATCCGCCGGTCGTGGTGGTGCTGACCACCTTCGACGCCGACCAGTACGTGCTGCGCGCGCTGCGCGCCGGGGCGGCCGGGTTCCTGGTCAAGTCCACGCCGCCGGAAGACCTGATCGGGCTGGTCCGGGTGGCCGCCGAGGGGCACACGGTGCTGTCGCCCGCGGCGGCCAGGCGGCTGATCGCCGCCTCCGCCGACAGCCAGCCAGCGCGGGAGCGCGCCCGCAAGCTGGTCGGCGCACTGACCGAGCGCGAGGTGGAGGTGCTCACCGGCCTGGGCGAGGGGCTGTCCAACGCGCAGATCGCGGCCCGGCTGTACCTGTCCGAGGCGACGGTGAAGGGCTACGTGTCGCGGATGCTGGACAAGCTCGGCCTGGACAACCGCACCCAGGCCGGGCTGCTGGCGCACGATGCGGGGCTGGCCGCGCAGTAGCAGGGTGACGCGATCGCGGCGGCGCCGCACTGCGCGGCCGCACGAAAGCCTGCACGAGCACCCGATAACCCCCGCTGTGGCCCAAAATTCCGTAAACCTGGACCCAAAGCTTTAGAGTGACGGGGGGCAATGGGCACTGGGAGAGGCACCTGTCGCTTTTGGGCGAATCGGCGGCGTGCCCGCGATCAGAGGGGGGAAGTGATGGTGACCGCCGTGGTTGCGCTCGGCAGCGTCGTCAGTCCGGCGCCGCGCAGCACTTGGCAGGCCGTCTTCGACCGGGACGCCGAGGCGGTCCCCTACCAGTCACCGCAGTGGACCGACGCGCTGTGCCGCAGCACGCACCGCCAGGACGCCAGCAGGCTCTACACCTTCGACGACGGCACACAGATGGTCCTGCCGCTGATCGGGCACCGCTGGGCTCCCAACGCCATGGACCTGGCGGGGTCGATGCCGTGGGGCTGGGGCATCGGCGGCCTGCTGAGCACGTCCCCGGTGACCGTGGAGCACATCCGCGCGGTCGTTGACGACCTGCAGACCCGTACCCGGTTCCTGCGGCTGAGCATCCGCCCGAATCCCCGGGCCGGCGACGTCTGGAAGGAGGCGATGCCCGCCGGAGCCCACCGGGTCGCCCGGCTGGCACACGCCATCGACCTGGACGGCGGGTTCGACACGGTCTGGCACAGCAAGTTCTCCTCCTCCACCCGCAAGTACGTGACCAGGGCGGAGCAGGCGGGCGTGGTCGTCGAGTGCGACGACCAGGGCCGGCTGGTTCCGGCGTACTACGACCTGTTCCGCGAGGCCACCCGGCGGTGGGCCGCCCAGCAGAACGAACCGCTGCTGCTGGCCCGGCTGCGCGGCTCCCGGCGCGACCCGGAGCAGAAGTTCACCACCATCGCGCGGACCCTGCAGGACGCCTGCCGGATGTACGTCGCCTATGTCGACGGCCAGCCGGCCGCAGCCTGCATCGTCCTCACCTACCACAACGCGAACGCCGCCCGGGTCGTCCTGGACCGGGAGCGGGTCGGCCGCAGCGGTGCCCCCGACCTGATGATGAAGTGCGCCATCGAGGACGCCTGCAAGGCCGGATGCCGGTACTTCCACCAGGGCGAATCCGGGACGTCGAAGGGCATCGCCGACTTCAAGCGGCGCGTCGGCGGCACGGGCTATGCCTACGAGGAGTACTACCTGGAGCGCCTCCCGGTCACCGCCGTGGATAACGCACTGCGCACCGGGATCAAGAAGCTCATCCGTTTCAAGGACTGAGTTCGCCGGCCACGCGCTGGGATTCACGGCGGCTGACCAGGGCCGGGCAGGCCCGTTCCTGAATCGTGACTGGTATGGGCCTTGCATGCTGGTTCGCCGGAGTATCACAGACATATAGGGCCCAGGGTTTCGGGCGGGTACGAGGGCAAGGAGAGCCAGTGACCAGTAGATGGAGGCTTGTCAGCCTCACGGCCGCGACGGCGACAGTCGCAGCCATGACGATCGTGAGCCTGAGCGGCTCAGCCGGTGCCACACCCCACCAGGGGTCCGTGCGGCTGGCTGGCAGCGCGGTGCCGTTCGCCAGCCATGGCCGGGCGATGGGGGCCGTGGCCGGCTCGCAGCGGCTGACCATCCAGGTCTGGCTGCGGCCAGGCAATCTGGCCGGAGCGCAGCAGTATGCGACGGCGGTGAGCACGCCGGGCAGCAAGCTGTTCCACCACTACCTGAGCCCGGACGCCTACACGGCCCGGTTCGGGGCCAGCCAGGCCGCGGCCGGTGCCGTGGAGTCATGGCTGCGCGGCCGGGGCTTCACCGGCATCCAGGCCGACCCGCAGCGCAACTACGTGCGGGCCACCGGGGCGGTCGCGGCGATCGATGCGGCGTTCCAGACCCAGCTGGAGAACTACCGGTCATCGGCGGATGTGAACGCCGGGCCGTACCAGCTGCGCGCCAACAGCCAGGCGGTGGCCATCCCCGCATCCCTGTCCAAGTACGTACTCGGGCTGACCGGCCTGGACAACGCCGCGCCCAAGCTCCCGCTGATGCGGCAGTCCGCGCACCCGCACGCGGACCGCGGGAGCGCCGACGGCCCCCTGCTCGCAGTACTACGGGCAGCATTCCATCTCCGGGCTGCCCACGCAGTTCGGGCAGACGTCGTTCCCGACCCAGATCTGCGGCTACACAGCCCAGCAGCTGCGGGCCGCCTACGGGTCCAACACGCGCAACAACGGCAAGGGGCAGACGGTCTCGCTGATCGAGCTGGGCCTGACCCCGGACATGTTCCTGACCTTGCAGGACTACGCGACGGTCGGAACACTTCCTGGCGCCCTCCCCGCACCGCTACACCGAGCTGTCGCTGGGCAAGAACACCTGCGGCGACCCGTTCGACATCGAGGAGCAGCTGGACGTCGAGACCTCCTACGACACGGCCCCGGGCGCGAACCAGCTGGTGATCGGCGGCGACAGCTGCAACAACGGCGACTTCGGCAACCAGGGCCTGTTCGACGCCGACATCGTGAACATCGACGGCACCGCCGGCAGCAACCACCCGCTGTCCAACATCAGCTCCAACTCCTGGGGCCCGGGCGACGACACCCAGCCGGCGATCCTGACCAACATCATGCATGCCTACCTGGTGCGCGCGGCCGCGCAGGGCGTCGGGATGTACTTCGCGTCCGGCGACTCCTCCGGAGTCGAGACCCCGGACGACCCGTTCACCATCCTGGTCGGCGGTACCTCACTGGGGATCGGCAGCCATGGCCAGCGCCTGTTCGAGACCGGCTGGTCCAGCGGCCGTTCCGAGATCCAGAACGGCACGTGGGTCCTGGAGGGTGAGGACGGTGCCTCCAGCGGCGGTCCCAGCCTGATCTGGCCGGCAGCCCGCTTACCAGCACGGCGTGGTGCCGAGGGCGCATGGCCCTCGCGGATCCCGGCAGCCGCCTGGGCCTGGTCCGGTCCGAACCTGACATGGCCGCCGACGCGGATCTGTTCACCGGGTTCGCCACCGGGATCCTGTCGTTCCAGAAGGGCAAGCCGCCGAAGTTCGGCACGCTGACGGTTGGCGGGACCAGCAGGCCTCGCCGCTGGTGGCCGGCATCATCGCCGACGCCCAGCAGGGGCAGCACACGGTGTTCGGGTTCACCGATCCGGTGCTCTACCGGCTGGCCGGGACTTCGGCGTTCCACGACATGCTGCCGTCGACCTCCGCCACCCCCGCGCAGTTCCGCGGCGTGGTGTGCAACGTCGCGTTCTGCGGCGCCCCGGCGCTGATCACCTTCGACGACCAGAACCCCGCCATGCCCGGCTACACCGGCCAGGTCACCGTCAAGGGTTACGACAACATGACCGGCCTCGGCACGCCGAACGGCCAGCAGTTCCTCAAGGCCCTGCGCAAGCATGGAGGGCTGAGGCCCGCTGCGCGGTCCGCGCCGAACCCGGCGCGGACTGCGCAGCCGGCCATCAGCCGGCGAACTTCAGCGCAGGCTGGCGGCCTCGCTCACAGGACACCGAACCGGTCGTAGGCGCTGCGCAGGGTGCTCCCCGCCACCAGCGCGTCCCGGACGCCGTTCTCCTTGGCCACTTTCTCCAGCGCGCGGTCGACCGCCTCGGTGGCGAGCCCGGCGGGGACGACAACCACGCCGTCGGCGTCGGCGATCACCAGATCCCCCGGCTGGACCGGCAGCCCGCCGACGACGGCCGGCTGCCGCCATGCGGTCAGCGCGAGCCGGCCCTTGACGTCCAGCGGCAGCATCCCGCGGCACCACACCGGGTAGCCGAGGGCGGCGATCACCTGGGCATCGCGGCAGTACCCGTCGATCAGGGTGCCGCGGGCGCCCCGGGCGCGCGCCGCGGTGGAGAACAGCTCCCCCCAGCAGGCGGCCCGGGCCGAGCCGCCCGCCCCGATGAGGACCACGTCGTCCGGTGCGATGTCGTCCAGCGCGGCGATCTCGCCGACGTAGGGCTCGGCCGGGATCTCGTCCACCTCGGTGACCAGGAAGGGGTTCGCCCAGCCGGCGATCACCGCGCCGTCGCCGAGCGGGCGGATGGCGGGGTCGAGGACGTGGTCACGGTGACCTAGATCGTCAAGGATGTCCGACACCACGGCCGAGGACAGCCGCTCCGCGGCGAGGCCCGGCAGCGCGCTGCGATCTGTGCTCATCCTGGCTCCTCCGGCTGGACAAGTATCTTCACGTGTTTCGCTGGCTCGTCCCGCAGCAGCGCGAGGCCGCCGCTCACCGCGGCGCTGAGCGGGATCCGGTCGCTGATGAGCGGCGCGGCCCGCACGGCACCCCGGCCCAGCAGCCCGAGCGCGATGCGGAAGTCCTCGTCCCAGACGTGCGAGAGCGAGCCGATGATGGACTTCTCGCCGACCACGAGGTCCAGCGGGGGCACCGTCGCCGGCCGGGTGCCGATGCCGAGCACGACGGCCCGGCCGCCAGCGCGCAGCGCCCGGATCGCGGTCTCGATGGCCGCCGGGGTGCCCGCGCATTCGATGGCGACGTCGGCCTCCAGCGCGGCGGCGTCGCCGGCCGGCACCTCGCGGTCCGCCCCGAGGCGCATGGCCAGGGCCCGGCGCTCCGGCAGGGGCTCGATCACCGCCACGCTCTCCGCACCGAACGCGATCGCCGCCTGCAGCGCCATCAGCCCGACAGCCCCCAGGCCCACGACCGCGACCCGCTCCCCCGGCCGGAGCCCGCCGCGGCGCAGCGCCCGTACCGCCACGGCGAGCGGCTCCGCCAGCGCCGCCTCGTCGTCGGCGACGGAGTCCGGCACCGGGAGGCACATGCGCGCGGGCGCGTTGCACAGTTCCGCGAGCCCGCCGTCGGCGTGCAGGCCGAGCGCCCCCAGCAACGGGCACCGGATCACTTCGCCGCGCCGGCACCAATGGCAGGTGCCGCAGTAGACGATCGTGTCGACGGCGACCCGCTGGCCCGGCACCGGCTCGGTGACGCCCTCGCCGGCCGCCGTGACCACGCCAGCGAACTCGTGCCCGAGCACCAGGGGCGCCCGGGCTCCCGTCACCGGGTGCGGCGCGCCGACCGGGATGAACAACGGCCCGCTCTGCCACTCCTCAAGATCGGTGCCGCAGATGCCGCACCAGCTCACCCGGAGCTGGACCTCGCCGGGCCCCGGCGGCGGTGGCGGCGGCACCACCTCGACCCGCACGTCGCCGCGGGCATGCCAGCGCACCGCCTGCACGTCAGCCGCCTTCCGCCGGCGGCCCGACGGCTTCCACCACGTTACGCAGCTCACCCAGCCCGGTCGCCGCGATGATCACTTCGTCCCCGACGCGCAGGGTGAAGTCCGGCGGCGGGACGATCGCGGTCCCGGTGAGCAGCACCACGCCCACCGGGAAGTCCAGCGCACGGAACAGCCACCGCACCAGGTCATCAGGGCTGCGGTGCAGGTCGGCCACCTTGACCGTGTCGCGGACTATCTCGGCGCCGTCCCGGACCACCAGCAGGCTGATCAGCAGCGACGCCAGGTCGGGGACCTCGTCCGGCGTGGCCAGGCACGGCCCGATGGCGCAGCTGCCCGTGTAGATCTTGGCCTGCGGCAGGTACAGCGGGTTTTCGCCTTCGATGCTCCGTGACGACATGTCGTTGCCGTTCAGGTACCCGACGATGTGACCGCCGGAGTCGGCGACCACAGCCAGCTCGGGTTCTGGCACGTCCCACCCGGAATCGCCGCGGATGCCCACCGGCTCGCCGGGCCCCCGCACCCGGCCGGGCGCTGCCTTGAGGAACAGTTCCGGCCGCTCGGCCAGGTAGACCCGTTCGTACGGATCCGGTGTCCCGGACTCCAGCACGCGGGCGTCGCGGCTGCGGGTGTAGGTCACCCCGGCGGCCCAGACCTCCTGGCTGCCGATCGGCGCGACGATACGTGCGCCCGCGGGGACGGGCCCTGCCGAGGGCCCGCGCAGCTCGGTGGCGAGCGCATCCGGCACGGCGAGCAGCGCGTCGATGGTGAGCGAGGCTGCCAGCAGTTCCTGAGGGCCCTCGCCGGCCGGGCCCCGGGCAAGCCTGCGCTCGCCGCCGGCGACCAACTGCCACAGCGCCATCCGCCTCTCCTTCCCCTCCGCCCCGCGGGCCGCTTCCCCTCCGCACCGCGAGGGGCCGCGGTTAGTGGTTGTGCCGCGGCACCTCGGCGCCGCTTGCCCCGACCAGGAAGTCCAGGTCAGCGCCCTGATCTGCCTGCAGGACGTGCTCGTGGTACAGCCGGGCGTAGCCCCGGGACCACGCGGGCTGGGCAGGTGCCCATCCGGCCCGGCGGCGGCCAAGCTCGTCGTCGCTCACGTCGAGCGTCAGCGTCCGGCCGGGCGTGTCGAGCTCGATCCAGTCGCCGCTGCGGACGAACGCCAGCGGGCCGCCCACCGCGGACTCCGGCGCGACATGCAGCACCACGGTGCCGAAACCGGTGCCGCTCATCCGGGCATCGGAGATGCGGACCATGTCGGTGACGCCGCGTTCAAGCAGCTTGCGCGGCAGCACGAAGTTCCCGATCTCCGGCATGCCGGGGTACCCCTTCGGCCCGGCCCCGCGGACGACCAGGACGGTGGACGCGTCGACCGGGAGGTCCTCCCGCCCGGCTACCCCGTGGTACTCCTCGATCGAGTCGAACACCAGGGCCTGGCCCCGGTGCTTGAGCAGGTGCGGGGATGCGGCCGACTGCTTGATCACCGCGCCGCCCGGGCACAGGTTGCCGCGCAGCACGGCGGTCCCGCTGCCGGGCGGCTGGAGCGGGGCGTCCAGGCTGGCGATGACGTCCCTGTTCCAGCATTCGGCGCCTGCCACGGTCTCGGCGAGGGTGCGCCCGGTTACCCCGACGTGATCGTTATGCAGAAAATCTTGCAGTTCCCGCATGACCGCCGTGAGCCCGCCGGCGTAGCAGAAGTCCTCCATCAGGTAGCGCCCGGAGGGCATCAGGTTGACCAGCGTCGGCACCGGCCTGGCGAGCTCGTCGAAGTCGTCGAGGCGGAGCGGGACACCAAGCCGCCCGGCGATGGCGAGCAGGTGGATGACCGCGTTGGTGGACCCGCCGATCGCCGCGTTGACGCGGATCGCGTTCTCGAACGCCTGCCGCGTCATGATCTGCGACGGGCGCAGGTCTTCCCGGACAAGCGCAACGATGCGCTGGCCCGCGGACTGCGCCGTGACGTAGCGGCGCGAATCGGCGGCCGGCCACGCCGCGGACCCGGGAAGCTGCATGCCCAGCGCCTCGGCCAGGCACGCCATCGTCGAGGCGGTGCCCATCGTCATGCAATGGCCGCAGGACCGGGCCATGCCGCTCTCCGCGGCGACGCACTCTTCCTGGGTCATCCGCCCCGCGACGAGTTCCTGCTCGAACCGCCACACGTGGGTGCCGGACCCGACATCGGCGCCCCGGAATTTGCCGTTCAGCATCGGGCCGCCGGTGACCATGATCGCCGGGAGATCGGCGCTCGCCGCTGCCATGAGCATCGCCGGGGTGGTCTTGTCGCAGCCGGACAGCAGCACCACACCGTCCAGCGGGTTGGCCCGCAGCAGTTCCTCGACCTCCATGGCCATGAGGTTGCGGAACAGCATCGCGGTGGGCCGCATCAGGGTCTCGCCGAGCGACATGGTCGGGAACTCCAGCGGGAACCCGCCGGCCTGCCAGACACCGCGCTTGACGGCGTCGGCCACCGTGCGCAGGTGCGCGTTGCAGGGGGTGAGCTCGGACCAGCTGTTGGCGATGCCGATGACCGGCCGGCCGTCGAACACCTCGGGTGTCATCCCCTCGGCCCGCAGCCACGACCGGTAGATCATCCCGGCCCGGCCCTCGGCGGCGAACCAGGCTCCGCTGCGTGGCCGGCCCGCCATCGCGGAATGGTCCCGTTCGGCGGTCATCGTGCCCCATCTCCGGCCCGTGGCCCGGTCTCAGCCTCCGGCTGCGCGGGTCGCGTCCCTCATCCTGCTCCAGCCCAGCAGCGGGTCATCCCGAATGCCTACCCAGCACCCACCTGCGTGAAGCTTGATAGCGGGTCATTTGCCGGATCGGGTCACAGCCCATGAGGGTATGACGGCCCGGCCGAAGAGTTGCTCAGTTCCTTTCCGCAAACACCGGGTCGCTGACGCCGCCCGTGCCGACCGCGGTAAGGACAGACGTCCCGGGGGTGTGGGACAGGGCGGTCAGCTCATCTTCGGCGGAGCCGCCCGAGCCCGGGCTTGGGGTGGTGTCCTTGGCCCATTTGCTGCCGTTCCACGTCTCAGCCAGCGTGAAGGCGTTGTCGGCGGCGTCACCCCACCAGCCGATCACCGTGCAGTTGGCGGCGTTCTGGCAGTGGACGGCGTTCCAGATGGTGCCGATGCCGGTCGCTCCCGTGACGTTCCCGCTTCCGATGGGCGACTGCAGGGCCCAGCGGGAACCGTTCCACGCCTCGGCGAGCGTGGAGTCGCCGCCTGTGGTGTCCACCGTGCCAACCGCGGTGCACCCGGTGCGGTAGCACGAAATACCATTGAGACTCGTCCCGCCGGTGACCGTGGGCAGCTTCTGCGTCAACCACGTGGTCCCGTTCCATCTCGCTGCCAGCCCGACAGCACTGCCGTTTTGCAGGCGCTGGCCGACGGCTTCACAGCTTGAGGCGGACGTGCACGCCACCGCATCCAGCGTGCCCGCGGCCGGGCCGTGTGGGCCCTGCACCGGCTGCGCGGTCAACGTGCTGCCGTTCCAAACCTCGGCCAGCGGATGGTGTTCGTGCTGGTAGGCCGACTGGTCCCCGACAACTTCACAGTCCGAGGTGCTCAGGCACTTGACGGCGTCGAGGTGGTTCCACTTGCTGGGTGAGTTCGACGCGGACCCCGACCACGAGCCGCCGTTCCACACCCACACCGTTGCCTGTGACCCGGCAGAGGGGCCGAGGAAGTTAAAACCGGCGGCCACGCAGTACGTGGCCGAGGCGCAGGAGATGGCGTTGATCTCGCTTTCGTCCGGCTGGCCGAGCGTGGTTTGAAACGCCCAGGTGGATCCGTTCCAATCAAAGACCAGTGGCTGGGGGCCGTTAGCCCCAATTGCTAGGCAGAACGAGACCGACGGGCAGGCCACGCCGTTCAAGGAGACGTCCAGGGCCTGCTGCGTGGTGGGCATGACCGTCCAGGTAGAGGTGGCCGCGCTGGCGGTAAGCGGCGTCAGCACCGCGGTGCAGATGACTGCGGCCGGCATGGCGAGTTTTTTCCGTAAGTTCACGGTGTCCTCCCCTGGTCCTGTTTGCGGATATGGCGTTGTGGAGGGTGCCCGAAGTCCCTACCGCGCCGAGCCGGGCGCCGCCTGACTGCCCACCATGACGCGCGGCCGTCCATGGGCGGAGATACCGTCATAAAGCCTCATCGAGCGTACGCCCGTCAGCGGCGGTGAACCAGATCCGCGCTGTGATGCTGGCACCTGCGGACACCTACTCGAAGGGGACAAACGGGGCCGCGTCGCCGCCCAGCGCAGCCGACCCCGCTTCGGCCACGCCGCCCCGGGTCCCGCACCGCCGCATACGATCGGCGGGGGCGGGAGAGACGGCACAATTCAAGCGAGGAGAAGCCGGTGCCGCAAGCGCCAGGACGGCGGGCTGCCAGCGGGTCATCGGATGTCGCCAATCTCGTCAGGATGCATCACCGGCGGCGCGGGTGGGCCTGGGTGGCGACAGGCAGCGTGATCGGCCTCGTGGTGTACGCGGGGATCGACGTAACCCTGTCCGGGAACCTCACCGGGACAGCGGAAACCCTCAGCGCCATCCCGGTCTTCGTGCTGCTCGCTCTGGCCCTGGCCGGGCTCGTTGTCGTCATCGTCGATACATCACGCATTCACCGCGCCGGCCCGGCCGCCCGGGTGAGCGCGAAGGGCAGCGTTGCGCATTACCCGCTGTACGCCCACGCGTATCGCTATCCGCCGCGCCACCACGGCAGCTGGGTGTTCGGCATCGTCATGCTCGTCACGATGACCAGTATCACCGCGTTCATCACGCCCGCCGAAGTGAACTCGTGGGCATATGTGGCCGGCGCGGAGCACCAGGACACCTTCAACCCGGTGTCCTATGGCCAGTCCTGCGCGGGCGGTGGCAGGTTCAGCGGCGGCTGCCACACGGTGACCGAAGGCTACCTTTCCCACAGCGGCGCGGACGTCACCTGGGGCAGCCCGGTGCCACTCGGCCAGCCGTTCAGCGCCCGCGACCCGCTCTGGGCCTGGGGCACCGGCCGGACTCTCACCAATGGCGACGGCACGGCGATCCCGACGATCGTCGCGGGCCTGTTCTTCGATGGCCTGACGCTCCTGCTGCTGTACGTCCTCGTCCTGATCGTGCGCGACACGCCGGGATCGCCGCGGCGAAGCCGGCGGACGCCCGTGCCCGCTGGCGCATATCCGGGCGGAGTCCGCCGAACACATCAGCCCGATCGCGGTCACCACGGAAGCGGCGCTGGTCCCCGTGCACGCCGTAGGCGTGGTAGGCGCTGACGATCGCGCGAGGGGAACCTAGCCATAACGCGCCCGCACGGCCGGCCCCTCGCTTGCAAAGCAGTCTGGTGGGCGCAACTGGGTTCGAACCAGTGCCCCCTCGGTTGTAAGCCGAGTGCTCTACCACTGAGCTATGCGCCCCTGCCGTCAGAACGAACCGGCTCAGCGTACCGCTCAGCGCGGGCGCAGGTACCGCGCCGCGAGGTCCGCAACGGCCTGGCTCACGGCGATCCGGTTGCGCAGGCGGGCGAGCCTGGCATCCATGGCCGTACCGTGGACGCCGTCGATGAGGGCCTGCTCGAAGTGGATCGCCCCGGCGCAGGCCGCGGCGAACCGGAGCCCCTCAGCGAGGACCGATCGTTCGGCATCGTCAAGACGCCGCCAGCGGGCATAGCCGTCCAGGACGGCGGCTATCCGCCCCGGGTCCGGCTGAATCAGCCACGCCTCTGGGGACCCGGCGGGCAGGCCCGGGTCGAGGTGGCATTCGATCAGGCAGCTGCCCAGGTCCAGGACCGGCACCCCCACCCCGCCGTTCTCCCAGTCGATGAGCACGGCCGCGCCGCCCGCGGTGACGACCGCGCTGCCCGGCCAGGGGTCACCGTGCACCACCGCCACCGGCAGGCCGGGCAGCGCCTGCTGGACCGCCAGCAGAGTCGAGCGGAACTGCTCGTGCAGCGGGCGCCACTCCCCCGGCAGCAACACGGCGACCGCGTCGAGCCGGCCGAGCGCGGCCGGGATCGCCGCCGCGGGATGCCACGTCGTCAGCCCCGGCCCGGGCCCAGCCCCGGTCCCGGCCCCGATCCCGGGCTCCGTCCCGGCCACGAGCCCCGCAGCGGGCGCGCCCAGCACGTGCAGCCGGCCCAGCGCCGCGCCCAGCAGGCCGGCCTGGCCGCCGCCGGAGGCCAGCGCCCGGCCAGGGATGTAGCTGGTCGCCCAGGTCAGCCATGCGCCTGCCACCCCGATGAGATCACCGGTCCTGGTCGCGATCACGCGCGGCGCCGGGTAACCCTGCGACGCCAGCCAGTCCAGCGTGGCGGCGCGGCCCTGCAGCCAGCCGGTCAGCGACGCAGAACCGCAGCCGCGCAGATGCGGCGCCAGCAGCACGTCGCCGCGGTAGGCCCGGACCAGCACCACCCGGCCATCATGTTCCCGTAGCTGGTAGCCGACCTCGGTGCCGGACACCGAGCCATGAAAGCGCCGCACGGACACCGGGTCCAGCCGGTACTCGCGCAGGATCCGGCCGACTACGGCGGCGTCGGTCACGGCAGCGCCGTCACCTGGCGGGGCTGCGGCCAAGGACGCGCTCAAGCGCGAGCGCGACCTCCTCGGACAGCCCGGGCGCCCGGACCGCCGCGGGCCCGGGCCCGCAGGACGGCGACTGCTCCGGCACCGGACTGTCGGCCGGGGGAACGGTCATCCCGCAGTCGCGGCATTCCACCTCGCCGAGCCGGCGCACCAGGTGCACGCTGCGGCACTGGCGGCACTTGTCCAGGTCGGCCGTCCAGTCCGCGGATGCCTGGCAGCCGGGGCACACCAGGACCTGTTCGTCGCCCTTGACCCCGCGGCGCCACGGGCTGTGCCCGCGCACCGGGTCCACCTGCCGCGTACCGCAGCGATAGCAGGGCATCTGGTTCCGCTTCCTCGCCAGGCCAGGTGTGCCCCCGTGGGGGTCAACCCAGCGCGGCCAGCGCTTTCTGGTAGTCGGCGATGTCGCGCGCCTGCGGGGTCGGGTGGACCACCTTCCAGCGGACCACGCCGTCCTTGCCGATGATGAACGTGCCGCGTACCGAGATGCCACGGTCCTCGTCGAACACGCCGTAGGCCTGCGCCACGCCGCCGTGCGGCCAGAAGTCCGACAGCAGGCCGAACTCGAAGCCCTCGTTCTCCGCCCAGATGCGGTGCACCCAGGTCGAGTCCACCGACACCGTCAGCAGTTCCACGTCGTCCCGCTCGACCTCGGGGAACTCGTCCCGCATCGCGCACAGCTCACCACTGCACACGCCGCTGAACGCGAGCGGGTAGAACACCAGCACCACGTTCTTCGCACCGCGGAAGCCAGAAAGCCGCACCGGCTGCCCGTGCTGGTCCTTCAGCTCGAAGTCGGGAGCCTCCTGGCCCACCTCAACCGCCATTCCCCGGTCCCTTCCGCCGCGGCAGCGGCCCGCGCGGGGGCTGCCGGGCATGACGCGCTCGCCAACGTGCCCAGTGTGCCACCACGGCCGGCCAGCCCGCGCCATTCCGCGCACGGATCACGGACCGGCCGATGACGGCGCCGCGGGCAGGGTGGCTCAGCGGCGCGCCTTGGGCGCGACCAGGCGGGTGCCCAGCCAGTCGCGCCCGGCGGACAGGCTCGACGTCTGGGACAGCCCCGCGGTGGGCGCCACCTCGCCGATCTCGCTCGGTTCGACGTAGTTCGCCCGGCCCGGCTTGGGCGTCAGGAGCCAGATGTGCCCGCCGTCCGCGAGCGGCGTCAGCGCGTCCGCCAGGGCGTCGAACAGATCACCGTCCTCGTCGCGCCACCAGAGCAGGACCACGTCGACCACGTCGTCGTAGTCCTCATCGACAAGTTCCACGTCCTTTAGCTGGCTGATGGCTTCTCGCAGCGCCTCGTCACAGTCGTCTGCGTAGCCGATCTCCTGCACCACCTGGCCCGGCTTGATGCCGAGTCGCTCGGCCAGGCCAGGTTGATCCTGAGCCTGGCGCGCGGTCGCGCTCACTAACCCCTCCTCAGACCCTTTCCCACGGCGCCAAGTCCCGCACTGGCCCCCTTGCCCGGGCATCTGCCCGGGGCGCTGGCGCCAGGCGCGCTACGTCCGCGTCGGCACTTCTTGCCCGCACAGTCCACACTGGGTCGGGCCCACGCGCAAGTGTCAAGCGGCTCAGACACGAAATCTGGTCACACGCGGAACGTTCCCACTTCACCCGACGGCCTACCCGAGGAAAGACATTCGTACCTGTCTATCCGGATTATCGACATTAAGATCCACCAGCGCGACCGATTGCCAGGTCCCCAGCGCCATCGTGCCACCGAGCACCGGAATCACCAGGAACGGTGCCAGGAAGGCCGGCAGCACGTGCGACCGGCCGTGCCCGCGGGACCCGTGCGCGTGCCGCCACCGGTCGTCGGCCGGCAGCAGTTCCGCCAGCACCGCGAGCAGGTCCTCGTCGCTGCGCGCGCCCAGTTCCATGAGCACGAGCCCGGCGGTCGCATGCGGGACGAACACGTGCAGCAGCCCGTCCCCGCCGCCGGACGCGCGCGCGGCGAACCGCGCGCATTCTCCGGTGATGTCGGCGACGCGCTCCCGGCGCCCGGTTGAGGCCGCAAAAACTTCGCTTTCCATGCCGAACGATCTTCCCTCCAGGCCGCAATCCGCACATCCTGCCGCGCTCCGGGGCGGCCAGGCGCCAGGCTCGCCGGGGCGGTGGGTGCGTTTAGTCCGCGCAGGTATGAGAATTGGTCTGGACAACCTCTCATGCGCAAGCGGGTCACCAGCCGCCTGTGCTGCACCTACGTGGCGGCGACCAGCCGCCCACCAGCGGAAGGCGGGAAAGCCCGTGGCTGCCGGTCGTCAGCGCTTCTCCATCATCAGCGACGGACTGCCCACCCAGTTGCCGGACATCGACCCGGACGAGACCCGTGAATGGGTGGACTCGTTCGACAGCGTGGTCCGGACCCGGGGCCGGGCGCGCGCCCGGTACGTGATGCTGCGGCTGCTGGAACGCGCCCGCGAGCAGCAGGTGGGCGTGCCCGGCCTGCGCAGCACCGACTACATCAACACGATCCCGCCCGAGCGCGAGCCGTGGTTCCCCGGCGACGAGTACGTGGAACGCCGCATCCGCGCCTACATCCGGTGGAACGCCGCGGTGATGGTGTCCCGGGCGAACCGCGCGGGCCTGGGCGTCGGCGGGCACATCGCCACCTACGCCTCGGCGGCCAGCCTGTACGAGGTGGGCTTCAACCACTTCTTCCGCGGCAAGGACCACGGCGAGTCCGGGGACCAGGTGTTCATCCAGGGACACGCCGCGCCGGGCATCTACGCCCGCGCGTTCCTGGAGGGCCGCCTGACCGAGCAGCAGCTGAACGGCTTCCGCCAGGAACTGTCCCACCCCGGCGGCGGGCTGCCCTCCTACCCGCACCCGCGGCTGATGCCGGACTTCTGGGAGTTCCCCACGGTCTCCATGGGCCTGGGCCCGCTGAACGCCATCTACCAGGCCCGCTTCAACCGGTACCTGCTCGCCCGGGAGATCCACGACACCAGCAGGTCGCACGTATGGGGCTTCCTCGGCGACGGCGAGGTGGACGAGCCCGAGGCGCTCGGCGCCATCGGCCTGGCCGCCCGTGAGGAACTGGACAACCTCACCTTCGTGATCAACTGCAACCTGCAGCGGCTGGACGGGCCGGTGCGCGGCAACGGCAAGATCATCCAGGAGCTGGAGGCGGTCTTCCGCGGCGCGGGCTGGAACGTGATCAAGGTCATCTGGGGCCGGGACTGGGATCCGCTGCTCGCCCAGGACACCGACGGCGTGCTGGTCAACAAGATGAACACCACGCCCGACGGGCAGTTCCAGACCTACGCGGTGGAGACCGGCGAGTACATCAGGGAGAACTTCTTCGGCGGCGACCCGCGGCTGCGCGCCATGGTGTCCCACCTGAGCGACGACCAGCTCCGCAACCTGTCCCGCGGCGGGCACGACTACCGCAAGGTCTACGCCGCGTTCAAGTCGGCGACCGAGCACGTCGGCCAGCCGACGGTGATCCTGGCCCACACCATCAAGGGCTGGACGCTCGGCCCGGACTTCGAGGCCCGCAACGCCACCCACCAGATGAAGAAGCTCACCGTCGCCGAGCTGAAGGAGTTCCGGGACCGGCTGTACCTGCCGATCCCGGACGCCGCGCTGGAGGCGGAACTGCCGCCCTACTACCACCCGGGCGAGAGCTCCGACGAGATCGCCTACATGCGGGAGCGGCGCGCCGCGCTCGGCGGCTACCTGCCCAAGCGGGTGGTCCGCGGCAAGCCGCTGGCGCTGCCGGCGCCGACGGTCTACGACGAGCTGAAGCATGGCTCGGGCAAGCAGGCGGTCGCCACCACGATGGCGTTCGTCCGGCTGCTGAAGGACCTGATGAAGGACCCGGAGATCGGGAACAGGTTCGTGCCGATCATCCCGGACGAGGCGCGCACGTTCGGCATGGACTCGCTGTTCCCCAGCGCCAAGATCTACTCGCCGCACGGGCAGACGTACGAGGCGGTGGACCGGGCGCTGCTGCTGTCCTACAAGGAGTCCGAGATCGGCCAGATCCTGCACGAGGGGATCAGCGAGGCGGGCGCGATGGGCTCGGTGATCGCGGCGGGCACCTCGTACGCCACGCACGCGGCGCCGATGATCCCGGTGTACGTGTTCTACTCGATGTTCGGCTGGCAGCGCACCGGCGACCAGATGTGGGCGTTCGGCGACCAGCTCGGCCGCGGCTTCCTGCTCGGCGCGACCGCCGGCCGCACCACCCTCACCGGTGAGGGGCTGCAGCACAACGACGGCCACTCCCAGCTGCTCGCCTCGGTCAGCCCGGCCTGCGTGTCCTACGATCCGGCGTGGGCGTACGAGGTGTCGGTCATCGTCGCCGACGGGCTGCGCCGGATGTACGGCGAGAGCCCGGAGCACCCGCACGGCGAGGACATCTTCTACTACATGACCGTTTACAACGAGCCGTACCAGCAGCCGCCGATGCCCGCGGACGCCGGCGAGGCCCGGGCCGCGCTGGAGCAGGCGATCCTGCGCGGGCTGTACCGGTACGCGCCCGCGGCCGGGGAGCCGGACAGCGAACGCCCCCGGGCGCAGATCCTCGCCTCCGGGGTGGCGGTGCGCTGGGCGCTGGAGGCGCAGCGGCTGCTCGCCGAGGACTGGGACGTGGCCGCGGACGTGTGGTCCGCGACGTCGTGGACCGAGCTGCGCCGCGACGCGCTCGCCTGCGAGGAGTGGAACCTGCTCAACCCCGACGCGCAGGCCCGTGTCCCCTACGTGGCCCAGGCGCTGGAGGGCCAGCAGGGACCGGTGGTCGCGGTGAGCGACTGGATCCGGGCGGTGCCCGACCAGATCGCCCGCTGGGTGCCCGCGCCGTTCACCTCGCTGGGCACCGACGGGTTCGGCTTCTCCGACACCCGGCCGGCCGCCCGCCGGTTCTTCCACGTGGACGGGGAGTCGGTGACGCTGGCGGTGCTCAGCCAGCTGGCCCGGCGCGGCGAGGTCAAGCACGAGACGCTGTCCCAGGCGATCGGGAAGTACCGGCTGGACCAGCCGGTCAGCGCGATGGCGAACCGGCCGGTAACCGGGGGGCGCCACCCCCGCCGCCGAGGGCCGGCCGGGCCCGTGCCGCTAGCCACCACCAGCCCCCTGTGTCACAGTTATATGCGTATGCCCCATTCCCGGGGCACAAAGGGGGGTTTTGCATGAATCGACGGACGAGACTGATCGCGGCCGCCGCGGCCGCGGCGAGCATCGTGGCCCTCGGCGCGGGTTCCGCGGCGAGTGCCGGCACCCGGCACGGCGGCGCGGCGGCGAAGGCCGCGGCGGCGGCGAAGGCCGCCCGCGCCGCGCTGCGCGATGTCACCGCCAACCCGCCCGCGACCAACCAGGCCGTCCGCAGCCGGCCGACCGGCATCGGCAGGCTGAGCAGCGCGGAGTCGACCAACTGGTCCGGCTACGCCGACGACAACTCCGGCGGCAACACCTACAGCAGGGTGAGCGCCAAGTGGACCGAGCCCGCGATCACCTGTCCCACCAAGGAGCAGCAGATCACCGTGTTCTGGGTAGGCATCGATGGCTGGAACAGCGGCACCGTGGAGCAGGACGGCACGCTCGCCCAGTGCTTCGAGGGCACCGCGTTCTACTACACGTGGTGGGAGATGTACCCGACGAACAGCATCCAGACCGTAGGCACCACGGTGAAGCCCGGCGACAAGATCACCGCGACGGTGGTCAAGACCGGCACCAACTACGCGCTCACCGTCGCCGACGCGACGACCAGCGGCAACAACATCAGCACCACGCAAAGCTGTGCCGCGGCCACCTGCGTGGACGCCAGCGCCGAGTGGATCGCCGAGGCACCGGGCGGCCCGCGCGGCGAATATCCGCTGGCGGACTTCAAGAAGTGGACCGCTTCGGCGGCGTCGGTGACATCGGGCAGCACGAAGGGCAACATCAAGTCGTTCCCGGACGATGAGATCACCATGGTGAGCAGCTTCTCCGGCGGCTACGCACTCGCCACGCCAGGCGCGCTGAACGCCGCCGGCACCGGGTTCCCCGTCACCTGGGACAACAGCTACTAAGCGACGGGCGGCTCAGCCGGGACAGGTGCGGCGGCCCCGGCCAGCGTCGCAGCGGTGGCCGCTGCCCTCGCCGTCGGTGCCGCGGCCGGGGCTATCCGGCGCTGCGCGCCGCCCGGCTGTCCCCCGCCGAGGCTCTCCGCACGCCCTGACCGTGCGGGTGTTCCTGCAGGTCAGGGCATGACCTGCGGCCGAGTGGGCAGGTACCTCGGCACGGGGGCGCAGGAGGGGGCATGGGCGGGGCGGCAATCGTGGTGCGCGGGCTGCGCAAGAGCTTCGGGGCGCAGCAGGCGGTGGCGGGGATCGACCTGGACGTCGCGGCCGGGTCGTGTGCGGGGCTGGTCGGCCCGAACGGGGCCGGGAAAACCACGTGCCTGTCGATGATGACGGGCCTGCTGCGGCCGGACGCCGGCCAGGTGCTGATCAACGGGCTTGACGTGTGGGCCGATCCCCGCGCCGCCAAGGCGGTCATCGGGGTGGTGCCTGCCGGGATCCGGCTGTTCGACCGGCTCAGCGGTGCGGAACTGCTGGAGTACGCCGGGCGGCTGCGCGGCCTGCCGCCTGCCGAGGCCCGGTCCCGGGCCGGGCAGCTGCTGGGCGTGCTGGACCTCACCGCGGACGCCGGGCGGCTGGTCGCCGACTACTCCACCGGCATGCGCAAGAAGGCCGCGCTCGGCTGCGCGCTGATCCACAACCCGCCGGTGCTGTTCCTGGACGAGCCGCTGGAGGGCGTGGACCCGGTGTCCGCGGACGTCATCCGCCGCCTGCTCGCCCGGCTGGCCGCCTCCGGCTCGACCGTGCTGTTCTCCAGCCATGTCATGGAACTGGTGGAGCAGGTCTGCGACCACGTGTCGATCATCGACAAGGGCCGGATCGTCGCCAGCGGCCCGATCCGGCAGGTGCGGCACGGCAAGACGCTGCAGCAGGCGTTCATCGACCTGGTAGGCGCGCATGCGGGCGCCGAGGACGGGCTGTCGTGGCTTGGCTCATCGTCAGCCTGAAGCTGCGCTCGCTGGCTAACGCGGTGCGATCGTCCCGGCGCGCCAGGATCGCGTTCATCCTCAGCACCACCATGGCCACCGTGGTCGCGATCGCCGTGTTCGTCAGCCTGGCCGGGCTGCGTGGCCACGGCGCGGCGGTGGACGAGGCCACGGCGGTCTTCACCATGTTCGCGTTCGCCTGGCTGGTCCTGCCGATCTTCTCCTTCGGCCTGGACGCCACCCTGGACCCCGCGACGCTGGCCCCGTATCCGCTGCGGGCCCGGCCGCTCGCCGTCGGCCTGCTGGCCGGCTCGGCCGCCGGCGTCTGGCCGCTGGCCAACGTGCTCGGCCTGCTCGGGGTGACCGTCGGGCTGGCCCGCGGGGCAGGCCTGGCCGTCGCGCCGGCCGCGGTCCTGCTGCAGGTGCTGTTCTGCATCACCCTGGCCCGGTTCGTGACCACCAGCCTGGCCCGGCTGCTGCGCTCGCGCCGTGGCAAGGACCTGGCCGCCTTCCTGCTCCTGCCGGTCTTCGCCCTCTACCAGGTGATCACCCAGGTGGTGCCGAGGATGGCCTTCGAGGGCAGGCTGCGGCCGGTGAGCTTCGCCGGCCTGGACCGCTGGCTGCGCTGGCTGCCGCCGGGCCTGGCCGCGCACGCCGTGCAGTACGCCTCGGCCGGCCGCACCGGTGCGGCGCTGCTGTGCCTGCTGCTGCTTGCCGCTGTCATCGTGGCGCTCGGCTGCCTCTGGACCGCCATCCTGCGCCGCGCCCTGGTCACGGTGGACACCTCCACCCAGTCCTCGGCCGTGCGCCAGGGCGCGCTGCCGTTCGCCCGGTTCGGGCTGCGCGGCACCGTGGCCGCCCGGTTCTGGATCTACCAGCGCCGCGAGCCAAGCTCGCTCATCTACTGGGGCATCGTCGGGGTCGTCATGATCGCCTCGTCGGCGAGCAGCCTGCTGACGCCGTCCTACCGCGGCGCGCTGCTGTCCAGCGCGGGCATCGGGGCGGCGCTGCTCGCCATCTTTCACTCCAACTCGGCCGGGATGACCGGGCCGGCCTTCGTCTACGAGGCCATGGCGATGACCAGCCGCCGCGCGCTGCGCTGCTACTTCTCCGGCCAGAACCTCGCCCTCTGCCTCATCGCCGTGCCCTTGCTCAGCGCCATCAGTTTCGGGCTCGCCGCCGTCGCCGGGCACCCGGCGGCCGGGTTCATCGCCGTGGCGGTGGATTTCGCCGGCATCGGCGCGAGCATGGCGCTGAGCAACATCTTCACGGCGCGGCTGCCCTACCCGACGGAGAAACGGGAGGGCAGCCCGGTGCGCGGCGCCGCCGGGGGGCACGCCGGCTGTGCCCTCGGGGCCACCCTCGGCAGCCTGCTGGGCACGGCGGTGGCGGTCAGCCCGGTGGCGGCCGCGGAGGTGCTCACCAGCACCGACCCCGCGGCGGTGCGGATCCCGGTGCTGCTGCTCTGCGCCGCCGGCTACGGCATCGCGCTGGCCTGCGCCGGGGTGCGGATCGCCGCCCGCGTGGCCGAGCAGACGATGCCGGAACTGTGCCAGATCGCGCTGCACAGCATGGCCTAGGTCCCGCGCCCGGGACGGCCAACGGTGGCCCGCCACTCCCCGAACCGATGTAGCGTTTGACTCTATACCGGATCACGATATAGTTGTGAACGTTATAACGTGGCCCGGACCACTACCAGGAGGGCGCCGTGGTGGCGGAACTGGATCGGTGGGCGGACCCGCCGCTGCTGGTGCTGGCCAGCCTGGCGGACGAGCCCCGGCACGGTTACGCGATCATCCAGGATGTCGCGCAGACCATGGGCGTGCGGCTGTCGGCCGGGACGCTGTACGCGGTGATCTCACGGCTGGAGGCCCGAGGGCTGATCGAGCCACTGCACCGGCCGGCCGGCGCCGCCCCTACCGGATCACCGCGACCGGGGCGGAGGAACTGGCGCAGCAGACCGAGCGCATGCGCCAGGTGGCGCACGTGGCGCACGCAAGGCTGAGCGCCCGGCCCGGGATGGCCGGGGCATGAGCGGCCACCGCAGCGCGCCGGGCCGGGAGCCGGGAGCGCCCCTGCTGGCCCGCGCCGCACTGGCCCTCTACCCGCCCGCCTGGCGGAACCGCTACGGACGGGAGACCCTGGCCCTCCTCTGCGACCTGGACGGCGGCCTGCCCGCGGCGGCCAGCCTCGCCTGGCGGGCGATCCCCGCCTGGCTCTGGCCGCCACCGCACCTGCACGACCGGGGCGGGCGGATGCGGGCCAGCCTGGCGAACGTGCTGGTGGCCTGGTCCGCGCTGGCTGGCCTGGGACTGGTGTTCGAGCAGCTCACCCAACAGCAGCCGGTCGACCCGCCGGGCCATGCGGTCATCGGCTGGTCGTATGTCATCTTCGATGTGGCCTTCATCCTGTCCGGCCTGATGCTCGCCGCCGGCGGCCTGCCGCTGTGGCTGCTGATGATGCGCCGGGCCCGCCGCGAGCGCAGCGCGCGCGACACCGTCTACCTGCTGCTGCCGGCCCTGGTCCCGGCCGCCTTCCTGGCCGGCCTGGTCATCCTGATCCAGTTCATCCGGCAGCCGGGCGGGATCGGGACATGGTGGTTCCTCGCCGTGACCCTGGCCGGCTTCGCGGCGGCCGTGGCTGCCGCGGCCGGGCCTGGCCTGGCGCTGCGCAGGCTGCGCCCCCGCGGCCCGGCGGTCCGGCTGGCCGTCGTTGCTTCCGCCGCGGCCGTCGCCACCATGCTGCTGGCGTGCGCGGCCAGCGTGATCGCCAGCACCGGCCTGACGGTGTGGGCGCGTCAGTTCGCCGGATATCACCAGGCCGGGCCGATCGGGGGCTACCTCGCCCTGGTCACGATCGCGGGGGCGGTGGCCGCCGTCAGCGCCGGGCGCGGCGCCCGGGCCGCCCTCGCCGGGCCGCCCGGTATGTGACCAGGCGGCCCGCGGCTGCCCCGCGAGTCACCCAGGCCCGGCTGGGCCTGCCAAAGCCCCTACGTGACAGGCTGGAGTGGTGACAGCGTCTGCGCAGGTACCCGGGCGCGCGCCCGAGCCGGGTGTCCCGGCGCCGGCGGGCGCGGCCGGGGTCCGGGCGGCGCCGGTCCGCGCCCAGACGGTCCGGGCCGAGACGGTCCGGCGGCTGGAGCAGGCCATGGGCGCGCTCGGCACCGCCGCCATGGCCTCGATGGAGCAGCGGCTGCCCTGGTTCCGCGCCCTGCCCGCGGAGAACCGCTCCTGGATCGGCCTGGTCGCGCAGGCCGGCATCGCCGCCTTCGTGGACTGGGTGAAGCACCCGCAGCGCCGTCCCGCCGTGGCCGGCGAGGTGTTCGGCACGGCGCCCCGCGAGCTGGCCCGGGCGGTGAGCCTGCATCAGACGGTGGAGCTGGTGCGCATCACCATCGACGTGGTCGAGGCCCAGGTGGACCAGCTTGCCGCGCCCGGCGGCGAGGCGGAACTGCGCGAGGCGGTGCTCCGCTACACCCGGGAGGTCGCGTTCGGGGCCGCCCAGGTCTACGCCCGCACCGCCGAGGCCCGCGGCGCCTGGGATGCCCGGCTGGAGGCCCTGGTGGTGGACTCCCTGGTCCGCGGGGAGGCCGGGGACGGGCTGCACTCCTGGGCGGCGGCACTGAACTGGTCCTCCTCCCCCGTGGCGGTGATCGCAGGCACCACGGACGACGGCGAGTCGGCGGGGATCATCGAGGACCTGCGGGCGATCGCCCGCCGATCCAGGCTGGACCTGCTGGCCGGGGTCCAGGGCAGCCGGCTGGTGGTCGTGCTCGGCGGCAGCGCCGACCCGCTCGCCGCGGCACAGCAGCTGGCCGGCCGGTTCGGGCCGGGGCCCGTGGTGGTCGGCCACACGGTCGCCGACCTGCACACCGCCGCCCCGTCGGCGGCCGCCGCGGTGGCCGGGCTGCGGGCGGCGCCAGGCCTGGCCGGACGCGCCGCGCCCGGTGCTGGCCGCCGAACTGCTGCCGGAGCGCGCCCTGGACGGCGACGAGGCGGCCCGCGCCGAACTGCTCGCCGACGTGTACGAGCCCATGCTGCGCGGCGGCGCGGCGCTGGTCGAGACCGTCACGACCTACCTGGAGCAGGGGTTCTCACTGGAGGCGGCGGCGCGGCTGCTTTTCGTGCATCCCAACACCGTCCGTTACCGGCTGCGCCGGGTGAGTGAGCTGACCGGGCTCACCGCCACCAGCGGGCGGAGCGGATTCACGCTGTGGGTGGCCATCGTCCTCGGGCGGCTCGTTCACAAGCGAACGTGACCTGTCGGAAACCTACAAAGTCATCCGGCACAAGTTCGTCATGTTCTCATCCCCCATGGCGGACTTCTACAGTGCAGGGTAGAAGGATGCTCGTTATCGCTGCCCCGGGTCAGGGCGCCCAAGCCCCCGGTTTCCTGACGCCCTGGCTGGACCTGCCCGGCTTCGCCGACCGCGTGGCCGCCTGGTCCGACCTCGCCGGGTGCGACCTGGTCAGGTACGGCACGACCGCGGGCGCCGAGGAGATCACCGACACCGCCATCGCCCAGCCACTGCTGGTCGCCGCGGCCATCGCGGCCGCCGAGGTACTCAGCGGGGATCTTGGCCATGTCCGCAAGCAGGCCGGCATTGCCGCCGGGCACAGCGTCGGGGAACTCGCCGCCGGGGCGATCGCCGGCGTGCTGTCCGCCGAGGACGCGATGAGCCTGGTCGGCGTGCGCGGCCGGGCCATGGCCAAGGCGGCGGCCGCCGAAGCAACCGGCATGACCGCGGTCCTCGGCGGCGACCAGGACGAGGTGCTCGCCGTGCTGGACTCCCACGGGCTCACCCCGGCGAACGTGAACGGCGCGGGCCAGATCGTCGCGGCCGGGACCATGGCGCAACTCGACGCGCTCGCCGCCGCACCGCCGGCCGGCGCCCGGCTGCGCCCGCTGAGCGTGGCCGGAGCGTTCCACACGGCCCACATGGCGCCCGCCGTCGACGCGCTGCGCGAGGCGGCGGCCTCGGTCGCCGTGCATGACCCCGGCCTCATGCTGCTCTCCAACGCCGACGGTGCGGTGGTCGCCTCGGGCCGCGACTGGCTGGAACGGATCGTCACCCAGGTGAGCACCCCGGTGCGGTGGGACGAGTGCATGCACACGATGTCCGGCCTGGGCGCGACCGCGCTCATCGAACTCCCGCCCGGCGGCACGCTGACCGGCCTGGCCCGGCGGGCCCTGCCCGAGCTGGCCAGGGCCGCCCTGAAAACGCCCGACGACCTGGCGGCAGCGCGCGCGCTGCTGGCCGAGCACGGCACGCCGCAGCACCACGACAGCGGCCGCATCACCGAATGGCGGCTGCTGGTCGCCGCGGTGGCCGGCACCTTCCGGGCCGGCCCCGAGGGCCAGGACGCCGCGCCCGGTGCCCATGTCCGTCCCGGCGCGCTGCTGGGGCACGTGGCGGCCCGCAGCGGGCAGGAGCCGGTCACTCCCGACTTCGCCGGCACCATCGTGGAGTGGCTGGTCGAGGACGGCGATCCGGTAGCCGTGGGCCAGCCGCTGGTCCGGCTGCAGCCGGCCCGGCCCAGGGAGAGGTGACCACGATGCAACTGCCTGAAGGTTCCCAGGGCTCGCGGATCCTCGCGTTCGGCGGGTATCAGCCGGCGAACGTACTCACCAACGAGACCCTCGCGGCCACCGTTGAGACCACCGACGACTGGATTCGCAGCCGGGTCGGCATCGAGAGCAGGCGGCTGGCCAGCCCCGACGAGACCGTCGCGGACATGGCCGTGGCCGCGGGCGGTAAGGCGCTGGCCGCCAGCGGGCTGTCCGCCGCCGACATCGACCTGGTGATCGTGGCCACCTGCACCGCGGATGTCCCGATCCCCAACACCGCGGCCACCGTGGCCACCCGGCTCGGCATCATCGCGCCGGGCGCCTACGACCTGAACGCGGCCTGCGCGGGCTTCTGTTACGCGCTCGGCACCGCCAGCGACGCGGTGCGGGCCGGCAGCGCACGCAACGTGCTGGTGATCGGGGCCGAGAAACTGTCCCAGTGGGTCGACTGGACCGACCGCTCGACCTGCATCATCTTCGCCGACGGTGCGGGCGCCGCGGTGGTGAGCCCGGTGACCGAACCCGAGCGCCGGCCCCGGCATCGGCCCGGTGGTGTGGGGCAGCGACGGCGGCATGGCCGACAAGATCTACATCGCCGACCGGTACTCGTTCATCCACCAGGAGGGACAGGCGGTGTTCCGGTGGGCCACCACCGCGCTGCACCCGGTCGCGCTGCGGGCCTGCGCGAAGGCCGGGGTGGATCCGGCCAGCCTGGCGGCGTTCGTTCCGCACCAGGCGAACCTGCGCATCATCGAGGCGATCGCGCGCAAGCTCGGCGCCCCGCAGGCACTGGTCGCCGACGACATCGTGCACGCGGGGAATACCTCGTCGGCGTCGATACCACTCGCGCTGTCGCGGATGATCGAGCGCGGCGAGCTGTCCTCGGGCGATGCGGTCCTGCTGCTGGGCTTCGGCGCGGGCATCAGCTACGCCGCGCAAGTGATCAAGGTACCCTGACCTGGCCCAGGCGCCGGGCTCCTGTCCCGGCGCAGGCACACAACCCAGATAACGAAGGAGAAGACGCATCCATGGCGATGACCGAAGAGGAAATCCAGACCGGCCTCGCGGAGATCATCGACGAGGTCGCGGGCGTGCCCGCGGACGAGGTCACCCCGGACAAGAGCTTCGTCGACGACCTCGACATCGACTCGCTGTCGATGGTCGAGATCGCGGTTGCCGCCCAGGACAAGTTCGGCGTGGAGATCCCCGACGACGAGCTGAAGAACCTGAAGACCGTGCGGGACGTCATCGACTACGTCCGCCGCGCGGAAGTCTCGGCCTGACCGCCGGGGCCGCTGGCCGCGGTGCCGCCGGATCCGCGACGGCACCGCAGCGAAGGAGCTGATGACTGTGCGGGCAGACCAGCCACAGGTCGTGGTTACCGGCCTCGGCGCGACCACGCCGCTGGGCGGTGACGTGCCGAGCACCTGGGAAGGGATGCTGGCCGGGCGCAGCGCCGCCACGGCGCTGACCGACGACGGGTATGCCAGCCTGCCGGCCCGGATCGCCGCGCGGGCGGCGGTCGACCCGGCCACGGTGCTCGACCGGGTCCAGGCGCGGCGGCTCGACCGGTGCGAGCAGTTCGCGATCGTCGCGGCCAGGGAGGCCTGGGCGGACGCGGGCGCACCTGAGGTGCCGCCGGAGCGGCTCGGCGTGGTCGTGTCCAGCGGCATCGGCGGCGTCGCCTCCACCATTGCCGCCTACGACACGCTGCGCGAGCGCGGCTGGCAGCGGCTGTCCCCGTTCACGGTCCCGATGCTCATGCCGAACGGCTCGGCGGGGTGGATCGGCATCGAACTCGGCGCACGCGCCGGGGTGCACACCACGGTGAGCGCGTGCGCGTCGGGCGCCGAGGCCATCGGCTACGCCATCGACATGATCCGGATGGGGCGGGCCGACGTGGTGCTGGCCGGCGGGACCGAGGCCGCCATCATCCCGCTGAACATCGCGGCGTTCGCCGCCATGCGGGCGCTGTCCACCCGCAATGACGAGCCGGAGCGCGCCTCGCGCCCGTTCGACCGGGGCCGGGACGGTTTCGTGCTCGGCGAGGGCGCGGGCATGCTGGTGCTGGAGTCCGCCGAGCACGCGCAGCGGCGGGGCGCCCAGGTGCTCGCCGTGGCGGCCGGCTCGGGGTATTCGGCCGACGCGCACCACATCGCCCAGCCGGAACCGAGCGGGCACGGCATCGTCGCCGCCATCCAGGCGGTGCTCGCCGACGCCGGGCTGGACCCGGACCAGGTCGTGCACGTGAACGCGCACGCCACCTCGACCCCGGCCGGCGACGTCGTGGAGGGCCAGGCCATCGCCGCGGCGCTCGGCGCGGCGGCCGACGGCGTGGTGGTGTCCGCCACCAAGTCGATGACCGGGCACCTGCTCGGTGGCGCCGGGGCCGTGGAGGCGGTCGCCACCATCCTCGCCCTGCGCGACCGGGTGGCACCGCCGACCATCAACCTGGACGACCCGGACGAGGACGTCCGGGTCGACATCGCCACCAAGCCACGGGAACTTGCCCCGCACGGCCGCGCACCCATGGCGGCGCTGAACAACTCCTTCGGTTTCGGCGGGCACAACGTGGCGCTCGCCTTCACCGCCGCCTGACCCGCTCCCCGCCACCGCAAGGAGGCTTCGGTGACCGTACTAGACAGCCGTATCCAGCCCGTCGAGGCTGTGCCGCGCCCGGAGGGCGCCGACGGCCAGGCAGCGCCGGCGGCGATCAGCCGGGACCCGGAGGCCCGCCTGGAGGCCCTGTTCGACCCGGGCACCGTCCGGCTGCTGACCCCGCACGACGACAGCGGCGCGGTGGCCGCCTGCGGCCAGATCGGCGGCATGCTGGCGGTCAGCTTCGCCAGCGACCCCAGGGTCCAGGGCGGCGCCATGGGCACCGCGGGCTGCCGGGCGATCGTGGCCGCCTACGACGAGGCCATCGCCCAGGGCGCGCCGGTGATCGGCCTGTGGCATTCGGGCGGCGCCCGGCTGCGCGAGGGCGTGGAGAGCCTGCACGCGGTCGGCACGGTCTTTGCCGCCATGACCCGGGCCTCGGGCGTGGTGCCGCAGATCTCCGTGGTGCTCGGTGCCGCGGCGGGCGGTGCCGCCTACGGGCCGGCGCTGACCGATGTGGTGATCCTCTCCGAGCAGGGCCGGATCTTCGTCACCGGGCCCGACGTGGTCCGCAGCGTGACCGGCGAGGACGTGGACATGGCCCGGCTCGGCGGCCCGGAGCCGCATTCCCGCAGGTCCGGGGTGGTGCACGTGGTCGCGCCGTCGGATGCCGACGCCATCGAGCGGGCCAGGGAGCTGGCGCTGCTGCTCGGTGACCAGGGGCAGATTGACCCGGGCACGGCACGCCCTGGCGGCACCGGCGATGCACCGGACCTGGGTGCTTTCCTGCCCGAGTCGCCACGCCGTGCCTACGACGTGAAGCCGGTGATCGGTGCCCTGCTCGACGGCCCGGGCATCGAACTGCACCCCCGCTGGGCGCCGAACGTGGTCACCCATCTCGGCCGGCTGGCCGGCCGCACCGTCGGCGTGATCGCCAACAACCCGCTGCGGCTCGGCGGCTGCCTGGACGCCACCTCGGCGGAGAAGGCGGCCAGGTTCGTCCGCATGTGCGACGCGTTCGGCGTGCCGCTGGTGGTGCTGGTGGACGTGCCCGGCTATCTGCCCGGCGTGGGCCAGGAGTGGGACGGGGTGGTGCGCCGCGGCGCGAAGCTGCTGCACGCCTTCGCCGAGGCCTCGGTTCCCCGGATCACCCTGGTGATGCGCAAGTCCTACGGCGGCGCGTACATCGCCATGAACTCCCGCGCGCTGGGCGCCACCAGGGTCTTCGCCTGGCCCGGCGCCGAGATCGCGGTCATGGGGCCGGTGGCCGCGATCCGCATCCTGCACCGCCGCACCCTCGCCGGCGTGCCGCCGGACAAGCTCCACGAGGTCGAGACGGACCTCGCCGCAGAGCACCAGCGGGAGACCGGCGGCCTGGACCGGGCCCAGGCGCTGGGCGTGATCGACGAGGTCATCGAGCCGTCCCAGACCAGGGAAGCGATCATCGCGGCCATCGTGGACGCACCGCAGCGCCGTGGCCACCACGGCAACATCCCGCTGTGATGGCGTCCGCCGGTGCCTGACCCGGGGCGCGGTACCGCGGGGCGCCTCCTGGTGGTCGAGCACGGCAGCCACGCCCCGGCCGGGCTGCTGGCGGACTGGGCCGCCGCCCGGTCGCTGACCATCCAGACCATCGCGCTGCACGCCGGGGAGCCGCTGCCGGACGCACCGGGCTGCGACGCCGCGGTCGTCCTCGGCTCCGAACTGACCGCCTACGACGACACCGTGCCCTGGCTGGCCGCCGAACTGGCGTTCATCGAGCGGATGCTGGCCGCGTCCGTGCCCGTGCTGGGCATCTGCTTCGGCGCCCAGACGCTGGCCCGGGTGCTCGGCGCCCGGCTGTACCGGCTGGACACGCCGGAGATCGGCTGGGCGCGGGTGGCCAGCGGGCACGCCGGCCTGGCCGAGGGGCCGTGGCTGTCCTGGCACCGCGACGCCTTCGACCTGCCCGCGGGCGCGGCCCAGATCGCCGCCAACGAGGTCTGCGTGCAGGGGTTCTGCTACGGCCCGCACGCCGGGCTGCAGTTCCACCCGGAGGCGACCCAGCCGATCGCCGCGTCGTGGCTGCGGTTCGCCACGCCGCCGCCGGGCGAACAGATCACCGGTGCGCTGTTCCGCGACGCGGATGGTGCCTGGGACCGGGCCGCGGCACACGCGCACACACTGTTCTCGGCCTGGCTGGACGGCGGCCTGGCCGGCCCGTGACCCCGGCGGGCCGGGACCAGCGGCACCGAAAACGGGTTGCGGCCGGCCGTAGAGTCGGCTCCGTGGAGAGCACGCAGGCATTGCTGGCCGCCTTCGACAAGCAGGCCCGGGCGGCGCCGTCGGATCCGCCCGCCGGGGTGCGGTACGAATCCGACGGCCCGCTGGTGCGCGTGGTCGGCGAGGAGCGCGGGTTCATCGGCGCGCCGCGCGACACCGGCGCCCGCGGCGCCGCCCTCGACGCGCTGATCGCCCGCCAGCGGGACTACTTCGCCGCCCGCGGGGAGGCGGTCGAGTGGAAGACCTACGACTACGACGAGCCGGCCGACCTGCCCGACCGGCTGCGCGCCGCGGGCTTCGCCCCGGAAGACCCGGAGACCGTGGTCGTCGCGCTGGCCAGCGCGATCGCGGCCGAGCCCGTGCTGCCCGATGGCGTGGTGCTGCGGCAGGTCACCGCCGACGCGGACATGCACCGGATCGGCGCCATGGAGTCGGAGGTCTGGCAGACCGACAGGGACTGGACCGCCGGCCACCTGATCCGCGAGGTCGCGGCCGCGCCCGGCGACTACCTCGTGCTGACCGCCGAGGCCGCCGGGCGGGTGGTCGCGGCGGGCTGGCTGGAGATGCGGCCCGGGTCCGACTTCGCCGGCCTGTGGGGCGGCGCGACCCTGCGCGAGTGGCGCGGCCGGGGCATCTACCGCGCGCTGGTCGCCCGGCGTGCCCAGCTCGCCGCCGCCCGCGGCGTCCGCTACCTGCAGGTGGACGCCTCCAGCGACAGCGCCCCGATCCTCCGCCGCCTCGGCTTCCAGCCCCTGGCCGTCACCACCCCGTACGTCTGGACTCCGGGGCCATGACGGCGGCCGGCCCCGGCGGGTGACGGCGGCCCGGCCAGCGTTCCGCCCCGAACGCCCCATCGAGACCGCCCGGCTGACGTTGCGCCCGTTCGCCCCCGGCGACCTCGACGACCTCTACGCCTACCAGTCCCGCCCGGAGGTGGCCCGGTATCTGCGCTGGGATGCCCGCGATCGCGAGCAGGCACGGCAGGCCCTGGCCTATCAGACCGAGGAGACCACCCTCAGCGCCGAGGGTGACTGGCTCGCGTTCGCCGTCGTATGGCGGGAGGCCGGGAAGGTGGTCGGCGAGGCCGGGCTCAGGCTGGTCAGCTGGGAGAACCGGCAGGGCGAGATCGGATTTGTCTTCAACCCCGGCTACCACGGCCGGGGCCTGGCCACCGAGGCCGCCGAATCCCTGCTCACGCTGGGGTTCGACACCATCGGCTGGCACCGGATCATCGGCTCCTGCGACGCCCGCAACCACCCGTCGGCGCGCCTCATGGAGCGGCTCGGCATGCGCCGGGAGGCGCACTTCGTGCACAGCCAGATGCTCAAGGGAGAGTGGATAGACGAACTCGTCTACGCCATCCTCGACCACGAGTGGCAAGCACGAACCCACCAGAACGCAGCCACCGCAGCCGGACCGCTAACGCCGACCACCAATCGCGGGGCTCCGGGGCTCGGCCACGCGCAACGGGAACCGGACAGCTAACCCGCACCACCAATCGCGGGGCTCCGGGGGCTCGGCACGCGCAACGGGACACCGGACAGCTAACCCGCACCACCAATCGCGGGGGCTCCGGGGGGCTCGGCCCCCCGGGCTAGCATCCGTGGAGCTAGCCCCGGCGAAATTGGCCGCAGGCCAATGAGCAGGCTGAGCCGCTAGCTCCAGGGCGGGAGTTCCTGCAAGGCCCAGCCGTTGCCGTCGGGGTCGGCGAAGAACACGAACTTCCCCCACGGCTGCACATCGACGTCGGTGGCCTCGACGCCGTGATCGATCAGGTGCTTGCGGGCGGCCTCGGCATCCTCGACCACCATCTGGATGCCCTTCTGCGACCCCGGCGGCATCTGCGTGATCCCGGTGCCGAGCACCACCGAGCACGCCGACCCCGGCGGGGTGAGCTGCACGAACCGCAGCTCCTCGTTGACCTGGTGGTCATGGTCGGCGTGAAAGCCCACCTGATCCACGTAGAAGGCCTTGGCACGGTCCACGTCGGTCACCGGGATGGCGACAAGCTCGATCTTCCAGTCCATGCTCCCAGCCTAGGCAGGCGGTCTGACATTCCAGGCGGCTTATGAACACCCCAGGGCATCGCCCGCCCGGCCTGGTGCCCGTGGGGTAGGAAGGAGCCTGTGGAACCAGTGCAGGCGCTGCGGCAGATCGCGTTCCAGCTTGAGCGGGCCGCCGCGCCGACCTACCGGGTGCGGGCGTTCCGCCGGGCCGCCCAGGTGGCCGATGGCCTGCCCGCGGGCGAGCTGGCCCAGCGGGTCCGCGATGGCACCCTGGAGGCCCTCCCCGGGATCGGCAAGACCACCGCCGAGGTCATCACCGAGGCAGCCGCCGGGCAGCAGCCCGGCTACCTGGCCAGGCTGCTGGCCGAGGCGCCCGCCGCGCAGCCCACGGCACTGCGGGCGGCGCTGCGCGGTGACTGCCACTCCCACTCGGACTGGTCGGATGGCGGCAGCCCGCCCGGGGAGATGGCCGAGGCGGCCCGCGACCTCGGGCACGAGTGGATCGCGCTGACCGACCACTCGCCCCGGCTGACGGTGGCCAGCGGCCTGTCCGCCGAGCGCCTGGAGGAGCAGCTGGAGCTGGTCGGCCGGCTCAACAGCGAGCTGGCCCCGTTCCGCATCCTGACCGGGATCGAGGTGGACATCCTCGACGACGGCACCCTGGACCAGACCGACGACCTGCTCGGCCGCCTCGACGTGGTGGTGGCCAGCGTGCACTCCCAGCTCCGGATGCCCGCCGGGCCGATGACCACCCGCATGGTCGCGGCGGTGTCCAGCCCGCACGTGGACGTGCTGGGCCATTGCACCGGCCGGATGCTGGGCGGGCGCGGCGGGCGGGGCCGGCCGGAGTCGGCGTTCGACCCGGAGCAGGTGTTCGCCGCCTGCCGGGACCACGGGGTCGCGGTGGAGATCAACTGCCGGCCGGAGCGCCGGGATCCGCCCGGCCGGCTGCTGCGCCTGGCGGCGGAGATGGGCTGCCTGTTCACCATCGACAGCGACGCCCATGCGCCCGGTCAGCTCGACTGGCTGGACAATGGCTGCGCCCGCGCCGAGGATCTCGGCATCCCGGCGGAGCGGATCCTCAACACGCGCACCGCGGACGGCTTCCTCGGGCGGGCCCGCTAGCGGCGGGGAGCGTAACGCCAGAAGACAGGCATTCTGGGTTTTTGCGTACCCTGCCATCGAACCCGGGTAAACCTCACGCCAACGCCGCGCGTCTAATCGCCTGAATCGGCTTTCTTCGTGGTGATTTAATTTCCTTAACGTCACGGCAGGGTGAACCCGGGGGGGTTTCTAGCACGATGACGGTTACGCGCAATGGTGCGCGGTGGGGCGGGGCTACTGAGGCGCCGGTGCGCGCCCGGGAATTCCGGTGGGAGGGGCGCCCGGTACGGGTGAGCGGCCCCGGTGCCCGCCGGCGTCTGGCAGCGCGTGGCCGCTGCCGACCCATCGACGATGCCTTTTCAGACGCCAGTCTGGCGGGACTGTGTCTGCGCCGGAAGCAGGTGGCAGGACGCCAGCCGGTTGTATGAGCTTCCCGGCGGCCGCCAGCTTGTCATGATGGCGGCCCGCCGGAGCGGGCCCGGGCTGCCCGCCGTCGAGGCGTCCTGGCCGCACGGCTGGGGCACCGGGGGCGTCCTCGCGCCCGGCGGGGTGCGCCCGGACGAGGTCGACCTGGTGTGCGCGGACCTGGCCGGGCGGCACGTCCTCAGTGCGACCGTGCGCCCCGCGTTCGGAGCGGCACCTGCCTGGTCGCAGGCGCGGCACGGCACCGCCGCGATCGCCCGCAAGGTCCACGTCGCGTTCCTGGACGAACCGTTCGAGGACTACTGGGCGCGCACGGTGCCGGCCAAGGTACGCCAGAACATCCGCGCCTCCCGGCGGCACCTGGAACGCGCCGGGATCACCATCACCGCCGGCAACACCCCGGAACTGGTGCGCGCCTTCTACGGCACCTACCTGGCGTGGATCGACTGGCGGGCCAGGCAGCGGAAGGTCCCGCTGCCCGTGGCCAGGTGGCAGGCGCGGCGGGCGGAGCCGCAGGAGAAGTTCGCGACCGTGGCCGGGATGCTCGGCCCCGGCTGTCGCATCCTGGTGGCCTGGCAGGACGGCCGGGCCGTCGGCGCCTCGATCTCGCTGCACGCCGGCGGCAGCGCGGTCGGCTGGCGGCTGTACGCCGACCGGTCGCTGCCGGCCCGCTACCGGCTGACCGAGGTCCTGATCGAGGAGAACCTGCGGCACGCCTGCGAGTCCGGGTGCCGCTATCTCGAAATGGGGGAATCCGGCGGCAAGGGGCACCTGGAGAGCATCAAGGAGCGATTCGGCGGGCAGGCCTTCCCGCTGGCCGAGTACTGCTACGAGCGGCTGCCGCTGTCCCCCGCCCTGATGGCCTTCCAGTCGGTGCGCAGGCGCGCCGAGGAGTTCGTGGTCGGCCGCCTCGCCTCCCGCCGCTGACCCCCGGGCCGCGGGCGTGCTCAGTCCGCGGCCATGCCCGCGGCGGTGCGCTGCAGGGCGCCGAGCACCAGGTCCCAGAACCCCGCGGCGTCGAGGGACATCGCGACCAGCGCGTTGTGCGCCGCCGGCGTCGGCGGCGAAGTCGGTCACGGTCATGCCCGATGTCCAGCCGGCCCGCGTCTCCACCTCGACCCGGGCCGGCTGGCAGCCGAACAGGCCCGGCGCGGCGATCAGGGCGAGCGCGCAGACGTCGTGCACCGGCTGGCCCGCCCCGCCGGCGACGCTCCGGTAGCCGCGCAGCCCCGGCAGCAGCAGCTCGTCGCCCAGCCTGCCCAGCGCGCGCAGCCGGTCCCTGATCTCGGCGGTGGCACGGGCCTGGTGGGTCACGTCGAGCCCGGCCATGGTCACCCGCCACCCGGCGGCGAACACGATCGCCGCGGCCTCGGGGTCGCACCAGATGTTGAATTCGGCCGCCGGGGTGACGTTCCCCCGGCCCGCCGAGCCGCCCATGATGACGAAGTCCGCGACCTGGGTGGCCAGCGGCGGATGACGGCGGACCGCCAGCGCGACATTGGTCAGCGGGCCGGTCGCGACCAGGGTCACCTCGCCCGGCGCGGCCTCGATCCGCTCGATGAGGAAGTCGACCGCGTGGGCGGCCACGGGCCGGCCCTGGGCCGCGGGCAGCTGGCGGCACCGAGGCCGGTTTCGCCGTGCACGTCGTGGGCGTCGGTGAAGGGGCGCAGCAGCGGCGCCGGGCTGCCCGCGGCGACGGGCACATCGCCACGGCCGAGGAACTCCAGCACGGCCAGCGCGTTGCCAGTGGTCCGGTCCAGGCCGACGTTGCCGGCCACCGTGGTGACACCGCAAAGCTCGATGGCCGGGTGCCCGCAGCCGAAGGCGATCGCGAACGCGTCGTCGATGCCCGGGTCGCAGTCGAGGATGACCTTCCGTGGTGCCGTTTCCGGCGCGCTCACGCGGCCATGCCAGCGTCACGCAGGAGCGTTTCGACGCGGCCGTAGATGTCCAGCAGCTGGTCGGGGCTGGCGTCCGCCCTGATCGCCGCGATCAGCGGGTGCCCGCCGTATATGGCCTGCTGCAGCAGTGCCCGGATGGCAACCGCCTGTCCAGGTGTCCATTCGTCGGGGACGGAGATCTCGATGGTCATGTCTCCTCCAGGCTCGCTAGCCCAGCGAACCGCAGCAGCCTGCGGCCCGAATCCCCAGCCGCCGCCCGGGCCGTCGCTGCCGGGCACTGCCCGCCGCACGGCACGCAAACATTGGCCGGTCAGGACGATTCTATCGCCGGCCAGATGGCCTGCGCCTGAGGCTGGTTTCGCGGCAGGGCCGGGATCAGCCGGTGGCGTTCAGCCAGCGGACCGGCGCGCCGTCGCCGGCGCACCGGAACGGTTCCAGCTCGCAGTCCCAGGGCTCGCCGAGCAGCCGGGAAAGCTCCTCCGCCAGCGCGCTGGCCGCGTCCCCGCCCTCGGCGCCGCCGTGACCGAACCGTGCGACGCCGGACGGGGCGGCCGCCACCGTCATCGCCGCCCGGAGCCGGTTCTCCGGCACCAGGATGTCGCCGTTCGCCATCGTGACGGCCGAGAACACCCCGAGCGCGGGCGTGTAGCTGAACCGCACGGCGTCACAGCCCGGGCTGGCATCCTCGGTTACCTCGAAGCGCAGCCGGTTCCAGCCGGCCAGCGCGGAGGTGATCTCCCCCGCCATGCCGGGCTGGCCCTGCCACTCAAGCTCGGCCCGCAGCATGCCGGGCGCGGCCGGCTGGCCCACCCATGGCATGCTGACAGGCACGCCAACAACCCCGGCTACCGCCCACTCCACATGGGGACTGAGCGCCGGGGGCGCGGAATGTACGTGCAGAACGCCGCGAACGGTCACCCTGGCCTCCCTGCGTGCGGATGAGGTGCGTCTTCCCCAACGACCTCGGCTCCGCCGCGAACAGGCCCGGCTGCCCGGTTCCCGCGACATGCTGCCGCTAGTACTCCTCTTCGGATTGTGCCTCACCACCACCGCCCGGCGCCACCTCTTGCGGCATGTTGCCCGGCCACTTACCGCACCACGCGGCACTTACCGCGCATCGCGCTGTCGTGGTGTAGTGGACTCGTGGATGCCAGCACGGGCACGACGGACGGCATCACCGCCTCCGGCCCAGCCGGGCGCGACATCGCCGCCCTGCTGTTCGTCGCCGACATGTATGCCGTGCAGCTCGACCAGCTCGCCACCGTCCTGGGTGTCACCGAGGCACGGGCCGGGGCCATCGCCCTGGGCTGGCGGCGGGCCCGCTACGCCGAATCCGCGAGGATCGGCCCGGGCCGTCCCTGGGTCTGGCTGACCCGGTCCGGGCTGTCCGCGTGCGGGCTGCCGTACCGGGCCGCCTCCCCCGCGTTATCGCGGCTGGCGCACCTGCGCGCGGTGACCTCGGTGCGGCTGGCCCTGGAAGCGGCACCCGGGTACGCCGCGGCGGGAGCGTTCTGGCGCAGCGAGCGCCGCCTGCGCGCCAGGGCCGGCGGGCGGGTCGGGTTACGCGAGCACATCCCCGACGCCGAGGTGCACTGGCCGGACGGCGGCCCGGCCGGCTTCGCCGGTGAGTGCTGGGCGATCGAAGCCGAGCTGACCCGCAAGACCGTCGCCAGGACCGCCGCCATCATGCACGAGATCCTCGCCAGGACCGGGGACTACGGCTGCCCGGCGGGGCAGGCCCAGGTGCCGGGGGCGGCGCCGCGGCACGCCCGGGTGGTGTACCTGTGCTCGGCCGCCGCGCGGCCGACGGTGGCACGGGCCCGGGCCGCGCTGGCCGGTGCGGCAGGCCGGGTCGAGATCCGCGGCTTGCCGCCGGGGGCGGGCCTGGGCGGGCCGCCCGGCCGTGACGGGGGGCGGGCCCGGTGATCCGGCGGTACCTGGGACTGGCCGTGCTGCGCGCGGCGGGCAGGCTGGCCCTGGCCGCGGTGGCCGCGGCGCTGGTCGTCGCGGCCGCGCCGGTCTCGCTGGTGGCCGCGCTGGCGGTCACGCTGGCCTGGTGGCGCGGCTGGCCGCCGCGGCGGCTGTACCGGGCGGCGCTGGCGTGTGCGCCCATGGCGGCCGTCTGGCTGGCGGCCGTCGCCGTCACCAGCCGGGCGGGGTGGCAGGTCGCCGCCGCGCCGTACCATGCCTGGCTGTCCGCCTGGCGCCAGCTGGGTACCGGCTCGGTGGCGCTGGCCGCCACGACCATCGCCCCGGCCGCGATCCCGCTCGGCCTGGCCGTGGGCGGGCTGGCCTGGTCGCGGCGGATCTACGCGATGGAGACCGGGACCGGCGGGATCTTCCCCACCTCCCCGGCGGCCTTCCGCGCCCGCCAGTGGCGGCGCCAGGTGCGCACGGCGCGCGCCCGGATCGCCGCGCCCGGCTCTGTGCCACTGGTCTCCCGGCGCGGGGCCGTCGTGGCGGGCGCGGTCATCGCCGCGTCCGGGCACCCGGCCGCGGACCTTGCGATGATCCCCTACCAGCGGCTGCGCTCGCACCAGGTGGTGATCGGGACCACCGGGACAGGCAAGACCACGCTGCTGCTCCGGCTGTGGGCCGGGTTCCTCGCCCGCGGGCTGCAGTTGCACGCGGCGCACGCGGGGCGGCGGCCGCTGCTGGTGGTGCTGGACTGCAAGGGCGGCGCCGACTCACGCCGGGTCGCGGACCGGGTCCGCCGGGTGCTCCGCGGCGCCGGGGCGCGGTTCACCGCCGTCTGGCCCGACGAGGCCAGCCTGTCGCTGTGGCAGCTGCCACCGGCCGAGCTGACCAGCACGCTGCTGGACATGATCGAGCACGGCACCGGCGGCGCGGCCTACTACGCCGACGTCATGGAGGCGATCGTCGCGCTGGCGGTGGCCGCGCCCTGCGGCCCGCCGGCCAGCGCGGCGGACTTCCTCGCCAGGCTGGACGCCGGCTGGCTCACCCTCGCCTACGCCGCGCCCGGTCACGGCGAGGAGGCGGCGCTGCTCCGGTCGGCCTCCCGGCACGTCACCGACATCGCGCTGCGGTTCCGCACCCTGTTCCGGCGGCTGGGGCCGGGGCTGGACGGGCCGGGCGGCTACGGTGACGCCGACGCCTGGTACTGCATCCTGGAGGGAACCGCCGATGTGGCGGTGGCCGAGGCGCAGGCCCGCGCGCTGGTGGACCTGCTGGCCTACCACGCCGCCCACGGCCAGGGCGCGGGCCGGGAGATCCTGCTGGCGGTGGACGAGTTCAGCGCGGTGTCCCGGCGGCTGCCGATCTGGCAGCTGTACGAGCGGGCCCGGTCGCTCGGCCTGGCGGTGCAGGTGTCGGCGCAGTCCTGGCAGGGCCTGGCTCCCGGCGAGGACGAGCGGTACCGGCTCGCCGCGACCGCGGAAGGGGGCATCTGGCTGCTGCGCACCCCGTACCCCGAGCCGGTCACCGCGCTGGCCGGGAACCAGCCGGCGCTGGACACCAGCCGGCGGCTGCTCGGCGTGCCCCGGTGGAGCCATGAGGGCGCCTCCCGGATCCGCGAGGTCCCGGTCGCCGACCCGGCGCTCATCCGCCGCCTTGACGTCGGCCAGGCCGCCTACATCTACCGGGGCGGGGTCACCTTCGTGCAGGTCAAGCGGCTGGTCGCGGCCCCGGCCGCGGTGGCCGCGCCGGCGGCGGGGCAGCCAGCGCAGCGCCGACGCGCCGGCGGTCACCGGGAGCGGCCGCGAGCGTGCCGCCGGGCCGCCGATCGGCCTGGGCCGCCGGGCCGGAGTGGCCGGGCCGCTGCCCGGTGCCGCCCGGCGCGGTGGCACCGGCGGGCCAGCCTGCCACGGCCGCGCCGCACGCGGCGGAGGTCACGGCGCTCCTGGACCGAGGCGTTCGGCCCCGAACCAGGCTGAGCCGCGGTGTCACGTCATGACGCACGCTGCCCGAGGCAAGGCATCTCCCGGGTCGCTATCGGCAGGCGAGCCTTGACGGTGTCAGCAGCCACGGCGACACGTCACTCGACGTGCGACGGTGCCCTGGGATGGCAGGACTGCGGCTGCGCAGGTCCCGAAGCCGTGCTGTCACCTGTCGCCAGTGCGGAGCGAAGGCCGAGGCGGTCCACGGCGACCTTGCAGTGCTGCCGCTGGTCGGCGGTATCGCGGTGTTGAGGTCGGTCGGACGAGTAGCCTGAGATGCCTGGCAGCGGGAGCGCCGACTCCGGCGATCCCAAAATCCGGATCCCGATCCGGTGTCGCCAGCCTTGCTTGCCTGGGCGCAGGCTGTGGACGTGTCACGGCTCTCCGATCGGACTGTCCAGGGAGCTGAACGTTACCTGCAGGATTATCGGCGCATGAACGCTCTCGCCCGCCGTGAGTGGGTCTCCGCTTGCGGTCGGTTATTGAGGGCCAGGTGAGCCCGCCTCCACCGGCTACCGTTGCATCTCTGGATGTTATTGCAACGGCCGTATCAGCGTGGCGCAAGCACCTAGGTATCGGTTGATGCCTGGTCAAGCACAGGAAAGTTATCTCAGAGAATTCATGTGATGTAGCCGCCCACTGGGTCTGCCAGCCGGTCACGAGGTCTTCGGTGCGATGGTCTGCCCGAGGACGTTGACCTCCGCCACCAGGGAGCTCACCCCGTGGTTGCACTGGCAGTTGTGACCGGACTGGTATGACCTGGGGCATACCGGCCGAAGCCGGGCAGGGGGCCGCGAGACTCGGCATCATGGTGACCTGGCCACAGGTCCAGGGAGGACACAAGCATGGTTGTGCAGCCGGCGCTGGAGCCGCTTCGCCGGTGGGACCCCGAGCGCATCGGGCCGTACGTATTACTGGGCCGCCTCGGCGCCGGGGCGATGGGCCAGGTGTTCCTGGGCAGGTCCACGGCGGGCCGGCTGGTGGCCGTCAAGACGATCAAGATCGAGTTCGCCGAGGAGGCCGGGTTCCGGGCCCGGTTCGCGCACGAGGTGGCCGCCGCCCGCCGGGTCAGCGGGGTGTTCACCGCCGCCGTCGTCGCGGCCGACGCCGACGCCGATGTGCCGTGGCTGGCCACCGCGTACATCCCCGCGCCGTCGCTGACCGAGCTGGTGCGGGCCTGCGGCCCGCTGCCGGTGCCGGCCACCCGGTGGCTGGCAGCCGGGTGCGCCGAGGCGCTGGAGTCGATCCACACCGCCGGGCTGGTGCACCGCGATCTCAAGCCGTCCAACGTGCTGGTCTCACCGGACGGGCCCCGGGTGATCGACTTCGGGGTGGCCAGGGCGGCCGAGCGGATCCAGCTCACGGTGACCCGCGGTGCCGTGGGCACGCCCGCCTACATGGCGCCGGAACAGGCCCGCGACACGCGCCAGGCGTCGGCCGCCAGCGACATGTTCGCGCTCGGCGCGACCCTGCTGTACGCCGCCACCGGGCACGCCCCGTACCAGGGTGAGACGGTCATGGACGTGCTGGTCCGGCTCGCCACCGAAGCGCCGGACCTGGCCGGCCTGCCCGCGGAACTGGCCGAGATGGTCACCGCCTGCCTGGAACGCAGCCCCCGCAAGCGGCCCACCTCCGCCGCGCTGCTCAGCCAGCTCGGGCCGTTCGTCGCCGGGGACGCCGCGCAGAACGGGCACCACGCCTACCTGACCGAGCCGGCCATGGCGCTGATCCGCGGCTATCAGCACGGCCCGCAGCTCGCGGCCCAGGCCCCGGCCTGGGACGGCGCCGGGGACGCCGCCGAGGACGCGACGTTCGGGTCCCGCACCGCGCTGTCCACGCCGCGGGGCCCGGCCATCCGCCGCTGGCTGGCCCGCAGGCGCACGGCAGCCCTGCCGGGCCGGCCCGCCGCCGCTCCGCGCCGCCCGGGCGGCCCCGCCGGGCTGCTCCGCAAGCGCCGGCATGGCGCGCTGCTGAGCCTGGCCGCGCGCACCGGGGCGGCCGCCGCGCTGGTGGCGGTCGGTGTGCTGATCGCGGTGGCGCTGGACGGCGGGTTCGGCGAGCCCGCGCCGTCCGCCTCGCCCGGCGCCGGGGCCGTGCCCCCGCCGACGGGACCACCACCCAGCAGCTTCGCGCCACTGTCCGGCACCCGCCCCGGGGTCGAAATGCTCCAGCCGGTGGGCGACGGGATCACCGGCTTCGTGGTGCACGGTGCGGGCTGGCCGCCGCGGAGCACCGTCACCCTGTCCCTGGCCGGCCGCAGCGCGCACATCCAGGTGCCGGTCGACTTCGCGGGAGCCTTCAACTACACGATCGACCAGGGGCATCTGTTCTACCCCGGGGCGATTCCCGTGGGCCCGCACGTGGTGGTGGTCACCGGAGCGGGCGGGCGGCGGCTCAGCACCACCTTCCGGGTCCTGCCCCCGCCGCCGGGTGCCCCCTCCCCCGCAGCCTGACCGGCGCCGCGGCCGGCGGCGGCGTCAGGCGTCCCTGGACCACCACAGGTCCTCCTGGCGGGAACACCACGCCGGGTCGTTCAGCTTGCCCAGGTCCGCGGCGGTGACGATGCCGTGCTCGATGAGCAGCCGCACCACCACCTCGTCGGACAGCCGGGTGTCCGCGCGGACCAGGCCCCGGTCGGTGATCTTGTGCCGCAGCACCTTGATGTGCTCGGCCACCCGCGCGGACAGCCGGTCCCGGAACGCTGGGTCGCTGTCGAACCGCTCCAGCTCGTGGTAGGCGCCGGTGGCCTGGAGCGCGTCCCTGGCGATCTCCGGGGTCCGCGGCAGCGGGGTGACCGCGCCGGGGTCGAGCAGCCAGGGGCGGCACCACATCAGCGCCACGAGGAACAGCTTGGTCATCGGATCCAGGTAGATCGGCAGCAGCGTCGCCTCGCCGTCCCCCCGGGCCCGGGCGCCGTCCGCCCCCTCCCCCCAGCGGTCGTCGCCACCCGAGACGATCACCGACAGCGGCCGGCCCTCGTCCAGCATCGCCCGGGAGCCGACGAGCACCGTGCCGGAGCGCACGAACCAGCCGCTGGACGGCTCGTCGCGCTCCTCCATCCGGGGCAGCCGGATCCGGTAGCCGTCGCCCTCGGTGTAGAGCGCGTGGGTGCGGCTGATGTTGGCGATCCAGGCGCCCGTGGCCGTCGCGCTGATCACCCCGGCGCGCCGGGACAGGCCCCGCCCGGCGGGGATCGTCAGGTCCGCGTCCGGGCCCCGGCCGAACACCAGCCTGCTGCCCTCGGGGATCCCCACGACCAGGCCCGAGGGCGTGGTGACGCGCGCGGCAGCCGGGTTGCTGGCCTGGGACGCCATTGCCTTCCTGTCTCCGGTGACCGGCACGGGTGTGGTAGCGCAAGTGTAGGTCTGGGCGCCGTACCCGGCAGATCCCGGAATCCGGGGATGGCCCGCGGGCTCCCGGGAGCGGTTGGCTACAGCCAAGCCCGGGGCGAGGCGCGGGCGTGGCCCGCCGGAGGGGCTTCCGGTTAAATCCGGAAGGCAGGCCCAGCCAGGCCGTGGGTCGGGCGCGGGCAGGGAGCGCGCACGGGGGTTCGCTCCCTGCGCGTTCCCTGGGGGGGAACCTGCGGGCCCGGCTCCCGCGCCTCGCCCCGGGCCGCCTGGTTCCCGGCCGGCTCCGGCGTCCGTACACTCGGCCGGGGAACCATACGGCAGGGAAACCCGATGAGGCCAGCGCGGCAGGCGGACCCGTTCACGGTCTTAGGGCTGCCGGCCAGCCGCGGCCTGACCGATGACGAGGTCCGGGCGGCGTGGCGCCGGATCGCCGCCGCGACCCACCCGGACCGCGCCGATGGCGGGGACGCCGCCCGGTTCGCCGCGGCGGCCGCCGCCTACACGATCGTGCGGACCGGTTACGGCCGGGCCGAGGCACTGGCCGACCTGGCCCGCCCCCCGGGGCCGCGCCGCCTGAGACAGGCCGGGCGGACAGCGGCCGGGCGCCGCTGGCGGCCGGCCGCCGCTGGGGAGAGACGGCGACCGGCCGCCGGTCTGATGGCCGGGCGCTGGTGGTCGCGGCTACGCCGGGGCCGCCCGGTGCGGCTCGCGCTGCGGATCGCCGCGGCCGCGGCGGTGAGCGCCGGCGTGGCGGTGGTCGCCGGCGCCAGGCCGGCCACGCCAGCCCTCATCACCGGGGCACTGACCTGGCTGGTCCTGACCGCGCGGCATGACCTGGCCCCGCCGCGATGACCGCGCCATGCCGGGCTAGGGAGCTAGCGGGAAGCGGATGCCGAAGTGCTGGCTCAGCGCCTGCTCCAGCGCCGTGGAAGTGGACCAGGACCGCGGTGGGCCGAGCCCGGTGACCACGCGGCAGCCGGTCAGCTCGACGGTGACCTCGCCGAAGGCGCGGCCGCCGGCGAAGAAGAACATCCGGTAGCTGCCCCCCATGTCGTTGGGGCACGTCATCTGGCCCGGCGGCACCGCGGGCAGGCCGCACAGCAGCCCGGCCACCTGGCGCACGGTGGCCCGGTTCCTGATCGGGAACCCGGCGGGCAGCACCTCACGGACGTGCAGGCTCGGCGGCTTGGCGGAGAGCATGAAGGTCATCCGGGTCAGCGCCGGGACCGCCCGGCACAGCGCCGCGTGCTTCGGCGGGGCGCCGACCATCACCCCGCCCGGATTCACCCCGCTCGCGGACGGCTGCGGCGTGGCGGCCGCCCCCGCGGCCGGCGCGCGGGACGCCGGGCCCCCGGACGCGGCGGTTCCGGCCCCGGCCACGGTGGTGCCGCAGGCGGCGAGGCCGATCATGAGCCCGGCGGCGATGCCACCGAGCGCCGCGCGCCTGGCCGCACCCTCCGGCTTGCCCAGCGTTCTCATCGTGACTCCCTTCTGGACCGGGACACTCCGGGCCGCGCCCCGGCTTTCGTCCGCCACAGCCCCCGCTGGGCAGATCCGCGGGCAAGGCTGGCCGCCCGGGCCGGCCCCGCGGTCTCGGGGCGGGCCCGGGGCCGAGGAGTAGCCCCGCACCCGCCGTTCGGGTGTTGGTGCGGGCCGGCCTGGCTGCCCCAGGCCCACCCGCACACACTTCGACGGGGCAGCGCGCCGGATGGTTCCGTCCGGCCCGGATCCCCGCGGCTAGCCCGGCTCCGGGCCGGTGGCCACCGGGCGGGCCGGGTCGGCCACCCAGTTGGACCAGGAGCCAACGTAGAGCGACGCGGGGATGCCCGCCAGTTCCAGCGCCAGCACCTCGTGGGCGGCGGTGACACCGGAGCCGCAGTAGACGCCCACCAGCCCGGCGCCGGCCGGCGCACCCAGGGTGGCGAACCTGGCGCGCAGCCCGGCCGCGGCCAGGAACCGGCCGTCCGGGCCGACGTTCGCCGTGGTGGGCGCGCTCAGCGCCCCGGGGATATGCCCGGCCACCGGGTCCACCGGCTCCCGCTCGCCCCGGTAGCGCTCCCTGGCGCGCGCGTCCAGCAGGGCCCCGCGGCGGGCCAGGCTGGCCGCGGCGCCGGCATCGAGCACCGGCATCTGCCCGGGCCTGGCGGTGAAGTTCCCGCCGCCCGGCGCCGCGCCTTCCCCGGTGGCCACCTGCCCGCCCGCCGCCGCCCAGGCACGGAACCCGCCGTCGAGCAGCCGGCAGTCGCGGTGCCCGAAGTAGCGCAGCAGCCACCAGGCCCGCGCCGCCACGGTGCCGTCCGCCTCGTCGTAGACGACCACGGTGCTCCCGGTGCAGACCCCGGCACGGCGCATCGCCGCCTCGAACCGGCAGGCCGGCGGCAGCGGGTGCCGGCCGGCCGGGCCGGGCTCCGCGGCGAGTTCGGTATCCAGGTCCACGAACACCGCGCGCGGCAGGTGCCCGGCCAGGTAGGACTCGATGCCCGGCGGCCCGCCGAGCCGCCAGCGGACGTCCAGCAGCACCGGCGGCACGGGCCCGGCCAGCGCGTGTGCGAGCGCGTTCACGTCGGTCAGCGGGCTGGCCTGGCCGTCGTGCGGTTCCATGGCAGGCACCCCTTCCATCCCGGCTTGCCCCGCAACGCCGGAATCGCGGGGAGACATCATAGTGACGGTTACCACACCTGGTTCGCCCTGTGGGTAAGTCCCATAATTCTGTGGACGAGGCGCCGCATACTCTTGCGTCTCCCCGGATGATGCTGTGGATAACCGGCATGCCCCGCTGTGGGCGGAGCCGCGCCGAATGCGGTCCCAGCGCGCGGAGAGCGGGAAAGCGTTCCCGGTGAACGGTACGCCGGTTTTTATCCGTTTCGCGAGCGGCAGGCCCGCCTGCCGGGTCACAGCGTGGGCAGCCGCAGCAGGGGCACGAGCTGGTCGGCGGACGTGAGCGATCCGTGCATGCCGACCAGCGAGGACTCCAGCGGCTCGGCCCGGGTGGCGACGATCGCGAACGGGCCCACCGGGGCGGCCACCACGTCGCCGATCCGGGCTGCCAGCCCGTCCGGCACCGGGCCGAACCAGCCCGCCGCGATCGCCTCGTCCCTGGGCAGCACCCAGGCCCGGTCGCCGATGACCTCGGCCCACGCCGCGGCGACGTCGGCGGCGGCGCCGGGCTTGGCGTACACGTGCCTGGCCCGCGGCTCGCCGCCGAGCAGCGCCACCCCCTCCCGCAGCGCGGGCAGCGCGTCCACGTCGATCCGGTCGTCCGGGCCCACGTCGACCATGCCGTGGTCGGCGGTCACGTACAGCGGGGTACCGCTGGGCAGCGCCGCCGCGAGCTGCTCGGCCAGCTTGTCCACGTGGCCCAGGTGGTAGCGCCAGGCATCGGACGACGCCCCGAAGGTGTGCCCGGTGCCGTCGAGCTGGCCGTGGTACACGGTGACCAGGGCACGGTCGGTACCCCGCAGCGCCTCGGCGGCCTGCGCCACCAGGGCGCCCATGCTGTCCGCCGGCCGGTACTCCGTGCCCCGCATGACCGCGACCGACAGGCCGGTCCGCTCCAGCGCGGATGCCGCGACGCGGTAGGTGCACACGCCCGCCGCGGCGGCCCGCTCATACACCGTGCTGCCCGGCTGCCAGGTGCGCGGGTCGACGGAGTTATCCCACCGCAGGCCGTTCAGCAGCTTGTCCTTGCCGGGGATGGCGACCTGATAGCCGAGCATGCCGTGCTGCCCGGGCGGCCGCCCGGTGCCCAGCGAGCTGAGGCTGGTGACCGTGGTCGCCGGGAAGCCGGCGGTCAGCGCGGCGCCGTTGACCGCAAGCTCGGACAGGAAGGGCGCGCTGGCCGGCTGGTCGCGCAGCAGTTCCCAGCCCAGCCCGTCCACCACGAGCAGGCAGGCACGGGCGGTCTGCGGCAGGCCCAGCGGGTTGGCCTCGCCGGCGATGCCCAGGGAGGCGAGCAGCGAGGTGGCGAGATCGGACAGGGTGCTCTCGCCGTAGCGCGGCAGGACCGGGACTACGGCAGGCTCGGCTCGCATTCGCCCCCCTGTCAGTGGTGCGCGTGTGCGGTCGCCTCGGCCAGGGCCGTGGAGAAATCAAGCACCTGCCGCACCGCCTCCTCGCCGTCGGCGGCCTCGCTCACCCGCAGCGCCAGGTCATCGGCACTGATGGTGCCGCTGTAGCCGTGGTCCGCCTCGCAGTTCTCGTCCACGCACTGGGCGGGCTCAAGCTCGACCCGGGACAGCACGTTCCAGCCGATGGTCAGGACCACCTCGCTCGGCATGGTGACGCCCGGCACGTAGGAGGCCGGGTCCGGCACGACCCTGGTCACCGCCACCGAGGAGATGCGGGAGAAGCGGACCGCCTCGGTGGTGGTCTCCGCCTGCGGGCGCTCCCCGGGCTCCTCGGCCGGGTGCTCGTCGGTGTGCGAGTGCACCAGCCGGGTCGGGGTCATCACCAGGACGGTCATGTGGCGGCGGACCTCCATCCCCGGGTCGAACACCGCGTCATGGTGCACCACGTAGGAGACGACGGCTTCGGAGCCCAGGGCGGACAGCACCGCGTCGGCGACCAGCCCTGGGTAGTAGCCGCTCCGCTCGATCGCCGACCGCAATCCGCCTGCCATGGCTCGGGTATCCCTCATGCCTCCATCCTGCACTGCTCCTTGCCCTCCGCCGGCACCCGCAGCGCAAAACGCCCGGGCTGCCCGGCCGGGGCCGCGGCCCCGGCCGCCTAGACTGCCCCGGCTTGCGCAGGTTCGGGTACTCCCGGCGGTGTCACGCCGGTCAACCGGACCACGGGCTCGCCGCCCGGCTCTGGCAGGGACATCGCGCCCGCGCCGGCGCCCGGCCGTGGCCTGCGGGGGGACACGCTACCAGCACCGCCGCCGCGGCCGCGGTAGACGAGCAGGCCGTTGACCGGGTCGGGCACCGCGTCCAGCGCCGCCTGGACCATGGGCAGGGCCCGGAAGGCCGCCCACTCGGCGTCCGCGCCGAACTCGGCCTCGAACACCACGCCCCACCTGTGCTCGTGCCATTCCCAGTCGGTCGCGCCGTGGGAGAGCGCCGACTCGATCAGGGCGCTGGAGTAGGTGTCCTGCCACCGGCGCGCGGAGAACTCGCCGTGGAAAACCTCGATGGACCACCACCCGGCCATACCTTGACGATAGGCGCTTATCGCCCGAATATCACCTCGGCGGCTCCCGGAGATTCCCAGCTTTCGCTGAGGTGATCCCCGCTGAATCCTTACCGGAACTTGGCTGGCCGCCCAGGGGTGCTGCTTAGGTTTGCGCCATGCGCACCCACCGGCTGGCCCGCTGCCCGCTCGCCGCGGCCGTCCTGCTCGCCGCGGCCGTCCTGCTGGCCGCCTGCACCTCGCCCGCGCAGCGAACCGGATCCATCCGCCGCGCCGCCACAGTCCGCGGCCGGCATCCACAAGATCCGGCACGTGATCATCGTCATGCAGGAGAACCGGTCGTTCGACAGCTACTTCGGCACCTACCCGGGCGCCGACGGTATCCCGATGCGCGACGGCGTGCCTGCCGTCTGCGTGCCCAGCCCCTCCGGCGGGTGCACGCGCCCCTACCACGACACCGCCGACATCAACGGCGGCGGCCCGCACGGCGAGGCCAATGCTGTCGCGGACATCGACGGCGGCAAGATGGACGGCTTCATCCGGCAGCGCGATGCCGCCCACGGGACCTGCCGGTTCGCCAATGACCCCGCCTGCAGCCTCGGCGCGACCCCCGACGTGATGGGCTACCACACCGCCGCGGAACTGCCGAACTACTGGGCATATGCGAAGAACTTCGTGCTGGCCGACCACATGTTCGAGCCGGTGAAGTCGTGGTCCCTGCCCGACCACCTGTACCTGGTATCAGGCTGGTCGGCCAGGTGCGCGAACCGCTCGCCGATGAGCTGCGTCAACGACATCGTCGGGCCCTACCCGGGCAAGGTGTTCGACCGGGCCGTGGCGCAGGAGGTGACCACCGGTACCACCTCGATCGACCTGGCCTGGACCGACATCACCTATCTGCTGCACGCCCACCACGTCAGCTGGGCCTACTACGTGCAGAAGGGCACCCAGCCGGACTGCGCCAGCGACTCGGCCGAGACCTGTGCCCCGGTCAGGCAGAGCGCCTCGACGCCGGGGATCTGGAACCCGCTGCCGCTGTTCGGCGACGTGCAGACGGATCACCAGGTCGCCAACGTCCAGGGCCTGAGCTCCTACTTCAGCGCGGCGAAAGGCGGCAGCCTGCCCTCGGTGAGCTGGATCACCCCGTCCGATCCGGACAGCGAGCACCCGCCAGCCAGCATCCACCAGGGCCAGGCGTACGTGACGGCGCTGATCAACGCCGCGATGAAGAGCCCGGATTGGAACTCCACCGCGATCTTCCTGAGCTGGGACGACTGGGGCGGGTTCTACGACGGCGTGGTGCCGCCGGCGATCGACCAGAACGGCTACGGGCTGCGGGTGCCCGGCATCGTGATCTCCCCGTACGCCAGGAAGGGGTACATCGACCACCAGACCCTCTCCAGCGACGCCTACCTCAAGTTCATCGAGGACGACTTCCTCGGCGGTGCCCGCCTCAACCCCAAGACCGACGGCCGGCCCGACCGCCGCCCCGACGTCCGCGAGAACGCGCCGCAACTGGGCAACCTGGTCAGCGACTTCAACTTCAGCCAGCCGCCGCGCAAGCCGTTCCTGCTGCCCACCAACCCGCCGACCGACTCACCGTCGGTCCCGCCGTTCTTCCGCAGCGCGCCGCCATGCGTGGGCTGCACCGCGCTGCCGCCGCCCTACGCGTTCCCCGGGGCGGGCCTCGGGCGGCACCGCAGGCACCGGCACCGGCGCTTCGCCCTGGCCGGTAGCCCCGGCTGACCGGGGGTGCCCGGGCTGGCCCCGCCCCGGTTCAGGCCGCCGCGCCGGCCATGGCGTCCCGCGATCCGCCGGGCGTACTCCGCGGCCTCCTCCTCGCTGGCGTAGCGCTGCCGCGGCCAGAAGAAGCCGCGCAGCCCGTCCCCCTTGGTCCGCGGCACCACATGCACATGCAGGTGGGGCACGCTCTGGCTGACCACGTTGTTGAGGGCGACGAAGGTGCCCTGCGCGCCGAGCCCGGCCGGTACCGCCGCGGACAGCAGGCGGACCCGCTCGAACAGCGGGCCGACACCGTCCGGCGGCAGGTCGGCCAGCGTCACGTAGTGCTGCCGGGGCACGACCAGGACGTGCCCCTTGAACACCGGCCGGGCGTCCAGGAACGCCACCGTGGCGGCGTCCTGCGAGACGATGTGCGCGGGTATCTCGCCCGCCACGATCCGGCAGAAGACACAGTCGGCCACTCAGGCACCTTTCCCTGTCCCAGGACCCCCTGGAGCCGGCGGCGCTCGGCGCCCGCGCAGGCCTGCAGGCCCCATCGCGCGTGCTTGGACCATCGCCCGCGAGGATGAGGGCAGCGTACCCGCGAGGATGACGCCCCCGCGGCCGTCCCGATCTACCCTGGACGCGTGTCCGCCCTGTATGCCTGGCTGCGCCGCCACCCGATGCTGGTGGACGGCGTGCTGGCGGCCGCGCTGCTGTTCGGCGGGGTGGGGCCGACGTTCGCCAGGGGCATGTTCCTGGGCATCCCGCTGGCGCTCGGGCTGGCGGTGCCGGTGGTGTTCCGCCGCAAGTACCCGGTCGCCGCCTACTACACCGCCATCGCCGCCGGCGGGCTCCAGGTCGCGCTGGACCTCCGGCCCGCCGCCACCGACGTGGCCATCCTCATCCTGCTGTACACGCTGGCCGCCTACACCCCGCGGCGCACCTCGGTCTGGGGGCTGGCCGTCTGCCTGGCCGGCTCGGCGGTGGGCATCCTCCGCTGGATCAGCCTGATCAACCACAGCCTGCTGGAATGGCTGACGGCCGGCGCGATGCTGTTCGCCGGGCCCGCGCTGCTGGCCTGGGTGCTGGGTGACTCCATGCGCTACCGCCGCGCGTACTACGCGAGCCTGGAGGACCGGGCCGCCCGGCTGGAACGGGACCGGGACGCCCAGGCGCGGATCGCCGCCGCGGCCGAGCGGGCCAGGATCGCCCGCGAACTGCACGACGTGATCGCGCACAACGTCAGCGTCATGGTGGTGCAGGCCGACGGCGCCTCGTACGCGCTCGGCACCGACCCGGCCCGGGCCAGGGAGGCCCTGGCCGCGATCTCCGCCACCGGCCGCCAGGCCCTGGCCGAGATGCGCCGGCTGCTCGGCGTGCTGCGCCGCGAGGAGGACGGCGCCAGCTCGGAGCGGGCGCCGCAGCCGGGCATCGGCGAGCTGGGCGAACTGCTGGACCAGGCGCGGGGCGCGGGGCTGCCGGTGTCGTTCACCGTCGAGGGCGACCCGCAGCCGCTGCCCGGCGGCGTCGCGCTGGCCGCCTACCGGATCGTGCAGGAGTCCCTCACCAACACCCGCAAGCACGCGGGCCCGGTCGCCTCGGCGTCGGTCCTGCTCCGCTACTCGCCGGACGCGGTGCTGCTGACGATCAGCGACGACGGCTGGGGTGACCTGGGCGGCACCGCGCAGCCCGGGGCGCCGGGGCACGGCCTGACCGGGATGCGCGAGCGGGTGGCGGTGTACGGCGGCTCGGTCACCGCGGGGCCGCGGCCCGGCGGCGGCTTCGAGGTGGTGGCCACGCTGCCGCTCACCCCGGTGCAGGCGGGCGCCGCATGAGCATCCGGATCCTGCTCGTGGACGACCAGGAACTGGTGCGGGCGGGCTTCCGCATGGTGCTCGACGCCCAGGCCGACATGTCGGTGGTCGGCGAGGCGGGGACGGCGCCGCCGCGCTCAGCTTGCTGCGCGCGGTCACCGCCGACGTGGTGGTGATGGACGTGCGGATGCCGCGCCTGGACGGGATCGAGGCCACCCGGCGCATCTGCCAGGCGGGCGAGCGGCCCCGGGTGCTCATGCTGACCACGTTCGACCTCGACGAGTACGCCTACGCGGCGCTCAAGGCGGGCGCCAGCGGGTTCCTGCTCAAGGACGTGCCGCCGGAGGAACTGCTGTTCGGCATCAGGGCGGTGCACTCCGGCGACGCGGTGGTGGCCCCGTCCACCACCCGGCGCCTGATCGACCGCTTCGCCCCGCTGTTCCCCGCCGACGACGGCCCGGCCCCGCCGGGCCTGGACTGCCTGACCAGCCGCGAGCGCGAGGTGCTCGCGCACGTCGCCCAGGGCCTGTCCAACGCCGAGATCGCCGGCCGGCTGTTCGTGTCCGAGGCGACGGTGAAGACCCATGTCGGCCGGGTGCTGGCCAAGCTCGGCCTCCGCGACCGGGTGCAGGCCGTGGTGCTTCGCCTACGAGACCGGCCTGGTCAAGGCGCGCGGCCCCGGCGTAGCCGACGCGTGCAGCGGTGCCGGTCAGGGCTTGCCGCGCGGTGGCGCGGCGCAGCGACCAGCCCGAGCGCGGCGATCACCGCGACCGGCAGCAGCCACCAGGCGTTCACCGAGGCCACGTGCACCAGCAGGGCGGTCGCGGCGAGGGCCACCGCCACCACCGCGGCCCCGCGCCAGTCGTCGCCGATGACGAAGTCGTACCAGAACGCCCCGAACGAGCGCAGCCACCTGCTCATGCGGCACTCCTTTCCACGGGGACGGCGGTGGCCCGGCCCGCCGCGGCGGCCCGGCGCAGCAGGGCCAGGTAGCCGAGCGCGACCAGGGCCGTCGCCGGGATGACCGCCAGCAGCGCGGCGTCATTGCCCGGCCAGGACACCCCGGCGCCCTCGGCGCCCCAGAACACGCCGAACGAGGTCAGCATGATGCCGACCGCGAACTTCATGGTGTTCTCCGGCACCCGCGACAGCGGGGCCCGCACCGCGATCCCGACGGCCGCGACCACCAGCACCGCGGCCGCCGCGCCGGCCGCGGCCAGGCCCAGGTTCTGCTGGTTGTCGCCGAAGGTGATGGCGATGAAGACCACCTCCAGGCCTTCGAGCAGGACGCCCTTGAACGACAGCGTGAACGCGTACCAGTCCCGTACGCCGCGGCGCGCCTGCCGCCGGCGGCGGCGTTCGCCGCGGCGACCTGCCGCGCGTAGATGGCCCCCTCGTCGTGCAGGTCCTTGTACCCGGATGCGCGCAGGATGGCCTTGCGCAGCCACTGCAGGCCGAACACGGCCAGCAGCGCGCCGACGACCAGCCGCAGCCCGGTCAGCGGCACCAGGGTGAGGGCCGGGCCGATCACCGCCACCGCGACGGCCAGCACGACCAGGGCGGCGGCCATCCCCTGCAGGGTGGAGCGCCACTCGCGGGTCACGCCCGCGGCGAGCACGATGGTGAGCGCCTCGACCGCTTCCACCGCGCAGGCGACGAAGACGGTGAGGAACAGGGCCAGGGAGTTCACGCGACCTCCAGCGGGGTAGCGGGCGCCGGGCCTCGGCCGGAACCTGGGACAATATGCCTGTGCCTGACGGTGATCGGCCGGCCGACGAGGGCTGGCTGCTGCTCATCTACCGCGTGCCGCCCGAGCCGAGCAGGCTCCGCTCGGCGGTGTGGCGGCGGCTGAAGAGCCTCGGTGCCATCTACCTGCAGAACTCGGCGGCCGCCCTGCCGGCGGGCCTGGGCGCGGAGCGCGCGCTGCGCAAGCTGCGCAGCGAGATCCTCGACATGGGCGGCACGGCGGTGCTGCTGTCCTGCGCCGTCCTCGCCGGGGCGCAGGACGTGCACGCGGCGTTCCAGGCGGCCAGGGACGACGAGTACGAGGAGATCGTGGACCGCTGCGAGGACTTCCTGGCGCAGGTGAAGAAGGAGCACGTGGCCGGCCACTACACGTTCGCGGAACTGGAGGAGAACGAGGTCGACCTGGACAAGCTGCAGAAGTGGTTCGACCGGGTCCGGCAGCGCGACGTGTTCGGCGCCAGCGGCCGGCAGGCGGTGGAGAAGGCGCTGGTGCGGTGCGCGGAGTCGCTGGAGGAGTACGCGGCCAGGGTCTACGCCGAGGAAGCCGACGGCCACTGAGCCCGCACCTCCCTCCGGCGCCTGCGCCGCGCCGGTCCGCGCGCGCGACCCGGCGAGGCATTGCATTCCTGGCAATGGTAACAACCATGAGATAGTCAGATCTAACGGCTGTTACATCAAGATCGCCACGCGTCGCCCTGGCGAGACCAGCGCCGGTGGCCGAGCTCCAGCGAGCCGGCCGGCGTTACCCGATCGCTCGCCATTTGTTCATCTTGGGTCTTGCTTAACGCATTCCTGACTCGGCACGCTTCGGAGGGTATGCCGCACGCGCCCGGGCACCGGGCGGTGCGGCGCGAGAACACCCGCCCAGGGAGAGGGGAAGGGAGTCCGCATGCGAACCAAGCTCATGCACCCGGCGCTGGTGACCGGCGCTGCCGCGGCGGTCACGGTCATGATGACCGCAGCGGCCGCGGGCAGCACCACGCCACGTGCCAGCCAGGCCCCCCCGACGACCACGCCGATCAAGCACGTCGTCGTGATCATCGGGGAGAACCACAGCTTCGACAACATGTTCGCGACCTATCAGCCGCCGGGCCACCAGAAGATCTGGAACCTGCTGTCCGAAGGCATCGTCACCAAGACCGGCGCCCCCGGCCCGAACTTCGCCAAGGCCGCGCAGTTCACCGCCTCCAACACCAAGAGCTACACGCTGACCCCGAAGCTCACCGGCCCCTACAAGACGCTGCCCCAGCCCAACACCACGTACGTGCCACGCCCTGTGACGGGCAGAACGGGAACAAGCCCGACCGGCGGTTCCCGGCGAACCTGGCCAACGGCCCGTTCCAGATCACCAGGTACGTGTCCTACTTCGACACCCACATCCAGTTCAGCAGCCAGGGGCAGTGTGAGTTCTACGGCGCCTTCGTCGGCGACCCGCTGCACCGCTTCTACCAGATGTGGCAGCAGTCCACGGTGCCCGGCGACCGGCTGCAGACCTGGGTGGCCAACACCGCAGGGGACGACAACGGCGCCAAGCCGCCCGCGCCGATCTACCAGGGCGCCCTGTCCATGGGCTTCTACAACATGGCCAAGGGCGACGAGCCGATCCTCAAGGACCTCGCGCTGAACTACGCGATCAGCGACAACTACCACCAGGCGGTACAGGGCGGCACCGGCGCCAACCACATCGCGCTCGGCACCGGGTTCGCGGTCTCCTACCAGAACAAGGCAGGCAAGGCCGTGCCGCCGCCGACCAACGAGATCGAGAACCCGAACCCCAAGCCGGGCACGAACAACAACTACACCCAGGACGGGTACGCCGGCGGCAGCTACTCCGAGTGCGCCAACTCCACGGCGCCGGGCGTCAGCGCGATCGACAAGTACCTGGCCACCCTGCCTTACAAGCCACTGGCGAACTGCCAGCCGGGCCGCTACTACCTGCTGAACAACTACAACGCCGGTTACAACGTGGACGGCACCGTCAACACTTCGCCGTTCACCGCGCCGCCGCAGAAGACCGACTACGTGACGATCGGGAACGAGCTGTCGGCCCACCACATCAGCTGGGGGTACTTCGGCGAGGGCTACAACAACGGCCACCCGAACTTCTCCTACTGCGGCATCTGCGACCCGATGCAGTACTCGGCGTCGATCATGACCAACCCGGCGCTGCGGAAGAACGTCCAGTACGGCCTGGCCAACTTCGTCTCGAAGGCGGCGCACGACAACCTGCCGGCGGTGTCCTTCCTCAAGCCCGGTGACGACGACGGCCACCCCGGTTACTCGACGATGTACGCGTACGAGAACTTCGTCGCGCGCGCGATCGCCGCGATCCAGGGCAACCCCAAGCTGTGGCGCTCCACGGCGATCCTCATCACCGAGGACGAGAGCGGCGGCTACTACGACTCCGGTTACATCCAGCCGGTGAGCTTCTTCGGCGACGGTCCCCGGGTGCCGATGATGGTGGTGTCCCCGTACGCCCGCCAGGGCTTCGTGGACCACACCTACAACGACCACGTGTCGATACTGAAGTTCATCGAGGCCAACTGGGGCCTGAAGCCGCTGACCTCCTACAGCGAGGACAACCTGCCGAACGCGACCCCCCAGGCCTACGTGCCGAAGGTCCGGCCCGCGATCGGCAACCTCATGACCATGTTCAACTTCAGCGATCCGCACTTCGGCACGATCAAGCTGCCGGTGCGCCCGGCGCCCCGACCGGCCGCGGCGCACCCGCCGGCGGTCTTGTTCACCCAGCGCTGACCGCGCACGCACCAGGTGCCCCCGGCTGCTCGAGCCGGGGGCACCCGCAATGACCGTGTGCCACCGGCCATGACGCTGTGCCAGTACCGCGGGGATGCCGTTCCCCGCACCGGTCCCCCGGGTACTGGCCAGGAGGGTTCTGCCAGGCACTAGAGTCGAGGCCGTGGGTATGACGTTGCACATCAGTGAAGCCTCACCCCACCTGGTCGAGGCGGACGCCATTGTTATCGGGGTCACCAAGGAAGCAGGCGGGGCGCTTCCCGTCCCAGGCACCAAGGACGTGGACGGGGCGCTAGGCGGAACCCTGGCGCAGACGCTGGCCACGCTCGGCGCCACGGGCGAGGCCGGGGAGGTCACCAGAATCCCGACGGGCGGCAGGCTCGCCGCACCGCTGATCGCGGCCGTCGGGATGGGTGCCGCTGCGGGGCGATGACACCGCGTTCGACCCGGAGGCGCTGCGCCGGGCCGCCGGTGCCGCGGTCCGCGCCCTGCTCGCCGGGCGCCGCCACGGGAGCGCCGGGGACATGCGGATCGCGCTGGCCCTGCCCGCCCGCGATCTGGCCGAGGTCGGCGCCGTGGCGCTGGGCGGCCTGCTCGGCGGGTACTCGTTCCGCCGCTACCGCACCGAGCCTTCGCCCGGTGCCAGCCTGACCGTGCTCGCCCACGCTGGCGACGCGGCACCGGCGGCGGAGCGGGCACAGGTGCTCGCCGACGCCGTGAGCCTGGTGCGCGACCTGGTCAACACCGGCCCCTCCGACCTGGTGCCTGCCATGTTCGCGGCCCGAGGCCGAGCAGGTCGCGGCGGACGGCGGGCTCGCCATCACCGTCCTGGACGAGGACGCGCTTGCCGAGGGCGGCTACGGCGGCATCCTCGGCGTGGGCCAGGGCTCGGTGAACCCGCCGCGGCTGGTCCGGCTGGAGCACGCGCCCGAGGGTGCGGCCCGGACGCTCGTGCTGGCCGGGAAGGGGATCACCTTCGACTCCGGCGGCCTGTCGCTCAAGCCCGCCAAGTCGATGGAGTCGATGAAGTCGGACATGAGCGGCGCCGCCGCGGTGCTCGGCGCGATGCAGGCGATCGCGGCGCTCGGGCTGCCCGTGCGGGTGGTCGGCTACCTGCCGATCGCCGAGAACATGCCGAGCGGGACCGCACAGCGGCCCTCGGACGTGCTGACCATGTTCGGCGGCACCACCGTCGAGGTGACCAACACCGACGCGGAGGGGCGCCTGGTGCTCGCCGACGTGCTCGCCGCGTCCGCCGCCGACTCCCCCGACATCCTCATCGACGTCGCGACGCTGACCGGCGCGCAGGTCGTCGCCCTCGGGCCACTGGTCGGCGCGGTGATGGCCAACGACGACGGCCTGCGGGACGCGGTGGTGGACGCCGCCCGCCGTGCCGGTGAGGCGATGTGGCCGATGCCGCTGCCCGCCGAACTGGCCAAGGGCCTGGAGTCGCCCATCGCCGACCTGGTCAACCTGCCCGCGGACAGCCGCGGCGGCGGGATGCTTGTCGCAGGGCTGTTCCTTAAAGAGTTCGTGCCAAGCGGCGTCCGCTGGGCGCACCTGGATATCGCGGGCCCGGCGTTCAACGAAGGCGGCCCGCATGGGTATACCCCGAAGGGCGGCACGGGCGCCGCGACCCGGACGATGGTCCAGATCGCGCAGGACATGGCCGACGGACGGCTGTAACCGGCCGCGGGGACCTTGGTCAGGGCAACACGGAGAGAAGGCAAGGAGTCAGGTCTGTGGCGGTCAGCAGCCGGTACGACATCGTCATTCTCGGCGCCGGTAGCGGCGGCTATGCCTGCGCGCTGCGGGCGGCCGAACTCGGCATGCGGGTGGCGCTCATCGAGCGGGAGAAGGTCGGCGGGACCTGCCTGCACAAGGGCTGCATCCCCACCAAGGCGCTGCTGCACGCGGCGGAGATCGCCGATCACGCGAACGAGGCCGAGTCCTTCGGGGTGCGGGCCCGGTTCGAGGGCGTCGACATGGGCGGGGTCAACTCCTACAAGGACAAGGTGGTTGACCGGCTGTGGAAGGGGCTGCAGAGCACGATCCTCAGCCGCAAGATCGACATCATCGAGGGCGACGGCCGCCTGGTGTCGCCGACGGCGGTACGCGTCGGTGACACGGTGTTCGAGGGCGGGCACGTGGTGCTGGCCACCGGGTCCGAGCCGAGGAGCCTGCCTGGCCTGGCCATCGACGGCCAGCGCGTGATCACCAGTGACGACGCGCTCAAGCTCGACCGGGTGCCCGGCTCGGTGGTGATTCTCGGCGGCGGGGTCATCGGGGTGGAGTTCGCCAGCGTGTGGCGCTCGTTCGGCGCCGAGGTGACGATCGTGGAGATGCTCCCGCACCTGCTCCCCGCCGAGGAGGAGTCCAGCTCCAAGCTGCTGGAGCGGGCGTTCCGGCGGCGCGGGATCGCCTACCAGCTCGGGGCCAGGTTCGAGGGGGTCAAGGACTCGGCCGACGGGGTCACCGTCACGCTGGAGGGCGGCAAGACGCTGGACGCCGAGCTGATGCTGGTCGCGGTCGGGCGCGGCCCGGTGTCGGCCGGGTTCGGTTACGAGGAGGCGGGCGTGGCCATGGACCGTGGCTTCGTGCTGGCCGACTCCTACTGCCGCACCAACGTCCCGACGATCTCCGCCGTCGGCGACCTGACCCCAGGGCTGCAATTGGCGCACGTCGGCTTCGGGGAAGGCATTTTGGTTGCCGAACGAGTGGCCGGGCTCGATGTGACCCCCATCGACTACGACGGTGTCCCGCGCATCGCCTACTGCGACCCCGAGGTGGCCTCGGTCGGGATCACCACGGCCACCGCTGCCGCCCGGGGAATCGAGACCATGGAATTTACCTACAACCTCGGCGGCAACGGCAAGAGCGTCATCCTGCAGACCCAGGGCGCGGCGAAGGTCATCGCGACCAAGGGGGACGTGCCCGGCAAGCCGGGCCCGGTCCTCGGCGTGCACCTCGTCGGCGCCCGGGTCGGTGAGCTGATCGCCGAAGGCCAGCTCATCTACAACTGGGAGGCGCTGCCGGCCGAGGTGGCGCAGCTCATCCACCCGCACCCCACCCAGTCGGAGGCGATCGGCGAGGCACACCTCGCACTCGCCGGGAAGCCCCTCCATGTTCACGCTTGACCCGCAGCGCGGGTGATCACCACGCCACCACCATCGGCACCCACGAGGGCTGAGCAGCGAAGGAGTCGCGAGAAGCCATGACGGTCACGGTATCCATGCCCCAGCTCGGCGAGAGCGTCACCGAGGGCACCGTCACGCGCTGGCTCAAGAAGGAAGGCGAGCGCGTAGAGGCGGACGAACCGCTGCTCGAGGTCTCCACCGACAAGGTGGACACCGAGATACCCTCCCCCGCTTCTGGCATCCTGCGCGGGATCACGGTCGCGGAGGACGAGACGGTCGCCGTCGGTGCGCAGCTCGCGATCATCGACGATGCCGGCGACGGTGCGGGCGCGGTGCCCGATGGCCAGGCCCAGCGCGGCCGAGGCCGCAGCGGCGCCCACGATGACGCAGGTGCCGCGCAGGCCGGCCCGGAACCCGGCGGCTACCCCTACGCCGTGCCCGAGCCCGCACCGGCGCCGCAGGAGTACGCCCAGCCAGCCCCGGCCTACCAGGCACCGGCCGAGCCGCAGTACCGCCCGGCGGTGCCCGAGTACAGCGCGCCGTACGGCCAGGCACCCGAATCCGGCTACCAGGCACCCGCCGGCGGCTACGCCGCTCCCCCGGCCGAGGGCTACGCGCAGCAGCAGGCGTACGCGCCGCCGGCGCCTGCTCCAGTGCCGCAGGCACCGCCCGCGCCGCAGGCCGTGCCCTACCAGCAGGCCGCACCGGCGGTGGCCGAGGTGGCCGTGGCAGCGCCCGAGCCGGCCGTCAGCGCCGCGCCCCCGCCCGCGCCGCCCGCCCCGCCTGCGCCTGCGCCTGCCTACGCGGTGGCCGCCGAGCCCGACGCACAGGCCGAGCCTGACGTCCAGCCGGCCACGGCCGAGGGCCCGTACATCACGCCGCTGGTGCGCAAGCTCGCCGCCGAGCACGGGGTGAACCTCGCCACGGTGGCTGGCACCGGCGTCGGCGGGCGGATCCGCAAGCAGGACGTGATGGAAGCCGCCCGGGTGCTCCGCGAGCAGCAGCCCGCCGCCACGCCAGCGCCCGCCGCCGACGGGCAGCAGGCCCCGCCCGCCGCGGCACCTGCCCCCGCCGCCCCGGCGCGGGCGATCGTCCCGTCCACGCTGCGCGGCACCACCGAGCGGCTGTCCCGGGCCAGGCAGCTCATCGCCCGCCGGATGGTCGAGTCGCTGCAGACCTCCGCCCAGCTCACCACCGTGGTGGAGGCGGACGTCACGGCGATCACCAGGCTGCGGGGACGGGCCAAGGCCGACTTCGAGTCCCGCGAGGGCGTCAAGCTGTCCTACCTGCCGTTCTTCGCACTGGCCACGCTCGAAGCGCTGAAGGTGCATCCCAAGCTGAACGCGGTGCTGAACACCGAGGCCGGCCAGATCATCTACCACGACGCCGAGCATCTCGGCATCGCCGTGGACACCGAGCGCGGCCTGATGGTGCCGGTCATCCGCAACGCGGGCGACCTCAACATCGGCGGCCTGGCCCGCAAGATCGCCGACCTCGCGGGGCGCACCAGGGCCGGGCAGGTAAGCCCGGACGAACTGGCCGGCGGCACCTTCACGCTGACCAACACCGGCAGCCGCGGGGCCCTGTTCGACACCCCGATCATCAACCAGCCCCAGGTGGCCATCCTCGGCACCGGGATGGTCGTCAAGCGTCCCGTGGTCATGGAGGACCCGGCCCTGGGCGAGGTGATCACGGTGCGGTCCATGGTCTACCTGGCGCTCACCTACGATCACCGGCTGATCGACGGTGCCGACGCGGCCCGGTTCCTGACCACCGTGAAGGACCGGCTGGAAGAGGGCGCGTTCGAAGCCGAACTCGGGCTCTGAATGCAGGTTGCGGTCACCGGCTCCTCGGGGCTGATCGGCACCGCCCTGGTCGCCGCGCTGCGCGCCGACGGCCATCGGGTGATCAGGCTGGTCCGCGCGGGGCCGGCCACGCCGGACACGCTGCTGTGGGATCCTCGCGCCGTGCGCGGCGGCCTGGACCCGCAGTCACTGGACGGCGTCAGCGCCGTGGTGCACCTCGCCGGGGCCGGGGTCGCCGACAAGCGCTGGACCGAGGGGTATCAAGGCCGAGATCCGCAACAGCCGGGTTCAGGGCACCCGGGCGCTGGTGAGCGCGCTGGCGGCGATGGCCGCTCCGCCCGGCGTATTGCTGTCCGGTTCTGCCATTGGCTGGTACGGGGACACCGGCGGCCGGCAGGTGACCGAGTCGGACCCGGCAGGGCGTGGCTTCCTGCCCGGAGGTGGTGCGCGACTGGGAAGCGGCCGCCGGGGAGGCCACCGCCGCGGGCATCCGGGTGGTCACGCTGCGGTCGGGGATCGTGCTGTCACCGCCACGGCGGGGTGCTTGGCCGGCTGCTGCCGCTGTTCCGGCTCGGCCTCGGCGCCCGGCTTGGGTCCGGGCGCCAGGTGATGAGCTGGATCGGGCTGTCGGACTGGGTGGCGGCCGCACGGTTCCTGCTTGGCCGCGCCGACGTCTCCGGGCCGGTGAACATGACCTCGCCGAACCCGGTCAGCAACGCGGAGTTCACCTCGGCCCTGGCCGCCGCCGTGCACCGGCCCGCCGTGATGACCGTGCCCGTGCCCGCGCTGAAACTCGCGGTCGGCGGGGTGAGCAGCGACATCCTGTCCAGCGCGCGGGTGATGCCGCGGCGGCTGCTGGCCGCGGGCTTACGGCTTCCAGCACGCGGGCATCGCCGGGGCGCTAGCCGCCGAACTCGGCTGACCCGGCCGGTTGCCTGACCGGCCAGGCGCCCGGCCGGGGCGCTAGCGCGGTCTCGCTGGCCGGCGAACTCGGCGTCCTGGCGGCCGGAGTCGGTGTCGGTCTTGCGGGCCAGGCCGGCGGCTTGCGCAGCAGGCTGCGGTAGGAGCCAGGGGCGTCGCCGAACAGGGGCACCTGCCAGAACGAGGGCACCGGGCCCGGGTATCCGGCCAGCAGTTCGAGCCGCCCGATGGTGAGCCGCAGCAGCCGCCGCGCGCCGATCAGCGCCACCGCGGCCAGCGGCAGTTCGATCACGGCGGCCGACAGGACGCTGAGCATGAAGCCCGTGGTACCCCAGTCGAGCGTGATGTCGAACCAGGCATCGCAGCAGAGCAGTGTCGCCAGCACGATCAGGCACACGATGAGGACCTGCCGCCGGCGCCAGGCGGCCCACGCCGTGGCCGCGAACACCAGGAGCAGCCCGGTGTCGAACCCGACCCAGGCCGCCCGCCAGCCACCGGCGCGATAGTCGCGCGGCAACTTGACCTCGAGCACCGCGATCCAGACCGACAGCAGCAGGACGCCGGCCAGGCACGTGGCGATGAGAATCCGGCGCCGCCGCTGGCTGAGCGGCGTGGCCGTGAGGCTCCGGGCGTTGAGACTCGCCAGGGCCCGGGCGAGGTGGGCCCGCTCGTCCGGGGTCATCCGTTGCAGATCGGATTCGTCGATCACGCGGATCCTCCCTCTCTGCCACGATAAGACCCTCTTTGCCTGACAACCTCGGCCGGCGGGCCGGTATGCCCGGGCGAGCAGCGCAATCCTGGCGGCCTGGGCCGGCCGGGCTCCGGGGTTAGGCTGGGGAACGTGCACGGTGAACTGGTCTTCGCTCATGCCGGCTTCGGCGCGGACGCCGTCCCCTATCTCGACGGCTGGGAACTGCAGCGGCGGCTGCACGACCGCCGGGCGTCCGGGCAGATCCCGGACACCTGCCTGCTACTGGAGCACGAGGCGGTCTACACCGCCGGCCGGCGGACCGAGCCGCTGGACCGCCCGCTGGCCGATCCCGGGATCCCGGTGATCGACGTGGACCGGGGCGGCAAGATCACCTGGCACGGGCCAGGGCAGCTCGTCGGGTACCCGATCATGGCGCTGGGCGAGCCGCTGGACGTGGTCGCCTACGTGCGCACCCTGGAGGAGGCGCTGATCCGGTGCTGCGCCGAGGTGGGCGTGGCCACCACCAGGGTGGCGGGCCGCAGCGGCGTGTGGCTCACCGGGGACGGCCGCCCGGACCGCAAGGTCGGCGCGGTCGGCATCCGGGTGTCCCGCGGGGTCACCATGCACGGCTTCGCGCTCAACTGTGACTGCGACCTGGCCTGGTTCGACAAGATCGTGCCCTGCGGCATCAGGGACGCCGGCGTCACCTCGCTGACCGTGGAAGCGGGCCGCCCGGTGACCGTGGCCGAGCTCATTCCCTTGGCCGAGCACCACCTCGCCGACGTGTTCGGCGCGCCGGCCTGGCGCCGCGCCGACGTGGCCAGCCTGCTGCCGGACGCCGACCTGAGCCCTGCGGCGCCCTGACCCCTGCTGTGCCCCCGCCTGTGGCCGGCTGAATTGCCGCGTGCATGGCTGTGCCGGACTGCTCCTCCGAGGCGACTCGGTGTCGGTCAGCAACAGCGCTGCCGTGTCCCCGTCCCAGACCATCACCAGAGCCCTGAGGGCTCGGCATCAACCGGCGAGTCCGTGCGGCCGCCGCGCTGGCGGGACTCCGGGCCCGGCGGGCCAGCTAGCCGCCGGTCCGGCGGCCAGCTCCGCGAAGTGCGCGGCCAGGTCGCCGGCCGGGACCGAGGTCTGTTCCCCGGTGGTCATGTCCCTGACCGTGACCGTGCCCGCCTCCTCCTCGGCGTTGCCGTAGATCACCGCCCACCGGGCCCCGGCGTCGTTGGCCCATTTGAGCTGGCGGCCGAGCTTGCCCGAGGAGCCCAGGTAGACGCTGGCCCGCAGCCCCGCATCCCGGGCGGCCGCGGCGAAGCCGAAGCTGCGCGCGGCGTGCCGCTCATCCATGATCGTGACCGCCACGTCGAGCCGGCTGCGCCCGGCGCCCGGCTGCGGGAGCATCAGCAGGATCCGCTCCATGCCGAGCGACCCGCCGGTGGCCGGCACGTCCGGCCCGCCGAGCGCGGCGATCAGGTGGTCGTAACGCCCGCCGCCAGCCAGCGACCCGGCCCCGCCCTCGGCGGCCACCTCCCAGATCGGCCCGGTGTAGTAGCTCAGCCCGCGCACCAGCCGGGGCGTGAACGTCACCGCATCGCCCGGCACCTGGCCGGCCACCAGGGACAGCAGCGAATCCACCTCGTCCAGCCCGGCGGCGCCCTCGTCGCTGCTCTTGAGCGCGTCCCTGATCTGCTCCGCCGCGTCGCCGGCGGTCAGCGCGCCGACCAGCGGTGCCGCCTGCTTCTCCGCCAGGCCCCGGCCAGCCAGTTCGGCGATCACCTCGCCGGGCGCGAGCTTGTCCAGCTTGTCCAGGGTGATCAGCACGCCGGGGCCGAGTTCCGCGGGCACGCCGAACGCTTCGAGCAGGCCGGCGAGCACCCGCCGGGAGTTCAGCAGGAACCGGAATCCGCGCAGGCCGAGTTCGGCGAGCACGTCGTGCACCGCGCAGATGATCTCCGCGTCGGCCATGCGCCGAGGTGGTGCCGAGCGTGTCGAGGTCGCACTGGGCGAACTCGCGGTAGCGGCCGTGGCCGGGCCGGTCCGCACGCCAGACCGGGCCGATCGCGTAGCGCTTGTACGGGGTAGGCAGCTGGCTCCCGTAGGCGGCGGCCACCCGCGCCAGCGGCACCGTATGGTCGTAACGCAGCGCCAGGTCGGCCTCGCCGGTGCCCTCGTGCTCGCCGCGGCGCAGGATCTTGAAGATCAGCTTGTCGCCGTCGTCGCCGTACTTGCCAAGCAGCACGTCCAGCCGCTCGAAGGCAGGGGTGACCAGCGGCTCGAACCCGTACCTGGCGAACACCGACCGGATCCGCGCAAAAGCGTGTTCCCGCAACTCCCATTCGGCGGCCAGGAAGTCACGGGTACCCGACGGCGGATCGAACTGCGTTGGCATGTGCCTATGCTCCCCGACTTCCGCGGCGAGCGCACATCGGTTACCCCGCCGTGCGGCCCTGCGCGTCGATGCGGCGGACCTTGACGGCCGGCCGGCCGCGCACATTGCCCCGGACCGCAGACGTACCCTGGATCCGTGGTACTCGCACCCGAGGGGCGCAAGCTGCTCCGCATCGAAGCCCGCAACAGCCAGGTCCCGATCGAGCGCAAGCCGCCGTGGATCAAGACCAGGCTGCGGACCGGGCCGGAATACACCGCCCTGAAGAACCTGGTCCGCAGCCAGGGGCTGCACACGGTCTGTGAAGAGGCGGGCTGCCCGAACATCTTCGAATGCTGGGAGGACCGCGAGGCCACGTTCCTGATCGGCGGGGACGCGTGCACCCGGCGCTGCGACTTCTGCCAGATCGCCACCGGGAAGCCGGAGCCGCTGGACACCGGGGAGCCGCGCCGGGTGGCGGAGTCGGTGGCGGCGATGGGGCTGCGGTATGCGACGGTCACCGGGGTCGCCCGCGACGACCTCGCCGACGGCGGGGCCTGGCTGTACGGGCAGACCTGCGCCGAGATCCACGCGGCCGTGCCCGGCTGCGGCGTCGAACTGCTCATCCCCGACTTCAACGCCGATGCCGAGCGGCTGGCGGTGGTGTTCGGGGCCCGCCCGGAGGTGCTGGCCCACAACATCGAGACGGTCCCGCGGATCTTCCGGCAGATCCGCCCGGGATTCCGGTACGAGCGGTCGCTGGAGGTGCTCGCCAGGGCCAGGGCGGCGGGGCTGGTGACCAAGTCCAACCTGATCCTCGGCCTCGGCGAGGAGGATCACGAGATCAGCCAGGCCATGGCCGACCTGCGCGGGGCAGGCTGCGAACTGCTGACGGTCACCCAGTACCTGCGGCCGTCGGCCCGGCACCATCCGGTGGCCCGGTGGGTGCCGCCCGGCGAGTTCGAGCAGTGGCGCACCGAAGCACTCAGCCTGGGGTTCGCCGGGGTGATGTCGGGCCCGCTGGTGCGTTCCTCCTACCGCGCGGGCCGCCTTTACGCCGAGGCGCTGGCCCAGCGGGCAAGCCCCGCAGGCTGCGCCAGTTTCATCCTGACGGCTGGCTCTCGTATCCTGCCCTCCATGGTGAATAAGCCCGCGGGCGCGGCAAACCGGCAGGACGCGGCGGATCCTGCCAGTCTCGGCCGCATTAAGCAGCTCCGGATGGCAGCGGGCATGGTCCGCAAGGCCAATCCCTGGGCCCTGCCCATCGTCGCGCTCATCGCCGTGGGCGTGATCGCCGTGTTCGTGGTCGTCGGGCTCCTCACCGGCCTGGTCGTGCTGCTCGCGCCGCTCGGCGTGCTCGCTGGCCTGATGGTGGCGATGATCGTCTTCGGCCGGTTCGCGCAGTCTGCCCAGTACGCGGCGATCGAGGGCCAGCCCGGCGCGGCAGCGGCGATCCTGCAGAGCATGCGCGGCGGCTGGACGGTGACCCCTGCGGTGGCGGCCAACAGGAATTTGGACGTGGTGCACCGCGCGGTCGGCAAGCCCGGCGTGGTCCTGGTCGGCGAGGGCAGTCCCAGCCGGCTGCCGAGCCTGCTGGCGGCCGAGAAGAAGCGCATCTCCCGGGTGGCCTACGACGTGCCGATCTATGACATGCAGGTCGGCGACGAGGAGGGCCAGGTGCCGATCCGGCGCCTGCAGCGCAAGCTGATGCGCCTTCCGCGCAACCTGAAGGGCCAGGCGGTCGCCGAACTGAACTTCCGGCTGAAGGCGCTGCCCGCCAACCTGCAGGCTCCCAAGGGCCCGATGCCGAAGACCGGCCGCATGCCCAAGCCCCCGCGGCCCCGCTACCGCTAGGGCCGGCCCGCGGCCGGCCGCTAGAGCTTGGGTTACAGCCGGATGACGATGGTGTTGGCGGCCCGGTCGTGCAGGCCGCGCAGGTCGCGGTCGGTGACCAGCGGCGGGACGACGGTCAGCAGCAGCAGCGTGCGCACCAGGCCCCAGAGCAGCCCGACCGGCCTGCCGTCCAGGCGCGCGACCCGGATGCCGGCGAGCCGCTTGCCGAGCGTCATCCCGGTCAGCGACGTGAGCAGGTAGTCCTCCACCGCGAAGACCACCAGCGTCCAGTACTGGTCATGGAACAACGCCACCGCGATCAGCGTGCAGACCGCCCAGTCGATCAGCAGGGCGCCCAGCCGGCGCCCCATGCCGGCCACCGAGCGCGGCCCGTCCTCGGGCAGCCCGAACTTCTCGCCGGGATATGCCGGGCGGTCGCTCGGGGCCTTGGCCCCGTCCACCGGTGAAGCTGACACGCCCTCAACGGTATCGCCTGCGGGGACGGCGATGTACGGCTGGCCTGCCTACTCAGCGTGACCTGGTCGAACGCCAGGTGTAACACGCGTGAAACACTTGGGACACCACTCGGAAACGGCCGGCGCCTAGCGTGACAGCCGCGGTCCTGCAGCAGGCGCAAACCCGCGCAGTCAGGACATGGCCGCAGCCTCCAGGGAGGGTTGATGTTCACGAACGCCGACGAGGTACTGAAGTTCATCGGCGATAACAAGGTGCAGTTCGTCGACGTCAGGTTCTGTGACCTGCCGGGGACTGTGCAGCACTTCACCGTGCCGGTCGAGTCTTTCGACGCGAAGGTTTTCACCGACGGGCTGATGTTCGACGGTTCCTCGATCCGTGGGTTCCAGCAGATCCACGAGTCGGACATGCTGCTCCTGCCGGACCCCGCCACGGCCGTGCTCGACCCGTTCCGCCAGCACCCGACGCTGAACCTGACGTTCTTCGTGCACGACCCGCTGACCGGCGAGCCGTACACCAGGGACCCGCGCAACATCGCCCGCAAGGCGCAGGACTTCCTGCGCGGCACCGGCATCGCGGACGTGGTGTACTTCGGTCCCGAGGCGGAGTTCTACATCTTCGACTCGGCCCGCTACGAGACCGGGCCGAACACCGGCTACTACCACCTCGACTCGATCGAGGGCGCGTGGAACACCGGCCGCGAGGAAGAGGGCGGCAACCTCGGCTACAAGCCGCGGTACAAGGGCGGTTACTTCCCGGTGCCGCCGATGGACCACTACACCGACCTGCGCTCGGAAATGGTGCGCATGCTGATCCGGTGTGGCATCCAGGTGGAGATGCAGCACCACGAGGTGGGCACCGCCGGCCAGGCGGAGATCGACATCAGGTTCGCCCCGCTGCTGCAGATGGCCGACAACCTGATGCTCTACAAGTACGTGGTCAAGAGCGTGGCCCGGGCCGCCGGGAAGACCGTCACGTTCATGCCCAAGCCGCTGTTCGGTGACAACGGTTCCGGCATGCACTGCCACCAGAGCCTGTGGAAGGACGGCGCCCCGCTCTTCTACGACGAGGTCGGCTACGCCGGGCTGTCCGACATCGGCCGCTACTATGTCGGCGGCCTGCTCAAGCACGCGCCTTCGCTGCTCGCCTTCACCAACCCGACCGCGAACTCCTACCACCGGCTGGTGCCGGGGTTCGAGGCACCGGTGAACCTGGTCTACTCGCAGCGCAACCGCTCCGCATGCGTCCGGATCCCGATCACCGGCGCCAACCCCAAGGCCAAGCGCCTGGAGTTCCGGGTACCTGACCCGTCGGCCAACCCGTACCTGGCGTTCGCCGCGATGATGATGGCAGGCATCGACGGCATCAGGAACAAGATCGAGCCGCCCGAGCCCGTGGACAAGGACCTCTACGAACTGCCGCCGGACGAGGCCCTGGCGATCCCGCAGGTGCCCGGGTCCCTGGACAAGGTCCTGGACACGCTGGAGGCCGACCACGAGTACCTGCTCGACGGCGGGGTGTTCACCCCTGACCTGATCGAGACCTGGATCGACTACAAGCGCACCAACGAGCTTGACCCGATCCGGCTCCGCCCGCACCCCCACGAGTTCGAGCTGTACTACGACATCTGATCGATGCGCTGCACCGGGACTGGGCTGATGGCACGCGACATCAGCCCAGTTCCGCTCTGCAAACTCGATGGCCGCCCGTCAACCTAGGCCGCGGGGTCGTAATAGTGGGCGTACTGCCACAGTCCGCGGCTGATCAGGACATCGTCGGGCAGCGTGCCGAACCTCGCCGGTGACAGTGCCTCCATGCCTGGCGGCGGCGTGCCGGTGGTGATCCAGGTGGCGAGTGCCTCGCCGAGCGCGGGCGAGGAGGAGAACCCCGAGCCGTTGCAGCCGCTGGCCACCCACAGGCCCGGCAGGTCCGACACGGGCCCGGCGACAAACCGGCCATCGGGGCTCATCGTGAACAGCCCGCCGCGGTGCTCAGCGACGGGGGCGGCGCTCGCGGCCGGAGCCTCGGCGCTGACCTGGGCGGCGAGCTTACGCAGCACGGCCAGATCCAGCGGCAGGTCGTCGGTGGTGAACGAGGGCGGCTGCTGGCGCGGGTCGAGCGGCAGCGGGTCGGTCTCGAAGCCACCGAACATCAGCCCGCCGCGCGATGGGCGCAGGTACACCGCCGCATCCACCACCCGGACGATCGGATCGGCCGGGTCGATCCCCGGGTCCGGGCCGGTGATGAGCAACTGGTGGCGCACCGGGGCGAGCGGCACCGGCGTCCCGGCCAGTTCGGCAACCTGCCGCACCCAGCCACCGGCAGCGTCCACCACCACCGGGGCCGCGATCGTCCGGTCGGCGGTCTGTACCCCGGCTGCCCGGCCGCCGGTGACCGGGATGCCGATGACCGGTTCGTTCTCGGCCACCACCACGCCGCGCAGCCGGCAGGCCGCCAGGTATGCCTCGATCAGGCCTGTGGGCTCGGCGATGTAGATGTCCTCCGGGCACCACAGCGCGAACTCCTCCCCCGCCGCCCGGTAGAAGCTGACCCGCTCGGCGACCAGCGCCGGGTCCGCCTCGCGGACGTCGGCGCCCCAGCCCCGCGACTGGGCCAGCTCCCGGGCCAGGTACTCGCGGTGCTGGGCGGTCCGGGCGATCAGGAAGCTTCCCGAGCGGGCCACCTCCAGCGGGACTCCCGCCCAGTCGGCGAAGCTCGCCGCCCGGGCGATGCTGCGCCGGGCCAGCCGGGTGCGCAGCTCATCGGCCTGCACGGACTTGAACAGGCCCGCGGCCCGCCCCGACGCCTGCGACCCGGCCGTGCCGCGCTCCGCCACCACCACCGACCGGCCCGCCAGCGCACAGTGCAGTGCGGTGCTCAACCCGAGGGCACCGGCCCCGATCACGACAACATCGGCGTCCATGACGCCAGTGTGCCCGGCCCGGTGTGATCTCGCTCCGGTTGCCGCTCAGGTTCCGGAGGGGCAGTCTTTGCCCACCGCGGCAAACAGTTGCTCCGCCGCCGTGGCGACCTGGCCGAGCGCGGTGAAGGCGCTCGACACGGCGGCGGCGCTGGGGTTCGCGCCCAGTTTCTGGACCTCGGTCTGAAGACTGGTGAGTGCCGACTTCAGGCTGCTGGTCTGGGACTGCCACCGGCCCTTGGCGTCGTTCGCGAAGCTGGTCGCGGCCGTCTTGACGTCGGCGAGGTCGGCCTTGACCTCGTTCGCCGCGCCGTGCCCGGCGCCGGCCTGGATGTGCGTCAGCTTGTCCAGGGATGTGCGCAGTGCAGCGGCGTCGGCACACAGCGCGGAACTCGCAGCCGAAACCGACGGGACGGCGGCTGCCGACGACGGGGAGGAGGCCGCCGGCGACGAGGACGCGCCGGACGCCGTGCTGCTACTACTCGATCCGCACGCGGCCGTCATGAGCGCAACGCCGCAGGCCATCGCGGCGAGCCCCCAGCGCGCAGGCCCGGTCATGCTTGCTCGAGACCTCATGGCACCGAGCCTCCCGGCTGGCCAGACGCCCACACATCACCCGTTGCGGGGCATTCGCCTCGAGGGACCAGGCGGCTTCAGCGTCCCTGGCTACGGCACATCGTCGCGGAGTAGCGTTACCGCGGCGGCTTGCCTGCCTGGTCAGGCGTGCGGGCCGAGCAGGCCCATCGGGCTGGGCGCGGTGAACTCGATGCGCAGCACGGCCGCGCCCCCTGGCCAGGTGCACCGTCCTGCATCCGCGCGGGCCGGAACTGGCCGTGCTGCGCGCGCAGAACGAGACCATGGACCGCACATATCCGGCGCTGGCCGCGTGATCCAGCTAATGGCGAGCGTGCGCGTCCTCGGCGAGGTCCGCCTGGCGCTGCGGCATGTCCGGGCCCGCGCCCGGCGCGGCATGGCCGAAATCGACGATGTACATCGGGTGCGCAGCAGCCATCTGCGCGATGGCGAGCATCAGCCGCGCGTCCACCTGCCCGGCCGCCAGCTGCCGCCGCGCAGCGAGGGTCGCGGCGATCCGGCTGCTGTGCAGCAACTCGTTCCCCATGCCCGCCGGTTCGCCAGGTCGGCACTGAGCATGGCCCGGTAGTTCGCGGCACCGTGCTGGGCGGTCTGCCGGATGTCGATCCGGTCTGGGCCGGCACCGAAACTCGCCAGCACCGCAGGTGCGTACACCGAGCCGAGCAGGCTGCCGAACTGGGCCCGCACCGCGGCCGTCGCGACGATGATCTGGGACCGGAGCGGGCTGGTGGTCTGCGGGCCGAGCCGGTACAGGCGGCTTGCCGGTACCCCGTGTGCCCTGAGCGCCTGGCACATGACCGGGTCGCAGGCCACCACGGCGGTCCGGCTGACCTGGCCGGCCACCCAGGCAGCCGCGCGCTTGCGCACCGCGGCCCCGGCACCGCGCGCGTGCGGGCCCAGGCCGAGCCGTGCCCGGGCGTGGTCCTGCCAGACAGCACCAGCGCGATCACGGCCGCCACGACCAGGGCCACCACGGCGAGAATCACGCCAGCGATGCGGTAGGGCTGCCGGACCGCCGTGGCCGCTGAGCGGCCGGGGGCCGCGGGCAGCGGCACCGCGGTACCGGCGCCCCGGCCACTGCCCGGGCCCGTCCCGCCCGGATCGGCGGTCCTGCCGTAGCGGGGCGCAGGAGGGGACGCTGCGGCGGCGCCGGGCGCCGGCGCCAGGTCCGCCGCGGCCGAGGCGGTCGGCCGGGGTGCGAACAGGGCCGCGGCCGCACAGCGCCGGCGGCCCGGCGCGGCATCGTGGGCGCTGCCTCCGGCGCTGCGCTGTCCGCAGGCGTGGTGGGTCCGCGGCGGCCGCCAGGCCGCGCTGCCGACCGGCATCGTGGGGGCCGGCGCCAGCGCCGAGGCCGATGGCGCGGCTGCGGTGTGCCTTATCCGGCGGCGCCTTCCAGGTGGCACCGTTTCTGCCGACGGGCTGCCCGGCGGCACCGGTTCGGCGGCTTCCGGTGGTGCGGCCGTGACGGCCCGGATGCCGGCGGTTCGGGTCCGCTGGTGAGCGAGCCGGAGCGGGCGGTCGGCGGCGGCCGGAGTCGGCGAGAAAAGGGTCGCCGCAGCTGGCCGCTGCCCGTCGCCGGGCCGACAGGCGGGGTCCGGTTCCGGGGATCCTGGGGAGAGGCTCGGTGTGCGCCTCCGGGTCCAGCCTGCGGCCGAGCACGGACGGCGGCAGGTACTCACGCCGCAGTTCGGCGGGCGGCGGCGGGGCACCGTTTGCCCCAGGTGCCCGCCGTGGCAGAGGCGCCGCCGGCCGGGGGGCCGCGCCGTCCGAGCCGTCTGTGGTAGCGCCGCGTCTATGCTTGTCCGCGCTCGGGCGTGCTCCCCGGCCGATTTCCAGGCCCGCGTTGCCGTTCCAGGCCTGCGTCGCTGCCGTTCGCCGGGATTGCCCGCTGCCGCCTGCCGCGTCAACCGCCCGGACGGCTGCCCCGTGCCCGGCTTGCCGCCAACCCGGTCACCGGCTCCGTCCTGCTCCTGGGCGTTGCGCCGCCGCTCAGCCTCGTCACGCTCGAGTTCGTCGCGATCGCAGTGAGACGCGTTGCCGCAGGTCTTCGGGGATCGCCCCAAGATCGACCCGCACCGGGGGCCTGGGTGAGCCGGACGCACCAGGAACGCGACGGGGAAGCGGCGAGACGCCGCCATCATCTACCATGCGGCCACCCCCCGGAGGCCCGCGCACGAGCGGGAAGTATGCCTGGACAGCGGAACATACATAGCCCGGTTAATTCAACCGAAATCGCATATTGTCTCAAGGAAACTACCTAAAGTGCGCACGCTCATGGGGTGCGTGACCGGCCGTATAGCAGGGTAGCCACATTTGGCTACCCTGCGATAGGTGTCATCGCCAGGCTCTCGGTCCTTCCGCACCGGTTCCGGCACCCGCCCGGCGCCAAGTCCGAGGCATGACCTGCAGTTCAGATCGGTCAGTTCACCGGTGGCCACGTTCGGTGATATCCGGCCGCCGAAGGCGCCGGGACGCTCGAGACTAGCGTGAGCCGAACAGCCCAAACGGGCTTGGCGCGGCGAATTCGATGCGCAGCACAGTGTGGCCTCCGGCCAGGCGGACCGTCTCCACTCGCAGAGGCCGGAACGGGACGGGGCCGCGCAGGAAGGCGGCCATTGACCGCACGAACGCGGGTGTCGCCGAACGGCTGCCGAAGATACCCGGGAGATGCCTGTACTAGGTCGGCGAAGCGCAGCGGCATGTTCGCATCGCCACCGGGGGCGAAGCCGTTGAACGCGACGATGTAGACCGGGCGCTTCGCTGCCATGGCGGCGACCGTGATCTCCAGCCGCGAGTCCACCTGCCCCGCGGAGAGTTGCTTTCGCGCCGTGGGTGAGACGTTGATCCGGTTACTGTGCAACAGTGCGGCGGCGGTACTCTTCCGCGCGGCAAGGTCGGCAGCCAGCATGGACCGGTAGGCAGCGGCGCCGTGCGGCGCGGTCTCGCGGATATCGACCCGCTGGCGGCCACTGCCGAAACTCGCGAGCACTGCTGGCGCGTAAACAGAGCTGAGCAGCGTGCCGAACTGGGCGCGGACGGCAGGCGTCGCGACGATGACCGTGGAGCGGAGCGGGCTGGTCGCCTCTGGCCCGAGTTCGTGAAGGTTCCTCGCCGGAAACCCGTACGACTCAAGCACCCGGCACATCGCGGGATCAGCGGACACGATCGTCGTCCGGGCGATCTGGCTCGCCACCCAGGCCGCCGCCTGGTCGCGTGTCGCCGGGTCATCGCCTGACGCCGGGCGCTGCCGGTGGCCGCGCGGTGCGACCGCGCTCGCGCTATGGCCGTAGAGCGTCAATGCCAGCGAGCCCGCGGTGATCAGGACCGCCACCGAAAGGAACACGCCGACCATACGGTAACGCCGGCCGGGCCGCCGCTGCCGCCGGCCGACCTGCTGACCGGCCACACGCCCGTTCGGCGCCGACACCGCCGCTGCGCGCGTGTCAGGCACCGCAGCCGTGGGCGTGTCAGGCGCCGGCGCAGGCCGCTCCGGCGGCCGAGCGGCCTCGGTGTCACCCGGGTTCACCGGGGCACCGGGGCTGCCGTGCCCAAGCGCGGGAATCCTCGGGAACGGCTCTGTGGGAGCCTCGGCTTGCACGCCCAATGGCGGGGCGGGCACGGCGTCCCAACTCGTTACTGGAGGCTGGGCTGGCCTGTCGTGTGCCCTAGGCGGCCGACGGGGCAGGGGCACGAACGGTTCGGCGGATGCCGCCGCTTCTGGGTGGCCGGCTTTGTGCGGGGAACCGGCTTTTCCCAGGGCGGCGGCCCGTTCCGGCGGGGCTTTCTCCTCACGGAACGGCGGCCGCCTCCTGGGGGGGACCCGGCCCGTCAGGAGCCGTGGGCTGCACTTGGGAGGCCGCCTCCTCCCCCTCCTGCGGGGGGGCCGCTGGCTCCCGGGCCACGCGCTCCTGCTCCTGTGCGAGCACCACGAGCAGGTGCTGCCGCACCGACTCCGGCAGCACCGGCTGCTCTATCCTCGTGGGCGGCCGTGGCGAATCAGTCGCACGGGGCACGCGGCGTGGCAGCGGCGAAACACCGTTGTCCTCTGCCATGTGAGCCACCCCCCGGGTCGCATGACGATGCACGCTTCTGACAGAGCAACATATCGGAACTACCGCTTCAACCGGAATAGCACTTTGTTATCCCCTCTATACGGACTGTATGTGTACCCTCACTGTTCCAGTGAGGGCCGTGCTCGCCGCTCGCATCAGGGGCGGGTGAGGGTAAGCGAAGCGGTGCGAAGACGAAACGCCACTTCTGCCAGCCGGTCGCCTTCGATGCGCCAGTTCTGAAGGTAGGGTCCTCCCCGCTGACTCTCGTCGAACCAGACAAGCCCCAGCGTCCTGGTTTGGCGGACCCCGTCGAACAGGTTGCTGATCTTGACAAACCGGCCCGCACTCGTCCCCACCCCGGTCTCCGACAGCAGGATGGGTTTATGCGTGATGGCCCGCACCTGACTGATCGTGCGCCCGAAGACCTTGGCGAACGTATCGGAGGGACGGGTGTAGTAACCATCGATGCCGACCCATGTGACATATTTCGCTCCTGGCCACCACGATGCGACTGGACCGGTGCCGGGACGGTCCTGGTTGACGGTCCATAGCCACGTAACGTTATCGGCGCCCTCACTGCGAAACAACGTCACGATATGCCGCCATGCCGCTACAAACGTCGATGGCGCGACGTGCCCATAGCCCCACGAATACCAGTCGCCGTTCATCTCATGCCCGAAGCCGAGGACAACCGCATGGCCGAAGTCACGGACACTGTCGGCGTAGCCGCGCAGGTAAACGTCGTAGGCACCGGCGGCGATCGCTGAGACTGACGCGTAGGTGGGGTCGATCTGCACGTAGGGGATAATGCCGTGCTTGCGGAGTCGTCGCGCGAACGATGACGCGAAGGGCTCCGCCCAGCCGCTGTAATAGCCGACCAGGTTCGGCTGCTTGCCCGCTGCCAGGGCGAACCTCGCGATCGGCGCGTAGAAGGCGGTGCCCCGGGCTCGTAAACGCCAAGGTAAGAGGACGACTGTGGGGGAAGCGACGCGTGCTCTGACGGTGGCGACGAAGGCACGAGGGTGTACCGGACTCCGGTGAAGGCGATGGCGGCAACAGCGGCCACCAAGGCTACCATCACCACCAGGCGGGACTTCATTGGGTTCGCTCCCCCGGGAAGATGACGCGGCCAACCAAGGCGAGGTTCAGCACGCCGAAGCACATCAGGATCGCGAACTGCGCAGAGCCGAGGGTTACCGTCCGCCAGAGGGCCAGGACTACCCACAGCAGGGCTGTGCCACCGCTCCAGCCGCAGACGCATACGCGGAATCGCCGCAGCGTGCTGCCCGGGGTCCGGGTCGGATGCCAGCCCATCGTCTTACCCCGGGCGCTGTCCCAGATCGAGAAGACATGCGCCCATCCCCGGGCGATGCCCAGAGGCCATACCGACGGCCCATATCTTGAGCGGTGCCATAGCGGGTAAAGGATGAACCCGGCAACCATGGCGGGACCAAGGATCACAAAATTCCGCAACCTGATCTGGCCTGGGAGAAATGCCAGCATGACGATGGGGATGATGGGCGCGAAGAAGGTGAGCAGGCTGGTATAGGCGTAGTAGAAGAACCCGGAGATGTAGGTGAGCCGGGCCGCGACCGGCATGCGCACACTCCACAGGCGGCGGGAGAACACCACACCGGCGTTCCCGGTGCACCACCGGTACTGCTGGCGCACGAATGCGTCGAGGTTGTCCGGGCAGATGCCGGTTGAGAGCACAACGGGCACGTAGACCATGGACCATCCGGCCCGGCGCACATCGAGCCCGGTGTGCACGTCCTCGGCGTAGGGGATGAGCGTCGGGCCGCCCTGCGGCTCCAGCGCAGTCCGCCGGTAGACCGCGGAGGTCCCCACGCAGATGGCCGCGCCGAACCTGTCCCTGGCTACCTGGATTGACCTGTAGAACACCTCCTGGATGGCACCCGCCGCGTTCTCGATCCATGTCTGCTCCGGGCTCTCCCGGAAGAACTGGGGGGTCTGGACGATGCCGATAGCCGGGTCGTCCATATAGGGAAGTGTCTCGGCGAGAAAATCGCTGCGCGGCGCGAAGTCGGCGTCCAGGATGACCAGGTACTCGCCGTTGGTGCGGGCAAACGCGTACCGCAGGTTGCCGCTCTTCTTGTAGGCCCGCAGGTCGGGCCGGCGCAGGTAGCGGAAGCCGAAGGACTCCGACACCGAACAGGCCTCGTCGGAGGGCCCGTCGTCGAGGACATAAGCCTCGGCAGGCCCCGGGTAAGCGGCGATGAGCTCAAAGACCGCTTCCCAGGTGTTGCGGAGCACCTCGATCGGCTCGCCGCAGATGGGCAGGTAGATGTCGACGCTGGGGTATCTGGACGGTCCCCAGGGCTGGATGCGCGCCCGGTGGGCGGCCAGGTCGAAACCCCTGCCGGTGAAGTTCACCGGCAGGCTGATCACCTGGTAGATGACGTACGTGCCGGTGAAGAGCAGGAACGGCCATGACCTCGGAGCATGCACCTCGAACCGGATCTGGCTGACGATGATGCAGGTTGCGCTCACGACGAGGGTGAAGGTCAGGTAGGGCAGGTTCCGGTGGATGTAGGCATACTTCTCTGTGTCGCTGGGGGGCGGGGGGAGCACCGGGGAGCGCACGCACCGGCGCGCCTACGGTGCTGGCTGTGCTCACTGATGGTCGCAGTGAGGCGTGCCTGGTGGCGCTCACCGCTTGGGCTCGTATCGCCAGATGACATAGGTGCCCTGGCCGATGACCTCGGTGCCGTAAGGGACGACGAGGACGACGTTGCCGGCTTCGCCAACGCTTGCGCTGTCTACAGGGCCGCCGGTGCTGGCCCCCGATGGCAAGGTGATGTTGCAGTTGGAGTAGCCACCGCTGCCACTGGCTTCCTGCGGGCAGGTAGTACCGGGCAATCGAGACGTCCTCGACCAGCAGGCGCCCATGCCCGTTATCGGCCAGTGGGCGCAGGATGGCGATGAAGCTAGACGCGTCCGTCTCCCTGCCCACCATCCCGCCGTCATCCATAAGTCACACCCGCCGCGTCCACGGCGCACCACGGAGACTTCATCCACCCCCCACAGCACACAAAGTCCAAGTATTATCACAGAGCGTGACAATGCCCCCGGATGTCAGATACTGCAGATGAAACTTACTGGCCCACATCGCTAGACGACGGGCTTTACCGAAGATTCCTGACAACATGACCAGCCAGAACCGAAGCGTTGGGCTGTTCCGCGGCCTATTGAACCACCGCCGACTGAGCAGGCGAGACTTACATCCGGCGGTGTCAGTGATGCCAGAGTTACCGGTGCCGAACACGGTGAAGCGCAGCCAACTGCTCATGACGTAGCCCTTTTCAACGTATCGACGCCACGGCGGAACGCGGCCGATGCCGCCCGGCTGCTGATGCGCCAGTGCTCGGCCTGGTTGGCGTTGAACCACACGAACCCCACTAGCCCGTAAGCGCGGATGCCAGCGACCAGGTCAGCGATCTTCGCTGGCTGCCTCGCGGCCGGAGCGGCTGTCTCCGCGATGAGTATCGGGTCAAGAGTCAGTGCCCGTACTGCCTTGATCGTGGGCCCAAACAAGGGGGCGAATTTCCATGATGACTCGTAGTAGTAGCCATCAATCCCCACCCAGTTCACATATGATCTGCCGGGCCACCAGAGAGCCGGGCAGGGCCATGCTGCGCACCGATAATGTTGATCGTCCACAGCCAGATTACGTTCTGGGCACCGGCTGAACGAAAGACTGTGACAATGTGTCGCCAGGCGGCCACGAACACAGCTGGTGGACGTGTGCCGGTAGCCCCATGAATACCAGGAACCGTTCATCTCATGGCCGAAGGAAAGGATCACCCGGCGGCCGAAGGACTTGACCTCAGAGGCGTATGAGCGCAAGTAAGCGTCGTACCGTCCTGATGCGATCGCGGCGACGCTGACCCCTGTCGGGTTGATCTGCACGAGCGGTACCGCGTCGTGCCTAGCGGCCTCTGCAGCGAACGCAGCCTTGAACGGCTCAAGCCATCCGCTGTAGTACACGACGATTCCTGGTCTGACCCCGGTTGCAGCGGTGAAGGCTCTGATCCCCGCATAAGAATCAGGCACGCCGGGCGCATAGACACCTACGTAGCTCCCGGGAGGGACAGCAGACGTCGGCGGCGTAAGCGGATCGAAGGACCTGCCGACCGCAGGCAGCCTAGAGGTCCGCAATCGCCGCAATCGACCGCGGTAATGATTACGGCTGAAATTGTCACGGTCCGTCCAAACCTTATCCAGCTACCCATGCTGCGAGCGGAATGCGGTTTGCGATGCGGAACAAGACGGACCCTGAATACGGCCAGTCTCGCCCGGCCCCGGCGGGCCAGGGCTGAGAGCAGCGACTGGGCATTGCGATGCCGCCCTGCGCGCTGAGTGTCATCGAGAACCGGAGTGTCTCCTTCCCCGATGCTTCGCCTCACAGCAAGATGCCTCGATCCGGTTGGGCCTGGCCACACTCATCTGGTGAAGGATCTGTGGCAAATCTGCGGCCGACGGGCCCGGCGTCTCCTCGGTTGCGGAGTCCAACGGCAGGCGGTCCCACCGCGGATCGACCAGTATGGTGAAGCACCGGATGGAGCGCGGCAGCCCTAGCCAACCGTTCATGCCGCAGGCCTGGTGTACGCTCCGGCTCCACGGCGGATTGCCGCTATGGCTGCCGGGGTGTTCAGACGGAAGTCTCGGATCCCGTTGGCGTCGAACCACACGAATCCCAGCAGCCCGTAGCTACGAATGCCCTGGTACAGGTTGACGATCTTGGCTGCCTTGCCCGCAGCGGGTGCCGTGCCTGTCTCGGAGATGAGTATCGGGTCGAGCGTCAGTGCGCGCATGGCTCTGATGGTCGGACCGAACAACGAAGCCAACGACCAGGCGGGCTTCAGATAATAACCATCGATCCCTACCCAGGTCACATACGAGCTGCCGGGCCACCAGGGACCAGGGGCAAGAATGCCGTCACGTGTGGTCGATGATATTTACGGTCCACAGCCATGTCACATTGTCGGCACCTTGCTCCCGGAACACAGTCCACAATGTGGCGCCACGCCGCGACGAACACCGCGGGGCTGATGTGCGTCCCGGCCCCAGGAGTTCCACGTGCCATTCATCTCATGGCCGAACCCGATGATGACCCCGTGGCCGAAGTTTGCAACCTGGTCGGCGTACGATTGCAGATAGGAATCGAAGTCTCCGGCCGCGATACTGGCAAGAGATACGTTTACGGGGTCGATCTGGACAAACGGCCACGCGCCCCTGGCGTATGCCTCGTCGGCAAATGTGGTCTTGAAGGGTTCTTCCCAGCCGCTGTAGTAGAGGGCGACGTTCGGGCCGTACACCGCTCGCCTTGATGAATTGCTCTGTCCCGGAGTAGGAGTCCGGTGAGGTGGACTCGAACAATCCGAGGTAAGCCATCGGCCTGACGGGAAGTGTGACATGCACCGGGTGGTGCTGGTGCCACGTGACAGAGTTGGGTAGGCCGCCGGAAGCAGAGGTGTGCGCCGCGTGGCCCGTGGCCACCATCGTCGCGACCGCGACGACGGTCACGGCGGCAACGCCCACTGTTGCCACGGCTAGCCCCCGGCATAGCGGCGGATCACGCTGCCTTCCTTCCTGGCAACAGAACCCGGAGCACAATCGCCGCGTAAACGGCACCGAACATTCCCAGCACTGCGAACCGGGCTGAGCTGGTCTGGTGGATGCGCCCGGCGAGGACAAGCCATGCCAGGGCCATGCCGCCATTCCAGATGCGTATGCCCCACCACAGCCGCTTGAGCGGGCTGACCTTGCCGCCGCTCGGCTGCCAGCCCATGATCTTGCCGCGTGAGTAATCCCAGACCGCAAGGGCGTTGGCCCAGCCACGTAGGAGCAGCAAGGGAAGGGCGTCGCGTAGCCGATAGTCGTTCATGTGCCACAGCGGATAGAGAACCAGTCCACTGAGCATTGCCGGGAGAAGGATGACCCAGTTGCCGAGTTTGATCGTGGCAGGAGACAGGCTCAGCATCACCAGGGGAATTGCCGGAGTGACGAACACGGTCGCGGCCGTGAATATGTTGTAAACCGAGCCTGAGAAGTAGGCTAGCTTGCCTCGCAGCGGGAGAGGAGCGGTCCAAAGGCGCCTGGTGAAGCCGACGGACAGAGTACCCGCGCCCCACCGGTACTGCTGGCGGGCATAGGAGTTGACGTTGTCCGGGCAGGTCCCCCGCGAGCACCACGGGAATGTAGACCAGTCGGCCACCACCGCGTTATCGCGTCTATTCCGGTGTGCACATCTTCGGCGTAGGAGACCTCGGTTATGCCGCCGCAATATGCCATCGCGCGACGACGGTAGACGACGTTTGATCCAACGCACATCGATGCACCGAACTCGTTGCGGGTGACCTGGATTGCGCGGAAAGAAAATCTCCTGGAGCGATGCGGCACCACGCTCGACCCAGCTCGGTGCTTATTGGTACGGAAGTACTGCGCGTTTGCACGATAGCAACGGCCGGATCATCGAAGTACGGAAGCGTCTCGGCAAGGAAGTCCGGACGGGGTGCGAAGTCGGCGTCGAGGACCACGTACATGTCACCGCTGGTCAGTTTGAACGCGTGACGCAGGTTTCCGCCTTGTTGAACCGCCGATCCGAGCGCAGGATATGCGTGAATCCGAACTGGTCGGCAAGCCATCGCGTCTCTGCCGTCCTGCCATCATCAAGGACATAGGCCCGGGCGACGCCGGGATAGGCGGCAATAAGGGCCGAAACCGCATGCCAGGTGTTGGCTAGCAGTTTGGCAGGCTCCGTGTAGACCGGCAGATAGATGTCCACGCTCGGGTAATGTCTTGGGCGCCACGAGGCGATCAGTGCTTTATGCGCTGCGAGGTCGAAACTGTGCCCGGTAAAGTTTACCCATAGGCTCATGGCCTGGTAGATGACGTAGAGGCCGGTGAACGCCACAAACGGCAATGCGCTCACAAATGGTAGGCTTCCATGAGGAGCTGACTGGTAAGGATAAATGTGGTACCCACTATCAGCGCTGACAGCAGATGCGGCGTTCCTCGCCAGGTACGCGAGTACTTCTCATTGTCGGCCGGCGGCTCTGGCAGTACCGAAGGCATTCTGCGGTGCCGTCCTACCGCGGTTGCGTAGGCGATCATCGCATACGCTTCCAGATCCGGTAGTGCCGTGTCCCGTAAACAGGATCCGCAACCTCCCGATAGGCGATATTGCGGGCCAGGTCGGCTTCAATATGCGGATCAAGTGCCCGGGCGGCACCATTGAGTGCAATGAGCGTGAACCAGCCCTGTGCTATCAACCTTGAATAGACTGCGGGCTTGAGCACCTGCCCGACACCGGCGCCATAGCCGACCCCGTTCGGACGCATTATGTCGTAGGTGCTTGACCAGCGCCGCCACTGGTTGCCGGCGGGTATAGAACTCGCCAAGCGACGGTGTTTCGACAAGCATCGGGCCGGTAGTCCGATCTGCGAGCGGCCGGAACGCGGCAATGAAGCTGGTCGCGTTGGGCCACTTGGCGAACAGTGCTCTAGCCTGGGTAAAGCCCATAACCGACGGGGCAATGAGCGCAGCGACGCAGATGGCTGTCACCGCAGCATTCAGAACAGGCCGTTTCGGCAACTCGGCAAGCTTGCTTACCGCGTAGCCAGCCGCAATCGCGGCGAACCAGGCGCCCATGGCCGCATGTTTATCTAGCGATGTCTCCGTATGGACGCGGGCCTGCTCGATTGGCACCAAGATCGCTGCCCCGCTCAGGACGACCAGTATGGCGACGCGGCTACGCTCCTGCGCCCTAGCCACGGCGATCAAGATGCCGATAACGGACAGGATCGCTATGAGGCATGTCCATGTCCACGCTTCGTGCAGGACTAGCCATGCCGGATCGCCGCCGGCAGCCCGGCTCAGCACCGTCTGCTTGATCCCGTGGACATACCAGCCGCCAGCGATCTTGATGAGCCCAACAAGGAGCGCGGCACCGTACGTCAGCATTTCGACAACGCGGGCCTTCGCCAACTTGCCGCCAGGCAGCGGGATGGCCACAAGGAATGCCAGTGCGACGACTACCGGATCGAAGATCCCCGATGAGTACGCTGTGACATTGCCTAGCACAAGGGCGCATGTTGCGGCAAGCATCCATCGCGTGGCGTCGCGGCGCCAGCTTGCGCGCACAACGCACCAAGCTGCTAGCGCGATCAGGAACAGGGACATGGCGTCGAACGTGGCAAAGGCGCCGAGTTTCAGCGTCGGACCGAGTACTGCAAACAAGGCGGCGGCGAAGAACCCGGCTCTGTTACCAAATAGGCGCGAGGCAGTGCTCCACAGCGAGCCGTAGTGCCAAGCATGAAGCAAAGCGACAGGAGCCGCGCGCCCGCTAGCCCGCCGATCGAGTTAGCCACAGCTCCGAGCGGCGGATATATGACAGGCGCCCCGGAGAAATAGGTCGGGAAGGCCGGGATCGGCGTACCGTGCGCCAAGCGGCCCCACTCCATGCGGCAGGCCCACAGGTAGAGCGCCTCATCTTGAAACGCCGTGTTGCTCCAGACCAGCCTCAGCGACAACACCGTCTGGACGGCGAGGACGCACATCAGTGGCCACGGACCATTGACCAGGTATCCCCACTGGACGCGCTGCCGAAGCACCTCCGACTCGGTCGCGGCGTGAGCAGTCGCCTCCCGCGTCGCCGACCGATACTCAGCCGCTGGAGTGGCCATCTCCAGCAGCAGGTTGAGACCTTGAGCATTTCCCCGGTCCGGTCAGCGTGCACGTCCCTCGCACTATCGGCCACAGCGGCTCTGGATTGCATTTCGTCCGATGAGCCGGTTACGGCCAAGCTTCGGTAGATGAAGAGGGACCGCTCCTCGCCGGAAGACGGAGGGAGCACTTCACAGGTCTGCCGACGGTGACGCCAAACTGCGCCTGTGGCCGCACTGACGGTCTCGGACGAGACGTGCCCATTTGCGCTCTCAGGTCCGTGGCCGTTGATGCTCATCGGTGCGCCTCGTATCGCCAGATGACGTAGGTGCCGTGGCTGGCTGGGAGGTCTGGGGCTGTGTAGGGAATGACGTCGATGGTGCGGTAGTGAGGGTCGTGGTGCAGTTGGTCGGCGATGCGATGGTCCAGGGCGGTGGTGTCGGCGAAGTTGAGGGCGATGAGGGTGAAGTAGTGGCGGGCGATGAAGTGGGCGAAGATGCCCGCGTCGCCGTCGCCGGTGATGCCGGCGGTGCTGGCGGGGCGGGCGGTGCTGGCGCCGGTGGGCAAGGACGATGTTGCGGGTGGATGACCAGCGTTGCCAGGGTGGCCGGCGGGCAGGTAGTACTCGGCGATGGAGGGGTCTTCGACCAGCAGGGGGCCGGTGGTGGTGGTCGGTGAGGGGGCCGAAGATCGCGGTGAAGCTGGCGGAGTCGGGCCAGCTGGTGGCGAAGGCGTACGACTGGCTGATGCCCAGGGAGATGGGGAAGGTCAGGGCGGCGACACAGGCGGCGGTGGTCCAGGCCTGGGAGCGGCTGTCGGGGGCGGCGGTGATGAAGGTGTCGACGGTGTAGCCGGCGGCGATGGCGGCGAACCAGATGCCCAGGCCCGACGTGCTTGTTCAGCGCGTCGAGGGTGTGCAGGTTGGCCTGCTCGAGGGGCCCGGCCAGCGCGGCGGCGGCCAGGATGGCCAGCAGCCAGGTCTGGCGGGCGCCGCCGCGGGTGACGGCGCTGGCGATGACGGCGCCGGCGGCCAGGACCACGATCACGCCGGTCCAGGCCCAGGTGTCGGCCAGGACCGAGTCACGGGGACTGACCCGGCGGCCCGCTGCAGCGTGGTCTGGCGGATCCCGGTGGTGTAGCTGGTCCCGCCGAGCAGCACCGCGGCGATGAGCAGCGCGGCGGTGACGGTGACCAGCGCGGCGGCGCGGCGGGCGGCCAGCCGGGCGCCCGCGGGCCAGGCGGTGAGCAGCGCGAGGAGGATCACGACCGGGTCGAACAGGGTCGGTGGAGTAGGCGGTGGCGTTGGCCACCGCCATGACCACCCCGGCCAGGGCCATCCGGCCGGCCGCCTCACCGTCCCGGGAGGCGCTGACCACCAGCCATGACGCCAGGGCCAGCAAGAACACCGACATCGCGTCATAGGTCGCGAACGCGCCCAGGTGCAGCACCGGGCCCGACAGCGCGAACAGCGCGCAGGAGAAGAACGCGGCGCGGCGCCCGAACAGCCGTCCCGCGGCCGCCCACAGCAACACCGTCGCCCCCAGCATGAACACCAGCGACAGCAGCCGCGCGGCGGCCAGCCCGCCCGCCGCGTCCGCCAGCGCCGCCAGCGGCGGGTAGATCCCCGGCGCACCAGAGAAATACGACGCGAACGGCGGCACCACCGTCCCGTGCAGCCAGTGCGACCACTCCAGGTGCCCGGCCCACAAATACTCAGCCTCATCCTGGAACGCCGTATCCGCCCCCACCAGCCGGACCGACAACCCCGCCTGCACCACCAGCACCACAACCAGCGGCAGCCACCCCCCGGAGCCACAACCCACGCCCAGACGCCCGATGCGACACGGTCCGGGGCCCCGCCGGCGCAGGCGCCCCCACTCAGAAACCGGCCCCACCTCAGCGCGCCACCCGGGCACCAGCACCCACCGCTCCCAGGCTCACACCCCAGCGGTGCCATCTGGCGCCCGCGGCCTCGCCAACCACCCCCTGCCCGTCCTCGCGCCAGCACCCGCAGGCTGCACCCGCCGCAACACACCAGTAAGAATCCCAGCCCCCCCCGTCGCCACAAAATTGTCGTACGGCGTCGCAAATAGTGGCGATACCCCCCCAAAGGGACAACCGCAGTACGAAACCTACCGGCCCCCACCCCACCATGACCGCCATTTACGGATTTAGACGCCCTCGCGGCGCCCCCCGGCAGTGGGGAGCGGTGTTGTCATGGTCGCGCCAACCTCAGCATGGGTATGCTGCGGCGGAACGCCGCTTCCGCCGCCGGGTTATCCTCGATACGCCAGTCCTGGTGGTAGATCCCCGCGTGCTGGCCTCGCATCGAACCAGACCAGACCGAGGGTCCGGTACCGGCGCATCCCGCCGAACAGGTTCCCGATCTTGGCTGGCCCGCCGCGGGCCCTACTGCGGTCTCGGACAGCAGCACGGGCTTGCGGTGAACGTCGCACCTGGCGATCGTCTTCCCGAAGACGCTGGTGAAGGTATCGGACGGTCGGTAGAAGTAGCCGTCGATGCCGACCCAGGTGACATAGTCCGGCCCGGGCCACCAGCGTGCGACGGGGCCGGTGCCGCGAGCGTCAGCGTTGATGGTCCACAGCCAGTGACATTGTCCGCGCCCTGGCCGCGGAACACGGTCACGATGTGCCGCCAGGCGGCCACGAACATCGCGCCGGGACATGCCGATATCCCCAGGAATACCAGGGGGCGTTCATCTCGTGCCCGAAGCCGATGATGACCGGGTGGCCGAAGTGCCGGACGCTGTCGGCGTACGAGCGCAGGTAGATGTCGTATCCCCGGCGGCGATCCCTTCACCAAGGCGTAGGTGGGATCGAGCTGCACGAGCGTGACCGCGCTATGGCCGCGGGCTGGTCCGCGAACGATCGCGAAGGCTCCGCCCAGCCACTGAAGTAGCCGACGAGGTTCGGCTGTCTGCCTGCCGCCCTCGAGAAGCCTGCGACTGGCTGGTAGGCCGAGGCGGCGCCCGCCTCATAGACGCCCAGATAGCTGGCCGGGCGGGACGGCAGCGATGCGCGCACGACCGCGCTGGCCAGAGCGCGAGAATGTACCCCGGCCGACCACGGATGCGACGGCGGCAGCGGCGATCGCCAGCGCCACCAGCAGCACTATGCGGCCGTGCCGGCCGACAACGTCTCGGCTCATCCTCTATCGTCTCCACTGCATCCCAGCGGGCAGACAGCCTTAACGGCCGGTTCACCTTAACTTGGATTCGTGCCGACACCGATGTCTTGTCCGGGAG
>CAWCKG010000020.1:0-40158 GCA_963795785.1 uncultured Actinomycetes bacterium
TGTGGCTGAAGTCCCAGGTGTTCTGGGTGATGCCCGAGCAGGTGTTGCTGTCGACGGTGCCGGGGCAGCCGCCGTTGTCGCGCTGGATCGCCCAGATCGACAGGAAGTTCATGTTGTTGGCCTGGGCGAAGTTGAGCATGGTCGTCGCGTCGGGCTCGTAGGTGACCTCGGTCTTCTTCCGCAGGTCGTCGATACCGGGCAGCAGCGTCATGCCTTCCATGTTCCAGAGCTGGGCCGAGGTCAGGCCCGGGAAGATGGATTCCAGCTGGGTGTGGGTGCTGGTGGCCGCGTTTTCCGCCGCCGTGCCCATCTCCACCACGCCCTCTTTGGCGATGTAGTAGTCGAAGACCATGATGTTGACCGAGGTCACGGTGGCACCGTTGGCCACGGCGCTCTGCAGCACGGCCTCGCCGTTCGGGTCGAGCCCGTACTGCTCGACCGGGATCGTGTACTGGATCTGCAGCGGGATTCCGTTGGCCGCGGCCCACTGCTCGGTCAGGGCGATCGCCTGGTTGCGGCGGGTGATCCCGGCGGTGTCGTTCAGCGAACTGGACTCGACGTCCATGTCGAGCCTGGTGACCCCGAGCGTGGTGATCACCTGCTCGTAGTCGGCGGCGATCGACTGCACGTTCGTGCACGAGTCGGCGATCTCGGTACCGCCGTGGTCGGCGCTGTAGCCGCCGAACGACGGGATCACGTCGCCGCCCGCGGCGCGCAGCGCCGCGATGTCGGAGGCGTAGTAGTTCAGCGGCTGGGCGGAGTTGCCGTTCCAGTCCAGTGAGCACGAGCTCTTGCCGGTGGACTGGAGGAACGCCAGCGTGAAGTACTTGACGCCGGACGCCTGGGAGGTCGCGGCGATGCTCGGGGTGTTCGGGCGCGAGGTAGGTCTCGTAGTACGGCGCGTACACGTGGGCGGGCAGCGGCGTGTAGTGGTGGCCGCGGCGGCGGTCACGGTTCCGGCCGCGGGCCAGAGCACGGCGGCGGTGATGGTCAGGCCGACAGCGGTGCGGTGGCGGAGTCTCATGAGGTCTCCCATCGGCTGTTTTTTGGGATCGGGGCATTGCGCTGGGCCGGGGCTCGCAGGGCGGCCACGGGGCGTCGTTATGCCAAAATGTCGATCTTGGCGACGTTCCAGCCGGACACGCTGACTACAGCAGTGGCGCCTTGCAGGTCAGCGGAGTTCCAGGTGACGGTGAGCGTCTGCGACTCGCCGGGGAACAGCGTGATGTCGTTGTTCTGCCAGAGCGAGGACTGCAGTTCGTTGTCGCCGGGCAGTTCCTGGCCGCTGGCGGTGCCGCGGCGCATGTCGGCGCGCAGCAGGAACGCCACCGTCGAGGCCGAGGTGTTGGTGATCGTGACCGTGGTGGCGCGGTCCGCGCCGTCGGGCCCGGCCTGGCTGACCGTGCTGGCGGTGGCCGTGACCGAGGACGGCCGGCAGCGTCTGCAGCCCGGTGAGGTTCGCGTACTGGGAGACGGTGCCCTGCGGCTGGCCGAGCGTCTTGGTCCAGCTCACCACGTCCGGCTGGGTGGACAGCCAGTAGACGTTGCGGTCGACGAGGGTGCCGTTCTGCCTGAGCTGGAGTTCCACGAAGTAGGTCTGGACCGGGGCTCGTGGGGACCTTGGGGGTGAGCACGCCGGTGCGGACCTGCTGGCTGGTCAGGCTGATGTTGCTGGCGGTCTGGTCGTCGAGCACGGTCCCGGCCAGGTTGTACACCTTCGACTCGACCGACAGGCCGGTCTGGGTGGTGTTGCTCAGGTTGTCCAGGGTGACCGTGCCGGTGTCGAGGGCGTAGATGGCGTGCAGGCTCCGGTTCGCCTCCTGGGCGCCGAAGTAGCTGCCGGCCTGGTCGCCGTCGTTGTTGTACAGGTTCCACAGCAGGCTCGGCCAGCCCTTGTTCATCTGCCAGTAGATGGTCCCGGTGGAGGGGAGCGGGGTGTTGTTGGCGTGGTCGATGAACGACTCGAACTGGGCCCTGGTGTTCTCGTAGTCCTGGGCCTGGGCTTCCTCCACGTACTGGGCCAGGCTCGACCACTGGCCGTACCTGCTGGACAGGGCGGTGTCGAAGTGGCACAGCGTGCCGAACGAGTAGCCGGACTTGCAGCGGGGCTCGTAGTTGGCGTGGTACTGGTTCGCCTTCGTGTTCTGCCAGAGGTTGCTCAGGTCGCTGGCGGACATGAACCGGTTCAGCGAGTCCATCGTCGGGATGGTGTCGCCCGCGCTCTCCTCGCTGTCGTAGCCCCAGGCGGCGCCGGCGTTGGTCACGGTGGAGTCGCTGCCGAGGTGCGTGGTGTCGTACCAGTAGTCCGGCGGCACCCAGTCGTAGGGGCCCTCCTTCTCGCCCGACGGGCCGAGCGTCGTCGTGGATCTTGTACTCGGCGGAGGCGATCAGCGGGGTCTGCGGGTAGAAGTCGGCCGCGGTGAACCCGGTGATCGAGACCGATTCCTGCTGGCTGCTCGGCTGGTTGTCGGACCACTGGAAGCTGAACACGCTCGGGTGGTTGCGCAGGTTCGTGCCGATGGTCTGGGCCGAGTTCTGCAGGATGTTCTGCTGCGCCGTGGTGAGGCTGCCGCCGACCTGCCAGGCGTCGCAGCACTGGAACCCGCCGTTGACCAGGATGCCGGCCTGGTCCATCTGCTGGAACCAGTCGCTGGGCATGATGTGGCCCTCGAGCCGGATCGCGTTGAGGCCCATGTTCTTCATCAGCGCGATCTGCTTCGCCGTGTCGGCGGCGGAGTAGTGCAGGAACAGGTTCGGGTCGTAGCCGCCGCCCCTGATGACGATCGGCACGCCGTTGATCTTGAAGGCTCTTGCGCCGCTCGGCTCGATGGCGTTCGAGCCGGTCAGGTAGGACGTGACGGTCCTGATGCCGAAGGTTTCCGTGGTCGTGTTGTAGCTCGTGGTGCCCTGGGCGACGCTGGCGGTGAGCGTGTAGAGGGGCTGCGCGCCGAGCTGGTACGGCCACCAGACCTGCGGGCTGGCGATGCGTCAGGGCCGGGAAGGCGCTCGGGGTGAACTGGACGGTCTGCGTCGTGCTGGCGGGGACCGTGACGTTCTGGGTGACGGTGATCGGGGTGCCGCTGTTCGGCGGGGTGATGGTCGCGGTCACCGTGGCGGCCTGGGACGTGGCCGTGTAGTTGGTGACGTCGGTCTTGACGGTCAGCGCTGCGCTGGACAGGTCGGCGGCGTCGGCCTGGTTGACGTGCGAGTTGCCGACCGCGAGCGCGCCGTCGACCTGGAGCTGGACCGGGAACTGGATGCCGGTGTTGTTGTCCGGCGGGATCTGGGTCCAGTCGACGTTGTCCAGGGTGAACATGCTGGTCGGGTCGTTCGGGTTGACCTCGATCGCGAGTGAGTTGGTGCCTGAGCGGATCAGGCTGGTGATGTTGAAGGTGAACCGGGTGTAGGCGCCGGTGACCGTGGACGAGGTGGCTACCTCGGTGCCGTTCACCCAGACGTTGGCCGAGCCGACGACGCCGTTGACGATCAGGGTGGCGGTCTGGCCCGTTGCCAGGTTTGGCGTGAAGTCGGTGCGCCACCACCAGGGGACGTCGAACGTCGCTGACCGAGTCGGGGCCGATCTTGGTCATGTTCCCGTAGCAGAGCTGCATGTTGTTCGAGAAGAAGACGCTGTTCGGGCTGCTGGTGCCCTGGTTCACCGGCTGGAGCGCGGTGTCGCCGGGGCACTGGCCGTTCTGCGCCAGGGCCTCGATCTCGGTGCCCGGCGCGCCGGCGTCGTCGTTGGTGACGGGGAGCCAGGTGCTGGTGTTGAAGCCGGGGGTGGAGATCTGCGCGCCGGTCTGGGTGGCTATGGCGCTGCTCTGCACGGTCCAGCCGCCGGTGCCGAGGTTGGAGATGTCGCTGGCCCCGGTGTCGGCCGGGGCGTTCAGGCTGCGGCGGCGTGGTGAGCTGGTGCCGCTGCGCGGCCGTGGGGCTGGGCGGCTGGCCGGGCGTGTGAGGAGGCGGTCGCCGAGGCGCTCGGCACCAGCCAGGCCAGGGTGGTAGCCGCTACCACAGCAGCGGCCCAGGGGACTGAACGAGCACGAATGATCCGTCGCATAGCTGGCCACTCCTGTCATGCAGCAGTTACCACGAACAACGGCCGGCCTGGCTTGAACAGTCAATTAGTTCGTAACCTTTCCAAACAAACCTGTCAAGAGGTCTTGTCACGCGCTCAGGTGTGGCCGGTTTGCGCTCGGCGACGTTGGTGGCCCGGCGGGCGGCCTCGGCGTACGCCGTGGCGGCGGCAGGGAGGTCGCCGCCGAGCTCGTGCAGGTGGCCGCGGACGGCGTGCCAGCGGTGGCGCTCGCCGAGCACGTCGCGCAGCCGGTCGGTCTCGCGCAGCCGGCGGCGGCGCCGAGGACGTGGCCGACCGCGACCGCGCGCCCGAGCACCGCGGCGGGGTCTGGGCACGGGTCGTCGGTGAGGGCGACGAGGTCGTCGTACCAGGCGAGGATCTGCGGCCAGTCAGTCTCCTCGGTGCTTGCCGCGTCGTCATGCAGGGCGGCGATGGCGGCCTCGATCTGGTAGCGGCCGGGGCGCTGCAACGGCCAGCGCCGACTGCAGGACGCGCACGCCTCGGCGATCTCGCGGGTGTCCCACAGGCCGCGGTCCTGCCGGTCGAGGGTGACGATGCGGCCCTCTGAGTCGAGTCGCGCGGGGAGGCGGGCGTGGTTGAGGAGCATCAGCGCGAGCAGCCCGCGCGCCTCCGGTTCCTCGGTGGCGAGGGTGAGTTGGCGGGCGAGCCGGATGGCCTCACAGGCCAGATCGACCCGGCCCGCATGGCCGGCCGTGTAGATGAGGTAGAGCACGCGCAGCACGACGGCGAGGTCGCCGGGCTGGTCCAGGCGGCGTCCCTGCAGGGCGCGCTTGGCCCGGCTGATCCGCTGCGCCATCGTCGCCTCCGGCACGTAGAAGGCGTCGGCGATCTCCGGGTGGTGAGGCCGCCGACGGCGCGCAGGGTCAGCGCCACCTGGGAGGCGGGCGCGAGGTCGGGGTGGCAGCAGCAGAAGAGCAGGAAGAGGGTGTCGTCGCCCTCCTCGGTGGCGGCGGGACGCGGCTCGGCGTACGTCGACTCCTCGCGGCGGTGAGGGCGACCTCGCTGCGGCGGGCGTCGACGAGCCGCCGGGTCGCTACCGTGGTCAGCCACGCGCGCGGGTCGCGCGGCGGGTGCGCGGGCCACACGCGCAGCGCCTCTAGCAGCGCCTCCTGTAGCGCGTCCTCGGCGGCGTCGAAGTCCTCGCCCCGCCGGACCAGCCCGGCGAGCACGCGAGGGACGAGGGCGCGCAGCGCGCCCTCGTCCAGCCGTCGCGTGGGCTCGTCGATCATGCCGGGTCAGTCGTCCGAGGGCGCCTCGGACATGACCTCCCGTACGTCGATCCACTCGTACAGCGGCTCCCGCCCGGGCCGGGCTCGGAGGAGACGTAGGCCGCGAGCTCAACTGCGCGCTCGCGGGACTCGACGTCGATCATGTACCAGCCCGCCACGAGATCGCTGGTCTCGGGCAGCGGGCCGTCGGTGGTGACTGGCGCGGCGTCCGGGCCGCCGTAGCGCACCCAGGTGCGCGCCGGCGTGAGCGCCTGCGCGTCGACGTACTCGCCGTTCTCCTGGAGCAGTTCGCTGACGTGCTGAGGAAGGCCATGTGCGCATCCACGTCCTCGGGGGCCCACTGGTCCATCGGGGGGAAGGGACGGTGCGGCTCCGGGCCGCCGCGGTAGTGCTTGAGGAGCAGGTACTTCGGCATGGTGGTCTCCTGGTGTCGTGGGCCGCGCTTCGTGGCCTCTCACATGGTGAGCGGAGCCGGTCAGAGCTTCTCGGAGGTCGTGGCCAGTCCTGCCCCGCCCTGCCAGAGCTCGAACCGGCCTCGACGTCGATGAGGTACCAGGAGTTCTGGATGTAGCCGCGGCTGACCGCATCGGCGATTAGCTGGTCGATTCCAGGTTGCTGACCGAGGTCGCGCGGGCTGTCATCGTGTAGGAGATCGTGTTCCAGCCCTGGTTGCCGAACCAGACGTTGTAGCCGCGGCCGCCGATGCTGACATTGCTGGCGACCTGCGACCCGAACGGCTGCACGCTGCCGTTGTGGTTCAGCCAGATCATCAGCTCCGCCCGTTCGGCTGCCCGCTGGTGGTGGGGGTCTGGTTGAACCAGATGTCGTAGGCCACGTCATAGGCGTTGCCGCCGCCCGGCTGGCTCGTGCTCCAGCTCGACGTCACCGTGCCCGTGTGCAGGGCGGACACCTGGATCGGGAAACCGCTGGCCGACGTGCACGCGCCTCAGTGGCAGCCTTGTAATGGACGGGTAGCCGCGCTGTGCGGTGCGGTAGAGGTCGATCAGTTCGCGGTGGTAGTGGCGTCCTCCGCGGACTTGTCGTCGCGCCACCGGCCGGTGAACCGGGGGAACCGCATCGCAATCCCGGCGTCTTCCTTGATCTGTCCCCAGCCGGCCGTGTAGGTGGGGGAGAGGGTCAGCTCGGCGCTGAGGATCTCCAGCACGAGCCCGGGCTCGAACCACACGTCGGGCTGCTGGCGTGCGTCGACCCGGGCGGGCCGGTCCGGGCGGGCCAGCGGCGCCAGCCGGGCGGGCAGCCCGGCCAGTTCGGCGTCGGAGAACCCGGTGCCGCATTTGGTTACCGCCCGGAAGACGTCAGCGTCGGCGTCGTAGGCGGCCAGCAGCAGCGCCCCGTAGACGCCGGCGCGGCGGCCACGCCCGGCGAACGCGCCGACGACGACCAGGTCGACGGTGTCGGACAGCTCGGTGCGGTAGTCCCGCTTGAGCTTGATCCACAGCCAGCCGCGGGCGCCGGCCTGGTAGATCGCATCCGGGCTGACCGACTTGCACATCAGTCCCTCGCAGCCATCGGTGATCGCCTGCTCGAACGCCGCGTCCAGGGCGGCCGGAGTGGCGACCTCGATGGCGGTGGTGAGCCGCAGCTGGGACGAGACGGTGATCGCCTCGGCCAGCCTTGCCCGCCGCTCCGGGTAGGGCAGCCGGGTGAGGTCCTGGCCGTCGGCGAACAGCAGCTCGAAGCAGAACAGGCCCACCGGCACGTCCCGCACGGCCTCGGCGATGCCGTGCTTGCGCCGCCGGGTCATGACCTCGCCGAACGGGCGCAGCTCCCCTGCGGCCGGGTCGAAGGCGACGACCTCTCCCTCGATGATCGCCTCAGCCGGGCCCAGCCCCGCCGCGAGGAGCTCGACGACGTCGGGGAACTGGGCGCTGACCCGCTCCAGCCGCCGGGTGAACAGCTCGATCGCCCCGTCGGCGGTCCGGTGTGCCTGAACCCGGACGCCGTCGTACTTGTACTCGGCCGCGCACTGCTCCGCCCAGCTTGGCAAGGATCTCCGTGGCGTCGGACAGCCGCTGGGCGAGCATGGCCCGGACCGGGTTCCCCGGCTGGACCTGGATCTGCTCCACCGCCGCCACCCCGCCACCGGCCAGCGCGGCGGCGACCTTTCCCAGGTCGCAGCAGATGTTGTAGGCGCGTTCCAGGACCGGCCGGGCCGCCCGGTTGCCGGCGTACACCTGCGCGAGCGCGTCGAGGATGGTGGGCGTCCCGATGCCCAGCCGCAGGCCTCCGGTGACCAGCCGCAGCAGGTAGCGGGCCTCCAGCGGGGTGGCCTGGGCGAGCAGGCCTGCCAGCAGCTCCAGCTTGCGGCCCTGTGACCCCGGCCCCTGCGCCGCGGCGATCTGGTGCAAGGTATCCACCACGGTGGTGACCAGCAGGCTGGGCACCCGGTCAGCGGCGGTGACGGTCAGCAGTTGCTCGGCGGCCAGGCCAAGGTCGCCTGCCGTGCGCACGCGGCGGCCGCCTGCTCGGCGGTGGTGCCGGTCGCGGTGGCGACCGCGCGGATGGCGAGCTTCTCGGCCAGGCCGAGGTCCACCCCGGCGAATTCCGGCGCGATCAGGCCCTCGCACAGGTAACAGACCGTGGGCAGCAACTCTGCCGGGGTCGCCGCCAGCAGCGCGGCGAGACGGTCGATCAGCGCCAGCCGGGCGCTGGTCTGCTCCAGGTCGCGGTAGGCCTCGGCGACGATCTCATATTTCACGATGCTCCCTCCGCCTTGCCCGATCATGACATGCCCGTTTCGTTCGCGTTCTGGCGGAGGAATCTCGCGCTCTCTGGCTCGCCGGGCCCCCGCTTGCGCGGCTGCGGCCGTACCTTTGATGCGGGGCGAGCTTCGGCTGATGGCGGTGCCGGTGAGTGGCTCGTGATTGTCGGCGTCTTGCGTTAGGGTCCGCTATCGAAATCGTCTGGAGGAGTGCCGGTGGAGTCTGGGACCAGGTTCGAGTCCGCGCTGAGCGCGGCGCAGGGCGGCGCGGAAGTGGCGCTCAAGTCAGCGGGCAGCCTGACGCGTGAGTTGCGCAAGGCGAAGGCGGCGGCGGCCAGTGGCCAAGTGCGCGAAATCCGCCGTGCGCTGGATGCCGCCGCAGGAGTCGCCAGTGAGCTCGCCGAGGCGGTGAAGGAGGTGCGGGCATCCTTTGATCTCGACGAGACCACATACATGGCCTCGGGCGAGTACGCGAAGGAACTGCTGGCGATGGCGGAAGAGCGCGGCGTGGCGATGTTCGAAGAAGACGAGCGGCTCCTCTGTTATCCCTCGATCGTGCGGGTGGTGCCGGGTGACTCGGTCCTTGAGATCGACCGGCGGCGGGAGCGGCGGCTGCGGCCGTCGGTGCTGCTCGGGCTGCTGGCCGCCGCGCAGCAGCGGCCCCCCCGGTTCCGGGCGGACGCGTTCCTGGAGAGCCTGGCCGGCGGCTATCAGCTTGTGGTCGCCCGGGCCGGCGCGAAACCAGACGCGGTCGTGCGTCTGACGGATGTGTGGTCGGTGCTGACTTTGCTGCCGGGCCAGGCGAAGGAGTACACCCGCCCCGAGTTCGCCCGTGACCTGTACCTGCTCGACCAGAGCGGTATCCGGCAGACCAAGGATGGGCGGATGCTGCGCTGGCACGCCAGCAGCGGCACCCGGTCGGCCGGGGTGCTCACCACGGTGGCCCGCACCGGGCAGCAGCAGCGGTACTGGGGCGTGTCGTTCAGCGCAGGGGCACCGTGATGGGCGGCGGTCAGGCGTTCGTGCCGAGCGGCGTGCTGGGCGGTGGTGTCCTGAAAGCCGACGACTACGCGGATTTCCTCGCCCGCGAGTACCTGGCCACTTACCTGCCGGGCGGTGGGGCGGCGGTCAAGGTCGCCGTGGTGGGAGACGGCGGGGCGGCGGACAGGCTGGAATCGGCGCTGGCGGCGGCCGCGGCGGAGCATGGCGGCGTGGGTGTGAGCATTTCGGCGGAGACCACCCGGGTGCATATGGTCGACCAGATCTTTTTCGCGATCTCCCAGGCGGTCGACTGGGAGGGACTCGCGGCCGCCCACGTGCGGGCTGCCTATCACGATGCAGCGTTTCCCGTGCCGGACGGAGCCGGCCTCACGGTGACCGAGGTGGCCCGCCACCACGACATGGACAGCCGTGAGCTTTACCGCAGCGTCCGCCGGCTGCTCGAACGCAGCCTGCTGGGTAATCCGGTGGTCACGACGGAGATGGGCCGCGCGATACTCCGCCTGGCCCAGACGCAGCTCGGGGCCGGGGACGTCGACGCGGTTGAGCATGATGCGGTCCTCGCGTGGCTGCGCGGTGAACTGCGGTCGATCACGGCGCTGCGGCCAGCGCTCATCTACACCAGGATCGGCAGGCACAACGCGCGATCGATGATCGTCTCGACCGCTGCGCTGCTGCTTGCCGCGGGCCATGGCGGCTTGATCGTGCATATCGACTACGGCCGGCTGGCCCAGGGCCGCCGGCCTCCCGCGGAGGCGCGATCGGGCCACTACTACTCGAAGGCCGCCGTTCTGGATTCCTATGAGGTGCTTCGCCAGTTCATCGACGCCACGGACGAACTCCGCGGCGTCCTGGTGATCGCTGTCATGCCGCCCGTGCTCATGACCGATGACGCGCGAGGGCTTCCCGCCTACACGGCGCTGCAGCTCCGGGTGGCCGATGAGGTCCGGGACCGGCGCCGGGCCAACCCGTTCGCGGCGCTGGTCCGCCTCGAAGTCCGGATGGAGGCGGTGGCATGACCGCCACATTGAGTGAGGAGCTGATCACCCGGCGCAGGGCGGTGGAAGCGCTGCGCTCGGGCGTGCCCAGCTGGGACGCGGTCGCTGTGCTCGGGTCGGGGCAGCCAGACGCGGAAGACCGGTTCACCGCGATGCTCGACCGGGTGGATCAGCCGGGAACCACGGCCGGCCCGGCTGGCCTGCTGCTGGGTGGCGGCTTCGGCACGGGTAAGAGCCACCTGCTCACTCATCTCGCTCATCTCGCCATGTCGTCGGGATTCGCCGTGAGCACGGTCGTGATCAGCAAGGAGACACCGCTGCACGACCCGGTCAAGACCTTCCGGGCAGCCATTGACGCGGCCCTCGATCCTGGGCGTGCCCCCGGCGTCCTTGCCGACGCCGCCGCCGCCCTCGACCCCGACACGCCCCGGTACGCGGAGCTGAGCCGCTGGGTCAATTCACCGGCCAGCGGCCTCGACGAGCGGTTCGCGGCGACTCTGCTCTGTCATGAACGGCTCCGCGGCGGAGAAGTCCCGGGCAGCGATGAGACCGTCGACGCGTTTGTGCGTTTCTGGGGCGGTGGGCCGCTGCGTATCCCCGAGCTGCGCCGTGCCCTGAAATCCGTCGGTGCCGCTGGCCTCTTCACTTTCACGCCGGTCGCCGCCCGGGAGCTGGCGCGCCAGCGGTTCCGGTTCGCCGCCCGGCTGCTGCGAGCGGCGGGCCACGCCGGATGGGTGATCTTCTTCGACGAGGTCGAACTGATCGGCCGGTATTCGCTGCTCCAGCGCGGCCGTTCCTACGCTGAGCTAGCCCGGTGGCTGGGCGCCCAGGATGGCGGTTCCGGGACAGCGCCGGTGGCGGTATTCGCGATGACGGATGACTTCGAGGCCGCGGTCCTCGATGGCAAGGACGATCGCGCCCAGATACCCGCGAAACTCCGCGCGAAGCAGTCACCCGAATGGGACGAGACCGCGGCGCTCGCCGAGGCCGGGATGCGCCACATCGCCGATGACATGCTCCTCCTTGAGCCACCCGATGACGACGAGCTCAACCGCGCCTACTCCGCGCTGAAACAACTGCACGCTGACGCGTTCGGATGGACTCCACCGGATGTGGCCGGCCTGGAGCGGCTGGGAGCCACCCGGATGCGTCAGTACGTGCGCGCCTGGATCAACGAGTGGGATCTGGTACGGCTCGATCCAGCCTTCCGCCCGCAGACCGTCGCGGTTGAGATCGTCAGCGATTACCGGGAAGACAGCGACCTTGAGGGTGCTCCTGGCACCGCCGGTGAGGACACCACCGCCGGTTAGGCCCCGGTCGGTTCGGCTCCGAGTGACGGCGAGCACCACCGCCGCAGCGTCGGCCGACGGGGACGATCGCGGCGCCGTGCGGGTGATCGAGGCCGTTAGCCGTGGTCGGCCGGGCGTGATCCGACGAGGAACGCGAATACGACGGTGGAGCTGAGGTACTGGCTGGTGGCGTAATCGAAGGCGCCGCCGCACGTGATCAGGCGCAAGGCCGCGAAGCGGGTCGCGTCGCGGTAAACGGTTTTCGCCGGGAACCTGGATTTGAGGTACTGACGTACACCGGTGACGCGGAAAATAGCGGTGATCCCGTCGGCGAGCCGCACGTTGACGAGGTCTCCGGGGCGCAGTGCCCCCAGGCGGAAGAAGACGGCAGGCCCCTGCTCGCTGTCGACATGACCTTCGATCACCGACGTCCCGATCTGGCCGGGGGTCACCGAGTACTTGTACCAGCCCGCCGCACTGGGCCTTCGTTGCAGCGGCGGCACCTGCATGGCGCCGTCGGGCTTGACGCCAAGGCGCAGGAGCACCGAGTGCACGCCTATGGCCGGAATCTCGACGGAGACGGGCAATGAGCGCCGCAGCGACAGCCACCACGCCTTGCCCGGACGGCCCGGTGGCGCCCGCCGCCGCCAGGGAGGGCTGCGGCGCATGCTGCTGGGCAGCGACCGCGACGCCGACAGCGGCGGCCCCGCCCACGATGAGAAGGGCTCCGGCCACTCCGGCAACGCGGGCACGCAGGCCTCCTGGCCTAGGGGGCTTGGGGGGCTTGAGGGCTTAGTGGGCGGGGGAGTGAACCCGCGCTCCGGCCAGGACATGACCACGCGGAACCCGGCGATGCGACGCCACTCCGCGTGCCCCAATGCCGTCTCCTTGCCTTCCTCAGAGTGTTCTACCCGCGTAGCCTGATATCACTGTGATGAACAAGCCATTACGTGTCTGTAGTGCCCGCTGGTCTTGCTTTTATGGCCGGCGGCGCTTTCTTGGAACTGTCCTCGGCTGTGCCGCCTTGGCCATGCTCGCCTCCGCGTCGGTGTCGGCCTGCGGAGCAGGCTCGCCATCGACGACACCGCCTTCGTTCTCGCCAGGCGGAACCGGCCCGGCAAGGCCGACTGGCTCTGCCAGCGGCGCGTCTAGTGCCGCCACCTCTAGCAGCACGCCGAGCACCACCACGCCGAGCACCGCCACGGCCGAGCACCGCTACGTCCAGTGCCACCACGCCGAGCACCGCCACGCCCAGTGCCACCACGCCGAGCATCGCTACGCCCGGTGCCACCGTGCCCGGTGTCGCTGCGCCCAGTGCCGCTACGCCCAGTCCCAGCCCGTCGCCGTCGCCGAGCCCGTCGGCTAGCTCGTTCCCCAGCGCGGCCCCGGGCACCGGCGGCGGTGGGACGGCCGGGTTCCAGCACGTCCTGCTGCTCTGCCTCGGCGTACTGGCGATCCTGGCCGGTGCCGGGAGCATCGCCTACCGGAGAAAGGTGATGCGGAACCGCTGACTCCCGTGGCCGCGGCGGGCCTAGCGAGCGGGCGGGGTGAAGGTGCTGCCTGCCTCCTCCACCAGCATCGTCATCTCGTACGCGACCGTGTCGAGGTCGGCAGTGGCGGTGGTGAGCACGGCCAGGCTTGATCCTTGATCGATCGCCATGATCACGAACGTGCCCCGTGCCATGGTTACCAGGGCCTGGGTGACGGCGCCGCCGTCGAATATCCGGGCCGCCGCACTGGCCAGGGCGATCAAGCCGGCGGTTATCGCGGAGAGCTGCTCGAGCTGATCGGGCTGTGTCCGGTCGGACACCGCCACCAGGACGCCATCCGAGGCCACCACGGCGGCCCGCAGAACGTCCGGGAACACGCTCGGCGAAATCAGTGATGAGCCGGTCAGGGTCCTGCGGATCCGGGGCCGGATCGCGTGCTTCCCCCTCAGCCATCCTGTCCCGGCTGCTTCGCGCTGCGGTTCGTCCGGGCCACCGACCGCGCCCGGCGGGAGCCGCGCTGGAAGCTTGCCAGCTTGCTCCGGGTGATCTCCGCCGGTTCGGCCACCGGGGCCTGCCGGGTCTCCTGGTCAGCCGCTGCGCCGCGAACCTGGCCGGGCTGCGGAATGCGCTGCGGCAGCCCGGCGGAGGCCGGGCGGCCTGCCGTCGGGGGCTCCGGCCGCGGCAGGACCGGCTGCCGTCGCCCCAGGATGCCGGCGGCCTGGCGGGCCGTCCCGCCAGCGATTGGCTGGCTTGTTGCTCGCCGAACCGGAGCAGGTCCCGGCCGAAGGCATGGAGGTAGCCGGATCGGACGGACTCGAAGATGGGCGGCCCGTCGCCCGGCTCCGCATCCACCGGCTCGGGCTCGGTCACGCCAGTGGCGGTTCCTGGGGCCGGTGATGGCACCGGCGCGCCCAGCATCAGCGCGGACGGCCTCGGGCGCGTCGGTCTCCGGGCCGAGGGGAGGCTCTGGCCCGGAGGCGAACCGGAGAGCGGAGAAAGGCAGGTCCGCAAGCCCGGTGCTGGTTTCCTCGCTGGCCGCGGCCAAGGGCGGCTTCGCCAGCCCGTCCCTGCCAGGCGCCGGGCTCGGCGTCCAGCGAGATCAGCGCGGCAGGAAGGTACACCTCGGCGGTGGTACCGCCGTCCCGCGGCTTGCTCAGCGTCACCGTGATGCCGTGCCGTGCCGCCAGGAGCGCGACGGCGAACAAGCCCATGCGCCGGGCGACCGCCATGTCCGCGGGGGCGGGGTTGTCCAGTTGCCAGTTGAACAGTGCCAGTTCCTCCTCGGACATGCCCGTTCCGCCGTCGGTAATGGTGATGAGCGAGCCGCCGCCAACCACCGCGTGCCCGGACACGATGACCTGGGTCGTCTCAGGAGAAAACGTGGTGGCGTTCTCCAGCAGTTCGGCGAGCAGGTGGACGGTGTCGGTCGCAGCGCTCCCGCTGACACAAACACCTTGCTGGACGTCCAGAATGACCCTGTCGTACTCCTCTATCTCGGACGCTGCGGCCCGAAGCACGTCAACCAAGGCGAGCGGCCCGGCCGGGCGCGGGGTCTCGTGGCCGGCGAGGACGAGCGCGCTGTCTGAGTTGCGCCAGATCCGGGTGGCCAGATGGTCCATCTCGAACAGGTTGGCCAGCCGTTCCGGGTCGTCCTCGTTGAGTTCCGAGCTGTCGATCAGCCGGAGCAGCCGTTCCAGCAGCGAATGGTTGCGCCAGAAGAAGCCGGCGGATACGGCGCTGGCGCTGATGGGCAGGCGGTGCCCCGGCGCCTTCCAGGGCGGCAGCTTCAAGCCGTCTCAGCCGGCGCACCATGGACCTGGCAGCAAAGATGGTGCCCAGCAAGACAAGAGCCAAGGCGCCAAGCCCCGCGCCGCCGGTGATTATCGCGGATCGCATCGCGCTCCGCTGCAGGGCCTGGGCGTCGGCTGTGATCCATCCCGCCAGCTGCTGCTCGGCATGGCCCATCCAGCCGACCGTGTAGGACATCCCGGCCGACCACTGCTGGCTGGCCTGGGGACCGAGGGCCAGCACGCCATTGCCAGCCGCGGTGGCCCGCTGCTCCACCGCCTGCGCCTGCCGGGCCAGTGGGCGAGCCAATGTCTCGGTCAGAGCCGAGCTCTCCTCTGGGGTCGCCGAGTTGCGGAACGAGGCGAGGTCACTGGCCTGCTGGGCCTGCGCGGTGGTCAGCGCGGTGAGCGCCCCCGGCCCGAAGCGGCCCTCGGCAAGCGCTACGCCGAGGATGGCCTGCTGCTGCGAGGCATGGTCGATCATCCTGGACAGCGAGCCGAGCGCCCGCACGCTGGTGATGAGCGTGGAGTTGCCGCTCAGGTCGGCGATGCCGTCGTTGACGGGGAACAGGCCAGCAGATCGCCGCGGAGTAGCCGGTTATCACGGCCAGTGCGGAAGCCTGGCTCTGCACCGCCTGTCTGCGCAGGCCAGGCAGCTTGGCGATGCTGGCCAGGACCTGGGCCGCGCCGGCCCGCGTCTGGGCCGGGTACCCGTGGCCAAGCTGGGAAACCAGCCGGCGAACCCTGGCCGCCCGGCCATCGGTGATCGCATACTGCCGGCGCAGGGCCGGGAGGCCTGCGGCCGGTCGCCCGCCGGAGATGAACGCGGCCGTGCCGGACCGCTCGTCCGCCATTGCCTGCGCCAAGCCGGCGACCTGCTGGCCCAGCGCCGCGAGCCGCCCGACCTGGCCGTAGGCCTCGGCGCTGCGCGTCGCATCGGTGACCCGTAGCCCGGTGAGGGCCAGGATCAGCACCGCTGGAATGGCGACCAGGACGATCAGCTGGCAGGCCACCCGCCAGTTCCGCGGAGCCAGCGCCGGGCCAGCGGTGCGCTGAGTGGCCATGGCCCCAGAAGGGACGGCATCAGCAGAAGGGGACTGGGTCACTGCGTCTCCGCGTTGATTTCCGGCAAGTGCTTCGAGGCAACAGGCAATTCTCCAGGCCGCCTTGGACAAGTGGCGCGAGTGATCACTTTCCCCGGTTCTTCTCCAGACAATACCTCCGTGCCCGTCTGCGACGATACGGTCCCGCTGGGTCGTCTGTTCCTGGTCAGGATGGTAAGAGTCCTGTTGTGGCACCCCGATCACCGCCCGCCGCGGACGATCAGAGCCCGGACCTGGGAGTTAAGTGGCCCAAGTGGCGCATGATATGAGCAAGCTGCGTGCAGGGAGCAGCTCTGGTGAGCCAGTGAGCATTGGCAGCCTGCTGACAATGTCAGGGCTCTAGTGCGATCTCGTTAATGCAGAGACAAAAGTGACGGCCCATGGCGCCGCAACCAGGTCGCCGAAGCCAGCGTCGCCGCGCATGCGGTCCGGGACGCTTCGCGGCGCGCAGCGCGGAGATTTCCAGTGCGGTCACCGCGTCCTCCAGTTTCCGGACGTATCGGGAGGCGGTGTCTCGTGTGCTGGCCGCCTCGATCGCGGCGGCGGCCGTGCCGCTTGCCCGGCCTGCGGCGGCGGCTGAGAGCCAGTACGCGGATCGGGTGGACCGGAGTTGCGCCGCCGCGTGAGACGGCGGGACACTGGGCACGTGGATCCGGTGAATCCTTCGGCGGGTCCAGAGCTATCGACGTTGTGCGACGGCTGGCCTGCCCAATCCTCTGCTCACCGCTCCCCGCAGCTGGACCGCTGGACGCATGGCGCTCGCGTCAGCAGCCCCGGCTAGCGGGGGCCCGCTAGGCTCCGCTCGGAGGGTCATCATGACGACGGAACTGACCAGGGTCACCCGTAGCATGCCGGGCGAGGTCGTCGAGCACCTGCAACGCCACCACGTGATCAACTTGTCGACTTCGTCGTTCACTGGGATGCCGCACGCCGACACGGCCGTCTACATCAGCGACTCGCGGAACATCTTCTTCTTCGCTGGCGAAGGGACCCAGATGTTGCGCAACATCAAGGACAGCAGGCGCGTCTCATTCACGATCGACGAGTACACCGTCGACTGGCGCAAGGTGCGTGAGCTGCAGGGCGTGGGCCGTTGTCAGCCGACGACAGAAGAACAAGATGTCGTCGCCTGGTCGCTGTACCTATCGAGGTTCGGGCAAGAGTACGCGCGGCCACCTGGAATTCTCCACACCCTTGTGCCAAGCGAAATGCATTTCGTGGATTACAACTACGCCGCGGTGCCAGGGCAGGCGTCCGAGATCCGCCGCACGTACCAGCTTGACGATGTACCCCGGTTCCCCTCGCAAGATCCAGTCGCAACCAGTCTCGACGGATTGGCCCATGAACCAGGCCAGATCGTCTTCCGGCCGGGTGACTCCACCGGCGAGTACTACATCGTTATCGATGGCGAGGTCGAGATCCAGGGCCCCACCAAAGTCGCTGATCACGTGGTCGTCAGGGTCAGGAGTGGCGGGTGAAGCCAGGCTTGCCATGTTATGCAGGACCGCCCGGCCACGGCTGCGATCACACATCCAGCCCAGCCATGATGGCCGCCTCGCCGCGTGCTCCGTAGCTGGCTCTGGCTTGTCTGGGCGAGGTGGGCATGGGACCTTTGGCTCTACCGGCTGTTGCGCATGGCCGTACCTGGATGGGGGATGCGGTGGATCGGAAGTCGCCGGGGAGCCAGCCATGAGCTCGTTCGAGCCGGAAATCGGCGAGGCGGAAAGTTGGCTGGCCAGTCCCCGGTTCGAGGGCATCACGCGTTTGTATTCTGCGCGTCAGGTGGTGGAGCAACGGGGCACCATCCCCACCGACTACACCGTGGCGAGGATGGCGGCCGGGCAGTTCTACGATCGGCTCCGGCAGCTCTTCGCCGAGCGCAAGCAGATCACCACCTTCGGTCCCTATTCACCCGGTCAGGCGGTGGTCCTGAAGCGGGTGGGTATCGAGGGCATCTACCTGGGCGGCTGGGCCACGTCGGCCAGGGGATCGGTGACGGAGGACCCGGGACCCGACCTGGCCAGTTATCCGCTCTCCCAGGTACCCGACGAGGCCGCGCCGATCGTGCGCGCCCTGCTCACCGCGGACCGGAACCAGCGCTTCGCCCGCTCGCGGCTGAGCGAGGCGCAGCGTGCTGCCTCCCCCGAGATCGACTATCGGCCGTTCATCATCGCCGACGCCGACACCGGACACGGCGGCGACGCGCACGTCCGGAATCTGATCCGTCGTTTCGTCGAGGTCGGGGTTCCGGGCTACCACATCGAGGACCAGAAACCCGGCGCCAAGAAGTGCGGGCACCAGGGGGGAAAGGTGCTCGTCGGGGTGGACGAGCAGATCAAGCGGCTGAGCGCCGCGCGCTTCCAGCTCGACATCATGAAGGTGCCCGGTATCGTCGTGGCCCGGACCGACGCCGAATCGGCCACGTTCCTGGAGGGGCGCGGGGACGAGCGCGATCATCCGTTCATCCTGGGCGCCACCAACGTTGAGCTGCCGACCTACAAGGTCGGCTACCTTGCCATCTTGAGGAGGCTCCGCGAGCTGGGCATCGACGATGTGCGCGGCCATCTGTTGTTCAAGATCTCCGCCGCGGAGTACGACGAGGCCAGCGCCTGGCTCGCGCGGACGGGCGTGATGCGCGTGCTCGAAGAGAGCGCGAAAGCGTTCCAGCAGGCCGACGGGTCGTCGCTCGAGGCACTGCTGGAGAGGGTCGAGACGCCGTACCTGGAGGCGTGGCAGTCCGAGGCCAACCTGAAGAGCTATCCCCAGGCGGTCGCGGACGTGATCGAGTTCCGCGGCAGCGAGGGTGAGCGGTTCGACATGAGCGCCGGCGAGTGGCTGGCCTTCGCGAACCAAACGTCGTTCCACGCGGCCCGGGCCAGGGCCAGATCGATGGGCATCGACATCATCTGGGATTGCGAGGTCTCCAAGACTACCGACGGCTATTACCAGATACAGAGCGGAATCGAGTACGCCATAGCCAGGTCGCTGGCTGTCGCTCCGTTCGCCGACCTGCTGTGGATGGAGACCAAGACCGCGAACCTGGCGGACGCCCGGCGCTTCGCCGAGGCCATCCATGCCGAGTTCCCGTCCAAGATGCTCGCCTACAACCTGTCACCATCGTTCAACTGGGACACGACCGGGATGAGCGAGGCGGAAATGAGGCGATTCCCCGAAGAGCTCGGCAAGCTGGGGTTCGTCTTCAACTTCATTACCTACGGCGGACATCAGATCGATGGCCTGGCGGCGGAGGAGTTCGCCGCCGCGCTCAAGCAGGACGGCATGCTCTCCCTGGCCCGGCTGCAGCGAAAGTTCCGCCTGGTCGAATCGCCCTACCGGACGCCCCAGACACTCGTGGGCGGGCCGCGGCTGGATGCGGCCCTCATGGCCTCTTCGGGCGGCACGGCGGCCACTAAAGCGATGGGCAAGGGCTCGACTCAGCATCAGCACCTGGTCCAGACCGAGGTGCCGACCAAGCTGCTCGAGGAATGGCTCGCGATGTGGGCAAAGCACCACCAGATCCCGGGCCCGCTGCGTGTCGGACTGCGGCCGCACACGGCAGGCTCGGAGTTGCTGGAGCTCACCCTGTCCAAGACAAACGGGGAAAAGGTCGCCAACATCATCTTCGACGTGATCGTGGATCGCCGGGGCCGCAACATCCTGTCGGTTCGGGACCAGAACACCTTCGACAGCGCCGTGCGCAAGAAGCGCCTGATGACGCTGAACCACCTGTTCCTGGTCCACCGCTACAAGATCTGGTCGGTCCACTACGTCAGCCCGACCGACGACAATCGCTACCAGGCCCAGAAGATGAGCACGCACGGCCTGTTCAGCGACGTCCACGACGAGGTTGGCGACGTCATCGTCGCGGATGTCAGCGCGGACGGCGTCAAGGCCCTGCTCGCCCCGGACCGGGACCGCTTGAACGCCCTGATCCAGCGGACGTATCCGTACATGCCGACCGACGGCGCTGCGCAAATCCCGCAAACGACTGGCCAGAACGAGAGGACTTGAACCTCCGGCCACTCAGGTGCAGCCCGACCAGATGGCGCCGGTCCGGAGTCGTTGCTCAAGACCCCAGCCAGGTGCGCGGGATCCCCGACCCGGCCAGATCGCCGACACGTCACGGGCGGCCAGCCGGGGTTCCCTGACAAGGACTTGCCCGCCCCTGGCCCGCGCGGGACTATGCGTGCAGAGGATGCCTGGAGGCACGGTGTCGGGAATGACGTGGCGCGGCCGGTTTCTCGCCGGTCCGCGCGTGGCCGTCGGCGGCCGCGCCCCCGAGCGCGCCGGCCCGTGGCCGGTGGCGCCGACGGCCGGCCGCGCGTTGACCGGTGCCGGGCAGCCGCTCGCTGTTGCGCTGGCACTGGCCGCCAGCGTCTGCATCGCCGTCGCCGCGGTGACCCAGCAGCGGGCTGCCGCGCGGCTGCCCTCGCAACGGGCGTTCGACCCGGCGGTGCTGCTGCGGCTGATCCGCCGGCCTGCCTGGCTGGCCGGCCTGGCCGCGGTCATCGCCGGCTTCGTGCTGCAGGCCGCGGCGCTGGGCCTGGGCCGGCTTGTGGTGATCGAGCCGGTGCTGGCCACCAGCCTGCTGTTCGCGCTGGCTCTGGCCGCCCGGCGGGACCGGCGCCGGCTGCGCCGCGCCGAATGGGCCGCCGCGCTGGCCGTGGTCGCCGGGCTGGCAGTCTTCCTGGCGGCCGGCCAGCCCGCGGGCGGCCAGCGCACCGCGGGGGCGGCGGCGCTGGGACTGGCCGCGGTGGCCGCGGCCGTCCTGGTTGGCGCCTGCACGGCGCTGGCCGGCCGCTTTCCTGCCCCGCGCCGGGCCCTGCTGTTCGGCATCGGCGGCGGCGTGGCCGCCGGGGTGACCGACGCGCTGGTCAAATCGGTGGCGGTGGTCGCCGCCGGTCATGTGCTGTCACTGGCCGCCGATGTCCGGCCCTACCTGCTGATCGCCGTCGGCCTGCTGGCCTTCACGATCCAGCAGAACGGCTACCGCGCCGCCGGGCTGGCGGCGTTCCTCCCCGCGTTCGCGGTCATGGAGCCGGTGTGCGGGGCGCTGCTCGGCCTGATCATCTACCACGAGCGGCTGAGCGGCCGGCCGGGCCAGATCGCCGTGGAACTGGTCGCATGCGCGGCAGCCACGTGGGGCATCGCCCGGCTCGCCGGGTCGGGGCTGGCCAGCGGCGCCCAGCCGGCCACGCCCGTCCCGGCCGCCGGCCCGGCCGAGCCGGTGTAGCTGCCCGCACGCGAGGCGCCCGCACGGCGCAGTCCGCGCGGGCGCCTCATTCGGTAGCCGGCAAGGGGCCAGCCCTGCACATCGTCCAGGTCACAAATGCACGTCACGATCGTGCTGGCGCGGCCTGCCGGGAGGGCTTGCGGGCGGGGATGTCCTCGGGGCGGGTCAGCGGGCCGGGGCGCAGCAGCGCGCCGCAGATGATGGCGCCGGCGGCGAAGATGCCGGCGCACCACCAGAACACCGTGGTGTAGCCGTGGATCAGCGCGAGCTGGGCCAGCTGCGGTGCTGGCCGCCCGTGCCGCGTGGCTGGCCAGGTAGCTGGTGGTGGCGCTGGCCGCGATGGTGTTGAGCAGTGCGATGCCGATCGAGCCGCCAAGTTGCTGCCCGGTGTTGACGCTCGCCGAGGCTATCCCCGCGTCGCGCGGTGCCACGCCGAAGGTACCGGTGTTGGCCGCGAAGGAGAATATGAGGCCCATGCCGATGCCGGTCACGATGACCGGCCCGAGCAGGGCTGAGGCGTAGCCGGAATGCACGCCGATCCTGGTCAGCCAGGCCATGCCGGCCGCGTTGCACAGCATGCCGGCGATGAGCAGCGGCCTGGGGCCCAGCCGCGGCATCAGCACGATGTTGCCCACGTTGGCCATCACGCCGATGACCACCACCATCGGGAGCAGGGCGACGCCCGACTTGACCGGCGAGTACCCCAGGGTCACCTGCATGTAGTAGATGAGGAACAAGAAGATGCCGAAGATGCCGGCCCCGGTGATCAGCATGGTGAGGTAAGCGCCGCCGCGGTTGCGGTCGAGGATGACCCGGGGCGGCAGCAGCGGGTGCGCGGCGCGGAACTGCCAGGCCGCGAACACGATGAGCAGCGCGACGCCGGCCGCGAGGAAGCCCACCGTCGAGGCCGTGTGCCAGCCGTGCGTCGCGGCGTTGGAGAAGCCGTAGACCAGGCAGAACATCCCGCCCGACACCGCTGCCACGCCCGGGACGTCCAGCCGGGCGCCCGGCGTCTTGGGCTGCCTGCCCAGCAGCAGCGCGCCTCCGGTGATCCCCATCGCCGCGAAGAGCAGGTTGACATACAGGCACCACCGCCACGACAGGTAGGAGGTCAGCGCGCCGCCGAGCAGCAGCCCCAGGCCCGAGCCGCTGGCCGCGACCGCGCCGTAGACGCCGAACGCCTTGGCCCGTTCCTTCGGGTTGGTGAACGTCGTGGTCAGCAGCGACAGGGCGGACGGCGCCAGCAGCGCGGCGAAGACCCCCTGGCAGGCGCGGGCGGTCACCAGCATGGTGAAGCTGTCCGAGGCGCCGCCGACGGCGGAGGCGGCCGCGAACCCGGCCAGCCCGGTCAGGAAGGTCGTCTTGCGGCCGATCAGGTCGGCCAGCCGCCCGCAGAACAGCAGCAGGCTCCCGAACGACAGCGCGTACGCGGTCACGATCCACTGCCTGTCGGCGTTGGTGAACCCCAGCGCGCGCTGCGCCGACGGCAGCGCGAGGTTCATCACGGTCACGTCGAGGACGATCATGAGCGCGGCGGTGCAGATGGTGGCGAGGATCAGCCACCGCCGTGGGTCCGCATCGCCGGCGTTGCTATCAGCTGAAGCGCCTGAACGTCACTGTGCTTGTTGTCGCTTGGGCTGTTGACATTTCGGGTTCCTCCGGGGTCGCTATGAACATTCGGGTGGTTGCCACTTCCGGCGGACGATGACCCAGGTAAGGCCGCCGCCGGGTGACCACCACGGGCTGACCTGGATGCCGGCGCTGCTGCGGGTGTGCAGCTCGCGCGGAAGGCGGGAACGGTTGTCGCTCACACCCAGGCGACGAACGGGCGCCCGCCCGGGGGACAGCCCGGGGCGGTCAGGAACTGGTCGAGCCGCCGGGGTCCGGAACCGCCGCTCCGGAGCCGGGGGTTAGCGTCTGGGCTGCCGGTGGAATTGTGGGCCCCGGTAGTGTCCCCTGCGCTGCTGTTCGTTCGTCGTGCAGGTGAGAGCCACTGACTGCGGAGGTTGCGATGCAGTACGCCATGATGATCTACGCCGAGCCCGGCTACGCGGAGGCGCTGCCGGATGCGGAACGTGAGGCGGTGCTCGCCGAGTTTGCGGCGTTGCTCGATGACGCCCGCTGCGTCACCGCTGCGCAGTTGCAGCCCGCCGAGACGGCGACCTGCGTGCGGGTGGCCGGTGGCCGGACGCTGATGACCGACGGCCCGTTCGCGGACACCAAGGAGGTGCTCGGCGGCTTGGTCCTGGTCGAGGCGGCCAACCTGGATGAGGTGCTCGAGCTGGCGGCGCGCGTCCCGGTTACCCGGTTCGGCGGCGTTGTGGAGGTCAGGCCGGTGGTGCAGGGGTGGCGCGCTGAGGGAGCTGGAGGAGGTCTTCCGGGACGAGTGGGGCCGGGTGCTGGCCTCGCTGGTCGGGTTCCTCGGTGACTTCGACAAGGCCGAGGAAGCGGCGCAGGAGGCGTTCGCGATCGCGGCGGAACGCTGGCAGGAGAAGGGGGCAGGGGAGGCGGGCGGGATGCCGGCCAACCCGGGTGCGTGGCTGGTGACGACGGCCCGCAACCGGGCGATCGACCGGATCCGCCGGGAGCGCACCCTGGCCGAGAAGATCCACCTGCTGCCGGTACCGGAGACCGTGATGGACGAGTTCGACGACACCGTGATCAAGGACGAACGGCTCGAGCTGATCTTCACCTGCTGTCACCCGGCGCTGCCGCTGGACGGGCAGGTGGCGCTCACGCTGCGGGCTCTTGGTGGCCTGGAGACCGCCGAGATCGCCCGGGCGTTCCTGGTCTCCGAGGAGACCATGAAGCGCCGCCTGTCCCGCGCCAAGGCCAAGATCAAGGCGACCGGGATCCCGTTCGCGGTTCCCGGCGCGCACCTGCTTCCCGAGCGCCTCGATGCGGTGCTGGCCGTCATCTACCTGATCTACAACGAGGGCTACAGCGGCCGGGTCGACCTCGGCGCCGAAGCCATCCGGCTGGGGCGAGCTGCTCGCCGCGCTCATGCCGGACGAGCCGGAGGCACACGGGCTGCTCGCGCTGATGATGATCCACCACGCCCGGCGGCGGGCCCGGTTCTCCGGCGAGGATCTCGTGCTGCTGGAGGATCAGGACCGGTCGCTGTGGGACCACGCGCAGATCGCGGCGGGGCGGGCGGTGCTCGACCGGGCGGTCGCGCTGGGCGGCCGCGGCGCCTATGTCATCCAGGCGGCGATCGCGTCGCTGCAGACCGCCGAGCGGATCGACTGGCCGCAGGTCGCCGAGCTGTACCGGCGGCTGGCCGAGCTCACCGGCTCGGCGGTGGTCGAGCTCAACCGCGCCGCGGCGCTGGCCCAGGCCGGTGACCCCGCCGCGGCGCTGCGCGCCGTCGACCGCCTCGACCTGGACGGCTACCTGTACTTCCACTCGACCCGCGGCGAGCTGCTGCGGCGTCTCGGCCGCGACGACGAGGCCCGGGCGGCGTACCGCCGGGCGCTGGAGCTGGCCACCTCGACCCCCGAGCGGCGGTTCCTGACCCGGCGGCTCGAACAGCTCTCTGCTGGCCCCGGCCCCGTCAGCCCGCCCTAGCCGGGCTGTCCCCCGGGCGGGCGCTCGTTCGTCGCCTGGATGTGAGAGTCCATCCCGGCACGGAAGGAAATCGGTCAATGAACGTGATGATGGTGCGCGCCAAGATCAAGGAAGAAAACGTCGCCGACACGCAGGCAGCCACTGAGAAGGTCATCCAGGCGCTCGAGCAGGCGCAGCCCGACGTCCACTACGCCGTGACCAGGCTCAGCGACGGCGTCACAGTTCTTGCATTCCTGGAGATCGAGCCCGGTCAGGAGCACCCGCTGCTCGCGTTTCCCGAGTACGCGGAGATGCTGGAAAACCTCAAGGAGTGGTACGCGGAGCCGCCGACCGTGGAGCACATGACGGTCATCGGCTCGTACCAGCTGTTCTAAGCCCCGGGGCCCTCGCATGGCCGGTCGCCCTCGCCGCGACCGGCCATGCGTGGCCGTCACTCACCGTCCTGGCCTGGCCTGCCGTCGGCGGTGAGCGGGGTGGTGGCGCTGGCCAGGAGGAAGGCGGCGGCGAGTACGACGGCGGCAACCCAGAGGCTGTGCAGGACGCCGACGCGGTCGCCGAGGAAACCAACTATTGGCGGCCCGGCGAGGAAGGCCACGTAGCCGATTGAGGCAGCCGTGCTCACCCGGGTGGCCGCGTGGGCGGGATCGTCGGCGGCGGAACTCAAGCCGACCGGGAACCCCAGCGAGGTCCCCAGCCCCAGCAGCAGGGCGCCGGCCATTGCCACCGGCAGCACCTCGCCGAACTCGATCAGGAGCAGGCCCGCCAGCGCGGTGACCGCGCACACCCGGAGTACCAGCACCCGCCCGTAGCGGTCGATGAGCTTCGGTCCCCACCACCGGCCAGCGGTCATGGCGGTGAGGAAGACGGCGAACGTCAGGGTGCCGGCGACCACCGCGCTGTGGTAGCCGTCGATGACCGCCAGCGAGAGCCAGTCGTTGCCGGTTCCCTCGGTGAGCGCCATGCAGAGCACGAACAGGCCAATCAGCAGCGTTCGCGGCTCGGTCCACGACGCCAGCTGGCGGCGCCTGGCCGACCGGTCGACCGGGGCCGGTGCGTGGGTACCGGGCAGGAACCTGCGGGCCGCCACCGGCACCACGACCGCGACCACCACGGTCACGGCCAGCAGGTGCGCGGTGACCGGCACACCAAGGGCGACCATGACCGCGCCGATGCCTGCCCCGGCCACCGTGCCGAGGCTCCAGCCGGCGTGGAACCTGGGCAAGATGGCCCGGCCCAGCGCCCGCTCGATGGCAGCGCCCTGCACGTTCATGGCCACATCCCAGGTCCCCGAGCCGAACCCGAAGACAACCAGCCCGGCCGCTACAGCAGGCGCGCCGAACAGGACGCCAACCGCGGCGGCGGCCATCCCCGCAGCCGCGACCACGGCCATCACGCTCACGGTCCGGCTCTCCCCGAGCCTGCTGATGATCAGGCCTGACAGCGGGGTGCCGATCCCCGCTCCCACCGCCAGGCACAGCAGGATGAGCCCCAGCACCCCTGGCGTGACGCCCAACTCGGCGCGTACCTGCGGGATCCGGGATGCCCAGCTCGCGAACAGGAAGCCGTTGCCGAAGAAGACGATGTAGACGGCGTTCTTCGCCTCGCGGAACTGTCCGTCATCGACCAGCGCCGACCGCGGCCCGGCCGCCCTCATCAACAGCAAACCTGGGGAAGCCCAAGCTCACGGCCACCCCAAGATCCCATCCCGCAAGTCTGTCACGCCCGGCCAGCACGCCCCGCCTGCGGCCCGCGGGCGGGACGTCGCGCCAGGAGCCCCGGCCTTAGTGGACTCCTCGCCGCCGGGGCCGCCGCTGCTTCTCGGGTCCGGGCCACCTTTGTTACATAGTTTTCGGGGCTATGTTGCGGGCGGCAGACGGGCTGAGCGTGGCCGTGCCGTTGATTGTTTCGATGTAGGCGGTCATGGTTTTGCTGCAGCCGGTGGTGGTGCGCGCCGTGGTGTAGGTGGCGTCGAACTGGTAGGTCCCGCTGCCGTTGATGCCGGCGAAGCGGCCGGTTCCGTCGTAGACGTGAAACGGCCCGGTTTGGGTGATGGTGCCCACGCATGTTTTCGGGTTGAACCGGGAAGTCGGGTGGCCGGCGCTGTGGTCGATGCGGAAGCCGCCGCCGTTGAAGACCGCCTGGTCGATGGTTCTGCCGGGATGTTCAACCCCGCCGTCGCTGAACGCGCCGGTCACGATGATGACGCCTGGTCCGGCCGGGTTGGTGGATGCGACATGGAAGTACTCGGCCCATCTGGAGGATGTCGGCGCCGGGCGCCCCACATGCCGCTGGGGACGTTCCACATGCCGCTCAGGCAGGCCTGCCAGCGGCCGGGGGCGCCCCACGGTGCGCCAGGGCTGGCCCAGAAGCGAGCCGGTGTGGCCATGGCTCCCGGGTCTGCCGCCTTGGTGGCGGCGGACGAGGTGCCGGCCAGCGCCGCGAACGCCGCGCCGGATGCCAGGGATGCGGCAAGGATGCGGGTGGCGGTGCGGGCCAGCCTGCGCCTGGGCCGCGGGGAGGACGTCTGGTGGCTGGTGCTGGCGGTGGCCAGTGCGCCGCCCGCGGCGCGCAGCGCCCGGGCGCGGCCCTGCTTGATGTCCGGCACGGCAGGGGCGGTGGTGGTGGGCATGTGCGTACTCCCTCATGTGGCTGGGCGGCGCCCGGTTGCGCCGCTGATCACGAGGCTCTCCCGGGCTGAGGTAGTCGGGCATCGTCCTGCTGGCGTCCGGTGAGCTACTGCACCGGCAGCAGCGGGCACTCCCAGCGCAGTAGGTCGCCCGCCTGCGCAGCGACGATGGCGCCGGCCGATCGCGAGCCGACCGTGATCAGGGTCCTGCTCGCCGACGACCGGGCCCGCAGAGTGTCGCTGCCAGGAGGGCGTGGGTCGGACGACGGGAGGGGGGGAGTGCCGCGGCGACAGCTTCTGGCAGTCGCGAGCCGGAGCATGGTTGCAGCGGCGGGCGAACCCGTGCTCAAAGCCGTGCCTGCGGCAGGCCGTCGCTAGCTGCTCAGCTAGCACCACCGGCGAGGCGGCGGTCGCGCTGCTCCACGCCCAGCTCACCATAGGGATAGTCGGTGGGCTGCGGGTCGCTCGCGGCGTTGAGCGCGGCGGTTTCGGCTGGGCTGAGATGCAGGTCAGCGGCGCGAAGATTGGTCTCCAGCTGCCCGGAGGTGCGGGCGCCGAGGATTGCCGAGGTCACCGCTGGCCGATCGTTCACCCACGCCAGCGCGATCTCGGCCATGGACACGCCGCGCTGCTCGGCGATCTTCTGCACCGCGTCGATGACGTCCCAGGTGCGCCGCGTGCCCCGCCGGTCGTAGGCCTCCATGCCCCGGTTCGGGTCCTCACCCAGGCGGGTGGCGCCGGACGGCCGCTGGCCGCGCTGGTACTTGCCCGACAGCCAGCCGCCGCCGAGCGGGCTCCAGGGCAGCAGCCCCAGGCCCGCGTCCGTCGCCGCAGGCACGATCTCCCACTCGATCTCCCGCACCAGCAGGCTGTACTGCGGCTGAAGCGTCACCGGCCCGGCAGCATTCAGCGCGCGGGCCAGGTGCACCGCCTTCGTCAACTGCCAGCCGGTGAAGTTCGACAGCCCCCAGTAGCGGATCTTGCCAGCGCGGGCAAACCCGTCGAGGGTACGTACCGTTTCCTCTAGCGGCGTCCACGGATCAAACGCATGAACCTGATACAAGTCAACCGCCTCGACGCCCAGCCGGCGCAGCGACGCATCCAGCGCCCGGGTCAGGTGCCGCGCGGACAGCCCGGCGCCGTTGGGAGAATCATCCAGCGGGAACCGGCCCTTGGTGGCCAGCACCACCGGCTCAGTGATCCCGATCGGCAGGCTGGCCAGCCAGCGGCCGATGATCTCCTCCGACCTCCCCTCGCCGTACGATCGGCCGTGTCGACCAGGGTGCCGCCCGCCGCAGCGAAACGGTCGAGTTGTTCATGTGCGCCCCGTTCGTCCGCCTCCACGCCGAAGGTCATGGTCCCAGGCCAAAGGCCGACACCGCGCAGCCGCTACGCCCCAAAGTGCGATAGTCCATGGTTTAACCTAACGCCCCCTCGGCTGCGCGCCTGGCCTAGCAGGACCGCCCGGAGCACCTCCCGGCAGGCCGTCTTCGCAGTCCCGGCAACGGGGCACCTGCGGCGCCGTCGCCGTCCGAGATGCCGCCTGCGCCCGCGGCGCCGGGCCGGTTGTCAGCCGAGGCTGCGGCCGCCGTCGACGACGATGCGCTGGCCGTGACGAAACCGGCGCCTTCGGAGGCCTGATGCCTTTGTGTGATCGAGCATCGGCGATGTCGCTTGGCCCGTCCCCATCTTGGGTAATCCCTTTCCCAGCGCCGGGCCTTTGATGCCTGGTTTCTGCTTGGGGGATCATTTTGGGATCAATATCGGCATTTTCAGGAATAGGGCGGATAGCGCGCCGCGGGGCTGCTTCTGCCATCTGCGGCGTGGCTGTACTCGCCGCTGTTGCGGCGATGCTGCCGTCGCCCGGATCTGCGAGGGCGGGTACCAGCGCCGTGCCACAGCCGGTGGCCGCGCAGCAGCGTCTGGCCTCGGTGGTGACGAATCAGGACTGGCCGGCCTATCTGTTTGCGGCTCGCCATCAGTCGGCGACGACCGGGCCAGCGACGATCACGCCGGGCAATGCCAGGAGCCTCAGGGCAGCGTGGGTATTCCACGAGAAGCCATCCACGAAACGCCAGCCGCGGGGTGGCTTCAGCGCCAGTCCCACTGTGGCGGGCGGAATGGTCTTCGTCGGTTCCCAGACCGGTGACCTCTATGCCCTGCGGGAGTCGACCGGCCAAGTCGTATGGAGGCGCACCCTGGACTATGAGAAAGTGGGGCACAACGGCAACTGCAAGAACGCTCGCGGGATCGTGGGAACTGCCACCGTGGCAGCTGATCCCCAGACGGGGAAATCGACCGTCTATGTCCCGGGTGCTCGTTATCTGTACGCCTTTGACGCGGCAACCGGTGCGCGGGACTGGAAGTCGGTGGTCGGGCCCGCAAGAAGCGCGGCAGTCGTGGGCGCTTACTACAACTACGCATCCCCGACGGTCGCCAACGGGCTCGTCTATGAGGGCGTGTCCTCAAGCTGTGACGAGCCGTTCGTGCGTGGTGGGGTCCAGTCCTTCAGCCAGCGAACGGGCGGGTTGCAGCACAGCTTTTGGACGGACCCAGCCGGTCATGTCGGCGCCAGTGTGTGGAGCAGCGTGGCCGCGACCAGGGCCTGGGTATGGGCGACCACCGGCGATCCCAAGTACACCGGGACGCATCTTTATCACGCGTATTCCTTTCTGCGCCTGAACTCCCGTACGCTCGCACTCAGTGGTGCCTGGCAACTCAAGCTTCCGCAGGCGGCGGACCTGGATTTCGGCAGTTCGCCGACGCTCTTCGACGGCACCACGCACCGCGGGCCGCAACCGCTGGTCGGGGCATGCAACAAGAACGGCCGCTACTACGCGCTGCGCCGTGATGCCCTGGGCCGGGGGCCGGTCTGGTCCGTGCGGGTCGGGGCGGCTGCCCACACCCATCGGGGCATGTGCCTGGCGTCAGCGGTCTGGAACGCCCGGTCCAGCGACTTGTATCTGGCGGGTAACGCCAGGTACATCAACGGGCACGCCTACGACGGGTCCGTCCGGGAGGTGAGCGCGGGCACCGGCACCACCCGGTGGGCCAGAGGCCTGGGTTGTGGCGTTTCTGGCACCCCCGCACTCGATGCGGCCACCGGTGTGCTCGCGGTGGCCACCTGGGTTCCATGCCGGCATAGGTCGCCGACTGTGTACCTGCTCAGCGCTGCGACAGGCCGCATTCTGGGTACTGTGCCGCTGAAGGTAGGCGGGTTCGCCCAGCCCGTGTTCGCCGGCCGCTACCTCTTCGTCGCGGACGAGTCCGGGCGGGTCGTTGCCTACAGCCCGGCGGAGCCGGGCCATGTGCGCTGCACCGGCTGGTGCACTGCACGGCATCGCCGGACACCGGTACCACCGATTCCAGTCCCGTGAGCTGCCCGGGTTGCCGTGATGCTTCGTGCATACCACCTCGCCCCTTGGGCCTTGACGGCTTCCCGGCGCGCGCGTAAATGTTCGAGGCTACGAGTTTCCGCGGGCTCACAGCGCAGGCCGGACTATAGCGCCGCGCCACCGCGCTGGCGGTGTACTCGCAGCCGCTCGGTCCCGGCGATCGAAGGCCGCCTGCGCCTGGCCGGTCTGTGGGACCGGTGTGCCTCGGTGCGGGCGAGCGGAATGAGCACGCTTGAGGTGGATGCCGATCCGGAGCGCGCTGTCCGGGTGATCGTCGCGGAGACGCGCCGCGCGGTTGAGGCCGACTACGCCGAGGTCATCTGCCTTGGCTGTGCGGGCATGGCCGGGCTGGAGGCGGCGATCACGGCTGAGCTGGGGAGTGCCGGTTATCGACGGGATCGGCGCCGCCGTCCGGCTGGCCGAGGCAGTTGTCGGCCTTGGCCTGAAGACCAGCAAGATCTCGACGTATGCGCCGCCGGACGCCAAGAAGATCACCGGCTGGCCGCTGTGGCAGGCACTCGGCGTGCCGCGTGCTCCGAGCCGAAGTGATGCGGCCCGCGCTGCTCTGTGGCCAACGGGGGAACGATGACTGGCACCGGCGAGCGTAATGCCATGATTCAGCGGCCACGCACCGTCGGCCCGGCCGGGCCTGGGCCTCGCGATCGAATTTGAGAGCCAGCGACCACTAAACGAGGGCTGGATGCTGAGTGAGCAGCGCCGCTTGGCCGACGACAGCGCCGTTATCAGTTACCATGCGCTCGCCAGCATGATCGAAGGTAAGGCCAGCTGAGCTGGCCCCACCCATGATGGGCAATCTTCACCGGACGCCGGGCAGGCGCTGGGCGGTGCGGTCAGGGGTTCCGCAGTCTGATCAGGTTCATCGCTACAAGGCTGAGCACGGTCTGGTCGTGCTGGTTGAGCAGCTCTGCCTGGGTGCGGACCAGGCCCCGGTCTGGCTTGGACCGGGACCGGCGTGTCTCCAGGATTGTGGTCCGCAGCCGCAGTGAGTCGCCAGGGCGCACCGGTGTGGGCCATCGCAGCTCGTCGACGCCCGGGGAAGCAAGGCTGGCGACCCTGGACACGTAATGGTCAACGACCAGGCGCATGGCGAGGCTGGCGGTGTGCCAGCCGCTGGCGATCAGGCCGCCGAAGGGCCCGCTGCCGGCGAACTGGGCGTCAGTGTGGATTGGCTGCGGGTCGAAGCGCTCGGCGAAGGCGACGATGTCCGCCTCGCTGACGCTCGTGTAGCCGTACTCGTACACCGCCCCGGCCTCGTAGTCCTCGAAGTAGCGGTCGTCGATGCTGGCCGCGAAGTCGCCGTCGCTTAGTGTGCGTGTGGCACTGTCTTGCCCCGTGGATTCCGTCATAGCCGATCCGACCTCCCTGGATTCACGCCAGCCACTCTGTCAGGCCCCGGACTCTGGCACTTCGTGCTGGCCGTCCAGTGCTGCCAGCTCAGGTCGGCGACTCGGCCCAACTCGGAAGTGCTGGCTCTGGCGGATTGCGGCGATCAGTTGGCCAGGGCCAGGGTGGCTATGGGGACCGGCCCGCCTGACCAGGCGCCTACGGCGGTGCACCGGGCCGGGGCGCAGGATATGCCGTTAAGAGCGCCCTGGGCGAAACCGGCCGGGTGGGGGGCGGTGACCAGCCGCCAGAGGCGGCCGTTCCAGGCCTCGAGGAAGTAGGCCGCGTTGCCGCCGGGGGCGTACTGGCCGATGGCGGTACAGGCGGTGGCGGAGGTGCACGATACGCCGTTCAGTGCGACCTCCTCCCTGCTTGTGGTGAAGTTCGGCGGGTTGGGGGTGGGCTGAACGCGCCAGTTCGTGCCGTTCCATCGCTCCGCCAGCGTCGGGCGGGTGGTGCTGAAGTTGGTACCGGTCGCCGTGCACGCGCTGGGCGAGGTGCACGACACCGCGCTCAACGCCCCGCCCGGGGCTTTGTGCGGCAACGGCACCGCCTGAACGTGCCACGTCGCGCCGTTCCATGCCTCGGCCAACGGCTGAGCGTCCCCGGTGCCGGTGTTCTGGTAGCCGACGGCGGTGCACGCCCGCGCGGCCGGGCAGGACACGCCGAACAACTGGGTGACCTTGGCCGGCCGGGGGATGGGCTGAATGCGCCAGGCCGTGCCGTTCCACCGTTCGGCCTCGGCAACCACGCCCCCGGCGGCGTTGTCGTAATCGCCGACCGCGGTGCAGGCGATCGGCGAGGTGCAGGAGACCGCGAACAGCGAACTGCCGGTCGAGCCCTTCGGAGTCGGGATGGCCTGGACCCGCCAGCCCGTGCCGTTCCAGGCCTCGGCCAGGTTAACGCCCCGGCGGGTGGCCTTGCCGATGGCGGCGCCCACGGCGATGCAGGAGGTCGCTGACGCGCAGGACACGCCGGTGAAGGTACTGCTCGCGGCGCCTATGGGAAGGATGGTGTGCTGGATCCGCCAGCTCGTGCCGTTCCACCTCTCCGCCAAGGTGAACCCCGGACTGGACAGGCTGGCCGCGTGGGAGCCGACCGCGGTGCAACCGGTGGCGGAGCTGCACGAGACCGCCGAGAACTCATTGATCTGAGCGCTGGGCAGATTCGGCGTCGGCTCGACCTTCCACACGTTGCCCGCGGCCGTGCGTGGCTGGCTCGCCTGCGCCGCGCCCGCCGTCATAATCGCGGTGAAGCCGAACAGCGCAATTGCCGCGCCAAGCAGCCGGATCGCACGCATCCAGCGCACCCCCGCCCGCGCCCCGCTGCTGCTCCGTCTGACCTGACCTGTTCGGTGCGGCTCAGCCATGCCTCGGCCCTCCACTCAGCCCGGGCAGAGCCGGCGGCCGCGCTGACTGGCGAATGCCGGGCCAACTCGCCCAGCGGCCGGCGGATACTGCGGTGGAAATTATCCGCGCCAGACCGGCTTCGCACTAGTCCGTCTGTTCCAAGCGCTGCCCATCTAGCGGTGGACCGGCTGGATGCGGTGTGGTTGGCAGGCGCCCGTGGTGTGTGTCAGCGGCCGTTGTGCGCGGCGCGGTACTGCTCTGCCACGCTGGCCGGGATGCGGCCGCGCTCACTGACCACGATGCCGCGGTCTTTTAGGTATAGATGTCCTCGTCTGTATTGCTGAGGCACAGATATATGTCCAGGCCCGTCAGATGCAGCAGCCGCTGTACGACCGGCTCCGCGCCGGTGATGACGAGCTGGTGCCCGCACCCGGCCAGGCGTTTGCGTGCCCAGACCAGGACCGACAGGCCAGCGCAGTCCATGAAGCCAAGGCCGGACAGATCCACCACAAGGAGCGGCGGGTGGCTCCTCAGGGCGCTGCTGATGGTGCTGTGCAATTGGTCGCGGTTGGACGCGTCAAGCTCGCCTTGCAACCGCAGCACTGATCGCTGGCCGTCGTATTCGGTGACGATGGCTAGATGCGTAGTCGGATTCATCGGTTGCGCCGACGGCACTGACCGGGAGATGGCGTGACGCGGCGCAGGGGTCGCGATGGGTGACCGGCCCAGCGATGACAGCCGGTGGGACGGACTGGGACTGGCCGGTGCCACCGGACGGGGCCATGCCGGCGAGGCCCGCAACGTGCGGTCGCCGGAGATCCTCCAGACTTGGGGGCGCTCATTTGTCAGCAGCGCCACACCGGGCCGGACAGAAAAACGTTCCGCCAGGACGAGCTTGTCGCGCTCGCGAATCCTCTGTGCCACAGATCATCACCTCCGGAGGTGCGATCCGCGGACACACGGCGGAACAGGAGCGCAATCTACCGTGCGGTGCGCCGTCCTGCAAATAGCTGGCAGCTCGCCGCGCGGGCTACGCCGTGGAGCTGGGCTCCGGTCTGGGCAAGCCGGTCAGGCCCAGGTCCGAAGGGCGAAGATCACCGACTCGATCTTCGCTGGCAGGCCCAGTACTACCACCGAGTATCTCGCTGGCCACATCCGCGACGCGCCGGCGTGAATCGCGCGCCTGCTTGCGCAATACGTCAAAGGCCGTGACCGCGTCCAGGCGATGAGCACCCATGAGGTAACCGACGGCACGCTCGATGACCACCCGGTAGTCCAAGGCGTACTGCAGCTGGTCGGCCACGACGCCGTGTGCCTGAGCCGCGAGAGCGGCGGCCAGGGTTTCTGCGAGGAGGCCGCTGTATGCGATCAGGGCGTTGACGTCCGACTTATCCCATTCGACCGGTTCATTGCGGTAGACGTTCAGGGTGCCGACCGGACTGCCGCCGAGCAATATTGGGGTGCCAGCGACTGCACGCACCTGGGCAGAGAGCCGGGTGCGCAGCTCCGGCCAGCGGCTATCGGTGTGCACGTCGGCGCTGACGACCTCGCGCGCGTATACATAGGACTCATAACACGGTCCCTGACCGGCGGACGCCTGAGCCTCTTCGAGCTGGCGGGCGGCCTCGTCGGAGGCGGCGACATAGGCCAGGTACCCGGACTCGGTGATGAACATGATGCCAGCGCCGCCATAGCCGAACACGCCACGGACAACGTCAACGGTGCGCTTCATGACGCCTGCCACATCAGCGTCGAACGCCGCCTCGCGAAGCCGCTGCAGGCTGGACCGCAGCGCCTCCTCGTCAATATGGGCCGCCATCCCGGCCTCCTCAGCAATGGCACATGCCGTACGCGGCTACCCTTACCGCCTGCCCCGCTATGGCGTCCAAGGCGCAGGAACGTGGCCAGGCTACCTGAAACGCGGTCCGGCTTCCGTCCCCTGCCCGACGGTATCCCGGAGCGCGGGGGAGTGGACACCCCCGCCTCACGGTCCGTGAATGGGACGGCTTGTGCTGGGCAGCAGCACAGTGACCAGCCGGAGGCTGCCTGGGGGGCAGGTATGGACAAGTGACGCGGCCAAGGGCGTTCAGATCCCAGGAAGCCGGGACCCTGAGCACGCCACCAGATGGTGCCGAGGTGCTCCGCTACCGGGCTAACCTGGCCGAGGTCCGGAAGTTCACCGCAGAGCGGGCGCTGGGGGCGGGGCTTTCGCCAGACCGGGCCAACGACCTGGTGATCGCGGTCGCCGAGCTGGCCGCAAACACGTTGGTCCATACCGGCGGGCCAGGGACGCTGGCGATATGGGTAACCGACAAAGAGATCATCTGCCAAGTCCAGGACCAGGGTCAGATCACCGACCCGCAGCCGGGCATGGCCCGGCACGCCGCCGCTGCGCTCGGAGGCGGCCGCGGGCTTTGGGTCGTATATCAGCTCTGTGATCAGGTCGAGATCAGCTCCGGGCAGGCTGGTACGACAGTGCGGGTCCGTCTGATGCGCAGCGTGGGGTCAGCCTGAGGTCCACCGGCGGCGCTGCCTCCGCCGGGACCGTGCGATCTTGATCGACTGCCCGCTGGCCGCCCGGTGCTGCTGGCCACCGGTTACGGCTCCTGGCTTGTCTTTCGGGCCGCGGCTTTGAGCCGGTCGATCTCGGCCTGCAGCCGGCGCGTTTCTTCCTGGAGTTCCAGCACCCTTCGGACACCGGCGAGATTCAGCCCGTCAGCGGTCAGGGCCATGATCTGGTGCAGCCGGCCGATGTCGTCGGTGCTGTAGCGGCGGGTCCCGCCGGGGCTGCGCGCCGGGTCAAGGAGCCCCTCGCGTTCGTAGATGCGCAGCGTCTGCGGGTGCAGGCCGGTCAGCTCGGCGGCGACCGCGATGCTGAACAGCCCGCGGCCCGGCTCTGTCCATGGCGTGGTCACCACACGCCCCATACTTGGCCGGGGCGCGCCCCGAGGATGACGATCGGGTCTTCAAACTCTTCCGCCGGCGCGCCGCGCCCATGCGGGCTGGTGGCCGTGGCGGGCGGCTCGACATGGACCGGCCCGGCCCAGATCAGCTGGCTGGGCGGCGGGCCCAGGAAAGGCGAGCCTGGCCGCCGAGGGCTCGCGCCCGTGCGCCTGGGCGGGGGCGGCTGGCCGCTGGGTTCGGCCGCCGGCCGGCCGCGGTCGTAGTCCGCCCGGCGGCCAGGGTGGCCGAGCAGCTCGTAGGCGTCGGTCAGGGCCTGGAACCGGGCCGCAGCCTGGGGGTCGTGTGGCTGGGCATCGGGGTGTGCGTGCTGCACCGCCCGGCGGTAGGCACGCGCGATGTCCCGCTGGGAGGCGCCGGTGCTCACCCCGAGCACCGCGTAGGGATCGCCGGGGTCTCGCCCGGGTCCCGCATGCTCCATGCCACGCCTCCATCCGCATGCGCCCGTCAGCGCCTTGTTCTCATTAGAAGAGTAGGAAACCTAAGCGACCTCTTGTCAAGAGACTGCTGTGATGTTATATACATAGCCGGGCGCCCACCAGTGGCCATGAAACCGTCAGCCCAGGAAGGGGGCAACTCGCCATGTTGATGCGCACCGATCCGTTCCGCGACCTCGACCGGCTCACCCAGCAGGTGTTCGGCACCGTGGCCAGGCCCGCGGCCATGCCGATGGACGCCTTCCGCAAGGGCGACACCTTCTACGTCAAGCTGGACCTGCCCGGCATCACCCTCGATGCGATCGACCTGACCGTGGAGCAGAACGTGCTGACCGTCCACGCGAGCAGGCCGGGCATGGACGGCGACGTGGAACTGCTGGTCGCCGAGCGCCCGGCGGGCACCTTCACCCGGCAGGTGTTCCTCGGCGACACCCTCGACGCCGACAACATCGACGCCGACTACACCGCCGGCGTGCTGACCCTGGCCATCCCGGTGCACGAGGCGGCCAAGCCGCGCAAGGTCGCGATCACCAGCCAGGACGCCAAGCAGATCAGCCCGGCCTGACCACCCGGCGGTTCCCGGCGGCCGCCGTGGCGCAGGCGAAGAGGCCAGCGCCCCGGGCCGCGCGCCGGTAATCCGCCCGAGAGCCAGCAGCGATCACGCTATGCTGCCCGCGCCGCCCGACAGCCCCGGGTCTCGTCGGCGCGGGCAGCCCGCACCTGGGCCGAGGCCAGGAGAGTCCCTGGCACCCCAATCTGGCAGGGCGGCGGGCCAGGGTACTGGTGCAACCCGCGGGCCTGGCCCCGCCAGGCACGGCTCAGCTTCACCCCCGACGCGGTAGGGCTGGTTGGCACCGGCTCCCGCCGCGCCGTCCAGGAGCGTGACTCGGGCGGCGATCGCCGTGACGTCTACGCCGGCGGCCTAACCTTCGGCGTGACCGTCTCCGGGCGGGTCCTTGTCATGATCCTGCTCCCGGCGGAGCTGGCGCTGGAGGCTGGCGGTCAGGGTGCGCTCGGCGGCCAGGTCAGCTTGCAGGCCGAGGATGTCGTCTTGCAGGCCCAGGATGCGCAGGGCCGACGCCAGGCTGTGGCCCTGGTCGAACAGTTCCCTGATGCGCTGGGCGAAGGCAAGCTGACGGCGGGTATAGCGGCGGTGCCCGCCAGCGGAGCGCTGCGGGATCACGGCGCCCGCGGCGTCCAGCGCGCGCAGGAACGCCTGCTGCACCCCCAGCGCCTCGGCGGCCCGCCCGGTGGTATAGGCCGGGTAGTCGGGGTCGTCGAGCCGGTCCGCCGCCACAGGTGCCGCCTTCCCAAACAACCAACAGCCGCCCGATCCGGCGAGGCTCTTGACAGTTTTCTGCAGTGTGCGCTATAGAAATACTGTATCGGTCAATGACCTGGTGACGCTACCACGGGTTCCTGGGAGTGTGATCGACGTGGACCGGCTGACCACGTACGAGGTGGACGCGAAGTTCGCGGAACTGATCTGCGCCGACCCGCAGTGGCTGCACGACGAGTTCAGCGCACTGATGGCGGCCAATTTCAGCGCTCCACCCGCGTGGCCGCGTCCACCCGCGCCGCCCACGTTCCCTCCGGGCGATCACTCCCGCGGCACTCCGCCTGGCCAGCCCGCACTTCCCGACCAAAGCGGGCTGGCACAGGTGAGGCCGCGTCCCAGATGGCGAGGCCCCGGTCACCAGCGTTCACCTCCGCTGTGAGGCCGCATGGCGCTCCCCAGCCCTGGCAGGCAGCGCACCGGGCTGGGAACGCTCACCGACCTCGCAGACCACCGGCTGAGGCATCGGCCAGGAAGGAGCACCGCCAGAACTGATCAAGATCCTCACAGCAAATCGGTGGCGGGCCTTGCATGGGGGCCCGCCACCGATGTTCTGCGCACTGATGCTGGCCGGCATAGACCAGATAGAGACACATCAGATGTTCAAGTAGCCGGATCGGGGAGATCGGCGGGGTAGGTGATGCGGATCTCCGTGATAGTTGCGGGTCGGAATTGAACCAGTAGAATTTTTGGTGTCAATCGCGTCAGCAGTCCATTTCGACGTGCGCGCCTTCTCGCGCTACAATGGCATCCTCGCAGGTCACGCTGTCATGATAGTACAAACAGTGTCACCTGGTGCCGGGCAGTGCCGGACAGGAAAAGTGACAGGTTGATGACAGATGATCTTCATTGTTGGAGGATTCTGTGGGCTTTTCTCGCAAACGCACAGGCACTGGCGGGCGGGTTCGTTACACCGCCATCTACCGGGATCTCCGCGGGCGCCAGCGGTCGGCCGGGAGCTTCGCCACCCGGCGGGAGGCGGACCGGGCGTGGCAGCGCGCGGAGGTCATGCTGGGCCTGGGCCGGGTGGGAGATCCCGCGCGCGGGCGGCAGACCTTCGAGCGGTACGTGGAGGACACCTGGTTCCCGAATCACCAGGTGGAGGTGACCACCCGGCAGGTGTACTGGTACTGCCTGCGCAAGCACATCCTGCCGGAGTTCGGCCCGATGAAGATGGTCGAGATCCTGCCCGAGCACGTGCGGGAGTGGGTCACCAAGATGAAGGACAGGGGATTGAGCCCGGCGCTGATCGCCGGGAACAAGGTGATCCTCAGCGGCATCTTCACGACCGCACTGAATGACCAGATCACGTTCCTGCACCCGTGCAAGGGGGTCAAGACCCCGACGGTGCCGGTCAAGCCGTACACGATCATCACGCCGGAACAGTTCAGCGCCGTGTACGAGGCGCTGCCGGACCCGATGTGGCGGCTGCTGGTGGAGACCGATATTGAGAGCGGGCTGCGCTGGGGCGAGCTGACCGAACTGCGCGTGCGAGACATCGAGTTCGGTTCCCGCATGCTGACTGTCAGCCGGACCGTCGTCCAGGTATCGCCGAAGTTCCATCCAGCCGGTGGCCGGTTCCTGGTGAAGGACTACCCCAAGGACCGGGAGTTCCGGCGCTTCAAGCTCAGCGCGCAGATCGTCGCGAAGCTGCAGGCGCACGTCGTGGAGCACGACCTTGGGCGGGATGACCTCTTGTTCTGGGCACCTGAGCCTGATGGGCCGAAGGTGCGGAAGCTGCGGCTGGTCGTGGATCCGGAGACGTTGGGCCTGACCGAGCCGAACGCGCAGGGACGGCGGTATCGGCACGGGACGATGACCGGCTACTCGCTCGGGCGGTGCCGGTGCGACTACTGCAAGGACGCCTACGCCCGGTACCGGGCTGACCGGAGAGCGGCGGGCAAAGACGATCCGCGAGTGGGGCGGATGCTCGACACCGACGGGCACATCCCGGCCCAGTGGTTCCGGCTGACTGTGTGGCTGCCTGCACTGAAGGCGGCGAACCTAGAGATTCATGTCCGTCTGCACGATTTGCGCCATGCGCATGCCTCGTGGTTGCTCGCCGGTGGCGCCGACCTCCAGGTCGTGAAACAGCGACTTGGTCACGGAAGCCTGCGGACGACGGAGCGCTACC
>CAWCKG010000021.1:0-9595 GCA_963795785.1 uncultured Actinomycetes bacterium
ACGGATCCCCGTTGGCTGCGGACGTGTCCAGAGCTCAAGGTTCTCTGGGCGGTTGTCGTCCTTCACGCCGTTGCGGTGATGGACCGACTCCTCGGGCAGCATGTAGCGGCCGAGTAACTGCTCCATCACAATGATGTGCTCGAAGACGTACTGGCTCTTCCCCGCCCTTGGATGATCGGGCGCCCAGATCATGAGATAGCCGGCTTTGCTGGGCGGCGGCCTCCTTTCCAGCGGCCGTTCAATGGCCCGGCCACCGTGCGGCAGTTGGCGCACGTGGCCGATTTTCCCTGTTTCGGTTCGCCGCACGAGCACAGGTCCCTAGAACGGCACGCTGGGCAGCGAAGATGCCTGCTCGACGGCTCGTACTCTCTGCCGCACTCAGCGCAGGTCCGCATCGACACGCGACCATTCGTATCGAACTGTATATTCGTTAAATCGACTTACCCTCGAAGGTAATGGCGGCTATCCGGTGACCGGCTCCCCGGCAACCGGATCTCCGGCCGGTGGCTCCGCGGCGTCCGGCTCGGCGGAGCGGGCCCGGGCCGGCGTCACCGTCCGCCGGCGGCCCCGGGAAATCGCGACGCCGGCCAGGCACAACGCGCCACCTGCGAAGGCCAGCGCCTGGGGGGTCTCGCCGAGGATGGTCCAGGACATCACGACCACCAGGGCGGGCACCAGGTAGGTGGTCGCGCCCATCCTGCCCGCAGTGGTGCGGCTCAGCGCGTACGCCCAGGTGGTGAACGCCAGTGCGGTGGGAAAGACGCCGAGGTATACCAGGGTCAGCGTCGCGGACAGCGGCGCGGCGGCGGCCTGCGACACCAGCCGTCCCGCGAACGGGAGCGTGGCCAGCGTCCCGGCGAAACAGCCGAACGTGGTGACCTGCAAGGCGGAGGCGTGCCGTAGCGCGGGTTTCTGGCTGACGACCGCGATGGCGTAGGACACGGCCGCGAGCAGGCACATGCCGACACCGAGCAGCGGGGCGCGGCCGCTGCCGGACTCCGACAGCCCGACGACCGCGGCGCCCGCGAACGACACGGCCAGCCCGGCCAGCAGGCGGCGCGGGAAGCCCTCGTGCAGCAGCCAGCCGCCGAGCAGCGCGATGAGGACCGGGCCGATGTTGACGACCATCGCCGCGGTGCCCGCGTCCACGCGCTGTTCGCCCAGTTCAGCGCGACCATGTACACCCCGAACCAGAGCAGTCCGGTGCAGGCGATACCGGGCCAGGCGGCGCGCGGCGGCCACCCTGCGCCCCGGGCCAGCCAGACGGCGCCAAGCACCAGCGAGCCGGTCAGCAGGCGGCCCAGCGCCAGCGCTCCCGCGTCGAAATACCGCCCGCTCGCTGATCGCAACGAATGCCGACGCCCAGGCCACGACCATCACGGCCGCCGCGGCCAGCGCCCGCCGGTCGAGCCCGCCGGCCGCGGCGCCGCCGCGCCGCCGGGCCCTGCCCCCGGCCTCGGCCCGAACTTGTTCGCTGTCGCCCACGAGCACTGAGAGTAGGCCCGGGGCAGTTCAGCGGCGAACGAAATATCGCAGCGGCTCGGCGTCGGGGACGGGCGCGGTGGCCTGCCTGTGCCGGTCACCCGCCGCCGTGACGGCCGTGACGAGGCGCCCAGGCCGCCCGCCAGCAGGAAGATCTGCCGGGGATCCAGCACGGCTGCCAGCGCGCCGCCGATCACCAGCGACACCACCCCGGCGCCCTGGAGCACCGCCCCCAGCGCGGCCGACACGCGGCCCCGTATGCGTTCGTCGGTCCGCGTAAGGACCAGCGTGGCCACGCAGACGTTCACCATCCCGTTGCCTACCCCGCCGAGGACCGCCAGCGGGGACGAGCACCACAGCCGGTGCGGCGCCGAAACCCAGGAAGGCCAGCGACATCAGGGCCGCGCCGCCGGCCAGGGCCCGGGCGCGCCCCGCGTCGGAAGTCAGCCGCCCGAGGCCAGCGCGCCGGCGACGATCCCAAGCAGCCAGAGCGCGCCGAGGCCGCCGTACCACCCGGCGCTGGCGTGCAGCGTGTCCCGGACGAGGTACACCGTCACGATGTTGACCATCATGCCGAGCAGGACGAACGCGGCGAGGCCGGCGATCAGCGGGGCGAGGAGCGGATCGCGGCGCAGCGCCGCCCAGCCGCCGCCCCGTCCGGCCGGGCGGCGCCGCGCGGCCCGGCCGCCGCCCCGCCGGGTCCGCACCGTCGGGGCGGCGATGGTCATCACGCCGAACGTGGCCGCGTCCAGCGCCAGCGGAAGCCCGGTGCCGAAGGCGCCGGCCAGGAGCCCGGTCACCGCCGGGGCAGAATCGTGCTGAGGTTGACCGCGGTTTGCTGGGGGGCCGTCGCCGTGCCGATGTGCTGCTCACCCGCTACCCGCGGGGTGAGCGCCTGCCAGGTGGCCTGGGTGAACGCCGCCCCGCTGCCGAGCAGAGCGACCAGGACGATCATCACCGCCGCCTTGCCGGTGAAGATCAGCGGGACGCAGCAGCAGACCTGGCCCGGCGTGGCGCAGACCAGGACCCGCCGCGAGTCGGCCGAGTCGGCGACCCGCCCGGCCAGGCCCGCTGCAGCGATCGAGGGCACCAGGCCGGCCCGAGCAGGAGGGCGACCAGGTAGGGGCGCCGCCCGACGCCTGCAGGCGCAAGGTCAGCGCGACGAGCGCCACCTCGTCGCCGAACCGGGACACGCAGCGGCCAGCGAGGGAGACGAGGAAGTCACGGTTGCGGGCCAGTGGCCGAAAATCGTTAAGCATATATTAAATAGTAGATGCTTAACATCTTCGTGTCCAGCGATAGGATTCCGTCATGCCGAACGGACCAGAACAGCAGGATCGTCTTGACCGATCCGCGGGCGATCCGCGCGCTCGCGCACCCGGCGCGGCTGGCCATCATCGAGGCGCTGCTGCCCGGCGAGGAACTCACCGCGACCGAGTGCGCCTCGCTGACCGGCCTGTCCCCGAGCGCGACCAGCTACCACCTGAAGGCCCTGGCGCGCTGGGGCATCGTGGAGGCCGGCCAGGCCCGCGCGGACGGCAGGGACCGGCCCTGGAAGGCCCGGGGCCGCTCCATCGAGGTCAGCTCCGACGTGCCGCAGCGCACCGCGCTGGCCGAGATCGCGGTGCTGGAGGTGTTCCTCGACCGCAACCGCGCCCTGGCCGCCGAGTTCCTCGAACACCAGGCCGAGCGAGCCGGCCGAGTGGCGGGATGCCATGGAACTGGCCAGCGGCGACTACTGGCTGACCGCCGGGGAACTCGCGGAAATATCAGCAGCGCTACGAGGCGTCCTCCAACCGTACGAGCAACGCCGGTCTGGCTCCCGGCCGGACAACAGCCGGCGGGTGCGGATAACCCGTCTCATCGTGCCGCGTGCGGAGCCCGTGATTACGAGTCGGCCCGGCGCCGGGGCCAAGGCCGGCCAGCCGGCACTGCGGGCGGGCCAGCAGGTCCAGCTTGGTGCGGTGCGCGAACGCGCTGCGGCACATGGCCCGCGCGGCGCTGCCGCACTGGTGCAGCACCGCGCCGCCGGTGCTGCTCGGCGCCACGATGTTGACGCACCCGTGGCTGGACCGCCCGTAACTGCCCTGGCTCGTGGCCGCCCAGGCGCCGGCGCCTGCCGCGAGGACGATCAGCAGCCCGGCCACGACGGCGAACACCCGCTTCTGGCGGGGCGTGAGCGACTCCCCGCGCGGGTTGGGCTGGCGGCCCCTCATGCCGGTCAAGCATCGGGAGCGGCGGGCCGGTGCCCAGGCGGCTCAGGCAGCGCGCTCAGGACAGGCGGCTCAGGACAGCGCAGCCGGAGGCCGCTCAGGCAGCGCGGCCAAGCCCGTGTACACGGCGAGCCCGGCCAGCAGCACCGCGGTCCCGAGCCGGATGACGAACCGTCGACGACTCTGCCCAGCCACCGGCCGCTGGTGACGGCGATCGCGGAGACCGACCACAGGGCCAGCGTCGCGCCGGTCGCGACCTCCAGCGGCGCGTGGTAGTGGGCGGCCAGGTTGGCGGTCAGCAACTGGGTCAGGTCGCCCCACTCGGCAACGAAGATGACCGCGAACGCCGTGACCACGGTCCGGTGCGGGCGCGACGGTGGCACCGGCGGCGGGTCCGGGTGGTCCCTGTGGCGGCGCTCCTTGATGGCCTCGGTGAGCGCGAGCCCGGCACCGGCCAGGAAGATCACCGCCACCACGGCATCCACGGTCCGCGGCGAGAGCAGGTGGAACACGACCGTCCCGAGGGTGGTGGCGATCACCACGTGCACGGCGAAGGCCCCGGCGGAGCCGAGCCAGACCGCGCCGGGCCGCCCGCGGGTGGACATCACCAGCGAGGCGAGCATTGTTTTATCGGGTAGTTCTCCGACGAAGATGACTGCGAAAACCGTGCCGATGATGGCCAGCTTCACGTCGGCGGGCTCGGGGCACCCGGCGCCTCGCCCGGCCCGGCCGGGCCGAGCCAGCGCCGCAGCCAGTCGAGTTCCTCGGCGAGCACGTGCATGACCGATTCCCTGGCGAGATAGCCGTGTCCCTCGTGGGGCAGCATCACCAGCCGCGCGGTGCCGCCGTTGCCGCGGATCGCCTGGAACAGGCGTTCCGACTGGATCGGGAAGGTCCCCGAGTTGCCGTCCTGCTCACCGTGGATCAGCAGCAGTGGCGCGGTGATGCGGTCCGCGAACCGGAACGGCGAGACCTGGTCGTAGACCCCGGGGGCCTCCCAGTAGCTGCGCCGTTCGCTCTGGAACCCGAACGGCGTCAGGGTGCGGTTGTAGGCGCCGCTGCGGGCGATTCCGGCCGCGAACGCCGTGGTGTGCGCCAGCAGGTTCGCCGTCATGAACCCTCCGTAGCTGTGCCCGCCCACGGCGACCCTGGCCGGGTCGATGATCCCGGCCTCGTCAAGCGCCCGGATGTGCGCCTGGGCGGCCTCGCTGATCTGCTCCAGGTAAGTGTCGTTCATCGTCTCCGGGTCACCGATCACCGGCATGGTGGCGTCGGCCAGCACCGCGTAGCCGGCCAGGGTGAACACCACCGGGCCGAGCGCGGTGAGCCGGGTGAACTCGAAGCTGTCGGCCCTGATCTGGCCCGCGGTGTCCGCGCTGCCGAAGTCGTAGGGGTAGGCCCAGACCACCAGCGGCAGCCTGCCGTCCACGGCGGGGTCGTGCCCCGGCGGCAGGTACAGCATCCCGGACAGGGTCACCCCGTCGCCCCGGTCATGCGTGAACAGCCGCTTGGTGACCCGGGTGAGCTGCGGGTGCGGGTCGGGCCAGTGGGTCAGCGGCTTGGCCCCGGTGCCGCCGAGGCCGGCCAGGACCAGGTTCGGCGGCTCGGCCGGGCTCTCATGCCAGAGCACCACCTCGGCCGGCCGGCCGCGGTGAACCCGAGCACGTGCTCAAAAGCGCCCGGCGGGCTCTCGTGCAGCCGGGTGGCCGTGCCCGTGGCGAGGTCGAACAGGTCGAGGAACGGCCGCCGGCCCTCCGGGGTGGCGCCGTCGCCGCGCAGGTAGATGGCCGTCCCTTCGGCCAGCACGGTCTGCGAGCCGTCGGGGTTGGTCACCCGGACCGGCGAGCCGGGGTCGCCGTAGGCGTCGTCCACCGACCTGTCGAACACCCGCCGGGACTCCCACGCCGCGTCCAGGTCACACCACCACGTGGTCAGCCAGCGGCGGTCGCGGTCGTGCTCGACCATCAGCACCTGGCCCGGCGTGTCGAGGTCGTACCAGCCGAGGCAGCGGTGCCGGACGTCGAATGCCTGCCGCGGTGTGCCGCCGAAGGGCGCGGTGAGCCGGAACACCCGGTCCCGGAACTCGGCCGGGGCCACCGGATCCCCGCCGTCGAGCGCTTCCACCCAGGCCAGGCTGGCCGGAGCGCGCTCCTCCCAGCCGACGAGGCGGGGGCCGAGCGGCACGCCCTGGCGGGGCACCTCATCGCTGACCGGCTGCTCCGCGATCACGGTGGACGGCCGGCCGCGGCGTCCCAGATCTCGGTGCTGCGGGTGAACCAGACCCACGGCACACGGAACGAGAACGGCCGCCGCAGCCGCTGCACCAGCAGGTGCGCCCCGTCCGGGGAGTCCTGCAGGGTGTAGTAGAGCCCGGGCGGGCCAAGCTCGGTGCGCGCCCCGTTGGCCGGGTCCACCCGGCACGGGATCGAGGTGGCCAGCGCCTCGAAGCGGTCCTCGTCGGTGCGGGTCCGCAGCAGGTCCTGATAGGTCGCGAGCTGCGACCGCTTCCCGGCGGTCTCCTCCTGCCGCGGCTCGGCGGCCGGTTCCGGCAGCGCCGGGCTGCCGGGCGGGCGGGCCAGCACGAGCAGCGACCGCCCGTCGCGCGACCAGCGCACGGTCCCGCCGCCCGAGGCCGGATCCCCGCCGAGCACGTCGCATACCGACAGCCCGGGCAACTCGGCGGCCTCGCCGGTCTCCGCGTCCGCGACCCACAGCCTGACCCCGTCGGTGCCGTCCACCGTGAACGCGAACCGCCGTCCATCGGCCGCCCACACCGGGAACCCGACCTGCGCGCCCTCGGGCAGGCCGGGAAACTCCTCCCGCCCGTCGGCGATCCGCAGCACCGACAGCCTGCCCGCCCGGCGCAGCCGTCGCCTGGCCCGCAGTTGCGGGTCGATCCGGAGCCCGGCCAGGGCCAGGTAGGGGCGGGCCAGCATGGCGATTTCCGGATGGGCCGTGTAGTGGACGAAGGCAAGATAGCTGCCACCGGGCGCCATCGAGACCGCCGGCGGCGGCGGCGCGTCGATCACCGGCATGAGATCAGCGGGGGGCGTTGCGTACGGCACGGGGGTCCTTTTGACGACGTCAAGCGATAGTGCGCAGCGGTCAGAATAGCGTCAGTGGCTGGGGATCCGTGGCTGCCGGGAGCATGCGCCACCGCGACTGCACCGCGAAGCCTCGCGCGTGGCCTGCGGCAATACCGGCTTGCCAGCGCGCGGTACCTCCGCCTGGACAGCCCGCCGCCCGCCGCTTAGGCTTGACTGTATGATCAGTCAAACCGTGTGCCCCCCTGCCCCGCTTGACTCTGCCGCCGTGGCGCAGTCCCTGCGGCCGTTCGGCGAAAGCCGGATGCTGCCCAGGGCCGCGTACGTCGATCAGGCGGTGTTCGACTGGGAGAAGCAGCACATGTTTGGCGGCGGCTGGGTCTACGTCGGCCGCAGCGATCAGGTGGCCGGCCCGGGTGACATGCGCGCCGAGCCGCTGGGCACGAGCGGTGTCCTGCTGTCCCGCGCCGAGGACGGCGTGCTCCATGCGTTCGCGAACACCTGCCGTCACCGCGGCCACGAACTGCTGCCGTGCGGGGCGTCCGCCCAGCACAAGGTGATCATCTGCCCGTACCACGCCTGGACCTACGGGCTGAACGGCGACCTGCGGGCGGCGGCGGGCTTCAAGAACCGCCCCGGATTCGTGACCGCCGAGTGGGGGCTGCACGAACTGCCGGTCACCGAGTGGCACGGCCTGGTGTTCGTGGACGAGTCGGGCAAGGCCGGCCCGCTCGCTGACTGCCTGGGCAGCCTGGAGGAACACATCGCGCCGTACGAGATGGAGCGGCTGGTGGTGGCCGGGCAGCACGACTACGACTCGGCAGCCAACTGGAAGATCCTCACCGAGAACTACCACGAGTGCTACCACTGCCCGTCGATCCACCCGCAGCTGTGCAAGGTGAGCCCGCCCAAGAGCGGGGAGAACTATTCTGCGCCGGGGATCTGGGTAGGCGGCTGGATGGACCTGCGCGACGGCATGGCGACCATGTCCCTGGACGGGACCAGTTCCGGGGCCTCGTTGCGCGGCCTGGACGCGACAGGCCTGCGGACGGTCATCTACGTCGGCATCTTCCCCAACCTGCTGCTCAGCCTGCATCCGGACTACGTGATGATGCACAAGATGCTCCCGGTGGCGCCCAACCGGACCAAGATCGAGTGCACCTGGGCCTTCGCTCCGGAGTCGCTGGCCCAGCCCGGGTTCGACCCTGGCTACGCGATCGAGTTCTGGGACATCACCAACCGGCAGGACTGGCAGGCGTGCGAATCGGTGCAGCGCGGGCTCAGTTCCCCGCACGCCGTGCCCGGCCCCCTGTCACCCGACGAGGACGCGGTCTACCAGTTCGTCACCATGGTGGCCCGCGGCTACCAGGGTGAGCGCGCCTGGACCCAGGGCGTTCCCGAACTGGCCCGCTGACCCTGGCGTTGCAGCCCGGGCAGGGCGTCATCGCGATACCCAGCGGCTCGTTGCCCGCGCGGATCACCTGGCCGGCCGTGCCGGTGCGGGTATTGATCGGGACCACGATTCCCGGCATGTGCGGCGTGGTCGCCAGGGCGGCCACATAGGCGGCCGACCCGTCCGGGGTGATCGCGATGCCGGTGGCCCCGGTGCGGCCGCCGAGGATGACCGGCGTGCCGGGCGTGCCGGACGGGAGGCTGACGGGCGTCACGATGCCAGTGAGGATCGGGCCCCGCCCGGTGAACGCCGCGACGTAGGCGGTCCTTCCGTCCGGGCTGATCGTAACGAGGTCGCTGAACTCCCCCGCATTGATGGCCGTGCCCACGGCCCCGGTGGCGGTGTCGATCGGCATCAAGGAGCCGGTGCGGTTGCCGTTCACGACGTAAGCGGTCCTGCCGTCGGGCGTGATCGCGATCTGGCAGGGCATGCCGCCAACCCTGATCGGCTGGCCGGCCGTGCCCGTGGCGATGCTGATCGGGGTCACGGTGCCGGAGAACTCGTTCACGACGTAGGCGGTCCTGCCGTCCGGCGTGATCGCGATGTCGACGGGATCTGCCCTTACCCTGACCGCCTTGCCCGGCGTACCGGTAGCGATGTCGATCGGGGTCACCGTGCCCCGGCCGTCGAACGTAGGGGCACTGGCGACGTAGGCGGTCCTGCCGTCCGGCGTGATCGCAATGTAGTCGGGGTCGGCCGCCACCGGGATCGGCGGGCCGGCCTTATCGGTAGCGGTGTCGATCGGGGTTACCGTGCCGGGGCCGGCGTTGGCGGCGAGGACGGTCCTCCCGTCCGGCGTAATCGCGACGAACTCCGAGTCCGCGCCCACCTTGATCGCCTTGCCGGGGACATCGGTGCGGGTGTCGATCGGGGTCACCAGGCCCTGGTTCTGGCTGGCCACATACGCGGTCGCGCCGTCCGGGGTAACCGCGATCTGAGCGGGGCCGCCGTGCACGGTGATCGCCGGGCCGCGGGCCCCGGTCACGGTGTCGATGGAAGTGACAGTGTCCGACCTGGCGTTGGCGACGTAGGCGGTAGCCGCGGGAAGGCCCACCCGGGAGGCGGGCACGGTGCCCGTCGTTGCGGCCGCGCGCTCCGCCGCGGGTGCTGTGCCCGTGGTCGCGGCCGCGCGCTCCGCCGCGGGCACTCCGGTGCCCGTCGTTGCGGCCCGCGTTCCGCCGCGGCTCCGCCGCCCGTGGCGGCCGCGCTCCCGGTCGCGCCCAGCACCCCCAGCGCGGTCAGCGCCCCCAGCCCGGCCGCCACAGCGCCCCTGCTCCGTATCATGCGTTTTTGCATGATGAAGATCATCTATTTGCGGCTCGGTGGTTGCAACGCTCCACGCCGCAGGGGCTAAGGCCGCGGGCTCGGCCAAAGGCACCGGGTCAGGCCAAGGACAGCGGCCC
>CAWCKG010000022.1:0-158852 GCA_963795785.1 uncultured Actinomycetes bacterium
ACACGCCAGCCCAGGATTGGGCGGGCTCCTCGCTGGCGAGGATACGGTTGAGGTGGCGAGGACGCCCAGGACCACGGAGGATCGATGGCAACGAAGGACACTGGCGGCCAGCGACAGACCACCAGGCGCAGCGAGGAGGCCGAGGACACGGCCCCGGAGGCGGCCGAGGAAGTCAAGGAACGCCAGGAGAAGCTCACCGATGACGTGGAGGCGATCCTCGACGAGATCGATGAGGTCCTTGAGGAGAACGCCGAGGAGTTCGTCCGCTCCTTCGTCCAGAAGGGCGGGCAGTGACCGCTGCCCGGTTCGCGCTGGGCTGATCTCGCCGGACGCCGCGCCGGTGCGGGTGGGGCCGCACGGCAGTAGGGTCGCAGGAGGCCATCAACTGGAAGGAACCTCGTGGGCGCTGACTACCTGGGAGGGCAGTTCACTGCCGCGTGCCTGAGCGTGGGTACCTCGTCCTTTGCCGACTTCCTCGCCTCCTCCGCCCCCGGCCTGCTGCCCGGCGCGGCGCGGCCCGGCTGGGCCGGGCCCCGGGGACCTGCCGCACGGGACCACGATCATCGCCGCGGAATACGCCGACGGCGTGATCATGGCGGGCGACCGGCGGTCCACCGCCGGGAGCATGATCGCCCAGCGGGACATCGAGAAGGTGTTCCGCTGCGACGACTTCTCCTGTGTCGGGATCTCCGGCGTGGCCGGGACCGGCCTCGAACTCGTCCGGCTGTTCCAGCTCGAACTCGAGCACTACGAGAAGCTTGAAGGCCGGACCCTGTCGCTGGAGGGCAAGGCCAACCGGCTCGCCGCGTTCGTCCGCGGCAACCTCCCCGGCGCCATGCAGGGACTGGTCGTGGTGCCGCTGTTCGCCGGCTTCGACGAGGACACCAATACGGGCCGCATCTTCAGCTACGACATGGCCGGCGGCCGGTACACGGAGCACAAGTTCCACGCCATCGGCTCCGGCTCGGTGTTCGCCCGCGGCTCGCTGAAAAAGCTCTACACCGAGGGCATGGCCGAGGCCGACGTGATCACCGCGTGCATGCAGGCGCTCTACGACGCCGCCGACGACGACTCCGCCACCGGCGGCCCGGACCTGACCCGGCGCATCTACCCGGTGGTGGCCCTCGTCACCCGCGACGGCTTCCGGCGGCTGACCGACGACGAGGCCGGCGAGCACTCCCGCGCGGTCGTCAGCGAGCGCATGCAGTCGCCCGGCGGCCCGATCGCGCCGCTGCGCCAGGCCAAGACATAACGACGGCCCCGGTAACCATCCGCCCACACGATTAGGGGAGCCCCAGCGGTGTCCATGCCGTTCTACGTGTCGCCTGAACAGCAGATGAAGGACAAGGCGGACTACGCGCGCAAGGGCATCGCGCGCGGGCGCAACAGCGTCGTGCTGGCCTACCGTGACGGGATCCTGTTCGTCGCGCCGAACCCCTCCAGCGCCCTGCACAAGGTCAGCGAGATCTACGACCGGATCGCGTTCGCGGCGGTCGGGCGGTACAACGAGTACGAGAACCTGCGCGTGGCCGGTGTCCGGTTCGCCGACACCCGGGGCTACCAGTACGCGCGGGAGGACGTCACCGCCCGCGGGCTGGCGAACTGGTACGCGCAAGTCCTCGGCAGCATCTTCACCGAGAGCAACAAGCCCTACGAGGTGGAACTGGTGGTCGCCGAGGTGGGGGACACCCCCGACGGGGACCAGATGTACCGGATCACGTTCGACGGCTCGGTCGCCGACGAGCACGGCTTCGTCGCCATGGGCGGCCAGGCGGAGCAGGTCGCCGAGGTGCTCAAGGAGCGCTACGCCACCGGCATGTCCATCGAGGCCGCGCTGGGCGCGGCGATCGCGGCCCTGTCCGGCCAGGGCAACGGTGAGCGTGGCGAGATCAACGGCAGCCAGCTTGAGGTCGCGGTGCTGGCGCGTGGCCGCGTGCACCGAACGTTCCGCCGGATCCGCGGTGCCCGGCTGGAGGAGTTGCTGGGCAAGGCCCAGCCGGGCGGCAAGGCGGCCGGAGGCAAGGGCGCGAAGGGCGCGGCGGCGGACGGCGCGGGTGAGGACGCCACGGGGGAACCGTCGCCCGGTGACGGCACCGCGCCCTAGCCGGGCAGGGTTTCGCTCGGGTGGGCACGATCCGGTGGCTCGGCTTCGCGGCGGGGGTTGTCCTGCTGCTCATCACCGCCTCCAGCGTGATCAAGACCCTGCTGATCCCGCGATCCGCCAGGTCGGCACTGGGCAGCGGCCTGGGATGGCTGAACCGGTGGGTCTTCGGCACGATCACCGCACGGGTCGAGGACCTGCGCCAGCGCGAGCGGATGCCTGGCCGCGGGCGGCCCGTCCTGGCTGATCGCGCTGCTCGTCTCCTGGCTGGCCTGCCTGTTGCTCGGGTACGCCCTGCTGCTCTGGCCGCTGAACCATCACACCTTCCCGCTGGCCCTGGAGGAGGCCGGGTCTTCGCTGTTCACGCTCGGCTTCGTCCGGCCCGTCGGGGCGGGCCCGGTCGCCGTGGTGTTCCTGGCGGGCGCCAGCGGACTGGCCATGGTGGCGCTGCTCATCGCCTACCTGCCGACGCTCTACACCGCATTCAACCGCCGGGAGATCTCGGTCACCATGCTGGAGGCGCTGGCCGGGTCCCCGCCGTGGGGCCCGGAACTGCTGGCCCGCCAGGCCCTCATCGGTGACGTGGCCTACCTGCCCAAGGTCTACGAGCGGTGGACCGAGTGGGCCGCCGATATCGCCGAGAGCCACACCAACTACCGCACGCTGGCCTATTTCCGGTCCCCCGACCCGCAGACCTCCTGGCTGCTCGGCCTGCTCGCGGTGCTCGACGCGGCCGCGCTGCACCTGTCGCTCAACCCGGGCACCGCGCCGGCGGAGGCGCGGCCGCTGGTGCGGGTCGGCTACATCACCATGCGCAAGCTGGCCCGCAATCTGGGCATGGCGGTGACCGAGGACCCGCACCCGGACGACCCGCTCGTGCTGACCCGGGCGGAGTTCGACACCGCGCTGGACCGGATGCGCCGGGCAGGCTGGGTGTTCGAGCGGGAACCTGACGAGGCCTGGCCGCACTTCCACGGCTGGCGGGTCAACTACGAGGGCGCGGCGTACGCGCTGGCGCGCTTCCTGGACCTGCCCCCGGCGGTGTGGTCGGGCAGCCGCCCCCGGCACCGCGCACCGCCGCAGCTGCCGGTGCGCCCGCCGCACCGCGAACCCGGCCAGCCCGCGGACGAGGCGGCCAAGCCCCGTGACGAAGGAATGGGCCGCAGGCAGCGGGGGTTCCGGGGGTCGCCCCCGGGCTGGCACTGCTCAGGCGAGCCCGGGCTGCGGGTGCACGACCGCCCAGATCGCATGCACGTCCGCCGCGGTGTCGTTCCAGTACAGGTGCGGCACCGCGGAGTCGAACGCGATCGAGTCGCCCGGGCCCAGCTCGAAGGTGTCGAAGCCGACGGTGGCGTGCAGGGTGCCACTGGTGATCAGGCCGTACTCGCGGCCGTCGTGGCGCAGCGGGCGCCGCGCGTCGGTGGAGTGCCCGCTGGGCTCGTAGATCACTTCGAGGAAGTCCACCCGCTCGTCCGGGCCGGGGGTCAGCCGCTCCCAGCGCACCCCGCTGGCCAGGTCGATGGTGCGCCGGGTGCCGGCCCGCTGGACCACGCCGTGGCCGCCGGGCAGCGCGGCCGCCGGCCCGGCCTGCCGCAGCTGGCCGTCGCCGTGCGCGGTCACGGTCAGGCCGCCGGCCGGCGCCGTGGCGCTGAACAGGAAGTCCAGCGACGTGCGCAGCTCGGTGGCCAGGGCGTACAGCATGCCCACCGACGGGGCGGACAGCCCCCGCTCGATCTGGGAAACAAGGCTGGGCGAGCACTGGGTGCGCCGGGCAAGCTCCCGCACGGACAGCCCGCGTTGCTCGCGTACCTGTCGCAGCCGGGGTCCGAGTTCCGCGCCGGGATCGAACGAACCCATGAGCCCCGCAGTCCCATTGCCGTGGCCGCTTGACAGCCACACTGTACATACGTTTAATCAGGCTGTACATAGGTCGGCCCGCGAGAGGAAGCCCTCATGGTCGCGCCCATCCCGCCCGTGCCCGCCCTTCCGCTGACACCCGCCCCCGGGCGCATGAACGTCGACTTCGAGCAGCGCGTCGACTTCGCCAGGCTGCGCGAGTACCGGCTGAGCCGGGCCATGGCGGCGCTGGAGGCCAGCGAACTCGGCGCGCTGCTGGTCTTCGACAACAACAACATCCGCTACCTGACCGGGGTGGCCATCGGCGAGTGGACCAGGGACAAGCTCTGCCGGTACGCGCTGTACACCCGCACCGGCGAGCTGTTCCTCTGGGACTTCGGCTCGGCCGCCGTGCACCACCGGATGTACTGCCCCTGGCTCAAGCCCGAGCACTGCATCGCCTCGTACACGACCATGCGCGGCGCGACCGCGCCTGAGGCCGGGCTCGTCGCCAAGGCGGTCGCGGAGATCAAGGGGCTCCTCGAAGACACCGGGGTGGCGGGGATGCCGGTCGGGATCGACTTCGCCGAGCTGCCCACGCTGTTCGAACTGCAGGCGCGCGGCATCGACGTCCGCGACGGGCAGCAGGTCATGCTGGACGCCAGGCAGCTCAAGTCGCCCGACGAGATCGCCCTGCTCACCACGGCCGCCGCCATGGTGGACGGCGTCTACCAGGACATCACCGACGCACTGCGGCCCGGCGTACGGGAGAACGAGATCGTGGCGCTGGCCAGCAAGCGGCTGTACGAGATGGGCTCCGACGACGTGGAGTCGATCAACGCCGTCTCCGGCGAGCGCTGCAACCCGCACCCGCACAACTTCTCCGACCGCATGATCCGGCCCGGGGAGCAGGCGTTCTTCGACATCATGCACTCCTTCAACGGCTACCGGACCTGCTACTACCGCACCTTCAGCGTCGGCAGCTCCACCCAGGCGCAGCGCGACGCCTACGCGCGGGCCAGCGAGTGGATGGACGCGGCGATCGCGGCGATCAAGCCGGGGGTGAGCACCGATCAGGTGGCCAGGCTCTGGCCGACCGCGCAGGACATCGGCCTGCCGGACGAGAAGACCGCGTTCGGCCTGCAGTTCGGCCACGGGCTCGGCCTCGCCCTGCACGAGCGGCCGATCATCAGCAGGCTCTCCTCGCTGGACGCCCCGATGGAGATCCACAAGGGCATGGTGTTCGCACTGGAGACCTACTGCCCGGCCAGCGACGGCGTGTCCGCCGCCCGGCTCGAGGAGGAGGTCGTCGTGGTGGACGACGGCGTCCAGATCATCACCAAGTTCCCGTCCAAGGAACTGTTCGTCACCAACCCGTACTAATCGAGCGGCCGCGCCGCGGGCTTGCCCGCCGCGCGCTGGCGAAAAGCAGAGGGGCGCGATGGATGAGCAAGCCGCACTCGGGCTCTACCGGACCATGACCAGGATCCGGCAGTTCGAGAAGCGCGCGCACGACCTGTTCCTGCAGAACCTGGTGAAGGGGACCACCCACCTGGGCACCGGGCAGGAGGCCATCGCGGCCGGGGTCGCGGCCGCGATGCGCGCGGACGACTACACGTTCGTCACCTACCGCGGCCATAACCACGTGCTGGCCCGCGGCACCGAGATGACCCCGGTCATGGCCGAGCTGCTCGGCCGCCAGAACGGCCTCATGCACGGCAAGGGCGGCTCGATGCACCTGCTGGACGTGTCCAAGGGAGTGCTCGGTTCCTACGCGATCATCGGCGCGCAGCTCGTCATCGCCAACGGCACCGCCTGGTCGGCCCAGTACCGCGGCACCGGCCAGGTCACCGTGTGCTTCTTCGGCGACGGCGCCACCAACATCGGCGCGTTCCACGAGGCGCTGAACCTGGCCGTGGTCTGGGCGCTGCCGGTGGTGTTCATCTGCGAGAACAACCACTACATGGAGTACACCGCGATCGAGACGGTGACCGCGGTGAAGCGGCCCGCGGCCGACCGCGCGCCCGCCTACGGCCTGCCCGCGGTCGTGGTGGACGGCAACGACGTGGAGGCGGTGCACGCGGCCGCGGCCGCCGCGATCGACCGGGCCCGCGAGGGCGGCGGCCCGTCGCTGATCGAGGCGATCACCTACCGGCACGGCGGGCACTCCCGGGCCGACCCCGGCAAGTACCGGCCCGCGGACGAGGTCGCCGAGTGGCTGGGCAGGGATCCCCTCCCGGCCTACCGCGGCGTGCTGATCTCCCGCGGCGTGGACGAGGCGGTGCTCGACCAGATCGACGCCGAGGCCAAGGCGGCGGTGGACCTGGCGACGGAGGAGGCGAAGGCCGGGCCGGAGCCGGACCTGGAATCGGCCTTCACGAACGTGTGGGATGACGGCGGCTGGACGTGGAGGAACTGATGAGCACCGAGGTGGTTATGCCACGGATGGGCGAGACGGTGGACGAGGGCACCGTCAACGTCTGGCACAAGGCGGTCGGCGACCAGGTCGCCGAGGGCGAGCCGCTGCTGGAAATCGGCACGGACAAGGTCGACACCGACATCCCGGCCCCGGTCAGCGGCACCCTCGCCGAGATCAGGGTCGAGGCGGACCAGACGGTGCCGGTCGGGACAGTGATCGCGGTGATCCAGTGACCGCCATCACCTACCGCGAGGCGGTCGCCAGGGGGATCGCCCAGGAGATGCGCCGCGACGACCGGGTCGTGTTCCTCGGCGAGGACGTGGCCGCGGCCGGTGGCGTGTTCAAGGCCACCGTGGGCCTGCTGGAGGAGTTCGGCCCGCAGCGGGTCCGCGACACCCCCATCAGCGAGCAGGCGATCCTCGGCGCGGCGATGGGCGCCGCGATGACCGGCCTGCGCCCGGTGGCCGAGATCATGTTCAGCGACTTCTTCGCGGTGTGCTGGGACCTGGTCGCCAACGAGATCGCCAAGAGCCGGTACATGTCCGACGGCCAGGTGTCGTTCCCGCTGGTGATCCGGTGTGCCAACGGGGCGGGCGTGCGGTTCGGTGCGCAGCACTCCCAGTCGGTGGAGAACTGGGCGATGGCGGTCCCCGGGCTGAAGGTGGTCGCGCCCTCGAACCCCCGCGACGTCGTCGGCCTGCTCGCCGCCGCGATCCGGGACCCGGACCCGGTGCTGTTCTTCGAGCACAAGTCGCTGTACGCGGCCAAGGGTGAGGTGGAGGACGGCGAGATCGTCGACGAACTCGGCCGGGCCACGGTGCTGCGGGAGGGCGGCGACGCGACGATCCTGGCGCTCGGGGCCATGGTCCGCCGGGCCACGCAAGCCGCTGGCCTGCTCGCAGACGAGCACGGCATTGACTGTAGTGTCGTGGACGTGCGCAGCCTGGTCCCGCTTGACACCACCACGATCCTCGCCGAGGTGGCCAGGACGGGCAGGCTGTTCACGGTGGAGGAGAACCCGCGGCTGTGCGGGTGGGGCGCGGAGATCGTCTCGATCGCCGTGGAGGAGGCGTTCGGCGCGCTGACCGGGCCGCCGGTGCGGATCACCACGCCGCACATCCCGCTGCCGGCCGCCGACGCGCTCGAGGACCACGTGCTGCCGTCCGTGGCGCGGATCACGCAGACGGTGCGGGAGACATTGGAGGACGCGTGACCGCTGACCTTGCCGCCCTGGCCGGCATCGACGTGCCGACCGGGCTGTTCATCGACGGTGAGTGGACCACCAACGGCCGGACCCTGCCGGTGACCAACCCGGCCACCGAGGACACCCTGGTGGAGATCACGGACGGGACCCCGGACGACGCCCTGGCCGCGGTGGCCGCCGCGCACCGGGCCCTGCCCGGCTGGGCCGCGACGCCGCCCCGCGAGCGCGCGGAGTGCCTGCGCAAGGCGTGGGCGCTGATGATCGAGCGGTCCGAGGCGATCGCCCGGCTGATGGTGCTGGAGAACGGCAAGGCGCTGCGCGACGCCCGGGGCGAGGTCACCTACGCCGCCGAGTTCTTCCGCTGGTACGCCGAAGAGGCGGTCCGCATCGACGGTGCGGTCACCACCGCGCCGTCCGGGGCCAACCGCATCATGGTGGTGCGCCAGCCGGTCGGGGTCAGCGTCCTGGTCACCCCCTGGAACTTCCCGGCGGCCATGGCGACCCGCAAGATCGGTCCCGCGCTGGCGGCCGGCTGCACCGTGGTGCTCAAGCCGGCCAAGGAGACCCCGCTGTGCGCGTTCGCGGTCGCCGACATCCTGCGCGAGGCCGGCGTGCCGCACGGCGTGGTGAACGTCGTGTGCACCCAGAAGGCCGGGCCGCTGGTCGGCGCCATGCTGGCCGACCCGCGGGTGCGCAAGCTCTCCTTCACGGGGTCCACCGAGGTCGGCCGGGTGCTGCTGGAGACGGCCGCGAAGACCATCACCAACTGCTCGATGGAACTCGGCGGCAACGCGCCGTTCCTGATCTTTGAGGACGCCGACCTCGACGCGGCGATCGAGGGCGCGTTCCTCGCCAAGATGCGCAACGGCGGCGAGGCCTGCACCGCGGCCAACCGGTTCTACGTGCACGAGGCGGTGGCCGACGAGTTCACCTCCCGGTTCGCCGACCGGCTCAGCAAGCTCGCGGTCGGCCCGGGCCTGGACGCCGGCACCGATCTCGGCCCGCTGGTCAACGAGGACACCCGGTCGAAGGTGGCCAGCCTGGTCGAGTCGGCCACAACCGGCGGCGCGCAGGTGGTCACCGGCGGCCGGGCGCCGGACCGCAAGGGCTACTTCTACCTGCCCACCGTGCTGCGGGACCTGCCGCCGGACGCCGCCATCCTCGGCACCGAGATCTTCGGCCCGGTGGCACCCGTGGTGCGGTTCCGCGACGAGGACGACGCGGTCCGCTGGGCCAACGACACCGAGTACGGGCTGGTCTCCTACCTCTACACCGCCGACCTGCGCCGCGCGCTGCGGGTGTCCGAGGCGCTGGACACCGGCATGGTCGGCGTCAACCGTGGCATCGTGTCCGACCCGGCCGCGCCGTTCGGCGGCGTCAAGCAGTCCGGCCTCGGCCGCGAGGGCGGCCACGACGGCCTGCTGGAGTTCACAGAAACCAAGTACATCGCCGTCGACTGGTAACCAGAGCAACGCCTGGTCCCACTTGCCGGTGCCCCGTGCGGGGCCAGCCCGGCGAGTGAGGTTAACTGGGCTCACTAATGGATACGACGTATATTCGGGCTGGAGAACGAGTACGGGGTCACGTGCACGTTCCGCGGCAGCCGTAAGCTCTCGCCGGACGAGGTGGCCAGGTACCTGTTCCGGCGCGTGGTCTCGTGGGGCCGCAGCAGCAACGTGTTCCTGCGCAACGGGGCCCGGCTGTACCTGGACGTCGGCAGCCATCCCGAGTACGCGACGCCGGAGTGCGACAACATCTCCGACCTGGTGGTCCACGACAAGGCCGGGGAGCGGATCCTGGAGGGCCTGCTGGTCGACGCCGACCGGCGGCTGCGCGAAGAGGGCATCGCGGGCGATATCTACCTGTTCAAGAACAACACCGACTCGGCGGGCAACTCCTACGGCTGCCACGAGAACTACCTTGTGGGGCGGCACGGCGAGTTCGGCCGCCTCGCCGACATCCTGATCCCGTTCCTGGTCACCCGCCAGGTCATCTGCGGTGCCGGGAAGGTACTGCAGACCCCGCGCGGCGCGGTCTACTGCGTCAGCCAGCGCGCCGAGCACATCTGGGAGGGCGTGTCGTCGGCCACCACCCGGTCCCGGCCGATCATCAACACCCGCGACGAGCCGCACGCCGATGCCGAGCGGTTCCGGCGGCTGCATGTCATCGTGGGCGACTCGAACATGAGCGAGACCACCACGCTGCTCAAGGTGGGCGCCACCGACCTGGTGCTGCGCATGATCGAGGCGGGCACGGTCATGCGCGACCTGTCCCTGGAGAACCCGATCAGGGCGATCAGGGATGTCAGCCATGACATGACCGGGCAGCGCAGGGTCAGGCTCGCCAACGGCCGGGAGGCCTGCGCGCTGGACATCCAGCGGGAGTACCTGTCCAAGGCGCGCGACTTCACCGACCGGCGCGGCGCGGACGAGAGCGCCCGGCGGGTGCTGGACCTGTGGGAACGGACGCTGGACGCGGTCGACAGCGGCAACCTCGACGACGTCGCCAGGGAGATCGACTGGGTGACCAAGTTCCAGCTCATCGAGCGCTACCGGGCCAAGCACGACCTGCCGCTGTCGTCGGCGCGGGTGGCCCAGCTCGACCTCGCCTACCACGACGTGCACCGCGGCCGTGGGCTCTACTACCTGCTGCAGCGGCGCGGCGCGGTGGTGCGTGCCGCCCGGGACATCGACATCTTCGAGGCCAAGTCCGTGCCGCCGCAGACCACCCGGGCCCGGCTGCGGGGCGAGTTCATCCGCCGCGCCCAGGAGCGGCGGCGGGACTTCACCGTGGACTGGGTGCACCTGAAGCTGAATGACCAGGCACAGCGGACGGTGCTGTGCAAGGACCCGTTCCGCTGTACCGACGAGCGGGTGGAGAAGCTCATCGCCGGGATGTGAACTCACCACCGGCGGGTAAAGCGGCCCGGGCGCGAACGGCCGGCGTGTGGGGGTAGCGTGGGGGCGGTCATAGTTGCGGGCCGTGACCGGCCCGGGACGTGTCCGGGGCCGGCCCGGGGCGGCCAGCCGGTAGGCTGGCCGGGCTCCCGCCGAGACGACACAGCCGACAACGACAAGGTTTTCTTCCCATGCGACGTATCGCGGTCCTATCCGCACTTCCCCTGCTGGCCGCCGTGGCCCTGGCCGGGTGCGGCGGTTCCTCCTCGAACTCCTCGGCCGCCTCGGCCGTCAGCGTGTCGGGCTCCTTCGGCAAGGCCCCGGAGGTGAACATCCCCGCGCAGAAGGCCGGCAGCCAAGCTCACCGTGAAGACCCTGGTCCACGGCACGGGGCAGGCGCTCGGCCGGACCGACGCCTTCGTCGGCAACTACGCCATCTACCTGTGGAGCGGCACCTCGCACAAGCTGCTGCAGAGCACGTTCAAGGCCGGCGGCAAGCCCACCCTGTTCTCCGGCACACTGCTGCCCGGCCTGGAAACGGCGCTGGTCGGGCAGAAGATGGGCAGCCGGGTGCTGGCCGTCATTCCGCCCAAGGAGGGCTTCGGCACCAGCGGCGACGCGCAGGCGGGCATCAAGGGCACGGACACGCTGGTGTTCGTCGTTGACATGCTCAAGGACTTCGCCGGCAACGCGGCCGCGTCCGGCCGGCCGGTGTCCCACGGCGGCGGCAGCCTGCCCACGGTGACCGCGGCCGCCGGGTCCGCCCCGGCGATGACGATGCCGAAGGGCAACCCGCCGAAGAACCTGACCACTCAGGTCCTGATCAAGGGCACCGGCCCGACGGTGGCCGAGGGCGACACGGTCGTGGTCCAGTACGTCGGCGCGATCTGGCGCAACGGTTACGTGTTCGACTCGTCCTGGAAGCGCAGCCAGCCGTTCGGCTTCACCATCGGCGCCAGCCCCAGCCAGGTGATCCTCGGCTGGGACAAGGGCCTGGCCGGCCAGACCGTGGGCAGCCGGGTGATGCTGGTCATCCCGCCCGCCGACGGCTACGGCAAGGCCGGCAGCCCGCAGGCGAAAATCAAGGGGACTGACACGCTGGTCTTCGTGGTGGACATCCTGGGCGCGTTCAGCGCGGCACCGGCCTAAGCCCTGCTAGCCCAGGGGGGCGACCCCCTGGAACCCCCGCTGGCTCAAGGCCCCGTTCCTTCGTCACGGGGCCTTGGCCCTGCTAGCCCGGGAGCGGCCCCCGGCGCGGGTAGCTCAGTCCAGCAGGGCCGCGGCGTGCCGCCCGGCCGCGGCCGCGGCGAGGAAGTAGGCGTGGTCCTCGTCCAGGCCGCGGCCCATCGTGGCCAGCGGCACCGGGCACGCCGCCAGGGCGTCGGCCAGCCCGCCGGTCGGCACGCTGACCAGGCGGTGCCGCGGGGCCAGTTGCTGCGCCTGGGCCGCCACCTGGGCGCCGAAATCGCCGCCGAGCACCGGCACCACCACGTCGGCAGCGGCCAGGGCCACCCGGCCGTAGGCGGTGAGGCTGTGGTGCGAGATGCCGCGGTGGCGCTGCCTGGCGTCGGCCTCGCTGATCCGCAGGGACGCCACCGGGCGGCCGCCGAGCACCGCGGCCGCGTTCACCGCCTCGCCGCAGGCCACGCCGGAGAACCCCCAGCGGGTGCCGGTGCCCAGGTTGCCCGGCCCCTGCGCCACCACGGCCACGTCGGCGCCCAGCACATGCCTGGCCGCCAGCAGGCCGGTGTGCACGGTGACGGTCTCCAGATCGCCGCCGAACGACTGCCCGGTGCTGATCGTGCCCGCGAGCCACCCGGCCTCCCGCAGCCCCGCCGCGGACCTGGAGAACCAGGCGGGCAGCGTGCCGCCGTCCAGCATCACGTACGCGGCGACCGGCGGGACATCGCGGGATGCGCGCAGCCCGGCGAGGATCGCCGGCAGCGCCGAGTGCAGGTCCGCCACGACGACGGGCATGCCGCCCAGGTCGTCGGCATCGCGGAGCACCTCGTGGTGCGGTGATCCCTGCTCGTCGGCCCCCTGGACGCAGGCCTGCATCGGGGTATACCGCGCCTTCATCAGATGGCCTGGGCCGGGCGGATAATCGGGCAGGCGATCCGGAAGGCGATCACCAGTGCGTAACCGCCGGTACCGAGCCCCAGTTCCACGGCCGTAGCGTTCAGCAATACCTGGTCACCAGCCTGCGGCCGGCCGGTCAGCGCCGGGTATGCGAGGGCCCGCAGCGGCCCGTCACCGGTGGTGACTTCCAGCTCGACCGCACCGGGCCATTCCCGCCGCACCTGCGCCACCACGGCGCTCCGCCAACGAATCACTCCGGCAGGGTAACCTGGCCGGCATCGGCGCCTTGCCTGGTCACTGCAACCTCGCACCGCGCGCCGGGCAGGCGGGGGACAATGGCAGCCGGTGCGGCTGGCGGGAGAGAGCGATGTCACGGCGAAAGACCGAGCGGCTGCTCAGCCTGGTGGTCTGCCTGCTCTCCAGCCAGCGCTACCTGACCGCCACTCAGATCCGCGCCGCGGTGCCTGGTTACCCGGAGTCCTTCGACGCGTTCAAGCGGATGTTCGAGCGGGACAAGGAAGAGCTGCGCGAGCTGGGCATCCCGCTGGACATGGGCACCAACGCGGCACTGGACGACGAGGTCGGCTACCGGATTCCCCGGCAGGCGTACGAACTGCCCGACATCAGGCTGGAGCCGGACGAGGCGGCGGTGCTCGCCGTGGCGGCCCGGGTGTGGCACCGGGCCGAGCTGGCCGGCGCCGCGGCGGGCGCGCTGCTGAAGCTGCGCGCGGCCGGGGTGGAGGCCGAGGAGACCGCCCAGCCGGGGATCGAGCCGAGGCTGCAGGCCGGGGAGGCCGCGTTCGCGCCGCTGTGGGAGGCGCTGCGGGACCGCCGCCCGGTCACGTTCCGCTACCGGGCGGCCGGCCGCAGCGAGGCGCAGCAGCGGGAGCTGGAGCCCTGGGGGGTGGTGAACCGGCACGGCCGGTGGTACGTGGCCGGCCACGACCGGGCCCGCGAGGCGGTGCGCGCGTTCCGGCTGAGCCGGATCGAGGGCGGCGTGGCGTTCAGCGGGCCGCCCGGGTCCGTCACCGTGCCCGCCGATGCCGACGTGCGTGAGCTGGTCAAGTCCTGGGATGACCGGCCCGCACCGCCGCGGGCCGCGGTGCTGAGCGTCCGCGCCGGTGCCGGGCTCGGCATCCGGCGCCAGGCCACCCGGGAGGTACCCGGCGCCGACGGCTGGGATGAGGTCGAGACCCCGTTCGCCGAGGTCGCCTGGTTCTCCGAGCACCTCGCCTCCTTCGGCCCCGACGTGATCGTCCGCGAGCCCGCCGACCTGCGGGACGCGGTCATCACCAGGCTGAAGGGAGCGCTGGCATGACGGCGGCGAGAGCGGCGGAGCACGGCAGCCAGGGCACCAGCTCGGACCGGCTGCAGCGGCTGCTCGCCCTGGTGCCCTACGTGATCAGCCGGAAGGTGGTCGGGCTGGCCGAGACGGCGGCGGCGTTCGGCGTCACCGAGCGGGAGCTGACCGACGACCTGAACATGCTGTGGTGCGTGGAGCTGCGCACGCCCGACCCCTACTGCCCGATCGACCTGTCCTACGAGGGCGGCGAGATCGTGATCAGCCAGGCCGAGCCGGTGGACCGGCCGCTGCGGCTGGGTGTGGACGAGGCGAGTGCCCTGCTGGTGGCGCTGCGGATGCTGGCCGAGGTCGGCGAGCTGACGTCGGTCCCTGACCTGGCCGGGGGCTCCGCCCTCAGCCGCACCATCGCGAAGCTGGAAGCGGCGGCGGGGGAGGCCGGGGCACCCAGCGCCCAGGTGGCCGTGGAGGTCGACCAGAACACCGAGCGCAGCGTGCTGGCCCAGGTGCGCGAGGCACTGGCCGGCGGGCGCCGGCTGCACCTGTCGTACTACGTGCCGGGCCGCGACGAGGCCACCGAGCGGGACGTGGACCCGATGCGGCTGCTGGTCGTGGAGGGGCGCACCTACCTGGAGGGCTGGTGCCGCCGGGCGGAGGCGGTCCGGGTGTTCCGGCTGGACCGGGTGCTGCGGATCGAGGTGCTCGCGGTGGCGGCGGAGGTGCCGCGCCAGGCCGAGCCGGTGGACGTGGACCAGGGCCTGTTCCGGCCCTCGCCCGGCGACATGCGCGTGGTGCTGGAGCTCACCCCGCGTGGCCGGTGGGTGGCCGAGTACTACCCGTGTGAGGACGTGACCGAGCTGGGCGACGGCAGGCTCCGGGTGACGCTGCGCACCCCGGACGGGGCGTGGGCGCGGCGGCTGGCGCTCGGCCTCGGCGAGGACGGGCGGGTGATGGCGCCCGCCGCGATCGCGGCGGCGGTACGGGCTGATGCGGCGGCGGCGCTGGCCGCGTATAGTACGGACACCCCTGAGGACGGCACACGCCCTGCGCAGGGGTGAGTTAATTCCGGTCTGGGCGTACCATGTGCCTGACGGGACACCCCAGGCGCGGGGGCAGCATCCTCGCCGAGAAGGACAAAGGGACTATGGGACTTTTCGACAGCCCGACGCACTTGCTCATCATCCTGGTGGTACTGGTCGTGCTCTTCGGCTCCGCGAAGCTGCCCAAGGCCGCCAAGTCCATGGGCGAAGCCATGCGGATCTTCAAGAAGGAATCGGCGAAGATGCACGAGGAGGGCGCGCCCACAAGCCAGACCGATGCGTGGGAGCCTCCGCCGCCGCAGGTAACCGCTCCGCCGCCGCAGGTGGCAGCTCCGCAGCCGCAGGTGGCCCCGCAGCAGGCGACGACCCAGGACCAGATGGCCGCCCTGCAGCGCCAGATGGACGCCCTGCAGCAGCAGCAGATGGCCGCGCCCCAGCCGCCGGCCCCGGGCACCGCGCCCGGCGGGACACTGCCGGAGACGCAGCACACCAACCAGCCCGGCTGACGGGCCCGAGGGCCTGACCCATGAGCTCGCCGCCGGACACCACCGCGCCCGCACCGGGGAGCGGATCCCGGATTCCGCCCCTCAGGCGTAACCCCGAGGCCCGGATGCCGCTCATGGAGCACCTCCGGGAGCTGCGCAACCGGCTGATCAAGGCCGTGCTGGCCATCATCCTCGGCATGGTGGTCGGCTGGCTCATCTACAAGCCGGCCTTCAACTTCATCACCGGGCCGTTCTGCCGGGTCCCCATCCAGGACACGGTGGGCTGCTCCGGCCCGGACGGGCACCCGCTCGTCGTCACCGGCGTGTTCGACCCGTTCTTCGTGAAGCTGAAGGTCGCCTTCGTCGTCGGCGTCATCGTGTCGTCCCCGGTCTGGTTCTACCAGTTCTGGGCGTTCATCGCGCCGGGGCTCTACCGCCGCGAGAAGCGCTGGACGGTCGCGTTCGTGGGCACCGCGGTGCCGCTGTTCGCGCTCGGCGGCGTGTTCGCCTACCTGGCGATGAGCCGGGGCCTGCGCTTCCTGCTCGGCCTGACCCCGGCCGACGTCCGGCCGCTGATCACCATCGACACCTACTTCGGCTACGCGATGGCGATGCTGTTCATCTTCGGGATCGCCTTTGAGCTGCCCCTGGTGCTGGTGATACTGAACATGGCCGGGGCGGTCAGCCACGCGTTCATCCGCAAGCACCGGCGGGTGATGATCTTCCTGGTGTTCGTGTTCGCCGGCGCGGCGACCCCGAGCCCGGACCCGTTCTCGATGCTGCTGCTGGCCATCCCGTGCGTGGTCCTGGTGGAACTGGCCGAGTTGTTCGTCTGGCTTAACGACCGCCGCCGGGCCCGCCGTGACGCGGCCCTGCTGGCCGAGGAAGGGATCTCCGAGCTCAGCGACACCGACTTGCGCGGTTAATCCTGCCCGCAGGGCGGCGCGGGGGCGTCGCTTAGGCTGGAGCGCGTGTCCACCCACGCGAGCCCTGCGCAGCGGTATGCCGAATCCCGGCGGCGGCGGGCGCAGGACGGTCCCGCTCTGGCCGAGTTCCAGGCGCTGTACGACTTCTCCTTCGACGACTACCAGCGCCGGGCGTGCCGGGCGCTGAACGAGGGCCACGGGGTGCTGGTGGCCGCGCCGACCGGGTCGGGCAAGACCGTGATCGGGGAGTTCGCGGTGCACCTGGCCCTGGCCGCGGGGCGCAAGTGCTTCTACACCACGCCGATCAAGGCGCTGTCCAACCAGAAGTTCGGCGACCTGGTGCGCCGCTACGGCGCGGACCGGGTGGGGCTGCTCACCGGCGACAACAGCATCAACGGTGAGGCGCCGGTCGTGGTGATGACCACCGAGGTGCTGCGCAACATGCTCTACGGCGGCTCGGCCACCCTGGACGGGCTGGGTTACGTGGTGCTCGACGAGGTGCACTACCTGGCCGACCGGTTCCGCGGCGCGGTGTGGGAAGAGGTGATCATCCACCTGCCCGATTCCGTCCGGGTCGTCGCGCTGTCCGCCACGGTGAGCAACGCCGAGGAGTTCGGTGAGTGGCTGACCCAGGTCCGCGGCGGGACGACGGTGATCGTGGACGAGCACCGGCCGGTGCCGCTCTGGCAGCACGTCCTGGCCGACGGCCACCTGTATGACCTGTTCGTGTCGCCGAACGGGGCTCCCGACTCCCCGCAGGTCAACCCGGAGCTACTGCGGCTGTCCCGGCGGGAGGAGCAGGCGCAGCGCAGGACGCCGGGCCGCCCGGTGCGGGGCGGCCACCGGCCGTCCCGGCCGCGGCCGCCGAGCCGGCCGCTGATGGTCGAACGGCTGGACGCGGCGGGGCTGCTGCCGGCCATCACGTTCATCTTCTCCAGGGCCGCCTGCGACGCCGCGGTGCGCCAGTGCCTGGACGCCGGGCTCCGGCTGACCACCCCGGAGGAGGCGGAGATCATCACCGAGGTCGCCGAGCGGCGCACCGCGGACCTGCCCGACGCGGACCTGGCGGTGCTCGGCTACGGCGGAGTGGCTGGCCGGCCTGCAGCGTGGCATCGCCGCGCACCACGCGGGGCTGCTGCCCACCTTCAAGGAGGTGGTGGAGGAACTGTTCGAGGCGGGGCTGGTGCGGGTCGTCTATGCCACCGAGACGCTCGCCCTCGGCATCAACATGCCGGCCAGGACCGTGGTCATCGAGCGGCTCGACAAGTGGAACGGCGAGGCCCACGCGGCGCTGACGCCGGGGGAGTACACCCAGCTCACCGGGCGGGCCTGCTGCCGCGGCATCGACGTGGAGGGGCACGCCGTGGTGCTGTGGCAGCCGGGCCTGGAACCGGCGGCGCTGGCGGGCCTGGCCGGTACCCGCACCTATCCGCTCAACTCCAGCTTCCGGCCCTCCTACAACATGGCCGTGAACCTGGTCGGGCAGGCCGGGCTGGAACGCGCGGCGGCGATCCTGGAGTCCTCGTTCGCCCAGTTCCAGGCCGACCGGGCGGTCGCGGACGTGGCCAGGTCCGCGCAGCGCGGCCGTGAGGAGCTGGACCGGCTCGCGGTGACCTGCGACCGCGGCGACTTCGCCGAGTACTTCCGGCTCCGCCGGAACCTGTCCGAGCTGGAGGGAGAGGCGGCCAGGCAGCGCGCCACGGCTCAGCGGGCCGAGGCGATCGCCTCGCTCAGCCAGTTGCGCCGCGGCGACATCATCAAGGTGCCGGGCGGGCGCCGCGCGGGCGTGGCCGTGGTGCTCGAGCCCGGGGTCCCTGCTCCCGGGCGCCGCGCCGACAGCCTGCCGACGCCCCTGGTGCTGACCGCGGGCCGCCAGGTCAGGCGGCTGTCGATGGCCGACTTCCCGGTCCCGGTACAGCCCATCGACCGGGTCCGGATCCCGAACTGGTTCAGCGCCCGGTCACCCAGGCACCGCCGGGACCTGGCCGCCAGCGTGCTGACCAAGCTGGCCGGGCGGGACAAGGAGTTGCCGCGCCGCGGGCAGGCCGCCCCGGCCCAGGCCCAGGAGGAGATCGCCGCGCTGCGCCGCCGGGTCCGCGCCCACCCCTGCCACGGCTGCCCCGACCGGGACGAGCACGCCCGCCACGCCGAGCGCCAGGCCCGGCTGGAGCGCGACGTGCAGCGGCTGGAGACCACGGTGGCCGGGCCGGTCCCACGTCATCGCCCGCACCTTCCAGCGGGTCTGTGCCGTGCTCGCGCGCCTCGGCTACACCGAGGGCGACCGGGTGACCGACGCGGGCCGGCGGCTCGCCTGCCTGTACACCGAACTCGACCTGCTCGCGGCGGAGTGCCTGCGCCGCGGGCTGTGGGACGGGCTGAGCCCGGCGGAGCTGGCGGCGTGCGTGTCGGCGCTGACGTTCGAGTCCCGCACGGCCGAGGCCGCCACGCCGGTGCGGCTGCCCGGCGGGCCGGTCCGCGAGGTGCTCGCCGCCACGGTGTCGGTGTGGCGGGAGCTCGACGAGATCGAGTCCGATAACCGGCTGTCGTTCCTGCGGGAACCGGACGCGGCATTCGCCTGGGCGGCACACGCCTGGGCCCAGGGCAAGTCGCTGGAATCCGTGCTCGGGCCGGACCTGACCCCAGGTGACTTCGTCCGCGCCGTCAAGCAGCTCATGGACCTGCTCGGGCAGGTGGCGGTCGCGGCGGGCCGGGACACGCCACTGCGGTCCGCCGCGCTCAAGGCCGTCGCTGCGCTGGGCCACGGCGTGGTGACCTACACGTCCGTCGAGGATCTGACGGTCGGCGGCACCGGGCGCGGTACGCTCCCGGCATGACCGACCTGGCAGACTTCGCCGCGCTGGTGGCGCGCGACCACGGCCTGGCCGTGGTGTCCACGCTGCGCCCGGACTCGACCGTCAGCTGTTCCGTGGTGAACGCCGGGGTGCTCAGCCACCCGGTCACCGGCGAGCAGGTGGTCGCCTTCGTCAGCCGGGGCGATGCCCGCAGGCTGGCCTACCTGCGCGCCACGCCGCGGGTCACCGTGGTGTTGCGCGCCGGGTGGCAGTGGGCGGCGGCGGAGGGCCCGGCGCAGCTCTGCGGCCCGGACGACCCGCTGCCCGGCGTGGACGCCGAGGGCCTGCGCCTGCTGCTGCGGGCGGTGTTCACCGCCGCAGGCGGGACCCACGACGACTGGGACGGCTACGACACGGTGATGGCCAGGGAGCGGCGCACCGCCGTCTTGGTGACACCGGAGCGCGTCTACTCCTGAGGCGGCCGGCGCGCCCAGAACAGCGCATGGCCACCGTCTCCTTCGGGGACGAATTCCTGGGCGGTGACCTGCAGCCCCGCCTGTTCCAGCCAGGCGCGGTAGGTGTCCGCGCCGGCGTGGCTCCACCACATCGAGGCCGGCCCGCCGAGCCAGTCGTCCTCGGTGCCGGTCCACTCCCGCTCACCGGTCACCGTGAGCAGCCATCCTCCGGGCCGCAGCCAGCCCGCCACCCGCCGCAGCAGTTCCGGCTGGGCCCGCAGCGGCATGTGGACGAGGGCGTAGAGGCACACGACGGCATCGAACGACGCGGCCGGGAACGTGACCGTACTGGCGTCCGCGCGGATGAAGGTCCCGGCCGGGACCAGGCGCCGCGCCCGCCCGATCTGCACCTCGCTGATGTCCACGCCGGTCACCTGGTATCCGGCGGCGGCCAGCGACCGGGCGACGGGTACCCCGCAGCCGCAGCCCAGGTCGAGCACCGGCCCGCCGGCCGGCAGCCGGGCCCGCAGCGCGGCCAGCCAGGGTGCGTACCGGCCCTCGTCCGCGTCGTCGGCACGGTAGTGATACGACAGCGCGTCATAGCCCTTTCGGACCAGGTCGCTTTCATCGCCCGAAACCATCTCCAGCAGGCTAGCTCGCCGTGCCCGCGTTAGGCGGCTTGGCTGGGTGGGTGGCCGTGTGCCGGGTGGGCTGTGGCTGTGCAGGGTGCGGTGGCCGTCGGGGCTGGTGGCGGTGGTGGTGCCGTCGGTGTGGAGGGTCAGGGTCCAGCCCCAGCGGTGGATGGCGGTGAGGTGGTGGAAGGTGCAGAGCGGGACGAGGTTGGGCAGGGTGGTGGGGCCGCCGCGGGCGCGGGGGATGAGGTGGTGGATGTCGCAGACGGTGGCGGGCTGGTCGCAGCCGGGGAAGGCGCAGTGGGGGTGGCGGGTGGTGGCGGCGCGGCGCAGGTGGGCGGGGATGGTTTCGGTGGCGGCGCCGATGTCCAGCGGCAGGCTGACCGAGGTGAGTGTCCGGCCGTCGAGGGCGGCGCGGAGCCGGGCGGCGAGCCCTTCGGGGCCGGACAGGGCGTCGGTGGCCAGGCCGAGCAGTGCGCGGCGGAGCCGGTCGCGGGTGGCGGGGCTGAGCGGTGCGGCGGCGGGGTGGGCTGGTGTCCGCGCCGGCAGGCCCGGCAGGTGCGTCCGCTGGCCGGTGCTGCGGGCGGCGGCTGGCCGGTGGCTCGCGGGCCGGTGGGCTGCGCGGCTGGCCGGTGGCGTGGTCGCTGGCCCGGGATGGCCGGGTCTGTGCGGTTGCGGCGGGCCCGGCGGGCTGGCCGGCCCGGGCGGGCTGGCCTGGGCCGGAAGCGGTGACGTCGGCGGGCCGAGCGGGGCCGGCGTGGCGGCCGAGGCCGCGGCGAGCAGGAACGCGTCGGCCAGCTGGTCCAGGGCGGCCCAGTCCACGTGCCCGGTGACCACCGGCACCACGGTCGCATCACACAGCGCGGCGTCCGCGTCGGGGCCGGTCAGCCACCCCGGCTGGGACGCCCGCGCCGCCGCCCAGGCGTCCTCGGCCGCCGACGCGCCGGGCAGGCCGCGCAACTGGGCCAGGGTCAGGTGCACCAGCACCTGGGTCGGCTGCCCGGCCCGGGCGGGGACCATCCCGGCGCGGATCAGCCGCCGGCACGCCTCCTCCAGCGCGTCATGACGGCGCTGCGCCCCGGTCCGGACATCCTCCGGCCCGGCCTTCTTCCCCAGCGCCTCCAGCACCGCCGCCAGCGCGGCCGCGCACCCCGGGGTCAGGTCCCCTTCGGCGCGGCCCGCGCCGCGGAAGGTGATGCCCAGCCGGAACCACCGGTCCTCGAACCCGTCCTCGTCGTCCGGCGCCCCGCACCGCTCGTACATCTCCCGGGCCAGGCCCCGCGAGGCTCGGCCAGGCCCGCGCCGCCGCGGGCGGCCGCCGCGCAGGATCTCGCTCGGCGTCGCCCGCGGCGGTCCTCGGGCAGCCGGTCGGTCCACTCGCAGATCTGCCGGGCCCACGACGGCGACAGCTCCCCGGCGGCCAGCGCCCGCCCGATCGCCGGGTGCGCGGCCAGCCGCCGCGCCCAGCCGATCGCGCCCGCGGCCGCCCCGGTGGTGACCCGGGTCTGCCACTTCAGCCAGGTCCGCGCCGTGCCATGCCCGTCATCCTCGAACCCGCCCTGCGCCGGCGAACGCGCCCAGCACCCGGGCCTGCGCCGCGGTGTGCTTGGCCTCCGCCCGCCCCAGCGCCCGCAGCGCCTCGGCCTGCACCCCCGCCGGTAACGACGCCACATCGGCGGCGTTGAGGTGATCCAGGGCACGGTCCAGCAACACCAGCGCCTCGGCTCACACTGACCGGCAACCCCCGGCCGTCACACATGCCCTCACCTCCCGCCCTCAGGCAGTCCGCCGAACGCTTATCGAAATCTAGTTCTAGAATAGTGCCCGACTCTGACATTTCCCGGCCATCGCGGCACTGTCCCGGATAATTTTCATGATCATCTTCGCGGGAGGCGGGGATCAGTGTCCTGCCATGCTGGCAGGATGGCGCAGGTGGGCTCGTTGATGCTGCTTGACACCGCCTCGCTGTACTTCCGCGCGTTCTACGGCGTACCGGAGACCGTGGCCGCGCCCGACGGCACCCCGGTGAACGCCGTGCGGGGGCTGCTCGACATGATCACCCGGCTGGTCCGGGCCCGGCACCCGGCCCGGCTGGTGGCCTGCCTGGACGCGGACTGGCGGCCCGCCTTCCGGGTGGCGGCGCTGCCGTCCTACAAGGCGCACCGGGCCAGCGCCGACGGCGAGCAGGAGGAGGTCCCGCCCGCCCTCGCCGCGCAGGTGCCGGTGATCGAACAGGTCCTTACCGCCGCTGGGGTGGCGCTGGCCGGGGCGCCCGGTTACGAGGCGGACGACGTGATCGGCACGTTCACCGCCCACTCGCCGGGGCCGGTCGAGATCGTCACCGGGGACCGCGACCTGTTCCAGCTGGTCGACGACGCCAAGCCGGTGCGGGTGATCTACACCGCGCGCGGCCTGGTCAAGCTGGACATCGTGGACGAGGCGGCGATCACCGCCAGGTACCAGATCCCCGGGCGCGCCTACGCCGACTACGCGACGCTGCGCGGTGACCCCAGCGACGGCCTGCCCGGGGTCGCGGGCGTGGGGGACAAGACGGCGGCCGCCCTGGTCAGGACGTTCGGGTCGGTCGAGGCGATCTGCGAGGCCATCGACAAGGGCCACGGCGGCTTCCCGGCCGGGGCCAGGCAGAAGGTGGCGGCGGCCCGCGATTACCTGACGGTCGCACCCACGGTGGTCCGCGTCGCGACGGACGCGCCGGTGCCGGACGTGGACGGCGGCCTGCCGGTCCACCTGGTGGACCCGGAGGCGCTGACCAGCCTGGACGCCCGGTTCGGCCTCGGCTCGTCGCTGCGCCGGGCGGTCGCGGCACTGTCCGAAGGCTGACACAGCTTTCGCTGCGATACGCTCGCCCGCCAGGCCGGGCGCCGTCAGGTCAGCGCACGTACAGGGCGACCAGGCACGTGTCGTCCTCGGTGTCGGTGGAGCCGAGCGTGTCGAGGACGACGGAGATCATGTTCTCCGGGTCGGTGATGCCTGCTGCGGCGCCGGTGAGCGCGGCCAGGCCCTCGTCCAGGGACTGGTGCCTGCGCTCGATCAGGCCGTCGCTGTAAAGCAGCAGCAGGTCGCCCTCGCGCAGTTGCACCGATGCGGCATCGTAGCCGGACCTGGCCGCGCCGAGCAGGATGCCCGCCGGTGACCCCAGCGCCGCCGCATGCTGGCCGCGGACCAGGACCGGGGGCGGATGCCCGGCCTGCGCCCAGGTCAGCACGCGGGTGGGTGGGTCGAAATAGCCGGCGATCACCGAGGCGGTGTGCTCGGGGCCGACGTAGTGGACCAGGTCGTTCAGCCAGCCGACGAGCCGCTCCGGCGGCGCGCCGGTGATCGCCAGGCCCGCCAGCGCGCCGCGCAGCCTGGCCATCCCCGCGGCCGCGGCCAGGCCGTGCCCGCCGACGTCCCCGATCGCCAGGAGCACGTGGCCGCCGGGCATCTCGGCGGTGATGTACCAGTCGCCGCCCACCAGGCTGTCGTGCGAGGCGGGCAGGTAGCGGACGACGGCGCGCAGGCCGGGAAGATCGAAGGGCGCGTCGTGCAGCGGCAGGATCGCCCGCTGCAACTCCAGCGTGACGTGCCGTTCGGCGGCGAGCGCGGCAGCCAGCCCGGCGGTGTCGGCCACACCGGTATCGGCCTGGGCCATGCTCGCTCTGCTGCAGGGGTATCCGGGCTACGGGTTTCCTCATCCGTGCGCTGCCTCCGGACGGCTTTCGGGGAGCGGCGGGACGCGCGGGCTCAGCGAGCGACTCGGGGTGAGCCGGAGGAGCAACGATCTCGGAAGATGCCATCGCCGTCCGCATCAGTGAGCCTGAGTCTACTAAGCGTGAGGCACGCGGGGCGGTCCTGTCTACCTCACGGCGGCAAGTCGCCCGGGGCCGCCGGGCCGGGCCCTGCTAGCCCGGGGGCGACCCCCTGGAACCCCCGCTGGCCTACGGCCCGGTTCCTCCGTCACCGGGCCGGGGCCGCCGCGCCAGGCGCGTGATTAGATGACCTGGTTGGGGGCTGCGGACGGCGAAGGGCGGGACATGTCAGCACAGGCGGCAACGACGCAGGCGGCGTCCGGTCCGGGCGGGCACCCGGCGGCGGATCTGTACCCGGCGGGCCGGCTGGAGCAGGCCGCCGAAGCGGCGGGCCGGGCCGGCCTGGACGCGCTGCTCCTCACTCCCGGGCCCGACCTGCGCTACCTGACCGGGTATGACACGCACCAGTCCGAGCGGCTCACCTGCCTCGCGGTGCCCGCGGCGGGCCCCGCTTTCCTGGTGGTGCCGCGGCTGGAACTGGCCTCGGCGAAGGCGTCCCCAGCAGGCGGCATGAACCTGGAGTTCGTGGTGTGGGACGAGACCGACGACCCCTATCAGGCGGTCGCCCGGCGGCTCGGCAGCCCAGGCACCGTGGGCCTGGCGGGGCAGATGTGGGCCATGATGGTGCTCCGCTTCCGTGACGCGATGCCCGGCGCCCGGCAGGGCCTGGCCGCCACGGCGCTGCGGGCGCTGCGGATCAGGAAGACGCCAGCCGAAGTCGCGGCGCTAGCGGAGGCCGGTGCGGCGATCGACCGGGTGCACGCATCGGTGCCGCAGTGGCTGCGGCCGGGACGGACCGAGCGCGAGGCCGCCGCCGACATCGCCAGCGCGATCGCGGCGGCCGGGCATGCCCGGATCGACTTCGTCATCGTGGGGTCCGGCCCGAACGCGGCCAAACCGCACCACGAGCCCTCCGATCGCGTGCTGAGCGAGGGAGACGCGGTCGTGGTCGACATCGGCGGCACCATGCCCAGCGGCTACTGCTCGGACTGCACCCGCACCTACGCGATCGGCGCGGCGCCGCCGGAGATGGCCCGCTACTACGAGGTGCTGCGGGCGGCGCAGGAGGCGGCGTGCGTGGCCGTGCGGCCCGGGATCCGCGCCGAGGCGGTGGACGCCGTGGCGCGGGACATGATCACCGCGGCGGGCCATGGTGCGGAGTTCACCCACCGGACCGGGCACGGCATCGGCCTGGAAACCCACGAGGACCCGTACATCGTGGCGGGCAACCGCGAGGAACTTGAGCCCGGCATGGCCTTCTCGGTCGAACCGGGCATCTACCCCGGCCCGCACGGCGCCCGGATCGAGGACATCGTGGTGTGCACGGCCGACGGCTACCAGCGGCTCAACAACGCCAGCCGGAACCTCATCGTGGTGGGTGCATGATGCGCGAATTACTGGATCTCACCCGCGAACTGGCGGACAAGGAGGTCCGGCCGCGCGCCGAGGCCGCCGAGCGGGACGCCGCGTTCCCGCGCGAGGTGTTCCGCGTCCTTGGGCGTTCCGGCCTGCTCGGCCTGCCCTATGCCGAGCGCTGGGGTGGCAGCGGCCAGCCGTACGAGGTCTACCTGCAGGTGGTCGAGGAACTGGCCCGGGCGTGGCTCGCGGTCGGCCTCGGGGTGAGCGTGCACACGCTGGCCTGCCTGCCGCTGGCCGCGCACGGCACCGACGAGCAGCGGGACCGCTGGCTGCCGGAGATGCTCGGCGGCGAACTGCTGGGCGCCTACTGCCTGTCCGAGCCGCAGAGCGGGTCCGACGCGGCGGCACTGACCACCGCGGCGGTCCCCGACGGCACGGGCGGCTACCGGATCGACGGGGTCAAGTCGTGGATCTCGCACGCCGGCCAGGCCGACTTCTACACGCTGTTCGCCCGCACCTCCGGCAGCCCAGAAGGGCGGGACCGGGCCCGCGGGATCAGCTGCCTGCACGTACCCGCGGCCACCGAGGGGGTCAGCGCCGCGCCGGCCGAGCACAAGATGGGCATGCGCGCCTCGGTCACCGCCCAGATGATCTTCGATGGCGCCCGGGTGCCCGCCGGCCACCTCCTCGGCGAGCAGGACCAGGGCTTCGCCATCGCGCTCACCGCGCTCGACTCCGGCCGGCTGGGCATCGCGGCCTGCGCGACCGGGCTGGCCCAGGCCGCCCTCGACCTGGCGGTCGGCTACGCCCGCGAGCGGCACCAGTTCGGCAAGCCGATCATCGACTTCGAGGGCGTGTCGTTCATGCTCGCCGACATGGCCTGCGCGGTCGAGGCGTCCCGTGCGCTGTACCTGGCCGCGGCCAGGCGCAAGGACGCCGGGCAGGAGTTCGGCCCGCAGGCGGCGATGGCCAAGCTACTGGCCAGCGACACCGCTATGCGGGTGACGATCGACGCCGTGCAGGTCCTCGGCGGCTACGGGTACGTGCAGGACTTCCCGGCCGAGCGCTATATGCGCGAGGCCAAGGTGCTGCAGATCGTGGAGGGCACCAACCAGATCCAGCGGCTGGTCATCGCCCGGTCGCTGGCCGGGCGCTGACCGCCGTTACCAGCGGCGGCCCGGTCAGGCGCCAGCCCTGGTCCGGGTAGCCGATCGCCAGCCCGGTGGCCGGGTCGAAGAACTGCAGGTTCGAGGTGTGCACCGCCAGCTCGATGGGCTGGCCGGGCCGGACGTTACTGCGCGAGGCCACCCGGGCGGTCCACAGCGACTTCCCGCCGGCCAGCACCGCCGCCGCCTCGTCCGCGTCGTCGTCGGAGGCCACCGCGTCGCTGATGCTGGGGTGGCGCAGCGGCGCCGCGTCGAGGGTGAAGATGACGTGGATCTCGCTGCCCAGTTCCTCGGTGACGTTCGCGGTGACCTGCATCCGCGCCCAGTCCGGGTCGGCGAGGGAGGCGTCCTCGAACTCCGCGGGCCGGATGCCCAGGATGATCTCGCGGCCGAAGAAGCCGTCCAGGCCCGGCCTGGCCGCCACCACGCCGGGCGGCAGCGGCAGGCGGTGCCCGGCGAAGGTGACCGCGGGCCCGTCGTCACGGACAAGCTCGGCGTTGACGAAGTTCATCGCCGGCGATCCGATGAAGCCGGCCACGAACAGGTTCACCGGATGGTCGTAGAGCGCCTGGGGCGTGTCCACCTGCTGCAACTGCCCGTCACGGAGCACGCAGACCCGGTGCCCGAGGGTCATCGCCTCGACCTGGTCGTGCGTGACGTACACGGTGGTCACGGCGAGCCGGTCGTGTAGCTGGCTGAGCGACGCGCGCATCGAGACCCGCAGCTTCGCATCCAGGTTGGACAGCGGCTCGTCCATCAGGAAGGCCCGCGGCTCGCGGACGATCGCCCGGCCCATCGCCACCCGCTGGCGCTGGCCGCCGGAGAGCGCGGCTGGCTTGCGCTTGAGGTACTCGCCGATGCCGAGCATCCGGGCCACCTCGCTGACCCGGCGGGTGATCTCCGCCTTCGGCGTCTTGCGCTGTTGCAGGCCGAACGCCAGGTTCTGCTCCACGGTCATGTGGGGATAGAGCGCGTAGTTCTGGAACACCATCGCGATGTCGCGGTCCTTGGGCGGCAGGTTGTTCACCACCCGCCCGCCGATCGAGATCGTCCCCGAGGTGATCTCCTCCAGGCCCGCGATGGAGCGCAGCGCCGTGGACTTGCCGCAGCCCGAGGGGCCGACCAGCACCATGAACTCCCCGTCGGTGATCTCCAGGCTGAGGTCATTGACCCCCTTGACCCCGCCGGAGTAGACCTTGCTCACCCGGTCAAGGACGATCTCGGCCATGCTCGCTCTCCATCCTCGTGGCCCATCCGCCCGGCCTGCTTACTGCCCGGAGCGTATCCGCCTTGGCCCGATTTAGGTAGCCGCGCGTGCTGGCCCGGGGGGCGACCCCGGAACCTCCGCTGGCTCAAGGCGCGTGCGGGGATCCGCCGGGCGCAATCGCGTGCGCGCCAGGTCGCCTAGCGGCTACGGTGACCGCGTGGAAGAGATCGATCGGAAGATTCTCCTGCTGCTGGCCCATGACGGCAGGATGAGCTTCACCGACCTGGCTCGCCAGGCCGGGCTGTCGGTCTCCGCGACCCACCAGCGGGTGCGCCGGCTTGAGCGGCGCGGCCTGATCCGCGGCTATGCGGCGGTGATCGATCCGGCGGACGCGGGCCTGCCGCTCACCGCGTTCGTCTCCGTCAAGCCGTTCGACCCGGCCGCCGCCGACGACGCGCCCGAACGGCTCGCCCACCTGGCCGCGATCGAGGCCTGTCACAGCGTCGCCGGGGAGGAGAACTACATACTGAAGGTGCGGGTCGCCTCGCCGGCCGCGCTGGAGAACCTGCTCTCCGAGATCCGGGCCGCGGCCAACGTCTCCACCCGGACCACGATCGTGCTGAGCACCCCCTACGAGAACCGGCCGCCCGACCTCTGACGCGCTGCCGCCCACCTGGCCCAGCACCAGCCTGGGCCGCGCGTAAGGTGTGTGCCGCGCCGCAGGCTGGGGATCCATGGGATATGCCCTAAGATCAAGCCGGGCGCGGCGGCCTTTCGTGGTCGTCTGCCGGCGCATAGCTGAGGGGGCGCCCATGACCGAGCAAGCGGTGACGCTCCGGGATGTGGCAGCCCGGGCGGGAGTGCATCCTGCCACGGCCTCCCGGGCGCTGAACCCGGAGACCAGGCTACTGGTGAAGGAGGACACGGCCCGCCGCGTCCTCGAAGCCGCCGAAGTGCTCGGCTATCACCCCAACCCGGTGGCGCGCAGCCTGCGGACCCGGCGGTCGCACACGGTGGGCGTGATCATCCCCGACCTGACCAACCCGCTGTTCCCGCCGATCGTGCGCGGCCTGGAGGACCGGCTGGCCGCGGCGGGCTTCGTGGCGCTGATCGGCAACACCGACGGGGACGGCGAGCGGGAGCGGCTGGTTTTCGAGCAGATGAGGGCCCGGCACGCGGACGGGATCGTGCTGGCGACCGCGCACCTGAGCGATCCGCTGCTCGCCGAGGCCGCCCGCACCGGTCTGCCGGTCGTCCTGGTCAACCGGATGGCGCAGGACCACAGCCTGCCCTCGGTGTCGGTGGACAACGAGAGCGGCATGCGGATGGCTGTGGCGCACCTGATCGGGCAGGGCCACCGGCAGATCGCGCACATCGCCGGGCCGCAGGAGGTGTCCACCGGGCTGTACCGGTACCGGGGCTTCGTGGCGGCCATGGAAGCGCATGGCCTGGCCGCGGATCCCAGCCTGATCCAGGTCGCCAAGGCCTACTCGATCGAGGAGGGGATGCGCTGCACCCGGATGCTCCTCGACCGTGGTGGCTGCACCGCGGTGGCCGCCGCCAACGACATGCTGGCGGTGGGCTGCTTCGCGGCGCTGGACGAGGCCGGGCTGAACTGCCCGGCGGACCTGTCCGTGGTGGGGTTCAACGACATGCCGTTCATCGACCGGCTGCGGCCGCCGCTCACCACCATCCGGTTCCCGCACTACCAGGTGGGCACCGAGGCCGCGCAGCTGCTGCTGGAGCTGATCTCGGACGGCGGTGGCCCGGTCAAGGTGCTCTACCTCGCCCCCGAGCTGGTGGTGCGGGGCTCCACCGCCCCGTACGGTGACGGCCCGCCCGAGTAGTGCCAGCGGGGAGCGAGCCCACAGATCACGGCGTCTCGTGGTGCGGGTGAGCGATTTCGGTGCTCTTGATCGATTTTTGCCGAGTCGGCTGAGCCCCGGGCCGCCGAGGTCCTAGGCTGACCCCGTGGCTGTTCCCCGGCCTGACCTGCCCGGCTCTGGCGGGACGGTGCTTTATGTAACAGGTTGGGGACAGGGATTGACAGACTGCCGCCTTCCCGCCAGGCTGCATTCTGCAAACGATTGTTAGGAGAATGCATGGCTGGGCAGGGCACAACGCACCGCCTTGGCTGGCTCGGCACCGGGCGGATGGGCGCGGAACTGGCCCGGCGCCTGCTCGCGGCCGACTGCGATGTTGCTGTCTACAACCGCACCAGGGCCAAGGCGGAACCGCTGGCGGCCTACGGTGCGAAGATAGCCAACTCGGCCGCCGAGCTCGCGGACCGCGACATCGTGTTCGTGACGGTGGGCACCCCGCAGGATCTGCTCGACGCGGTGCTCGGCCCGGCCGGGCTCATCTCCGGCGATGCCGCGCCCGCCGTCGTGGTGGACTGCTCGACGATCTCGGTGGAGGTCTCACAGCAGGTGCGTGAGCGGCTGGCCGTGCACGGCACTGAGCTGCTCGCGGCGCCAGTCATGGGAAACCCCCGGGTGGCGGCGGCGGGGCGGCTGACACTGGCGGTCTCCGGGCCGCGCCACGCCTTCGAGGCGGCGCAGCCCTACCTCGGCATACTTGGCTCTGGTGCCACCTATGTCGGGGAGGGGGAGCTTGCCAGGATGGTAAAAATTTGTCATAACCTTTTCCTCGGTGTGGTGACGCAATCGCTGGCGGAAGTGACGGTTCTCGCCCAGAAGAGCGGCATCAGCCGGGAGGCGTTTCTCGCCTGCCTGAACAACAGCGTGATGGGCTCGGCGTTCACCCGCTACAAGACACCCGCGTTCGTCAACCTCGACTTCCATCCCACCTTCACCGCATCCTTGCTGCGCAAGGATTTCGACCTCGGGCTGGCTGCCGCGCGGCAGGTTGACGTGCCGCTTCCAGTGGCCGCCCTGGTCCACGAGATCATCCAGGGCCTGATCGGCGCCGGGCATGCCGACCAGGATTTCGCCGCATTGCTCGAGCTGGCCGCCGCGGCTGCCGGCCTGGCACTGGTGAGCGAAAACGCGGATATCTCCGACGGACTGGACCCAGCCGACACGAACAACGCAAATGCAGTACGGTGACCCCCGGCACCACCGTCCGTGGCCGACCGCTAACCGGCTATGGGCACCTCATCATGGAGGTGCCCCTCCTGGGGGCGCCAACGGCGGCTGGCTAATTCCACCCGGCCATTTTGAAGAACTGGAAGGAGGACCGGATGAGACCTCACGGTACCCGGTTCTTGGCTCTCACCGCCGTCGCGGCCGCAGCGGCAATGGCGCTCGCCTCTTGCAGCAGCAGCAGCAGCACCACCGACGCCAGCAGCGGCAGCAAGGCCCCCATCACGATCGGCATCTCGCTGCAGCTGACCGGAGACTTCTCCGTAGACGGCCAGGCTTTCGACCGCGGCTACACCCTGTGGGCCGACTACGTGAACAGTCACGGCGGGCTGATGGGCCGCAAGGTCAAGCTGGTGATCCTGAACGACAACAGCGACCAGACCGGTGCAACCACCACGACCAACTACACCAAGCTGATCGCGTCCGACCACGTGAACTTCGTGTTCGGCCCGTTCTCCACGCTGCTCACCGTGCCCGGGGCGAAGGTGGCCGCCCGGTACGGTTACGCGTTCCCCGAGGGCGCGGGCGGCGGCCCGTCGGTGTTCGCGCTGCGGCTTGCACAACATCTTCGCGGTCAGCCCGCCGGTGGCGGATCAGCTTGTCCCGTTCGCGCAGTGGGTGGCCTCGCTGCCCCCCAGCCAGCGGCCGAAGACCGCCGCCTACCCGATGGTGAACGACCCGTTCGCCGACCCGATGACCATGACCGCGCAGGGCATCCTGCAGAAGGCCGGCGTCAAGACGGTCTACTCGCACGTCTTCCCGGCGGAGAACCCCGACTACAAGGCGGGCGCCGACCAGGTGGCCGCCACGGGCGCGCAGATGGTGGTCATGGGCACGGTGGACGTGCCGACGGTGTCCGCCTTCATCACCGCGTTCGAGCAGCAGCACTACAACCCGAAGATCCTGGCCGCGACCTCCGGCCCGGACCAGGGCGCAGCGTTCCTCAAGGCGATCGGGCCCGCCAACGCCACCGGCATCTTCGTGCCGAACGGCTGGTACGGCGGGCTGCAGAACGCGCTGAGCGAGGCGTTCGTGAAGGCGTACAACGCCAAGTACGGCGGCACCCCCGCCGACATCAACGCCGACTCTGCCGAGGCGTTCTCGGTGGGCGAGACGCTCGCGCAGGGGGTCGTGGGGACCCACAGCCTCAGCAACGCCAAGGTCATCGCCTGGCTGCACAGTCACCCGACCCAAACAGTGCAGGGCGCCGCAAAGTACAACAGCATCGGCGAGAATGTCGTGGCATCCAAGTTCATCTTCCAGTGGCAGCACGGCCAGAAGTTCGTGCAGGTGCTGCCGGCGGGTGCCACCGGTTCTGTGCCGATCGTCAACCCACGGCCTGACTGGGGCAAGGGCTGACCGCCCGTGGTGCGCGGAGCGCGCTGGCCGCGCTCCGCGCACCACGGTCACCCCGGGACCCGCACGCTGGACTGGCAGGGAAGGAGAGAAGGCAGATGAGGCGCCCGAGCGCTAAGACTTTCCGCCTCGCGGCGATGATCGCCGCGAGCGCTGCCGTCGCCGCGTGCGGTCTCAGCAGTGCCAACGCCACCAACACCCTGCTGGCCGGCCCGTCCGGCCAGCCGATCACCGTCGGGATCTCCGAACCGCTCTCCGGCCCGGCCGCAGGCTCAGGGGTTCGAGGCCGACGGGCAGGCGTGCCTCAGGGGCTACAAGCTGTGGGCCAGCGACGTGAACAGCCACGGCGGCCTGCTCGGCCACCCGGTGAAGCTGATCGTCATGAACGACGAGGGCTACATCTCGAGCACCAAATATGACTACAACTGGCTCATCAAGCATGATCACGTGGATCTGACCCTGGCCCCGTTCTCGTCGCTGCTCAACGCGCGGCGGCCGGCCCGGTGACCGAGAAGCTCCACTACGCGCTCGCGGCTGGGCAGGCCGGCGCGCCGGCCGTGTACGCGCTGCATGACCACTACATGTTCTCCACGAACGTGCCTGTGGCGATCCAGATGGTGCCGTTCGCCAAGTGGGTCATCAGCCTTCCGCCGAGCGAGCGGCCCACCACCGCCGCCTACCCGATCGTCAACAACCCGTTCTCGTTCCCGCCCGTGAAGGCCACGCAGGCGACATTTCGAACACGCCGGGATCAAGACGGTCTACAGGCCTCTCGTCACCAAACAGGGGATTGGCTACCTCGACACGTCACCGAGTGCGCTGAAAAAAGACGCCAACGCGGTCGTCGACTCGGGCGCCCAGATGGTGGTGCTCGGCTCGGTGGACGTGCCGACCGTGTCGGCGTTCATGAACCAGTTCGCCGCCCGGAACTTCCATCCCAAGATCTTCATCGCGGCGGCAGGCCCCGACCAGGGGCAGCAGTTCCTGAACGCGGTCGGGACCAACAACGCGATCGGCGCGATGGTCCCCAACGGCTGGTACGGCGGCTTCCCGAACGCGCTGAGCCACATCATGGTGCAGGACTACATCGCCAAGTACGGCGGCACCGAGTCCGGCATCAACGCGGACGTGGCCGAGTCCTACTCGGCGGGGGAGGTCCTGCAGGCCGCGGTGGAACACACCGGCGGCACGGTCCAGCCCACGCTCGCCACCTGGCTGCACAGCCATACCATCCAGACGGTTCTCGGGCCGGTGGCCTTCGCCAGCGACGGTTCGAACACCCAGACGAAAACCTCCGCGACCATCTTCCAGTGGCAGCCGGGCCCTGGCGGCACGGGCGCCAGGTTCGTCCAGGTCCTGCCCGCGCCACCAGCTCTGGGCGCCTTCGATCCCCTCCCCGTAAGGTGAGGAACGCCGCCCCATAACACGCAGGAACGGAGCACGGAACTGGTATGGGACGCCAACTCTACGAGGCGATCATCGACGGGATACTCGGCGGTGGCGTCTACGCGCTGATGGCCGTCGGGCTCACGCTGATCTTCGGCGTGCTCGACATCATCAACATCGCCCAGGGCATCCTGGTGATAGTTGCCGCTTATCTCAGCTACGTGCTCTCCGTCCACTTTCACATCGACCTGTTCCTGGGGCTGCTGGTCACGGTCCCGGCGATGTTCCTGATCGGCGTGGCGATCCAGTTGCTGTTCATGCGGCCGCTGCGCGGGCGGGAACGGGTCTCCATGTCGCTGCTGGCCAGCTACGCGGTCGCGATCATCCTCGAAGGGGTGCTCTACACCATCTTCGGGCCGAACACCGTGCAGCTGAACGCCTGGTATGTCATCGACGGCGTGAAGATCCTCGGCGGCGCCGAGCCGTACTACCTGCCCTACATCTACCTGTTCGGGTTCGGGCTGGCCGTCGTCCTGGTCGCGGCGATCTATTGGATCCTGTACCGGACCAAGTTCGGCCGCAGCGTCCGGGCGACCATGCAGGACCAGACGGCGGCCCGGCTGATCGGGATCGACGTGAACCGCGTGGCGGCGCTGACGTTCGGCATCGGGGTGGCGGTCACCGCCGCGGGCGGCATGGTGTACGGCTCGCTCAACGCGTTCAACGCCAACAACGGCTATGACCTGATCTCCCGGCTGCTGGCCATCATCGTGCTCGGTGGGCTCGGCAGCATCGGCGGCGCGCTCGCCGCGGCGGTATTCATGATCACTATCGAGGCGGTCGTTGACATCTGGTCGCCGCAGTGGTCGGTGGTGGTGTTCTACGCGGCACTTGTCCTCGTGCTCACCCTCAAGCCAACCGGCATGTTCGGGAAGAAGGAGGCACGGGCGCAATGAGCACGGTGACCCGCTGGGGCCGCCCGGCGGTGCTCGTGGCGCTGCTCGCCTTCGGAGCGGTGTTCCCGCTGGTGTTCACGGCCCCCCTCACCACCGACTATGCCATTGACACGCTGCTGTTCGTCGGCGGCGTGGTCGCGTGGAACATGTTCTCCGGGTACTCCGGCTACATCTCGCTCGGTCAAGCGGTGTTCTTCGGCTGTGGCGGCTACACGGTGGCGCTGATCGCCACGCACCAGAATCTGAAGGGCGGCGTGACCTTCGCGCTGCTTCTCATCGGGGGCGTTGTCGCGGCGGCCGTGGCCGTCCCATTCGGGCTGATCGCGCTGCGGGTGCGGCGGCATACGTTCGTCGTCGTCACCATCGCGATGTTCTTCATCTTCCAGCTCATGGCCTACAACCTGCCCTTCACCAACGGCAACGGCGGCGTGTCCACGCCGTTCGCCACCTGGAACCCGGCCACCTACAACAACCCGTACTACTACGCGGCGTTCCTTGTCGCGATCGGTGCGATCGTCTTGTCCTGGCTGGTCCGGGGATCGCGGTTCGGCCTGCAGTTGCTGGCCATCAGGGATGACGAGGACCGTGCGCGGGGCCTGGGGGTCAGGACCATGCGGGTGAAGCTCACCGCGTTCGTGCTCTCGGGGTTCGTCACCGGGATCGTCGGCGGGCTGTACGTGCTGTTCGTCGGCGAGGTGGTACCGCCGGGCGGCTTCAATCCCGCCTACGACCTGTCGATCGCGCTGATGGCCTTCCTCGGTGGCTTCGGAACCCTGTGGGGCCCGGTCCTCGGCGCGCTCATCCTGGAGCCGTTGCAGCAGGAGCTCACCCAGCGGTTCACCAACGGCTACGCATCGCTGATCGTGCTTGGCTGCCTGTTCCTGCTGGTGATCCTGTTCCTGCCGCGCGGGCTGATCCCGACGGGGAAGGAGTGGGCTGACAAGCTGAGCGCCTGGTGGCAGCGGCGTGGCCAGTCCGCGCCCGGTGGCGGAGTGGCCGCGCCGGGCACGGCCGTGACGGCCGCGGCGGGGGACGGCACGGTCACCGCGGCGGGAACCGCGGAGCGCTCCGGCACGCCAGGCGGGGGAGGCACCCGATGACCGCACTGCTGCGCATCGAAGACGTGTGCAAGGCGTTCGGCGGCGTCCAGGCACTCGACAAGTGCGGTTTCGAGGTGGAGCAGGGCAGCATCGCCGGGCTCATCGGGCCCAACGGCTCCGGGAAGACCACGCTGTTCAACGTGATCACCGGATACGAGCGGACCGACGAGGGCGAGGTGTACCTGAACGACCGCAAGATCACCAACCTGCCGCCGGACAAGGTGTTCGCCCTGGGGATCGGCCGCACCTTCCAGCTCACCCGGGTCTTCGGGCGGCTCACGGTGATGGAGAACATGATCGTCGCCGCCCACCACAAGGACCGGGCCGAGGGCGGCCGGTTCCGCAACCCGTTCGCCCGGGCAGGCGGGCCCGCCACCCGGCGGCGGGCCATGGAACTGCTGGAGTTCACCGGCATCCACCGGCACGCGGGCGCACTCGCGGACACGCTCTCCTACGGGCAGCGCAAGCTGCTTGAACTGTCCTACGTGCTGATGGCCGAACCGGAGATCATCCTCCTGGACGAGCCTGCCGGCGGGGTCAACCCCACGCTCATCGGCACGATCACCGACCGGATCCGCGAGCTCAACAAGCAGGGCACCACGTTCCTGATCGTGGAGCACAACATGGACTTCGTGATGGGCCTGTGTGACCGGGTCACGGTCCTCGACTACGGCAACGCCGTGGTCACCGGCCCACCGGAGATGATCCGCAGCGATCACCGGGTGCTCGACGCCTACCTGGGCACAGCGGAGGGTGACGACGATGCCAGCGCAGCCTGAGGCCGGGGCGCCCGCCCTGGTGGTGGAGGGCGTCTTCGCCGGATACGGCGGCGGCGACGTGCTGCGCGGGGTGAGCCTGCAGGTGGTGCAGGGCGGGATCACCTGTGTGGTGGGGCCGAACGGGGCCGGCAAGTCGACCCTGCTGCGGGCCGTCAGCGGGCTGCTGCGGCCCCGGCAGGGCCAGATCTACCTGCACGGTGAGCCCATCGTGGGAAAGAGCCCCCGCGAGATCCTCAAGATGGGCGTGGTGCAGGTCCCGCAGAACCACAGCCTGTTCCGGGAGATGACGGTACGGGAGAACATCAACCTCGGCGCCTACATCGTGTCCGACCGGCGGCTCGCCGAGCGCAGGCTGGACGGGGTGCTGGAGATGTTCCCCCAGGTCACCGAGTGGCTTGGGCAGAAGGCAGGCAGCCTGTCCGGTGGCCAGCAGCGGCTGGTGGAGTTCGCCCGCTCGCTGATGCTCGACCCGGCGATGGTGGTGCTCGACGAGCCGTCCATGGGCCTGGCGCCCAAGGTGCTCAAGTCGGTGCTCGACGCCGTCCGGATGATGAACGCCCAGGGCAAGACGATCCTCCTGGTGGAGCAGAACGCACGGGCCGGGCTGCGGCTGTCCACCCACGGCGTGGTGCTGGAGAACGGCCAGGTCCGGCTCTCGGGCAGCGGCAAGGAAGTGCTCGAACACCCGGAGATCGGTGCCCTCTACCTCGGCGGCGCGGTGACCACGGGCGGCGCGGCGAACGGGGCCAGGCCAGGGTGACCAGGACGGCGAGGGCGGCACCGGGGCGGTCAACGGCACGGCGTCCCGGGCGGGTCGTTGATTCTTGACGTGCACTGCCACGTCATCTGCGAGGAGATGACGGCGCGGACGGTGCCGCCGGACTGGCGCCCCGCGATCAGCCGCGAGGACGGGCGGTACCGGCTGAACTTCCGCGGCCGCGACATCAGTTCCGTGGTCGGCGAGTTCACCGACACCGGCACCATGCTGGGCCAGGCCGCGGCCACCGGGGTGGACCGGCTGCTGCTGTCGCCATGGATCAGCCTGGTGCCCGCGGAGGCGGACCTGGCGACCGCGCGTGACGTCTGCGAGGTGCAGAACACCGCGCTGGCCGCGCTGACCGCGGCGCACCCGGGCCAGGTGAGCGCCGTCGGCGCGGTGGCGCTGCAGGAACCGGCACTCGCCGCCCGGCAGATCACCGACCTGGTGACCAGCTACGGCCTGGCCGGGGCGGAGATCCCGGCCAGCGTGGGCGGCCGGTACCTGGGCGACGACTTCTTCCTCCCGTTCTGGGAGGCCGCCGAGCAGGCCGGGGCGCTGGTGTTCATCCACCCCACCACTCGCGGGTTCGGCGTCGCCGCGCTGGACGGGTACTACCTGTGGAACTCGGTGGGGAACCCGATGGAGACGGCGATCGCGGGCGCGCACATGGCCATGGCCGGGGTGCTGGAACGGCATCCCCGGCTGCGGGTGGTGCTCGCGCACGGCGGCGGGGCACTGCCGGTGGTGCGCGGGCGGCTCCGGCGCGCCTTCGCCGTCCGGCCGGAGGCACGGGCCCGGCTCACCGCGGGCCCGGACGCCGCGCTGCGCCGGTTCTACTACGACACCGTCACCCACGACCACGACCTACTCGCGGACCTGGTCCGCTACGCCGGCCCGGGGCAGGTCCTGCTCGGCTCGGACCGGCCGTTCGACATGGGCACCGACGACCCCGTCGGCGAGGTCCGGGCGCTGGGCCTCGGCGCCGATGAGGAATCCGTGCTCGGCGGCACCGCGGCCGCGCTGCTCGGGATGCCCAGTGCCTGACCCGAGCCAGCAGGGCAAGGCCCCCGCGACGGAGTCGCAGGGGCCGCAGGCCAGCGGGGGGTTCCGGGGGGTCGCCCCCCGGGCCAGCACGGCGGGGCGCTGCTGGCCAGCCTGCTCGCCGAGCATGGCGTGCGGCACGTGTTCGGCGTGCCCGGCGGGCAGACGCTCGCGCTCTACGACGCGATCCTCGACCGGGAACCCGGCATGCGGCACGTGCTGGTCAGGGACGAGCGATCGGCCGCCTATGCCGCCGACGGCTACGCCAGGGTCACCGGCCAGGCCGGGGTCTGCGACGCCACGGTGGGGCCCGGCGCGGCGAAGCTGCCGTCCGGCCTCGGCGAGGCGCTGGGTGCCTCGGTGCCGGTGGTCGCCCTGGTCAGCGAGCTGCCCGCGCGGCTTGCGCCGCACCGCTACCGCAGCGCCGCCTCCCAGGCGCTGGACCAGGCGGCCCTGCTCGCCGCGGTGACCAAGTGGCACGCCACCGTGCCGGACGCGGCCACCCTCCCGGCCCTGGTCCGCCAGGCGTTCCGGGAGGCCACCACGGGACGGCCCGGCCCGGTCGCGCTGTTCCTGCCCCAGGACGTGCTCGACGGCCCGGCGCCGGATTACCTGGCCCTGCCGCCGTCCAGGTTCGGCAGCTTCCCCGCGTTCCGCCCCTGGCCCGACCCGGACGACGTCGCGGCCGCCGCGGCGGTGCTGCGGACCGCGGAGCGGCCCTTCATCCTGGCTGGCGGGGGAGTGCTGCACTCGGGCGCGGGCGCGGAACTGACCGCGCTGGCCGAAGCCCTGTCGGCGGCGGTCGGCACCACGCTGTCCGGCAAGGGGGCGATCGCCGAGGACCATCCGCTGTCGGTGGGGGTCACCGGCAGCATGGGCACCGCCGCCGCGGCTGCCGCGCTCGCCGAGGCGGACGTGGTGCTGCTCGCCGGAACCAAGGCCGGCAGCGGGCCGACCTTCGGCTGGACACTGCCCGCGGCCGGGCAGGTCATCGTGCAGCTCGACCTGGACCCGGCCGAACTGGGCCGCGCCTTCCCGGTGGCTGCCGCCGTGCTCGCCGACGCCAGGGCCGGGCTGGGCAGCCTGCGCACCGCCCTGGCCGGGCCGGCGGGCCAGGCGGGCGCGGAACCGGGCCGGGCGGCCTGGCGGGCGCGGATCGCGGAACTGGCCGCGGCCTGGCGCGCGGACCGGGATGCCGAGCGGGCCAGTGACGCCGTTCCCATCGCGCCGCAGCGGGTGCTCGCGGAGATCGAGGCGGTGCTCGGCGGCGACGACATCCTCATCTGTGACGCCAGCCTGGCCAGCGGCTGGGGCGGTGCCTACCTGGAGCAGCGCCGCGGCGGGCGGCGGGTGCTCTGCCCGCGCGGGCAGGCCGGGCTCGGCTACGCGCTGCCGGCGGCGATCGGGGTGGCCACCGCCCGCCCCGGCGGGCGCACCGTGGTGCTGGCGGGCGACGGCGCGCATGGGGTATGCGGCAGGCGAGCTGGCCACCGTGGCGGAACTGGGCCTGCCGGTCACCGTGATCGTGCTGAACAACAGGTCGCTCGGCTGGATCCGCTGGTACCGGCGGATCACCTTCGGCCGGGGCTGGGAGGGCGAGGACTTCTCCGACGTGCCCTTCGCCGACGTGGCGCGGGCCTTCGGGCTGGCCGGTGAGCGGGTCACCGAGCCCGGCCACCTGGCCGCGGCGCTGCGGGCCGCGTGCGCCGCGCCGGGCCCCGCCCTGGTCGACGTGGTGACAGAAACCTGGCAGACCCCGATCACCGCGCACCGCAACGCGGTGCGGGACCCCGCGACCGACGGTGCGCCCACCGGATATGGAGGCTGACACGCGATGCCCCGCCACCCCGACCGGCTGATCGAGCGGCTCGCCCAGCCCGAGGCCGCCCGGCTCATCGCCGCGAGCGGCGCGGCCGTGGTCTTCGCCGGGAGCATCGAGCAGCACGGCGGCCACCTGCCGCTCGGCACCGACGCGTTCGCCGCCCAGTCCATCGCCGAGCGGGCCGCGGCCCGGCTGGACACCGTCGCCGTCTCGCTCGGCCCGGTGGGCGTCGCGCACTACCACCTGTCCTGGCCGGGCACGCTGACGCTGTCCCCGGCCACGCTGATGGCGGTCTTCGGTGACGTGTGCGGCGGGCTGGCCCAGGCCGGCGCCCGCCGGATCCTGTCGGTGAACTGGCACGAGGGGAACTCGGCCACGCTGCGGCTGGCGGCGGACCGGGCGCAGCTCAGCCACGGGGTGCAGGTGGTGATGGCCGAGACGCACGTGATCACCCACACGCTGTTTCCCGACGAGATGGAGTTCACCCACGCCGGGTCCATGGAGACGGCGGCCGTGCTGGCCTTCGATCCCGCCCTGGTGCACCTGGAAAACAGGACCCCGGCCAGCGACCGGGCGGCCGGCGAGACGGCCCACGCGCTGTTCCGCCGCCCGGACGTCTATCCGGTGATGCGCGACTTCCACCACGTCGCCGAGACCGGCTGGTACGGCCGCCCCGAACTGGCCACCCCGGAGCGCGCGGAGGAGATCGCCGAGGCGGTCGCCGACCACGCGGTGGCCCGCGCCACGGAGATATGGGCGGCGCTGCCGGCGGGTGAGGGCGAATGAGCACGATGCAGGCCGCGCTGCTGCGGGAGTTCGGCAGCCTGGAGGTGGCCGGCGTCCCGGTGCCCGAGGCCGGCCCGGGCGAGGTGCTGGTCAGGGTCAGGGCCTGCGGCATCTGCGGCACCGACCTGAAGATCGTGGCGGGCGCCTACCGGGGCACCTGGCCGCCGGCGCTGCCGTTCATCATCGGGCACGAATGGTCCGGCGAGGTCGCCGAACTCGGGCCGGGCACCGAGCGCAGCGGGCTGGCCGTGGGGGACCGGGTGGTGGCGGAGAACCACACCGGCTGCGGCAGCTGCCCGATGTGCCGGGCGGGCCGGTACAACCTGTGTGAGCGGGTCAGGGAGCCTGGCTTCAAGCTGTACGGCCACACCGCGCCCGGTGCCCTCGCGCAGTACGCGGTCCGGCCCGCCGTCGCGCTGCACAAGGTCCCGGCCGCGGTCAGTGACGTGTCCGCCGCCCTGGTCAACCAGGGCGCGCTGACCGTGCACGCGGCCCGCCGGGCCCGGCTCGGGCCCGGCGCGAGCGCCGTCGTGTTCGGCCCGGGCCTGCTCGGGCTGCTCATGCTCCAGGTGGCCAGGGCGGCCGGCGCGACCAGCGTCGTCGTGGTGGGCCGTGGGCCGCGGCTGGACATCGCCCGCGAACTCGGCGCCACCGCCGTCGTGGACTACTCCCGCCAGGACCCGGTGGCCGGGGCCAGGGAGGCCACCGGCGGGCGCGGCGCCGACTGCGTGTTCGACTGCTCGGGCAACCCCGCCGTGGTGGCGCAGGCGCTGCGCTGCGCCCGGCGGGGCGGGACCGTGGCGCTGCTCGGCCTGGCCGGCGGCGCCAGCGCGGAACTCCCGGTCGACCTGGTCACCCTCGACGAACTCGACGTGCTGGGCATCCGGTCCAGCCCGAACGCCTACCCCGCCATGATCGCGCTGCTCGCCTCCGGCGCGATCCGCACCGAGCCGCTGACCACCCACATCTACCCGCTCGCCGACGTCGCCACCGCCTTCGGCGCGCTGGAGCGCCGGGAGGCCATCCGCCCGATCCTCATCCCCTGAGCGAGGAGCCCTCCCGTGGTCCACATCTGCACCCCCGACTTCTCCGCCACCTGTGGCTGGGTGGGCTGCACGTTCGGGCCCTGGGCCAGCGGCGGCATCTTTGACCAGCCGGTCCCGCTGAAGGTCAGCCGTTTCCGGCTGGAAGCCGGGCGCCCACGTGGCCGGGATCCGGCTCGGCGGCACCGAGGCCATGATCTACGTGATCGCGGGCTCGGGAACGCGCGCTCGCCTCGCCCGACGACGGTGAGCGCTTCGCCCTCGGCCCCGAGAGCGTGCTGTGGCTGTCGGCCTGCGACGAGCTCACCACCGACGCCGGGGCCGATGGCCTGGACCTGATGGTGGCGCGGAGCACCGGGGCCGTTCCCGAGGGCGGGTTCCCGCCGCTGCGCAAGGTATTCGCGGCTGACGAACTGCCGCACCTGGTGTCCACCAGGGACACCAGGGACCGGCTCGACCTGGTCACCGAGAACGTGCCGGTGGGCGCGCTGAGCGATCCGCGCCGACCGGATCCTCTACCACCCCGGCGACACCGCCGCCGCGCACTACCACACCGACTGCCATCACGTGTTCTGCGTGCTGGCCGGGTCCGGGCTGCTGTACGCCGGCGAGGAGGCGCACCGGCTGAACGCCGGGGACAGCGCCCTGGTCGGCCCCGGTGAGGTGCACTGGTTCGAGAACGACACCGGCGAGAACTTCTCGTTCGTGGAGTTCTGGGCACCGCCGCCGACAGAGACCATCTGGACCGTGACCGGGGACCGGTGCACCTGGGCACCGGCGGGCTGAGAGAGGCGGATCATGGACGAGCGGCTGGTCGCCATGTACCGCCGGTTCACCTGGCGGATCCTGTCCAACTACGTGACCCCGTGGGAGTTCGAGCAGCTCAAGTCGGAGATCACCGACTACGAGCAGTGGTGCGCCGCGTGGAGCCGGCACGCCGCGCGGCACGTCGAGCGCGGCGACGCCGCACTGGCCGCCGGGCGGCAGGCGCACCGCCGGGGACGCCTACCTGCGCGGCGCGCTCGCCTACCACTGGGCCAGCTTCGTGTTCACCCACGACCAGGCCCAGTTCCGCGCCGCGCTGGAGGCGATGGGGGCGGCCTGGGCCAAGGCCGCCCCGCTCGTCGCGCCGCCCATGGAACTGCTGGGCGTCCCGTTCGAGGGGCTGGTCATGCCGGGCTACCTGCGGGTGCCGGATCAGGCCAGCCGCCCGCCAATCGTTCTGCTGCTACCTGGGGCTGATTCGGCGAAGGAGGAGCTGTACAACCTCGCCGACCACATCGTCGCCCGTGGGCTGGCGGTGGCCGCCTTCGACGGCCCCGGCCAGGGCCTGCTGAGCTTCGACAGCAAGCTGCGGCCCGACCAGGAGGTCGCCATCCAGGCGATCATCGGCGCGCTGGCCGGCCGGCCCGACGTGGACGCCTCGCGCCTGGCCGTCGGCGGCATCTCCTACGGCGGCATGTTCGCCATCCGCACCGCCGCGGTGGACGAGCGGGTCCGGGCGGTGTTCGCCATCTCCAGCTGGTACACCCCGGCGGGGCGGTTCGCGGAGATGGACGACCTGACCCGGCCCGGGCAGTACCAGCACCACGGCCCCGACCCCGCCGCCAACATGGCGGCGATGACGCTGGCCGGCGCGGCAGCCAGGGCCCGGGTCCCGCTGCTCCAGCTGTACGGCGGGAACGACCCCGGCTCGCCGCCGGTGCACGGGGAGCGGATCGCCGCCGAATACGGCGGGCCGGTCACCACGGTGATCTACCCGGACGGGGTGCACATCCTCAACAACCTCTGGTACCAGGCGCGGCCGCTGGTGGCCGACTGGCTCGCGGAAACACTCTGACCGGCGGAGGCGTGGCGGTGGACTACTCAAAGGCGGAGGCCAAGCAGGCGGCCAGGGAGCGATTCACCGGCCTGTGGGCGGCCATCACCGTCCCGTTCGGTGCCGACGGTGGCATCGACGAGGCCGCGCTGCGCGCCGACCTGGACCGGCTCACCGGCGACCTGGGCATCAGCGGGATCTTCAGCGGCGGGGTGATGAGCGAGTTCTGGGCGCTGTCCGGTACCGAGCGGCGCCGGCTGACCGAGGTGGTGGCCGAGCGGGCGCGGGGACGGTGCCCGGTGCTGGCCCATACCGGGCAGCACAGCGCGGCGGAGACGATCGAGCTGACCCGGCACGCGGAGTCGGCCGGCGCGGACTTCGCCGTGGTGATCAACCCCTACTATCCGCCCGCCTCCGACGAGGGCCTGTATGCGTGGTTCGCCCACGTCTGCAGATGCGTGGACATCGGGGTGTGGCTGTTCGACACGAGCTACTCGGGGGTGGCCCTGTCCACCGAGCTGATCGAGCGGCTGGCCGGGATCGAGAACGTGGTCGGCATCAAGGTCGGCCGGGACCACACCAGGTACCTGGAGCTGCTGGGCCGGTTCGGCGACCAGATCCTGGTCTGCTCCCCGCACGAGGAGACCTGGCTGGAGAACATGATCTCGCACGGCCAGCGGGTCTACATGTCCTCGGCCGCGCCGTACCTGTACCAGGTGCCGGGCTGGCAGCCGATGCGCGAGTACACCACGCTGGCGCTGGCCGGGGAGACGGCCAGGGCCGCCCAGGTGGCCGCGACCCTGGACCCGGTCCGTGCGGTGGCGGCCAAGTGGCTGCAGGGCCACGCGCGGCGGATCGACAGCATCGCCTCGATCAAGGCCTGGGCCGGGCTGGCCGGCATGTCCGGCGGCCCGGTGCGCCCGCCGCTGGTCTCGCTGACCGCCGCCGAGCGCGACGCGCTGGCCGCCGACCTGGCAGCCGCGGGGTTGCCTTAGCCGTTCGCCAGCTGGTCGGCGAGCCAGTCGGCGGCCTGCGGGCGCCACCGGTAGGTCAGGTTCATGCACACGTGGTTGCCCTCGTCGAACATCCACAGCCGCGCCGCGGGAGCCTCGGCCGCCACCCGCTCCGCGTGCTGCCACGGGACCAGGCGGTCGCGCTTGCCGAACACCACGACCATCGGCTGGGCGATACGTTCCGCCACGCCCGCCAGGCTCATCCGCTCCGCGACCTGGTAGGCCTCTTCCCTGGTGGCGGCGCCGCAGCCGTAGCTGAAGGTGGCGAAGCTGTGCGGTGACCGGTCCCGGATCAGGGCCCCGTAGTCGTAGCAGCCGCCGCAGACGACCACCGCCTTCAGCCGCGGCTCGAACGCCGCCGCGCGGGCCGCGTAGTAACCGCCCAGGCTGACCCCGAGCGTGCCCACCCGGCCGCCGTCCAGGTCGGTGCGCCGGCACAGCACATCGAGCACGGCCGCGACCGGCGCCTCGAAGTCCGGGCGGATCTTCAGCGCCCTGGCCGACTCGCCCTGACCCGGCCCGTCCAGCGAGAACGTCGCCAGGCCACGGGCCAGGAAGGTGTTCTCCACCGCGAAGAACTCCTCCTTGGTGGAGTCCAGCCCGGCGATCAGCAGCACCAGCGGCGGGCGCTCCGCGCCCGGCGGCCGGCGCAGGTTGCCGGCCATGACCGAGCCGCCGAACGGGATCTCGATCCGCTCCGCGGCCGGGTCGAGCAACTCCAGCCCGCGGTACATCGCCGCCACCGCCTGGGCGGCGACGGCGTCGTGGGCGTCCATGTCGAGCATCCAGACGAACTTGCCGAAGTGATAGCTCACCGCGGCCCGGATCCAGGCCTCGCCCGCGGTCCGCGGCCAGCCGCGGGCGGCCGCCTCGCGGGCCAGCCCGGCATGCAGGTCGCCGTTGTCCCGCCAGGCGCCGAGCCAGTCCTCCCAGCGCTCGATGCCGCCGGTCACCCGGGCGAAGTCACCGGGGTCGACGCCCTGCGCGGTGAACCGCGGCCCCCAGTTGGCGATGGCGGCGGAGACCTGTGCGTCAGCCATGGGCCCGGGCTCCCGCGGAGCTGACACCGGGGCCGGACATGACCTCGGCCGGGTCGTGGCCGAGGTCGGCGAGCAGGACCATGGCCGCGTTGCGCCCGGGGGCCCCGGTGATGGAACCGCCCGGGTGCGTGCTGCCGCCGGTCTGGTACAGCCCGGGAATGGGCATCCGGTGGCTCGCCCAGCCGGGGACCGGGCGCAGCGCCCCGCTGAACGCCGGGCCGCGGTTGCCACCGTGGAACGCGCCGTTGATCATGTGCGGGTTGAGCTGCTCGATGTCGGCCGGCGACTTGGTCAGGTGCGCCAGGATGGTGTCGTCGGTCAGGTTGGGCGCGTGCAGGCGCAGCCGGTCGAGCAGCCGCCGCGCATGCTGTTCCTTGACGTTCTCCCAGCCGCCCATGGAGCCGGGGAGCCGGTAGGTCTGCGGGCTGAGGATCTTGACGGTATGGCAGCCCTCGGGTGCCCGGCCGGGGTCGGCCAGCGTCGGGGTGGCCACCAGCACCCACGGCGGGTCCGGGATGTACCGGCCCGCCCGGAGGTCCGCGCCGAGCTGGATCATCTCCTCCGGCCAGCCCGCCATCCCGGCGGACACCGCGGTGCGCGGCCCGTGCGGGGAGGCGAACTCGGGGGCCGCCGTGGTGCAGTAGTAGGCGGCGAACCCGGGCACCCCCACGTCGTAGGTGTCCACGCCGTAGTGGAACTCCTCCGGCCACAGCTGGGCCGGCGCCATGTCCCGCAGGTGCTTGACGTGGATCGTGGACACCACGGCCGTGCCGGCCAGGTACTGCTCGCCGTCGTCGGTCTCCACGCCGGTGCAGCGGCCGTCCTCCACCAGCAGCCGGGCCACCCGCCGGTCACACAGGATGGTGCTGCCGTGGTCCTCCAGGTACCCGGTCATCGCCGCGGTGAGGCTCGCCGACCCGCCGACCGGGATCGACCAGCTGCGCTGCTGGCGGCCGAAGGTCTGCTGGTAGGGCAGCACGCCGGAACCGGGTGTGTCCAGCGGCTGGAACACCTGGTAGGCCATCCAGAGCAGGAACGCCTGGACGTGCCGGCTGGTGAACTCGTGCTGGACCACCTCGACCGCCGAGAGCTGGCGGCGGCGCGCCCAGATCCGTCCCCGCGGGTGGTCGGCGAGCATCTCCTCCAGCGTGGGCCCGTAGCCGACGGGGGTGAACTGCCACCGGCTGAACAGGGCCTTGACCTCGTCGTAGTCGGCGAGCAGGCGGCGGTAGGCGGTGGCGTCCTCGCGGGAGAACCTGGCTACCTCCTCGGCCGTGCGCTCCCGGTCGAGCCACATGGTGAACTGCTCACCGTCGGGGAAGGCCACCTGCTCCACCGGGTCGGGCTCCACGTACCGCAGCCCGTAGTCGGCGATGAGCCCGAGTTCGTCGTGCAGCAGCGCCGGGTTGACCCTGATCATGGTGTGGCCGGTGGCGCAGGTGTCGATGCCGAAGCCGGGCAGCAGCAGCTCTTCGGTGGCGGCGCCGCCGCCGGGAATGCTCCGGGCGTCCAGCACCACGCAGCGGTACCCGGCCTTGGCCAGGTAACAGGCGGTGAGCAGGCTGTTGTGCCCCGCTCCGGCCACCACGATGTCGGCACTGGTCATGCTTCGCCTCGCTTCCCGCTGGTCCTGCGCACTGCGGCGCCCGCCTCTATGCAAACCATTGCAGATCGGGTGTCGGGGAGGCAATGCCGGGCCGCCGGACGGCGATCCCTGGCTGCGGCTACTTCGCGCGGGCCAGGGTGAGGCCGTCGCCGACCGGCAGCATCACCAGTTCCACCCGGTCGTCCCGCAGCACCTGCTCGTTGAACTCCTTGATCGCCTGGGCGTCGGGATCCGGGCTGGCCTCGAATATCCGGCCGTGCAGCAGGGTGTTGTCCACCAGGATCAGGCCGCCGGGCCGGATCCGCGGCACGAGCTCCTCCCAGTAGCCGTGATAGCCCTGCTTGTCGGCGTCGATGAAGGCCAGGTCGATCCACCGGCCGGCGGGCAGCGCGCGCAGCGTGGCCAGGGCCGGGCCGAGCCGTAGCTCGATGCGCTCGGCCAGGCCCGCCTTCTGCCAGTAGGCGCGGGCCAGCGCGGTCCACTCCTCGCTGACGTCGCAGCACAGCAGTTTCCCGCCGTCGGCCAGGCCGCGCGCCAGGCACAGCGAGGAGTAGCCGGTGAAGGTGCCGACCTCCACCACCTGGCGGGCGCCCATCAGGCTGGCCAGCATCGTCATGAACGTGCCCTGCTCCGGGCCGATCTGGAAGATCACCCGGTCCGGGAACCGCTCGGCGGTCTCCGCGATCAGGTCACGCAGCAGCGCGTCCGGCGGGCTGGAGTGGGCGACCAGGTACTCGTGCAGGTTCGGGCGCAGGTGCTCGGATCCGGAGGCCATGGGGTCGAGGTTAGCGCTGCACGATCCGGGCGCGCGCGGGCGCCGCGGGCTTGCGCAAGGTCTCCGGCGGGATCTTGCACACACCGCCCCTGCCCCTCGCATACTGGGTCAACCGGGTGTCGGCCGTCATGGCCCGACTCCAGAGGGACCGGAGGACCACCATGACGGCACAGACACTCCAGCAGCGGGCCGAGATCGAGCGGGTGGCAGGTGACCGGACGGTGTGCGACCTGCTCGACCGGACGGCCGCGGCGTCGGGGGACGCCCCGGCGTACTCCAACGAGGACGGCGACGGCTGGCAGACACTGACCTGGGCGCAGGTGCGCCAGCAGGTGCGCGAGCTGGCGGCGGGCTTCGCCGCGCTGGGCCTCGCCCCGGGCGAGCGGGTCGCCCTGATGCTGCCCAACCGGACCGAGCATGTCCTCGCTGACCTGGGTGCCGTGCACGCCGGTGGCCTGGGGGTCACCATCTACGCCACGCTGGCGCCGGAGCAGATCGCCTTCGTGGCCGGGGACTGTGACGCCCGGATCGCCGTCGTGGACGGGGCCGGTGAGCTGGCGCGCTGGCAGCCGGTGCTGGCCCAGCTGCCCGGGCTGAAGACGATCATCGTCCGGGACGCCGCCGCCTGCCCGGCCGGGGAGCTCTACCTGACCTGGGACGCGTTCGCCGCACTCGGCAAGCAGCGGTACGCCGCCGACCCGGATCTGGTCACCAGGCGGGTGGCGGAGATCACCGTGGCTGACCCGGTAGCCCTGCTGTACACCTCGGGGACCACGGGCAACCCGAAGGGCGTCCTGCTCAGCCACCGCAATATCGGCTACGAGCTTGCCTGCGCCGAGGGCATGGGCCTCATTCCGGACAAGGCACGGTGGGTGTCCTACCTGCCGCTCGCGCACATCGCCGAGCGGATGTTCAGCATCTACCTGCCCATCGACACCGGGACGCATGTCCACTTCTGCCCCGACACGGCGCAGCTGCTGCGGGTGGTCAGCAAGGTCCGCCCCAACGGCTTCTTCGGCGTGCCCCGGGTGTGGGAGAAGATCCGGGCCGGCATCGAGACGCTGCTCACCCTGGAGCAGGACGAGGGCAAGCGGGCCGCGGTGGCCGGGGCGATGGACACCGGGCGGCGTTACGTGGAGGCGTGCCAGTACGGCCGGAGCATGCCGCCGGGCCTGGAAGCGGAGTTCGCCGCGGCGGACGCGGCGGTGCTCGCGCCGATCCGCGGGCTGCTCGGCCTGGGCGAGGCGGAGGTCGTGTCGAGCGCCGCGGCGCCGCTGCCGCCGGAGGTCGCGGGGTTCTTCTCCGGCCTGGGCATGAAGATCCTCGACATCTACGGGATGACCGAGACCACCGGGGCGTTCACCACCAACACGCCCGAGGCGTTCAAGCTGGGCACGGTGGGCCTGCCCTACCCGGGCATGGAGGTCCGCATCGCCGACGACGGGGAGATCCTGGTGCGCGGCCCGCTGACCACGCCCGGGTACCTGAACCGGCCCGACCTGACCGCGGACCTGATCGACGGCGACGGCTGGCTGCATACCGGCGACATCGGGAAGCTGGACGACGACGGGTTCCTGTCCGTGGTGGACCGCAAGAAGGAGCTGATCATCACCGCCGGCGGGGAGAACATCGCGCCAGCCGCGATCGAGAGCCTGCTCGTCGCCCATCCGCTGATCGGCCAGGCGCTCGCCTACGGGGACCGGAGGAAGTACGTGGTGGCACTGCTGACCCTGGACGGCGAGGTCGCGCCGGCCTGGGCGCGGGCCCGCGGTGTCGCCGCCGGCTCGCTGGCCGAGCTGGCGGCGGACCCGGTGGTGCTGGCCGAGGTGGGCGCGGCGGTCGCGGCCGTGAACGAGCGGCTGGCCCGGGTTCAGCAGGTCAAGCAGTGGCGGCTGCTGCCGGTGGAGTGGACGGCCGAGACCGAGGAGCTCACCCCCACGCTGAAACTGCGCCGCCGGATCGTCCACGCCAAGTACGCCGACGTCCTGGACACGCTGTACGACTGACCGGCCGGCGCTGCAGGACTGCCCGGGCTCCAGGTGGTGCCGGTCCAGCTCCAGATGTCGGTCGGGAACGATCTTGAGGGCGTTCTCGCTGCCCGCGAACAGCACCACATGCTGGTCGGCGCTGTCGTAGGTCATCGTGCCGAAGGCGCGGACCTCCGGCACGGTGGCCGGGCTCAGCTGGCTCCAGGTGGTGCCGGTCCAGGTCCAGGTCGTTGTTGCCGAACGTGCCGCCGCCCTCGTCGCCGCCGAACAGCACGACCTGGCCGCTGGCCGGCGTCGTAGGTGGCCTGCCAGGCGAAGACGTCCACACCGGGCGAGGCGGGCGGGCTGAGCTGGGTCCAGGTGGTGCCGTTCCAGGACCAGGTGTCACCCGGGGTGTAGCCGGTGCCGCGGAAGCCGCCGAACAGGATGACCTGCTTGGCCGCCGCGTCGTAGACGAGCGCGTCGCTGTCCCGCCCGCTGGGCGAGGTGGCCGGGCTGAGCTGGGTCCAGGTGGTGCCGTTCCAGGACCAGGTGTCGTCCCAGTAGGCGCCGTGCCAGCCGGCGAACAGCAGCACGGTCTTGGTGGCGGCGTCGTAGACGAGCTCGGTGTCCTCCCTGGCCGGCGGGGAGGTGCTGGGGTGCAGCAGGGTCCAGGTGGTGCCGTTCCAGGTCCAGGTCTGGTTGCTGAACCCGGTGCCGGTGGTCGCGCCGCCGCCGAACAGCAGCAGCTGGCTGCTGGCCGGATCGTAGATCATGGCCGCGCCGGTGCGTGCGGACGGCGAGGTGGCCGGGTGGGCTTGCGTCCAGGTGCTCCCGGTGCGGGTCCAGGTGTCGCCGAAGATCGTGCCCGGCCGCCGGCCGCCGAACAGGACCAGCTCGTTCTTGGGCGGGTAGTAGCCGAATGCCGCCCACTGCCGGCCCCGCGGCGTGGCGGCGGCGCCGGGCCGGTGTGGCCCGGGCGTGGCCGGGAGCGCGGGCCACGGCGGCCGCCTGGGCCGGCGCCGCGCGCGGATACCGCGGCCGCGGCCAGCGCGGCGCACGCCCGGTGGCGGTGTGCGATGCAGCCTGCCGCTGCGCTGCGCGGGCCCGGTCGTCGCCATGCTGGACCTCCGCTCGCCGTGCGGCTCATTCTAGGACAAGGGACGCAACGGGGCGCCGCCGACCCGGCCGGCGCGGCGCTACGCTTGCACCCAGCTTCCGCAGCCGCCTGCGCCAACCGGGCGTTCCTGGCCGCGCCGGTGGCAGTAGGGTCGGGGCCGGAGGCGTCCGGGTGCCTGGTGGCCCCCCCGGTCTTCAAAACCGGTGAGCCGTGCACCGCGCGGCTGGCGGGTTCGATTCCCGTCCGCCTCCGCCACCTGCCCCGGGGCTGGCCACCCGCGGCTACCCGCTGCGGTCACCGTGAGGCACCGCGCATTCCCCGCGGCTGCCGTCCGGGATCGTCACCCAGAGGTGTAGTTGCCCGCGGCCAGGTGGACCTGACCGTGACCGAGACGCTGAGCCGTGCCGAACTGGCGAACGTGGCCTTGACGGTGATGCCGGCCTGGCTGCGCACCACCGCCCCGGCGTCGAAGTCCGTCCCGTTCAGCGTGGCGGCCTGATGGGCGGCGCCGCGGCGAACGAGTCCGGCGAGAGCAGGCCGCATCGGCAGGCCGATGGTGAGGCAGCCGGACAGGTGTCCGCGACCGGCGGTGATCCGGGCTCGATGAGCGTGATGTCGCGCCCGTCTGGGAGGCGCTACCCGCCACGGTCACCGGGACGTCGAGCTGTGTCGGGGACACCACCGTCGGCGTCCCGGTGGTGACGCCGTCACCGGAGACGAACACCGCCGGGGTGCCGCTGAACCCGCTCCCGGTGAGCTGCACGGTGCCGGTCGTGTTCCGGCCGATCACGGCGGGGGAGGCGGCCGTGATGGGCGCCCCCGGGGCGGTGATGTCGTAGGCGGTGAGGCCGAGACCGGGCCCGGCCCCGACCAGCAGGTCATTCTGGGCGAAGACCGCCTGGCCGAACAGCCGGGATCCCGGTGTGGAGATGACGCCGATGATCGCCCCGGTGGCGGCGTTGAGCAGGTACACGCCGAGTTGGTGGCTGGAACTCTGGTAGGTCTGCGCCGCGACGACGCCCGCGCCGTCCTCGGTGGGGCTGCCGACGATGGTGCCCGGCAGCCCGGTCTGCCAGAGCGGGGTGCCGGTGGCCGGGCCGAGTGCCTGGACCGAGCCCTGGTAGACGGTGCCGCCGATGGTGGTCTGGCGCCGCCGCCTTCGACAGCCTGGTGCCGTCCCAGACGGCGGCGGAGTCACACTCCTTGGCGCCGCCGGGGTAGGGCTCGGTGATCCGGGTCGACCAGACCGGCCCGGCCGCGAGGTCGTCCTGCTGGAACGCGTAGTACAGGCCGTTCTTGTTGCAGATGCCCACCATGGGCGTGCTCACCCCGCCGATGGTCGCGGTGAACATGGTGGGCGAGCCGCCGAAGTCGCTGTCCGGGATCTGCTGGGCCGGCGGCACCTGCCACGAGTCGAGCACGCTGAGCGTGTTCGGGTCCAGTGCGACGACCGAGTCGTCGTAGAGCGGCTGCCCGGAGCTGTTGTATCCGTTCCCGGTCGCCACGATGATCCGGCCGTCGGCGGCCTGCGCGGGTGTGGACCACACGCTCGCACCGATCTTGCCGGGCGGCAGCGAGTTCCATTGCGCGACCGGTGCCCCGGTGGACTGGTTGAATGCCAGGAGCCCGGCGGGGACCAGCGGGGCGTCGCAGTTGGAGGAGATGCCCACGTAGACGGTCCCGTTGACGACCAGCGGGGATCCCCAGGCGAAGTAGTCGTTCTTCGTGGCTGACGGGATGTGCACGACGGACTGCCAGACCACCGTGCCGGTGGCGGCGTCGAGCGCGTACAGGTAGCCGTCGGGGGCGTTGACGTAGACCGTCGGGTCGCCGGTTGCCGGGTCGTCGGCCACGGTCGCCGTGGCGACGATCCCCAGCGGACCACGGCACGTCGTCTCGGTCACCAGCCCGAGGTAGGCCGACCAGAGCACCTGCTGCGTTGCCTCGTCGACCGCGTAGAAGTAGCCGTCGTCGGCGCCGATGTAGGCGACCCCGTCCGACACGGTCGGGCTGGCCAGCAGTGTGGTCGATCCCGTGTTCGGCGCCGCGGGCACCACCCAGCGCCATACCGGCTGCAGGCTGCCGATGTTGCTGGGCGTGATCGAGGTCGCCGCCGCGTTGTAGGAGCTGTGCCCGGGGTCACGCAGGAACCCGGTCCAGTCCGCACTGGACTGTGGCGGGGGTGCGGGAGCCGCCGGTGCGGCCGCCGCGGGCGCGAACCCGGCCAGCGCCACCGCGGCCGATGCCAGCGCGCCGGCCCCGGCCGCCCGGTGCCGGCGTGCCGTCCCGCGGCGGGCCCCGACGGTGCCGGGGCGTGCTGCAGCGGTCATCGGGGCCGGCCCTCGGTCGCGTTCCACCGGTCAGTTCACGACCACGTCGTTGGCGGTCGAGGAGATCAGGGACGCGGGCGACGCCGGCACCTGCACCGGCGCTTTCGCGGTCAGCTTGCTGCCGGTGCCCAGCTGGCCGTTGTGGCCCAGCCCCCAGGCGTACACAGCGCCGCCGGCGGTGAGGCCGTAGGAGGTGGACCCGCCGCTCGCCAGTGCGACGTACTCACGCCGGCGGGGGGAAGATCTGCACCGGGGCGTCCTGCGCCGTGGTGCGGCCGTCACCGAGCTGTGCATGGGTATCGCTGCCCCAGGCATAGAGGGTGCCGTCCGCCAGCATCACCAGGGTCTGGCCGTTGGTGACCGCGGAGCCGCCCTCGGCGACCTGGGTCACCGGGGCCGGATCCGGCAGCATCACCTGGACCGGCACGTGGAGGAGGTACGGGGGCCCCGCTGGCCGTCGCCGAGCTGCCCGTCGGCGTTGTACCCCCAGTCATAGAACGCGCCGCTGGAGAGCAGCGCGCCCGCGTTGCTGAACGAGGACACCACCGCGGTCACGTCCTGGCCGTTCAGGCCGGTGACCGGTACCGCCGTGGTGCTGCTTGCCCTCGCGCCGTCACCGAGCACCCCGTTAAAGTTCGAGCCGCAGGAAAAGAGGGTTCCCCCCGAGTCGTACACGGCGTGCCCGGATGCCCCGGCGAGCGTCGTCACGTCCGTCAGCGGAAGCTGTACCGGCTGGGTGTAGGCGGTGGTGTTGCCCAAGCAGAGCTCACCGTGCTGGTTCAGGCCCCAGCCCCAGGCGTTTCCGCTGGTGTCCACCGCCAGCGCGGTGTCATACGGCATGGCGTCGGTGGCGAGGAACGAGATCTGCACCCCCGGGGGGAACTGCACCTGCACCGGGCTGGTGAACGAGTTCAGGTCGGTGCCGTCGCCGAGCTCCCCGTTGGTCCCCTGGCCCCAGGCCCACACGGTGCCATCACCCAGCAGTGCGTACTGCGCCGCATTGGAGGTGCCGACCTGGACGACCGGCGCGGGATCGGGGAAGCTCACCCCGGTCGGCCAGCCATGGGAGTCGCCGTCACCGGTAATGGAGTCGCCGAAATAGGCGCCCCAGTGCTGGACCTCCCCGGGTGTCGGGCCGCTGGCCGCGGTGGCCCGGCTCACCGGGCACAGGCTCAGCGCGGCCAGCGCCGCGGTGCCGAGGGCAAGCGAAATGGCCTTCATGGTCCCCCCCAGCCGCACCGCCAGAGGACGTGATCGGGTCGGTGTGGTTGCTCCTCGTCGCGGCCTGGCCTCCCGAGCCGCGCTGCGAATGTGACGAAAGTGACGGTTACCGAGCGAAGCCCATAATGTCTCAAGTCGGCCCGGGATCCGCGTTTTTACCGTCAAGCCCGGCCGGGCGGCCGGGTGAAAGTGATCGGCTGCCACCGCGCGCGGGCTGTTGACACTGGCCAGCGGGCCGCATTACGTTCCGAGGGTTTGATGCGCTGAAATGTGGTTTTTACCCCGGCTTCGGAGCGCGGCGAGTGGGGCGGTGAGTCGGTTGGTGGCATGGCATGGCATGACCAGGTTCCGGCTGGCGGCGGTGGGCGGTGCCGTGGCACTGGCCGTGACCGGAGTGGTGCCGGGAGCCCTCGGCGCGGCCGCGGCGGCCGGGACCGCGCCGGCCACGCAGGGCTTCACCATCGCGCGCAGCTCCTACGGGGTGCCCACCATCACCGGGACGTCGCAGGCCCGGATGTGGTTCGGGGTCGGCTGGGCACAGGCGCAGGACCGGATGGTCCAGCTTGAGCTCACCAGGCGTGCCGTGGAGGGCACGCTGTCGGCGATCTTCGGCCCGAGTGAGCTGAGCCAGGACGAGACCGCCCGCACGTTCTTCTACACCCCGGCCGAGCTGACCGCCCAGTTCCAGTCCCTGCCCGCCGCCACCAGGATGGCGGTCACCGAGTTCTCCGCCGGCATCAACGCCTACGAGGCGAGCGCGTACACCAGCGCCACCAGCGAGCAGCAGAAGGTTCCCTACGAGTTCTTCGTGCTCGGCAAGCTGCTCGGGCTGTCCGGCGCGTATCAGCCGGCCCCATGGCAGCCCGAGGACACCGTGGCCATCGGCAACTACCTGGCCCGCGAGTTCGGCGGCGGTGGTGGCAGCGAGCTGAACAACCTCCAGTTCCTCCAGTACCTGGAGAACGAGCTGATCAAGACCGGGTCCAAGAGCCCGTTCAGCACCGCGGCGGCGATCTTCAACGACGCCCGCTGGACCGACGACCTCACCGCCCCCACCACGGTGCCCCAGCCGCCGCTTGCCCCGCCGGCCGGCGCGTCACCGGCCAAGGCGGACGCCGCCCTGCTGCACGCGGCCGCGGCGCTGCCGGCGCTGAGCCACGCGGTGCTCGCCAAGGCGGCCGCGAAGCTGGCCGCCGACCGGGCGACGATCCTGAAGACCGGCGTCTCGCTGCGGGTGCTGTCGCACGGCGGGTCGAACGCGATCGCGGTGGCCCCGTGGCGCTCGGCCGACCACCACGCGCTGCTGTGGGGCGCGCCCCAGGAGGGCTTCGGCACCCCGAGCGTGGACGGCGAGGAGTACCTGCACGCTCCCGGCTACGACGCGGGCGGCATGTACATCACCGGCGAGCCGTTCATCCTGATCGGCCGCAACGCCAACGTCGCCTGGACCACCACCAGCGAGGAACTCGTCGACCAGCGGATCTACATCGAGCACAACGTCAACTACGCGGCCAGCCCGCCGACCTACGAGTTCGACGGCAAGCAGGTCCCGATGCAGGCCATCCCGGAGACGATCCAGGTGGCCGGCCAGCCGTCGGTGAACTTCACCGTGCTGCGGACCATCGACGGCCCCGTGGTCCTCGCCGATCCCGCCGACGGCGTCGCGATCTCGGTGCGGTTCGCCTCGTGGAACCACGAGACCGGCACCCTGACCGGGTTCTCCCAGCTCGGCGGGGATGCCAACCTGGCCCAGTTCCGGCACTCGATGAGCCTCGTCACGACCCTGCACAACTTCCTCTACGCCGACCAGCGGGGCAACATCGCCTACTTCGGCGACGGGCTGGTCCCGATCGAGCCGCGCGGCGTCGACCCGCGCCTGCCCGGGGCCGGGGACGGCACCCAGCAGTGGACCGGTTTCGTGCCGTTCGCGCAGATGCCGCACAGCATCAACCCGCGGCAGGGCTTCCTCGACAACTGGAACACCAAGCCCTCACAGCAGGCCTTCTACCAGCAGAACTCCGGTGACGAGTACTGGGGCACGATCTTCCGGTCGCAGCTCATCAGCCAGCTCGCCAAGGCCAGCACGTCGATCAGCATCAAGTACCTGGAGGGCATCGAGCACGCCATCGGCACGATCGACAACGGGGACAACACGCGGCCCGCCGCCCGCTACTTCATCCCCTACCTGGTCAGTGCCTACCAGGCCCTGGTGAAGGCCGGTGACCCGCTGGTCAGCCCGGCCACCCACCCCGACCTGCGGCCCGCGATCGGCGCGCTGGAGCACTGGAACGGGGTCACCACGCTGGGCAGCCCGGCCATGTCGATCTTCATGAACTTCCTGGAGGCCTACGAGCACAACGTGTTCGAGGGCGGCCTCAACCCCGGTGAGCAGTACACCGGGAAGATCAACTTCAGCGATGGGAGCCTGGGCCTGGGCACCTACGGCGGGCTCGGCGGGATGGCCACCTACAACCTGCTGTACCACATCCTGAACAACACCGTCGGCGTGCTGCCCTGCCTGACGCTGTGCTACCACGGCGGATACTTCGCCGGGCACCGCGACCAGTTGCTGGTGGAGAGCCTCAACGACGCGATCACGATCCTGTCCGGCACCGGCACCCAGCTCGGCCAGAACGTCCCCGGCTTCGGCACCACCGACATCACCAAGTGGGGCTTCCAGCCGGCCCAGGACCAGAACTGGGACAGCCTCGACCCGCTCGCCGTGGGGATCACCACCCACTGTGGCACCAGCGCCAGCCAGAACCGCAGCACGTTCATGATGGGCGTGGACGTCGGCCCCACGCTCACCGGCCAGGATGAGCTGCCGCCGGGGCAGAGCGCGTTCATCTCCGCCGCGGGCACGCCCAGCCCGCACCTCTGCGACCAGGTGGGCCTGTTCAACGACTTCCGCTACAAGAACATGCCGCCGAGCTGACCCCGCGCACGACGGCGAGGGCGGGCCCCGGCAGTCCGGGGCCCGCCCTCGTGCCGTGCCACCGGCTGGTTACCGCGCCGCGGTGAGGCGGCGCCACACGCTCGGCCGGTCGCCGTCCTGCTCCGTGGCGGGCTCGTCCTGCTTCGCAGGCTTCTGCTTCGCGGCTTCTCGCCTGGACCGGCCCGGTTTGCCCCAGGTCACCTCGTCGCCCGCAAGCTGGGCATCCCGCGCGCCGACGACCGCCAGGCGGCCGAATGCCACGGCGGCGAGGAACACGATGACCACGCCCAGGGCGGTGAAGAAGCTGAGGTGCTCGGCCACCATGTGCAGCGGGCCGCCGGTCGGCTGGCCCGGGTCAAGTGCGGCCGGGACACCGCCGGGCACGCCCAGCGTGGTGCTGCTGGTCCACACCGGCCCCAGCAGGCTGCCCACGGTGAACCAGGCGCCGGCGGCGGCGGCCAGCACCGCGCCGAACATCGCGACCGGCCGGAACGCGCTGATCATCAGGATCAGCCCGCCCAGCGCGGCGGCCACCCCGGGCACGACCTCCAGGAAGAACCGGCCCCAGGTCCAGGTCCACGCGGTGTCGGGGGTGTAGGCGAAATGGAAGTAGGGGCCGACGAACGGGATCAGCGCGCCCCACGCACCAAGCAAGATCAGCAGGAGGCCGCTGCCGACGCCGCGGGTGCGCGGCACTCGCATCATCGCTGTCATGAGGAATCACTCCCTGAGCACATTCCAGTCGATATCGCGTCCGCACTACCCGCGGTTACGGCGGCCATGCGCGGATCCGCACACGGGTTCGCCCGCCGTACAATGCGGCCGGTGCCGGGGCGGCGCGCTCCGGGCGCACCGCGGCCGTCAGTGCCGGGCGTGCCGCCGTTCGGTGAACCGGTCGGTGCTCCAGGCGGCCGCCTCCGCGGGCGGGTCGCCGGCCGAGATCCACCGGGTGATCGTGGCCGCGGTGACCGGGGCCATGAGGATGCCGGTGCGGAAGTGCCCGGAGGTCAGCCACGCGTTGTCGAGCCCAGGCACCTTGTCGATGACCGGGCGGCCGTCCGGGTGCCGGGGCCGGAAGCAGTACCACTGGTAGGCGGCCGGCAGCCCGCGCACCGCGGGCAGGGTGGCGTACAGCGCCTCCAGGATGGAGTCGATGACCTCCTGGCGGACGGCAGGCGTCTCGTCGCCCATGTCGAACGTGCCGCCGACCAGCAGCCGGCCGTCCTCGAGCTGCGTGGCGACCGGCGCCACCGTACCGGGCAGCCGAACCGGCGAGGGCTCGGTGACCAGCAGGTGACCCTTGACCCGGCTGGCCGGCAGGTCGAGGTGGAGCCCGTCGAGCAGCGGCGGCAGCCCGGTGGCGAACACGACCGCGCCCGGGTGGATGTCTCCGGCCGTGGTGGTGACCTTGGTCACCCGGCCGCCCTCGGTGGTGATGGACGTGGCCGCGGTCCCGGTCGCCACCGCGGGCAGCACCGCGGCCAGGCGGGCCAGCGACCGCAGCGGGTTCACCCGCGCCTGCTGCCGGATCAGCGCCCCGGCCATGGGGCGGGCCAGGCCCGGAACCAGTTCGGCGACCTGGTCGTGGTCGAGCCATTCCACCGCCGGGCGCTGGTGCGGGGCAAACCCGTCGGGATCCGGTGCCAGCCCGATCCAGTCCAGCTCGATCAGCCCGACGCCGCCCGGCCAGGTCTGCTCCAGCTCGCCCCACAGGTCCAGGCTGGTCCGGGCCAGGTCGACGAAGGGCTCGGGGTCGCTCCACTCGTGGATCTCCGGCGTAAGCAGCCCGGCCGCCCCGCCGGTGGCGCCCGAGCCCAGCCGCCCCGCCTCGATGAGCAGGACCGAGCCGAGCCCGGCCGCATGACAGGCGGCCGCGGTGGCGACGCCGACTATTCCCCCGCCGATCACCAGGATGTCGGGGCGCGGCAGCGAGATGCTGCCCGCGCCCCGGCCGAGCTGTGCCCGCTCTTCATCGGTGAGCCGGTCCCGCCAGATTGGAGTCTCAGCGACCATGACCCAATTGTCTCCCCACTTGGTCACCACCTGGCACCACAATCGGTCATGCCGCTATGCGGAAGTAGTCTGGTGTCGCTGCAGGCACATCCGAATCCCCCGGCTGCGCAAGGAGGTGATGCCCGGGTGCTGGCTGATTCCTACGGCCGGATCGCTACCGATCTCCGGGTGTCCCTCACCGACCGGTGCAACCTGCGGTGCGCGTACTGCATGCCCGCCGAGGGCCTGGACTGGCTGCCGCGCCCTGAGTTGCTCACCGACGACGAGGTTGTCCGGCTGGTCCGGATCGGCGTGGAGCGGCTCGGCATCACCGAGATCCGGTTCACCGGCGGGGAGCCGCTGCTGCGGCGCGGCCTGACGGGCATCGTCGCCCGCACCGCGGCGCTGCAACCCCGTGCGGAGATCTCGGTCACCACGAACGGGATCGGGCTGGACCGGCTCGCCGGCCCGCTCGCCGCAGGCCGGCCTGGACCGGGTGAACGTGTCGCTGGACACGCTGCGGCCCACGGTGTTCCAGGAGCTTGCCCGGCGGGACCGCCTCGACGACGTGCTGCGCGGGCTGGCCGCCGCGGCGGACGCCGGGCTGACGCCGGTCAAGGTCAACACGGTGCTCATGCGCGGCGTCAACGACGGCGAGGCGGTCGCGCTGCTCCGGTTCTGCCTGGAACACTCCTACCGGCTCCGGTTCATCGAGCAGATGCCGCTGGACGCCCAGCACGGCTGGCGCCGGGAGAACATGGTGACCGCCACGGAGATCCTTGACGCCCTGTCGGCGGAGTTCACCCTTACGCCGGACGACTCGGCCGCCCGCGGGTCGGCGCCCGCGGAGACCTTCCTGGTCGACGGCGGGCCCGCCCGGGTCGGCGTGATCGGCTCGGTGACCAGGCCGTTCTGCGGGGCGTGCGACAGAGTCAGGCTCACCGCCGACGGCCAGATCCGCAACTGCCTGTTCGCGCGGGAGGAGAGTAACCTCCGCGATCCGATGCGGGCCGGGGCCGGTGACGAGGAGCTGGCCGGGCTGTGGGAGAAGGCGGTCGCCGCCAAGCTGCCCGGCCACGGGATCAACGAGCCTGGGTTCCTGCAGCCGGCCCGGCCCATGTCGGCCATCGGCGGCTGAGCCAGGCCCGGCGCCGCTTCTCCTTTGCGCCCTTCGCGCCGGTTTCGCTGCCGGTTTCGGCTGGGGGGGCGTACGCGGCGGCTACGGCGGGCTGGCACACGCTGGCGCTGGGGTTCTCGCCGTTGGCCCGAGGCGCGCTGGGCTGCTGGGCTGGCCGGGCCACGCTACGCCCGCCTGCGCCCCACGCACGCCCCTGTTGAGCGACCGGGCACGTCTGTCGCCCGCCTGCGCCCCACGCACGCCCCTGTTGAGCGACCGGCGCAGTTCGTGCCGCCCGCCTGTGCCCCACGCACGCCCCTGTTGAGCGACCGGGCGTTGTGCGCCCGCCTGCGCCTCACGCACGAGCCCTTGTTGAGCGACCGCGCAGTTCTGCTGGACGGCGCACACCTGGCGACTGCCGGGGGCATGCAGGGAGGCTGGAATAGCAGTTGCGTTCCGACTGTTATCGATATATCGTCGAGATGTCTAAGAAGAAAAGATGCTTCTTGAGACTGTCGGATTACTACGAAGAGTATGGAGTACGAAGATGCATGAACATCACGAACACCGACGCGAGCACGGCGAAGAGGACTGGGGCCCGGGCGAGGAAGACTGGGGCCGTGGCCGGGGACGTGGCCGTTCGCGCAGCCGCGGGCCTGGTGGCCCGGGGCGCCGGGGCGGCCCGTTCGGCCCGCCCGGCTTCGGCCCGATGGGCCTGGGTCTCGGCCCCTGGGCGATGGAGGGCAGGCGCCACCATGGTCCGCGGGTCCGGCGCGGTGACGTCCGGGCCGCCGCCCTGGCGCTGCTCGCCGAGGAACCGCGCAACGGGTACCAGCTCATCCAGGACATCGCCGAGCGCAGCGGAGGCGTCTGGCAGCCCAGCCCCGGGTCGGTGTACCCGGCACTCCAGCAACTGGAGGATGAGGGCCTGATCCAGGCGGAGACGCCGGAGGGCGGGCGCAAGCGCTACGCGCTGACCGCCGAAGGGCGCGAGTACGTGGCGGCTCACGCCGACGAGGTCCGCGCCCCGTGGGACGACGTGGCCAGCAGCGTCGGCACGGACACGATCGAGCTGCGCCGGCTGATCGCCGCCGTGGCGGCGGCGGCCGTGCAGGTCGCCCAGGTCGGCACGGCGGCGCAGGCGGCGCAGGCGCGGCAGGTTCTTACCGATGCCCGGCGCAAGCTCTACGCGATCCTCGCGGCCGATGACGACGCTGCCGAGTGACCCCAGCGGCCGGGGTCGTCCCCCCGGGCCGGCCAGGGGCTCCAGGGCGGCTTGCCGCCCTGGCTAGCACCGCATGGAGCCCCCGGCAGGCCGCCGGGACGGGCCGCCCGAAGCGGCTAGGCTCAGCACTGGACCTGAGGAGGCAAGGCACGGTGGCAGGGCAGGGATATGACGGCCCGGCGGGCCAGCAGGCCGGGGACGGGCACCGGGAGGCGGCGATCACCGTCACGGGCCTGACGAAGAGCTACGGCGACATTGAAGCGGTACGCGGGATCGACTTCGAGGTGCCGGTGGGGGAGACCTTCGGGTTCCTCGGCCCCAACGGCGCCGGCAAGTCGACCACCATCAAGATGCTGTGCACGCTGGCGCGGCCTACGTCGGGGTCGGCCACCGTCGCGGGCCACGAGGTGACCTCGGAGCGCGACGCGGTGCGCCGCAACATCGGGCTGGTGTTCCAGGACACCACCCTGGACAACTACCTGACCGGAGCGCAGAACCTGCGCTTCCACGCCGCCCTGTACGGGGTGCCCGTCGCCGCGGTGGAGCCGCGGATGCGCCAGGTGCTGGAGATGGTGGGCCTCTGGGAGCGCCGGGACAGCGTGGTGATGACCTACTCGGGCGGGATGAAGCGGCGCCTGGAGATCGCCCGCGGCCTGCTGCACGCCCCGCACGTGCTGTTCCTTGACGAGCCGACGGTCGGCCTGGACCCGCAGACCCGCGCGTCGATCTGGGAGTACATCAACGAGCTGAAGAGCCGTGAGGACATCACGATCTTCCTCACCACGCACTACATGGACGAGGCCGAGCACTGCGACCGCATCGCGATCATCGACCATGGCCAGATCGTCGCCATCGACACCCCGGAGGCGCTGAAGGCCAGCGTCGGCAAGGACCGGGTGCAGATCCACACCGCCGACGACCAGGCGGCCATCGCCGAGCTGGGCCGCGAGTTCGGCATCGAGGCGGCGGTGCACGAGGGCGCGGTGACGTTCTCGGTGACCTCGGGCGAGCAGTTCGTGCCGCGCCTGTTCGCCGGGCTGTCGGTGCCCATCAAGGCGGTCAGCGTGTCCCGGCCGACCCTGGACGACGTGTTCATGTCCTACACCGGCAGCACGATCAGGGACGCGGAAGCGTCGGGCACCGACCAGATGCGGCAGATGGCCGCGGCGTTCCGGGGGAGGCGGTAAGCATGGCCACACAGACCACCCAGGCGGCGCAGGCGAGCGAACAGGCGGCGCTGGCCGGGACCATCCGGGTCGCGGTCCCCGAGCACAGCCTGCGCACCGACCTGCGCGCGGTCAGCATCGTGTGGCGCCGGGAGCTGATCCGGTTCCAGCGGGACCGGCTGCGCACGGTCACCTCGCTGATCCAGCCGCTGCTGTTCCTGCTGGTGCTCGGCACCGGCCTGTCCTCGCTGGCCCAGAGCGGCATGCCCGCCGGGATCAACTTCAAGACGTTCATCTACCCCGGCGTGCTGGCGATGTCGGTGCTGTTCACCGCGATCTTCTCGGCCGCCTCGATCGTCTGGGACCGGGAGTTCGGGTTCCTGCGCGAGATGCTGGTCGCACCGGTCAGCCGGGCCTCGATCGTGATCGGCAAGTGCCTGGGCGGCGCGACGATCGCCACCATGCAGGGCATCATCATCCTGGCCCTGGCAGGCCTGGCCGACGTGCCCTACAACCCGGTGCTGATGCTCACCCTGGTGGGCGAGATGCTGCTGCTCGCCTTCACGCTCACCGCGTTCGGCGTGATGATGGCGGCCCGCATCACCCAGTTCCAGGCGTTCATGGCGCTGACCCAGATGCTCGTGATGCCGCTGTTCTTCCTGTCTGGTGCGCTGTACCCGCTGCGCGGGCTGCCCACCTGGCTGAGCGTGCTCACCCGGATCGACCCGCTGACCTACGTGGTCGGGCCGATGCGGCACGCGGTGCTCAGCCACCTGTCGCTGAGCCCGCTCGCGGTGCACGCCCTCTCGCCGAGCATCACCTGGGCCGGCTGGCCGGTGCCGATCCTGCTGTCGCTCGGAATCGTGGCGGTGATGGGGGTGGCCATGATGGGCGTGGCGATCGCTACGTTCAGTAAGCCCGAATAACCGGGACGGGCCGCTAACGTAACTATTAGGAAAGGCTTGCCTTACTTTAAAGGCAAGGTAAAGAGAGCTATAAAGAAAGTATCACGGCACTCGGCGGAAATAGTCTATACCTTTGAATCGCGGGTGGCTGTCGGGAAGGGTTCCGCGGGGGGATCGTGGCCGGGTGATCGTGGGCCTGGCGGGTGATCGTGGTCGCGATTCGGCGGCGCGGGATGGGGCGGCCGGTGGGTCAGCTAGTCGCGGACAGAACTCCGCGCCTAGCTGACCCACCGCCCGCTCGTGCACGGTGCCCCGCGATGGGACCGGCTGGTTGCGGTGGGACGCGCCGGAGGATGGCCTGGGCGCGGACAGAACTCCGCGCCCAGGCAACCTCGGCCGTCGTTGCGCCAGGCTTCCAGACACATGCGCGGCCTGTGCGGTGCCGCGCCGCTGGTGCCGTGGGTGACCTGGACAGAGCTGTCCGGACAGGCGCAGGTGGCTGGGCTTCCCAGCGCAGCAAGGGGGAGAAGCGGGAGGGGAGCCGGGGCCGGCGTGGGCCATGGAGCTGACCTGTTCCGGGGCCCGAACGCGGCCCTCCGGGCCGCAAGGGGCCCGCCCGAGACTTGGCCGTAAGTGGGGGCCGAGCCGTGGCCGCCGCGCCATCGGGGGGTCCGGGGGGTCGTCCCCCCGGGGAGATACTGCGAGCCATGGCGAAGGCGCCTGAAAGGCGCCGAAGATAGGGCGACGCCGGGTGGCTACGGGGGCAAACCACCCGGCGTCGCATTCATCGGCGTTCCGACGGGGGCCCGGAACGCCGGCAGGTGCTCCGACGGGGGACCAGAGCACCGGTTTGAATGCTACTACGATTCCCCCCACGATGCATCAAACCCGGAACACATTCGGCGTCGTGTGCGCTTGCTCTGCGGCACCGCTGAAGGCCGCCGGAACGCCCGATGAGTGCGCACCGTAACTACGCGCCGGGGCCCGCTTTCGACTTTCATTCTTGGCCGGGACCGGTCACGCCGCCGTCACCGGCCTGACCTGGGCCGGGGGAGCCCTCCGGGGCGCCGGGCCCGGGCCCGGAGTAACGCTCCGGAAGTTTCGGTTCGTAAGCGCGGAAACCCCGCGTGCTGGTGGGCTCCCGTCCTCCGTTGGCGAACACCACGGCGAAGTACGGAATCACGAGCGCACCGACCCCGGGAATGGCCGCGAACCAGCCTGCGCCCGCAGCGAACAGCAGGATCGTCAGCCCGAAACAGGCCACCCGGAAGCCCATCATGATCAGGTAGCGGCGCTCCCGGTACGCGATGTCCTCCGAGCGCGGCTTGCGCGCCTCGGTCACCAGGACCGCGTCGTCGCGTCGGCTCTTGGGCAGCACCCTCACTCCTCCAAGCTATGCGCTGCCGGGGCCCGCGTCACCCCCGCGAGGCCCGCCAGGTCCGGCGCTCCGGCGAGCGCCATCACGTGGGCCAGGTCACTGGTCATCGCGGTGAGCAGATCCCGCACGCCGTCGGCACCGCCGCAGGCCAGCGCCCACAGCACCGGGCGGCCGAGGAACACCGCCCTGGCCCCGAGCCCGAGCGCCGCGAGCACGTCGCCACCCGTGCGCAGCCCGCCGTCCGCGAACACCGCGGCGGAGCTGCCCACTTCTGCGGCGACAGCGGGCAGCGCCAGCGCGGTCGGCACCGCCCGGTCGAGCTGGCGCCCGCCGTGGTTGGACACGATCACCCCGGCCGCGCCCGCCGCTACGCAGGCACGCGCGTCGTCGGCGCGCAGCACGCCCTTGACCAGCACCGGCACACCGCCCAGCCGGGCCAGCCAGCCGATGTCGCCGAACGTCAGGTCGGCCGCCTGCTCCGCCCGGGCCTGGTCGTCCAGCGGCCCGGTGTTGATGGTGAACTCGGCCTCGCTGACTACGCCTTCGCCCCGGTCGCGCCGCTTGCGGCCGACCACCGGGGTGTCCGCGGTGAGTACCAGCGCCCGGGCGCCCGCCGCGACCGCGCGGCCGACCAGGCGCGCCGTGAGATCCCGGTCGCGCATCACGTAGACCTGGAACCACCAGGCGCCCCCGCCGTCCGCGGCGGCCTTGCCGATGTCCTCCAGGCGCCGGCTGCACCGGCTGGACACGATCATCAGCGCGCCCGCCGCCGCCGCGCCGCGGACGGTGGCCAGCTCGCCTTCGGGGCTGGCCAGGCCCTGGAACCCGGTGGGCGCCACCCCGACCGGGGTCCGCGCGACGGTCTCCGGCAGGCCGGGCAGGCGCACGCTGGTGTCGACCGTGGACACGTCGCGCAGCACCCGGGGCATCAGCCAGTGCTGCCGCCACGCGCGCACGCTGGCCCGTAGTGTCCGCTCGCTTCCGGCGCCCCCCGCGTAGTAGTCATAGACCTCGGGGGTGAGCAAGCGCCTGGCCCGCCGCTCCAGTTCGGCGATATCCACGGTCACCGGCGCTCCCCAAAGCCTGGAGGGATCATGACTGATCGAACGTACCGGGTGACCGAGATCGTCGGCACCTCGCCCGATGGGATCGAGACCGCGATCCGCAACGGGGTCCAGCGGGCCGCGCAGACGCTGCGCCACCTCGACTGGTTCGAGGTCACCGAGATCCGCGGCCAGATCAGGGACGGCGAGGTGGCGCACTACCAGATCGGCATGAAGGTCGGCTTCCGCCTCGAAGACACCTGAGGCCGCCCAGGTCACGGCCGCAGCCGGGGGGTTCCGGGGGGTCGTCCCCCCGGGCCAGCACTGTCAGCTCGCCTGGCTGACCGAGGACATGTTGAAGTCCTCGAACCGGGCGGGGGGCATCGCCGACCGGGTGAAGTAGTCGCTCCACTCGCGCGGCAGGGCCGGCACCGTGGCGCCGACCTCGGCGAGGCGGCCGAGCAGGCCGACCGGGCTCTCGTTGAACCTGAAGTTGTTGACCGCCCCGGTGACCTCGCCGTCCTCCACCAGGTAGACGCCGTCCCTGGTGAGGCCGGTGAGCAGCAGCGTCTGCGGGTCGACCTCGCGGACGTACCACAGGCAGGTGACCAGCAAGGCCCCGCCGGGTCCCGGCGATCAGCTCGTCCACGGACTTTCCGCCGTCCCCGGCACCCTCGAAGATCAGGTTGTCGGTTTCTGGCGTCGGCGGCAGCCCGGACAGCCCGGCGGTCCACCTGGTCTGCGTCAGGGCGCTGAGCACGCCGTTGTCCAGCCAGGTGACCGGGGGGATCGCCAGGCCGTTGTCGAACACCGAGGCCTCGCGCCCGGAGGTGCGCGCGATCACGAAGGGGGCGCACCGCAGCCCGGCGGCCCCGGGGTCGCTGCGCAGGGTCACCGGCAGGCTGGCCAGCCGCTCGCCGACGCGGGTCCCGCCGCCCGGCTTGCTGAACACCGTCCGGCCGTCCAGCGCATCCTTGGCCCCGGTGGACCAGTAGAGGTAGATGAACAGGTCGGCCATGGCACTGGGGGACAGCAGCGTCTGGTACCTGCCCGCGGGCAGTTCCACCTGCCGCCCGGCCCAGTCCAGCCGGCGGCCCAGGTCGGCGGCGATCGCCGCGACGTCCACGTCGGTGAAGTCGCAGGTGGCCTGGCCGGCCCAGGCCGAGCCGCCGGGCGCGGCCGACTTGGCGTTGATGTCGGCCTTGCCGCTGGGCTGGTCGTGGCGCAGCCGCAGCCCGCTGGAGGTGCCGAGGAAGGTGCTGGTCAGCGAGTGCTCGGCGTACCCGTACAGCTTCCGCCCGGCCGCCGCTCGCGGCCGCGAACGCCTCGCCGAGCGCCGGCGAGAAGGTGCCGAACACGCCGATGCCGGTGCTGCCCGGCTCGTCGTCCCAGCCGGGCTGTCCCGCTTCCTGCCCTGTTTTGCTGCCGAACGCCTGCCCGTCGGCTGGCCCGAGCAGCTCCTGCGCATCTTCGGCCGGGGAACTCCCGCCTGCGGCGCGCTCGGCCGCGGCAACCACGTCCGCCACCTGGTCGCGCGCGCACCCCGGCGCGGGACACCACGCCGGCCCGGGTGCCGTCGGTGCCGCGGGTGATCGCGATGACGGTGAGCTGGCGGGACCGGGACACCCCGTTGGTGGTCAGCGAGTTCGCGGCCCAGCGCAGATTCGCCGCGGAGGTCTCGTCGGCGATCACGACGCAGTCGTCGCACCGGGCGGCGGCCAGCGCCCGCTCCACGGTCTCCTGCGGAGTCATGCCCCCTCCTGCGCCGTGTTGAGGATCCGGATACCGCGGAACACGGCCGCGGGGCAGCCGTGACTGACCGGCGCGACCTGCATCGGCTGGCCCTTGCCGCAGGTGAAGGCGCCGCCGAGGACATAGGTCTGCGGCCCGCCGACCGCTGCCATGCTGTTCCAGAAGTCGGTGGTCACGGCCTGGTAGGCGACGTCGCGCAGCTGCCCGGCCAGCCGGCCGTGGGCGATCCGGTAGAAGCGCTGCCCGGTGAACTGGAAGTTGTAGCGCTGCATGTCGATGGACCAGCTCTTGTCGCCGACGATGTAGATGCCGTCGGTCACGCCGGCGATCAGCTCCTCGGTGGCCGGGCCGTCCGCCGCGGGCTGCAGCGAGACGTTGGCCATCCGCTGGATGGGCATGTGCCGGGGGGAGTCGGCGAACGCGCAGCCGCGGGACCGGTCCAGGCCGCGCATCAGCGCCATCCGCCGGTCCACCTGGTACCCGGTGAAGATGCCGCCGGTGATCAGGTCCCAGGACTGGCCGGCCACCCCCTCGTCGTCGTAGCCGATGCTGGCCAGCCCGTGCTCGGCCGTCCGGTCCCCGGTCACGTGCATGACCGGGGAGCCGTAATGCAGATTCCCGAGCTTGTCCGGGGTGGCGAAGGAGGTGCCGGCGAACGCGGCCTCGTACCCGAGCGCCCGGTCCAGTTCGGTGGCGTGGCCGATCGACTCGTGAATGGTGAGCCACAGGTTGCTGGGGTCGACGACCAGGTCGTAGCGGCCCGCCGTGACGCTCGGCGCGGCCAGTTTCTCGGCCAGCAGGCCGGGCATGGCCGCCAGTTCGGCGGGGAAATCCCAGGCGCCCGTGCCGCTCCACGGGCTGCCGCCCAGGTACTCCAGGCCGCGCCCGGCCGGCGGGGCGAGCGTGCGCATCGTCTCAAAGCGCCCGTCCGGCTCGACCGCGACGCAGCTGACCTCCGGGGCGACCCTGACCCGCTGCTGCAGCGCGGTGGTGGCCCCGTCGGCGTAGAACTTGCATTCCCGGACCTGGAGCAGCATGGCGTCCACGTGGGTGATCCGCTCGTGCGCGAGCAGCCCCGAGCTCCACTGCTCCAGCAGTTCCACCTTGTCCGTCAGGCTCGCCCCGAACGGGTCTACCTCATACGCCGACACCCAGCTCACATCGCCGTGCGGGGGCTCGCCAGCCAGTTCGATGCGTTCTGAATTGATAGCCGCCGCGACCCGCGCGACCTGCACCGCTTCGGCGGCCGCCCGGGCCGCCGCATCGGGCGTCATATCCACACTGGCCGCGAATCCCCAGGTGCCGTCGACGATGACCCGCACCGCGAGCCCCAGGGTGTCGGTGTCGGACAGGGTCTCCGGCGTGCCGTCGGACAGCCTGATCCGCTGCGCCAGGATGCGCTCGGCCCGGAAGTCGGCGTGCTGGGCGCCGAGTTCCGCGGCGCGCTGCAGCGCGGTGTCGGCGAGCGCCCGCAGTGGGTAGGCGGTGAACTCGGGGTCGATCCGGCCGTTCGGACTACCAGCGGTATCAGCCACGAAAGGCAACCTATCTCACCGCCGGAGAGGCGGTACGCTCGCGGGGATCGGCCGCTCGGCCCCGGGAGGTATCACGCTCATGGCCAGGTCCGCGCTCGTCACCGGCGGCAACCGGGGCATCGGCCTGGCGATCGCGCGCCGGCTCGCCGCCGGCGGCGACCGGGTCACCGTGACCTCGCGCTCGGGCGACCCGGTCGACGGGCTGGCCACGGTCGCGTGCGACGTCAGGGACGCGGCGTCGGTGGACGAGGCGTTCAAGAAGGTCGAGGCCGAGCAGGGGCCGGTGGAGATCCTGGTCGCCAACGCCGGGATCAACCAGGACCAGTTGCTCGCCCTGATGAGCGAGGACGCGTTCACCTCCGTGATCGACACCAACCTGACCGGCGCCTACCGGGTGGCCAAGCGGGCGGTACGCCCCATGATGCGGGCCCGGCACGGGCGGCTGATCTTCATTTCCTCGGTGGTCGGCCTGCTCGGCTCGGCCGGGCAGGCCAACTACGCGTCGGCCAAGGCAGGCCTGGTCGGGCTGGCCCGCTCGCTGGCCAGGGAGCTAGCACCCCGGAACATCACCGCGAACGTGGTGGCGCCCGGCCTGGTGGAGACCGACATGACCGCGGCCATGCCGGAGCAGGCCAGGGAGGCGACCCTGGCCAGGGTGCCGCTGGCCCGGATGGCCTCGGTGGATGAGATCGCGGCCGCGGTGGCGTTCCTGGCCTCCGACGAGGCGGCCTACATCACCGGTGCGGTGATCCCGGTCGACGGCGGCCTCGGCATGGGGCACTAGCAAGGACGGAGCGGCGTGATGGGGATCCTGGACGGCAAGCGGCTGCTGGTGACCGGCGTGCTCACCGACGCGTCGATCGCGTTCCACGTGGCGCGGATCGCCCAGCAGGAAGGCGCCACGGTGGTGCTCACCGGGTTCGGCCGGATGAGCCTGGTGGAGCGCATCGCCAAGCGCCTGCCGCAGCCGCCGCCGGTGCTGGAACTGGACGTGACCAACACCGAGCACCTGGCCTCGCTGGCCGGGCGGGTCGCCGAGCACGTGCCGCGGCTGGACGGGGTGCTGCACGGCATCGCGTTCGCGCCGCAGGCGGCGCTGGGCGGCAACTTCCTGGACACCGAGTGGGCGGACGTGGCCACCGCGGTGCACGTGTCCGCGTACTCGCTGAAGGCCCTGGCCATGGCGGCGCTGCCGCTGATGGACGGCGGCGGGGCCGTGGTCGGCCTGGACTTCGACGCGTCCGTGGCCTGGCCCGCCTACGACTGGATGGGCGTGGCCAAGGCCGCCCTGGAGTCGTGCGCCCGCTACCTGGCCCGTGATCTGGGCCCGCGCGGCATCCGGGTGAATCTGGTGGCGGCGGGCCCGCTGCGCACCATGGCCGCCAAATCCATCCCCGGCTTCGCCGCGTTCGAGGACGTCTGGCCAGCCAGGGCGCCGCTCGGCTGGAAGATCTCCGACCCCGAGCCGGCCGCGCGGGCGTGCGTGGCGCTGCTGTCGGACTGGTTCCCCGCGACGACCGGTGAGATCGTGCACGCCGACGGCGGGGTGCACGCGGTCGGCGGCTAGTGCTGGCCCGGGGGGCGACCCCCTGGAACCCCCGCTGGCCTAATGCCCCGTTCCTTAGTCACTGGGCATGGGCCCTGAGCCTGCGGCGCTGCGCCCCCTGATCACCCTTTAGAGTCGGGGGCGTGACGTTGGTTCTTCTGGTGCGCCACGGCCTGACGGCAGGCACGGGAAGCGTGCTCACCGGGCGCATGCCGGGCATCGGGCTGGACGACCGCGGCCAGGGCCAGGCGGCCGCGGTGGGTGCCCGGCTGGCCGAGGTGCCGCTGGACGCGATCGTCAGCAGCCCGCTGCAGCGCTGCCAGGAAACGGCGGCCGCGATCGCCGCGGCGCGGAACGGCAACCAGGTGGCGGTCACGCAGGACGACCGGTTCGCCGAGGTGGCCTACGGGGACTGGACCGGGAAGCCGATCAAGCGGCTGGTCAAGGAACCGCTGTGGCGGGTGGTGCAGGCGCACCCGAGCGCGGTGCGGTTCCCCGGCCCGGACGGTGAGTCCCTGCCGGGCGTGCAGGAGCGCGCGGTCGCGGCGATCAGGGACTGGAACGCCCGGCTCGGCCCGAAGGCGGTGTACCTGGTCTGCTCGCACGGCGACGTGATCAAGTCGATCATCGCCGACAGCCTGGGCCTGCACCTGGACATGTTCCAGCGGATCCAGGTGGATCCATGCTCGGTCAGCGTGATCCGCTACACGCCGCTGCGCCCGTTCGTGCTGCGGATGAACGACACCGGCGCGGGCCTGGGTGGGCTGGCCAGGGCGGCGCCCGCGGCCGGCGGAGCGGGCCAGCAGGGCGGCGCGGCCGGCGGGCGGCCCGGGGTGGGCGAGGGCGATGCAGTTATCGGTGGCGGGGCGGGAGGATAAGGACATGGCGGTCTACTCCTACGACTCTCCGGAGCGGTTCGTGGCCGGGACCGTCGGCCAGCCGGGGCAGCGCAGCTTTTACTTGCAGGCCAGCGCCGGCGGCCGGGTGACCAGCGTGCTCGTGGAGAAATTCCAGGTGAGCCTGCTGGCCGAGCGGATCGACGAACTGCTGGACGAGGTGCTGAGCGACAGCGGGACCGCGCCGCCCGCCGCCGCGCCCACCGACGACGGCCCGCTCGACCTGCCGCTGACCGAGGACTTCCGGGTCGGCGCCATCGCCCTCGGCTGGGACGGCGAGGAGGAGCAGGTGGTGATCGAGGCGCAGGAGGAGACCGAGAACCCGATCGAGCCGCTCGCCGAGGACGTGCCGGAGAACGGGCCGGGCGTGCTGCGGGTGCGGCTGTCACTGGCGGCGGCGCGGGCGTTCTCCAGGCGCGCGATCCAGATCGTCGGCCAGGGCCGCCCGCCGTGCCCGCTGTGCGGGCTGCCGCTGGACGCCGAGGGGCACATCTGCCCGCGCCAGAACGGCCACCGGGTGAGTAATGCCTGACGAGCCCGACGATAAGCCGGCACCGCGGCCGTCCCGCAACCGGCGCCGGGGCAGGGCGGTCACCTTCCATTACCCCCCGGCGTCGGGGCCTTGTGACGACGAGGCCGCGCTCGCGCTGCTGTCCGGGGGCAGCCTGAAGATCGAGGGCCGGCTGGTGGCCGCCTCCAACGCGACCATGTACTGCACGGTCCGGCTGCGCGGGCAGACCGCGGCGTGCGTGTACAAGCCGGTGGCGGGGGAGCGGCCGCTGTGGGACTTCCCGCTGGGCACGCTGGCCGGCCGCGAGGTGGCCGCCTACACGGTGTCCCAGGCCGCGGGCTGGAATCTGGTGCCGCCCACGGTGATGCGGGACGGCCCGTTCGGCCCCGGCATGTGCCAGCTGTGGATCGACGCCGACGCCAGCACCGACCTGGTCGCCCTGGCGCGCAGCCGCGACCAGCCCAAGCTGCGGGACATGGCGGTCTTCGACGCAGTGGTCAACAACGCCGACCGTAAGATCGGCCACCTGCTGCCGGTGGCCGACGGACGGCTCTACGGCTGCGACCACGGGGTCTGTTTCGCTGAGGAGTACAAGCTGCGCACCGTGCTGTGGCAGTGGCGCGGGCAGAAGCTGCCCGGCCGCGCGCTGACCGCGCTGGGCCGGCTGAAGGCCGAACTCGACGGGGGCTCGCTGGCTGCCACGCTGGAGGAGCTGCTGTCACCTGACGAGGTGGCCGCGACGCGGTCCCGGGTGGAACTGTTGATCAAGCACCGGGTGCATCCCTACCCGCCGGAGAACTGGCCCGCCGTCCCCTGGCCGCCCGTCTAACCGCGAGCGGCCGCCGCGGTCGCCGCGGTCCCGCCTGCGCCGCAGGTACCGCTCGAACTCGGCGGCGATGGCGTCCCCGCTGGCCTCGGGCAGCTCGGTGGCGTCCTTGGCTTCCTCCAGCGTGCGCACGTAGTCGGCGACCTCACTGTCCTGCTCGGCCAGCTCGTCCACGCCGCGCTCCCAGGCCCGGGCCTCCTCGGCGAGGTCGGCCAGCGGCAGGGCGGTGTCCATCAGGTCTTCCACCGCCCGGAGCAGGGCCAGGGTCGCCTTGGGGCTCGGTGGCTGCGCCACGTAGTGCGGCACCGCCGCCCACAATGACACGGCCGGGATGCCGGCCTCGGTGCACTCGTGCTGCAGCACGCCGGTGATCCCGGTCGGGCCCTTGTAGTCGGAGGGGGAGGCGCGCAGCCCGGCGGCCAGCCCCGGGTCGGAGGCACCGGTGGTGACCGGCACGGGGCGGGTGTGCGGCGAGTCGGCAAGCAGCGCGCCGAGCAGCACCACCATCTCGGCGTTCAGGTCGCCGAAGGCCCCCACCAGCTCGGCGCAGAAGCGGCGCCAGCGCATGTTCGGCTCGATCCCGTGGACCAGCACGATGTCCCGGTCGGCTGGGCTTCTTCGCGGGCGTCAGCAGCCGCGTCGTCGGCCAGATCAGGCTCTGCGTGCTGCCGTCGGTCACCTCGGTCACCGGGCGGGTGACCTGGAAGTCGTAGTAGTCCTCCGGGTCGATGGAGCCGACCGGCTCGGCCTGCCATGCGGCTGTGAGGTGCGTGATCACCCCGCTGGCGGCCTCACCGGCATCGTTCCAGCCCTCGAAAGCAGCGATGATGACAGGTGCGCTGAGCTTGCCGGTACCGTTGAGCTCGATCGCGCACCACCTCCTTCCTCGCTCGGCCGCCTGCTGGCGATGCCGTTCCCAGCCTACGTGGTCCCCGCTCCGGCACGGAGACGCACCGGGGCAGGTGTCTAGACTGGGAACCCTATGACGAGGAACGACCGCAAGGCCCGCAACCCGCACCCGGGGGCCGGGGGGCCGGCGGAATCGCTCCGGGCCGCCCTGGCTCAGCGGGTGGTAGTGGCCGACGGGGCGATGGGCACCATGCTCCAGGCCAGCCCGGCGACCCTCAGCGATTTCGACGGCCACGAGGGGTGCAACGAAGTCCTCAACATCACCCGGCCGGACATCGTCCGGTCGGTCCACGACGGCTACCTCGAAGCCGGGGTGGACTGCGTCACGACCAACACCTTCGGCGCGAACCTGGGCAACCTGGGCGAGTACGGTCTTGAGGACCGGATCGGGGAGCTGTCCGAGGCGGGCGCGCGGATCGCCCGGCAGGCCGCGGACGCCTGGGCGGAGCCGGGGCGCCCCCGCTGGGTGCTCGGCTCGGTCGGGCCCGGCACCAAGCTGCCCACCCTGGGGCACGTGCGGTTCGCCACGCTGCGGGACACCTACCAGGCCAACGCGGCCGGCCTGCTGCGCGGCGGCGTGGACGCGATCGTCATCGAGACCTGCCAGGACCTGCTGCAGGCCAAGGCGGCGATCATCGGCGTGAAGCGGGCCATCGCCGCGGCGGGGGCCAGCGCGGCGCTGATCGCCTCGGTGACGATCGAGACCACCGGCGCGATGCTGCTCGGCAGCGAGATCGGCGCGGCCCTGGCCGCGCTGGAGCCGCTCGGCATCGACCTGATCGGGCTGAACTGCGCGACCGGGCCCGCCGAGATGAGCGAGCACCTGCGCTACCTGGCCGGTCACTCGCCGATCCCGTTGTCCTGCATGCCGAACGCCGGCCTGCCGGAGCTCACCGCCGACGGCGCCCGCTACCCGCTGGAGCCGGGCGGCCTGGCCGACGCGCACGAGTCCTTCACCGCGGAGTTCGGGCTGGCCCTGGTCGGCGGGTGCTGCGGGACCACCCCGGAGCACCTGGCCGCCGTGGTGGACCGGGTACGGGCCAGGCCGCTGGCCCAGCGCCGGCCCCGGGCCGAGCCCGGGGTCTCCTCCCTGTACCAGCACGTGCCGTTCCGCCAGGACACCGCGTTCCTGGCGATCGGGGAGCGGACCAACGCCAACGGGTCCAAGGCGTTCCGTGAGGCGCTGCTGGCCGGCCGTCTCGAGGACTGCGTGGAGATCGCCCGCCAGCAGACCAGGGACGGCGCGCACCTGCTGGACGTGTGCGTGGACTACGTGGGCCGGGCCGGGGCGGCCGACATGGCCGAGCTGACCAGCAGGCTCGCCACCGCCTCCACCCTGCCGCTGGTGCTGGACTCCACCGAGCCCGACGTGATCAGGGCCGGGCTGGAGATGCTCGGCGGCCGGGTGGTGGTGAACTCGGTCAACTACGAGGACGGGGACGGCCCCGGCTCGCGGATCGCCACGGTGATGCCGCTGGTCGCCGAGCACGGCGCCGCGGTGATCGCGCTCACCATCGACGAGCAGGGCCAGGCGCGGACCGCGGACTGGAAGCTTGCGGTGGCCACCCGGCTGATCGAGGACCTCACCGGAAACTGGGGCATGCGGGTCAGCGACATCATCGTGGACTGCCTCACCTTCCCGATCGCGACCGGGCAGGAGGAGACCCGGCGGGACGCGCTGGAGACCATCGAGGCGATCCGCGCGGTCAAGCAGCGCTACCCCGAGGTGCAGACCACGCTGGGGGTCTCCAACGTCTCCTTCGGCCTGAACCCGGCCGCCCGCGCGGTGCTCAACTCGGTCTTCCTCGACGAGTGCGTCCGCGCCGGGCTGGACTCGGCGATCGTCCACCCGTCCCGGATCATGCCGATCGCCCGGATCGGCGGCGAGCAACTGCAGGTCGCGCTCGACCTGATCTACGACCGCAGGAGGGCCGGCTACGACCCGCTGGCCCGGCTGCTCGACCTGTTCGAGGGCGTGGACGCGACCGAACTGAAGGCCAGCAGGGCGGCCGAGCTTGCCGGGCTGCCGCTCTGGGAGCGGCTCAAGCGCCGGATCATCGACGGGGAGCGGGTCGGCCTGGAGGCCGACCTGGACGAGGCGCTGGGCCAGCGCCCGGCCCTGGAGATCGTCAACGACGTGCTGCTGGACGGGATGAAGACGGTCGGCGACCTGTTCGGCTCCGGCCAGATGCAGCTGCCGTTCGTGCTGACCTCCGCCGAGGTCATGAAGCTGGCGGTCGGCTACCTCGAGCCGCACATGGACCGGTCCGAGGAGTCGGGCAAGGGCCGCATCGTGCTCGCGACCGTCCGGGGCGACGTGCACGACATCGGCAAGAACCTGGTCGACATCATCCTGTCCAACAACGGCTACGACGTCGTCAACATCGGCATCAAGCAGCCGCTGTCGGCGATCGTGGACGCCGCCACCGAGCACGGCGCCGACGTGATCGGCATGTCCGGGCTGCTGGTCAAGTCCACCGTGGTGATGCGGGACAACCTGGCGGAGCTGAACTCCCGCGGCCTGGCCCGCACCTGGCCGGTGCTGCTCGGCGGTGCCGCGCTCACCCGTGCCTACGTGGAGCAGGACCTGGCCGCCCTGTTCGGCGGCGAGGTCCGCTACGCCAGGGACGCCTTCGAGGGCCTGCGGCTGATGGACGCGTTCATGGCCGTCAAGCGCGGCGAGGCGGGCGCCGCGCTGCCCCCGCTGCGGGAGGCCCGGGTGAAGCGGGGGGCGCGGCTGCGGCTCACCGAGCCCGCGGCGATGCCGGCCCGCTCCAGCGTCGCGACCGACAACGACGTGCCGGTTCCCCCGTTCTACGGCGACCGGATCGTCAAGGGCATCGCCCTGGGCGAGTACGCGGCCTTCCTGGACGAGCGCGCCACGTTCCTGGGCCAGTGGGGGCTCAAGCCCGCCAGGGGCGGCACCGGGCCCTCCTACGAGGAGCTGGTGGAGGCCGAGGGCCGCCCCCGGCTGCGGATGTGGCTGGACCGGATCCAGGCGGAGGGCCTGGTCGAGGCCGCGGTGGTCTACGGGTACTTCCGGGCCGCCAGCGAGGGCAACGACCTGGTGGTGCTGGACGACGGCGGCGCCGAGCGGGAGCGGTTCACCTTCCCGCGGCAGCGCCACGACCGCCACCTGTGCCTGGCCGACTTCTTCCGGCCCGCCGCCTCGGGCGAGCCCGACGTGGTCGGCTTCCAGCTGGTCACGGTCGGGACGAAGCTCAGCCAGGCGGCCGGCGAGCTGTTCGCCAAGGACGCCTACCGGGACTACCTGGAGCTGCACGGGCTGTCCGTCCAGCTCACCGAGGCCCTCGCGGAGTACTGGCATGGCCGGGTGCGCGAGGAGCTTGGCCTGGCTTCCTTCGACCCGCCCGGCCTTGACGGCATCCTCAAGGTCGGCTACCGCGGCTGCCGCTACTCGTTCGGCTACCCGGCCTGCCCGGAGCTGGACGACCGGGCGAAGGTGGTCCGGCTGCTGCGCCCGGAGCGGATCGGGGTGCTGCTGTCGGAGGAGTTCCAGCTGGTCCCCGAGCAGTCCACCGACGCGCTGATCGCGCATCACCCCGAGGCGAGGTACTTCAGCGCGTGACGGCCCGCGATCCGCGCCCGCCGCGGCGCCCTGCCGCGCTACACGCCGTCCTGTTCGACATGGACGGGCTGCTGGTCGACTCCGAGCCGCTCTGGTTCGTGGTCGAGCGCGAGGTCATGGCCCGGCTCGGTGGCCCGTGGGGCGAGGCGGACCAGCAGGCGCTGATCGGCGGCTCGCTGGAGCGGACCGTGTCCTGGCTGCTGGCCAAGGCCGTCCCCGGCCCGGCCACCCCGGCCCGGCCAGCCGCGCGGAGGTGGCCCGCTGGCTGGTCGAGGGAATGGTGCGGCTGGTGCTGGAGCGGGGCCTGCCGCTGCAGCCGGGCGCCGCCCGCGCTGCTCGCCGCCCTGGATGCCGCCGGGGTGCCGTACGCGCTGGTCACCGCCTCTTCCCGGGCGATCATGGACGCCGTGCTGAAGGTCACCGGGCTGACCTTCGCCGTGACCGTGTGCGGCGAGGACGTCCGCCGGGCCAAGCCGGACCCGGAACCCTACCTGCTGGCCGCCGCCCGGCTCGGGGTGCCGCCCGCCGGGTGCGTGGTCCTCGAGGACTCGCCCACCGGCATCGCGGCGGCCCGTGCGGCGGGCTGCCCGGTCATCGCGGTGCCCAGCGTGCCGGTGCCCCCGGCCCCCGGGCTCCTTACGGTGAAATCGCTGAGCGAGGTGGGATTTGACCTGCTGGAGCGGCTCGCGACAGGAAACTCTGAGGGTCACGACCGCGCTGTGACGGAAAAATTCTAATTAGGTCACAATCCAGGAACGACCCCCGCCGTCCTCTGGCGCTGCGGGCGCCCCACGGGACATCCTCCCGGTAAAGGTATGGCAAGCCGCCTTGGCCCATGCGATGGGGCCGGGCTTGCCGAGGATTCAGCCTGGAGACATTGCCGATCATGGCCGCGCCACTGGAAATGACGCCGGAATCCGCCGCGCCCGAGGCAATCCTCGAGGGAGTCAGCGGCGAGGCGATCGAGGGGCGGTCACTGGGCCAGATCGCATGGATGCGGCTGAAGCGCGACAAGGTCGCGATGGGCGGCGGGATCTTCATCGTCTTCCTGGTCCTGGTGGCCATCATCGGGCCGCACCTGGTGCAGAACCCGGCCATCTTCCATGCGAACCTGATCAACCCGACCCTCAGCACCCCCTACGGGCGGTTCGGCGGCATCAGCCTGGCCCACCCGCTCGGCGTCGAGCCGGTCAACGGCCGTGACGTGCTGAGCCGGGTCGTCAACGGGGCGCAGGTCTCCCTGCTCATCGCCTTCCTCGCCACCGCGCTCGCGGTCAGCATCGGCGTCGTCATGGGCATCATCTCGGGATACTTCGGCGGCTGGGTGGACGCGGTGATCGCCCGCACCATGGACGTGTTCCTCGCCTTCCCGCTGCTGGTGTTCGCGATCGCGCTGGTCGGCGTCATCCCCTCGTCGGCGTTCGGCCTGTCGGGCAACTCGCTGCGCATCGGCCTGCTTATCTTCGTGATCGGGTTCTTCGCCTGGCCGTACATGGGCCGGATCATCCGCGGCCAGACGCTGTCGCTGCGCGAGCGGGAGTTCGTGGACGCCGCCCGCAGCCTCGGCGCCCGCGGGCCCTACATCCTGTTCCGTGAGCTGCTGCCGAACCTCGTGGCGCCGATCCTGGTGTACTCCACGCTGCTGATCCCGGTGAACATCCTGTTCGAGGCCGCGCTGTCCTACCTCGGGGTGGGCATCATCCCGCCGACCCCGAGCTGGGGGGGCATGATCTCGGACGCGGTGAACAGCGGCTTCTACTCGATCGACCCGATGTTCATGATCGTTCCCGGCCTGGCCATCTTCCTGACGGTCATGGCCTTCAACCTGTTCGGCGACGGGCTGCGCGACGCGCTCGACCCGAGAAGCAGCCGGTAGGCCAATGCCGATTTTTTCCGGTAAGAACAAACACGACGGGAGGCGTTTCACCTCATGAAGAGACGCAGAATGATGGGGCTGGCCGCCTTCGGCGCGGCCGGCGCCCTTGCCCTCGCCGCCTGCAGCAGCAGCAGCAGCAGTAGCGGCAGCGGCGGCGGCGGCGGCACGCGCGGCGGGCTTCAACGCTGGTGTCACCAGCGTCGTCAACCCGTCCAGCCACAAGGGCGGGACGCTCAACTTCGCGAGCAGCGCCGGCATCCCGGACTCCACCGACCCGGGCAACACCTACTACGCGCAGATGTGGAACCTCACCCGGCTCTACGCGATGCCGCTGACGACGTACAAGTCATGTCCCGGCAAGTGCGGCCTGCAGGTCGTCCCCGACCTGGCGACCGGGCTGGGCGTCGTCTCCGACAACGGGCTGACCTGGACCTACCACATCCAGCCCAACGTGCATTTCGAAGACGGGACGCTGGTCACCGCGCAGGACGTCAAGTACGCCGTCGAGCGCACGTTCGACAGGGCCAAGTTCCCGCTCGGGCCGGGCTATTACCCGTCGTTGCTGGCGCCGCAGAACGCTACCTGCGCCAAGGCCATGGCCGCCGGGAAGACCACCGGCTGCTACCCGGGCCCGTTTGTGGACAGGTCCAAGAACCTCATGGGCCTGAACGCGGTGCAGACGCCGAACTCGACGACGGTCGTGTTCCACCTGGCGAAGCCGTTCGCCGACTTCAACTACGTGACCGCGATCCCGCAGAGCGCCCCCGTGCCGCCGAACAAGGACACCGGGGACAACTACCAGCTGCACCCGATCTCCACCGGCCCCTACATGTTCCAGAGCTACCAGATCAACAAGCAGCTCACGTTGGTGCCGAACCCGCACTGGAACCCGGCGACCGATCCCAACGCCAAGCAGCTCCCCAGCAAGATCGTCCTCACCTTCAACGTGAACCCGAACGACGTCGACAACCGGCTCCTCGCCGGGGACATCCAAGTCGACCTGCCGGGGACAGGCGTGCAGGCGGCCGCGCGGACCAAGATCCTGACGACGCCCGTCGCTCAAGGCGTCGTCCGACAACCCGGTCAGCGGATTCGAATGGTTCATGACTCTCAACAACAAGGTGCCGCCGCTGAACAACATCCACTGCCGGATAGCGATCGAGTACGCGGCCAACAAGACCAATAACCAGACCGCCTACGGCGGCCCGTTCGCCGGAGGGGATATCGCCAGCACCGCGGCGCCGCCGAACGTCGTCGGGCAGAAGCATTTCGACCTGTACGAGGCCACCACCCAGCCTCAGGGCGACCTGGCCAAGGCCAAGGAGCAGCTCAAGCTGTGCGGGCAGCCGAACGGGTTCACCACTGGCATCACCTACCGCAGTGACCGGCCGAAGGAAGTGGCGGTCGCCACGGCCATGCAGGCGGCGCTGGCCAGGGTCGGCATCAAGCTCACGCTGCACGGTTTTCCCACGAGCACCTACACCTCCAACTTCGCCGGCGTGCCTAACTACGTGCACAGCCACGATCATCGGCATCGCCACCTATGGCTGGGCGCCTGACTGGCCGGACGGATACGGAGAGTTCTACTTCATCGCGGACGGCCATGCCATCAGCCCGGTCGGGAACACCAACCTTGGGGAGCTCAACGACCCATTGGTCAACAGCCTGCTCGCCAAGTTCGCGACGGAGAACAACGCCACGGTGCGGAACTCCTACACCAGCCAGATCGATATGCAGATCATGAAGGACGCGGCGTTCCTGCCGATCGTGTACGCCAAGGCGCTGCTTTACCGGCCTTCTAATCTGACCAATGTGTATGTGCAGCCGTTCTACGGCATGTATAACTACGCGGTGCTCGGGGTGAAGTAGCCGTCGGCGCAGCAGCAAGAGATGGCGTAGCAGCAAGAGAAGAGAGCAGGTGAAGGCGCTGGTGCCCGGCGGATGACCGCCGGGCACCAGCGCCGCATCCCGTGATCACTTTCATCGTCCGGCGCCTCATCGCCACGGTCTTCCTGCTGATCGTGGTCAGCATGATCACGTTTTCGATCTTCTTCCTGCTGCCCCGGCTGGCCGGGCAGACCACCCGCGGACTGGCCAGCCAGTACGTCGGGCGCAACCCAACGCCGGCCGCCGTGCATGCGATCGAACAGCAGCTCGGCCTGGACGCGCCGCTACCGGTCCAGTACGGGCGGTTCCTCAAGGGCATCGTGCTCGGCGAGCACTTCAATTCCGGCACGAACAAGGCCTACTGCCCGCCGCCGTGTTTCGGTTATTCCTTCAAGAACCAGCAGCCGGTCTGGCCGATGATGGTCAGCGCCCTGCCGGTGACCGTCTCGCTCGCCATCGGGGCGGCGATCCTCTGGCTGGTCGGCGGGGTGGCGATCGGGGTGATCTCCGCGCTGAAGCGCGGCACCCTGTTCGACCGGTTCTCGATGGGCGTCGCCCTCGCCGGGGTGTCGCTGCCGATCTTCTTCACCGGCCTGATCTCCCTGGCGTTGTTCAGCTACAAGTGGCCGATCTTCCCGAACGTACAGTTCGTCCCGATCACCCAGAACCCGCTGCTGTGGGCGCGGAACCTGGTGCTGCCGTGGGTCACCCTCGCGTTCCTCTACGCAGCCCTTTATGCCCGGCTGACCAGGGCGGGCATGCTGGAGACGATGGGCGAGGACTACATCCGGACGGCCCGGGCGAAAGGCCTGCCCGAGCGGACCGTGATCGTCAGGCACGGGCTGCGCGCGGCGCTCACCCCGATCATCACGATCTTCGGCATGGACCTCGGCGCGCTGCTCGGCGGCGCGGTGCTGACCGAGACCACGTTCTCGCTGCACGGCCTCGGCCAGTTCACCATCCTCGCCATCGACAGCCAGGACCTGCCGGAGATCCTCGGCGTCACCATGCTGGCGGCGTTCTTCATCGTCATCGCTAACCTGGTCGTGGACATCCTGTATGCGGTGGTGGACCCGAGAGTGAGGCACTGATGGCGGTCTGGCGCGGGCGCGCCAAGGGCGGCGCGCGAGACGCCGCGGCGCCCACGGTGACGGACACCTCTGCGCCCGTCACGTCGTCCATGCTCGACGTCCGCGACCTGAGGATCCACTTCCCGACCGACGACGGCCTGGTCAAGGCGGTGGACGGCGTCTCGTTCACCCTGGACCGTGGCAGGACGCTCGGCATCGTGGGCGAGTCTGGCTCCGGGAAGAGCGTGACCAGCCTGGGCATCATGGGCCTGCACCACGGCACCCGGGCGAGCATCAGCGGCACGATCTGGCTGGACGGGGAGGAACTCATCGCCGCGTCGGCCGGCCGGGTGCGCCAGCTGCGGGGCAGCAAGATGGCGATGATCTTCCAGGATCCGCTGTCCTCGCTGCACCCGTACTACACGGTGGGCTACCAGATCGCCGAGGCCTACCTGATTCACAATAAGGTGAGCAAGAAGGCGGCCAAGGCGCACGCCGTCGACATGCTCAACCGGGTGGGCATTCCCAACCCGCAGACCCGGGTGGACGACTACCCGCACCAGTTCTCCGGCGGCATGCGCCAGCGCGCGATGATCGCGATGGCGCTGAGCTGCAACCCGGAGCTGCTGATCGCCGACGAGCCGACCACCGCCCTCGACGTCACCGTGCAGGCGCAGATCCTCGACCTCATCGCCGACCTGCAGCAGGAGTTCGGCTCCGCGGTCATCATCATCACCCACGATCTCGGCGTGGTGGCCGAGCTCGCCGACGACATCCTGGTCATGTACGCGGGCCGGACGGCCGAGTACGGGACCAGCGAGGACATCTTCGACCGCCCCGCCCACCCCTACGCGTGGGGGCTGCTCGGCTCGATGCCGCGGCTGGACCGGGCGCGTATCGAGCGGCTGATCCCGATCCCCGGCACCCCGCCGAGCCTGATCAACGTGCCGTCCGGCTGCCCGTTCCACCCGCGCTGCGCCTACGCGGCACAAACCAACGGGCGCTCGGTGAACGAGATCCCGCAACTGCGCGCCGTGGGCCCCGGCCACGAGGTCGCCTGCCATCTGAGCACCGACGAGCAGCGCCGGATCTGGGCTGAGCAGGCAGCCAGGATGCAGCTGTCGCCGCTCGCCCGCCACTACGACCAGGGAGGACGCGTGACCGCGCCGCTGAGCCAGCCCGAGCGCCACCGAGGCCACGTCCTCCGGCGCGCTGATTACGGTGACCGGGCTGACCAAGCACTTCCCGGTCACCCGCGGGATCATCTTCAGGCACCGGGTCGGGCTGGTGCGCAGCGTGGATGACGTCTCGTTCGAGGTGGCCCGCGGCGAGACCCTGGGCATCGTCGGCGAGTCGGGCTGCGGCAAGACCACGACCGCGCGGATGCTGACCCGGCTGATCGAGCCGACCGCCGGGCAGATCATCTTCGACGGCCGCGACATCACCCACCTGCGCGCCGGGGCCATGCGCCCGCTGCGCCGCGAGGTGCAGATGATCTTCCAGGACCCGTACTCGTCGCTGAACCCCCGGCACACGGTCGGCGCCATCGTCGGCGCGCCGTTCCGGCTGCAGAAGGTCAAGACCGAGCAGGGCACCAAGCGGAGCGTGCAGGAACTGCTGGAACTGGTCGGCCTCAGCCCCGAGCACTACAACCGGTACCCGCACGAGTTCTCCGGCGGGCAGCGGCAGCGGATCGGCATCGCGCGCACGCTCGCGCTGCGGCCCAAGCTCATCGTGGCCGACGAGCCGGTGTCCGCGCTGGACGTGTCCATCCAGGCGCAGGTGATCAACCTGCTGGACGACCTGCAGTCCGAGCTGGGCCTGACCTACGTGATCATCGCCCACGACCTGTCGGTGATCAGGCATGTGGCCAGCCGGGTCGCGGTCATGTACCTGGGCAACCTGGTCGAGCTGGCCAGCCGCGACGACCTCTACGAGCGGCCGCGGCACCCCTACACGGTCGCGCTGCTGTCCGCGGTGCCGCTGCCGGAGGCGGCCCAGCGCACCGCCGAGGGGCACCGGCAGCGGCGCGAGCGCGTCCGGCTGGTCGGCGACGTACCGAGCCCGCTCAACCCGCCGTCCGCCTGCCGGTTCCACACCCGCTGCTGGAAGGCCCAGGAGGTGTGCCGCACCGACCCGCCGCCGCTCCGGGAGCTTGCGCCCGGCCACCATGGTCGCCTGCCACTTCCCGGAGAACACCCCCCCGGCAGCCTGACGGCGTCCGCTAGGAAGTCTCGCTGATCCCGGTGAACATCCTGTTCGAGGCCGCGCTGTGCTGCTCCGGGGTCGGGAATCACCCTGCCCGCCCCCGTTCGGGGCGGCATGCTGTGGGATGTGCGCAATAAGGAGAGGCGTTTCATCTGATGGAGAGGCGCGGATCCATGGGGCTGGCCACAGTCGCCGTGGTGGCCACCCTCGCCCTGGCGGCCTGTAGCGGCGGCGGCAGCAGCAGCAGCGCGGGGCGGCCCGTCACGCTCCGCTGGCTTCAACGCCGCCGTCAGCACGGCCGTCAATCCGTCCGGCCACAAGGGCAAGACGCTGACCTTCGGGCTCAGCGGCACCCCAGACTCCACCGACCCGGCAAACATCTACGACGGGTTCATGTGGGACTTCTCCCGGCTGTACACGATGCCGCTGATGACCTACAAGTCCTGCCCGGGTGCCTGCGGCCTGCAGGTGGTGCCGGACCTGGCGACCGCGCCGGGTACCGTCTCCGACCGCGGGCTCACCTGGACCTACCACATCAAGCCCGACGTCAGGTTCGAGGATGGCACCACGGTTACCTCGGCGGATGTCAAATATGCCGTCGAGCGCACCTTCGACCGCTCGCTGTTCCCGCTGGGGCCGCCCTACTACCCGGTGCTGCTCGGCGGGAACGCGAAGACATACCCCGGCCCGTACACGAACCCGGCCAAGAACCAGTTCGGCCTTACCGCGGTGGGCACGCCGAACACGACCACGATCGTGTTCCACCTGGCGCACCCGTTCGCCGACTTCAATTTCGTGACGGCGATCCCGCAGTCCGCCCCAGTGCTGCCGACAAGGACACCGGCGCGGCCTACCGGCTGCACCCGATGTCCACCGGCCCGTACAAGTTCCAGAGCTACCAGCTGAACAAGCCTTGGTGCTGGTGCCCAACTCCTACTGGAACCCGGCCACGGACCCGAACGCCAAGCAGCTTGTCAGCAAGATCGTCGTGACGATGAACATGAACCCCGGCGACCTCGGCAACAGGCTGCTCGCGGGTGAGCTGGACGTGAACCTGGCAGGCGCCGGCATGCAGGCCGCGGCCCAGGCCAAGATCCTCTCAACGCCGTCGCTGAAGGCGCGGGCCGACGACCCGGTCAGCGGGCTGTTCTGGTTCGCCTACCTCAACACGGTGGTGCCGCCAATGCACAACGTGCACTGCCGGAAGGCGATCGAGTACGCGGCGGACAAGGTCAGCCTGCAGGCCGCTTACGGCGGGCCGTACGCGGGCGGTGCGATCGCGTCCACGGTGTCCCCTCCCAATGTCGTCGGGCACCAGAGTTTCGACCTGTACGACGCGCTGAGCAAGCCGCAGGGCGACCTGGTGGCGGCCAGGGCGCAGCTCAAGCTCTGTGGCCACCCGGCCGGGTTCACCACCGGGATCGCCTACCGCCGCGACCGGCCCAAGGAGGCCGCGGCCGCCGCCGCGCTGCGCCGGGCCCTGTCCCGGGTCGGGATCAGGACCACGCTGCACGGCTACCCAGCCGGCAACTACTTCGCCAGCTTCGCGGGGGTGCCGAGGTACGTGCACCAGCACGACCTGGGCATTGACTTCGGCGGATGGGCGCCGGACTGGCCGGACGGCTTTGGCTCCCTCGACTTCATCACCGCCGGCTCCACCATCCGCGCGGTCGGCAACACCAACGTCGAGCAGCTTAACGACCCGGTGGTGAACAGATATCTGAACCAGATGGCGCTGGCCACCAATGCGGCGGACCGCAACAGCTATACAAGCAAGATCGACATGCGGGTGATGAAGGACGCGGCCATCCTGCCGGCGGTGTACGCCAAGTCGCTGCTCTACCGCGGCCCGGACCTCACCAACGTGTACGTGCAGCCGTACTACGGCATGTACAACTACGCGGTTCTCGGCCTGAAGTAGCCGGCGAGGGCGGTTGGCCGGGGCACCGGCGGCCATATGCGACGATGGAGGAGATGGCTCCGCTGAGGGGAGAAGGCAATGTCCTTTAGCCAGATCCCGTGGTTCGTTCTCTGTGGCGGGCTGACCGCCGTCGGGCTGGTCGGAAGCTGGCTCGCGCTGCGCCGCCGCGGCGCCAAGGCCGCGCTGCGCGGGGTCGCCTGGTCCCTGCTGCCGATCGCCGCCTACCTGGTCGGCGTGCTCCAGGTGCTGTGGCGCTTCGGCGTCGCGATCGGTGACTTCTTCAGCGGCCTGGCGTTCTCGCCCAAGGTGTGGTCCGGCGTGATCCTCGGCGGGGTGTCGCTGGTGCTGTTCGTGGTCACCGGCGGGCTGCGCGGCCGGGCCAGGCGCAAGCGCGCCAAGGCCGAGCAGGACAGCCAGCCGTCGCCCACCAGGGCGCTGGCCACGGCCCCGCCCATGGCCGCCTCGGCGGCCGCCACGGTCAGCCGGCCCAAGGCGGCCCCGGTCCCGGCCAAGCGCAAGGGCGGCGCCGCGGCCGACGACGACTTCGGCGAGGTCGCCGACATCCTCAAGCGGCACGGCATCAGCTGATAGCCGGCCCGGGCCCCGGGCTGGAGCCGTCCGGCAACGCCCTGGCCGGCCTGGCCTTAGACGCCAGCCGCGGCCTTCGCGGCGGCCTTCATGTTCTGCTTGTAGGCGCGGACGGCGGCCAGCGACTGGGCGTCCACGATGTCGGCCACCGAGCAGTGACTGCCCCTGTCGCCGAAGTGACCGGCCGCCTCGCGCCACCCCTTCGGCCGCACGCCGTACTGCTTGCCCAGCAGCGCCAGGAAGATCCGTGCCTTGTCGGCGCCGAAGCCGGGCAGCTCGCGCAGCCGGGCCAGCAGTTCGGCACCGGTCCTGGCACCCGTCCAGACCGCGGCCGGGTCACCGCCGTAGCGGTCCACGATGTGCTGGCACAACTGCTGCACCCGGCCGGCCATGGCCCGCGGGTAGCGGTGCAGGGCAGGCCGGGCGCTGAAGATCGCCGACAGCGCCTCCGGGTCGAAGCCGGCCAGTTCCGCGGCCGTCGGCTCGTGGCCGAGCCGGCGCACCAGGTCGCGCGGGCTGGTGAACGCCTTCTCGATGGTCACCTGCTGATCGAGCAGCATGCCGATGAGCAGCGCGAGCGGGCTGGCCGACAGCAGTTCGTTGGCGTCGGCGTCGATCGGCAATGACAACGGCATCGGTGCCTCCCAGGTCCTGCTGACATCCTGGCCGGCCGCGGTAACGGGCGCGACCGCAGCCCCTGGGCAGGGGCGGAACTAACCTGGGATCGCCCAGCGTTTCACTAGCAGCGGCCAGGATGTGGTGGACTAGGGCCAGAGCGGCTAACGACCGCGTCCTTAGCCGTGAGGAGGCGACGTGTCGGGTCGGATGAAGATTGCGATCGGTGGCATCATCATCGGTCTCATCCTGCTTTTCATCAATCCGTGGAGTCGGGCTGGTGGTCATCGCCGCCGCGATAGCGGTGCCGGTCGGCGCCTACCTGATGCTGGATCCCCTCCCAGCGGCGGCGGCTGAAGAACATCCAGGATCGCAAAAGGCAGATCCGCTGAGGCGCGGTTCCCGGCCGGGTCAGCTCAGCAGGCCCGGGTAGAGCAGCGCGAGCTGATCCGGGTAGCAGGCGATCAGCCGTAGCTCGTCGTCGGTGAGCGGTTTGCCGGTGGCGGCCGCGCACAGCTGGACCAGCTTGAACACCAGGTCCTCGGCCCCGGCCGCGATCTCGATGCCCAGCCCGTCCCGCACGTGGCGGAACCCGGCCAGCCCGCCGTACTCGCCGGTCAGCACCACCCGGCCGGGCCGGGCATGCCAGTCGGCGGGGAAGGGGCCCAGCGTGTCGTCGTCGTACAGCTCGTAGTTGTGCCGGTCCTTCAGCGCGCCGTCGGCGTGGATGCCTGACTCGTGGGCGAACGCGTTGCGGCCGACACCGGGCTGGTTGGCGGGCAGCGGCTGGCCGAAGGCGTAGCTGGCCCACAGCGCGAACCTGCGCGCCCAGGACTCGTCCACCGGGTCGCCGATCTCGGCGCGCCCGGCCAGGCCGAACCCGTGCTGCAGGGCCAGCAGCGTGGACAGCAGGTCCGCGTTGCCCGCCCGCTCGCCGATGCCGTTGATGCAGGTGTTGATCCAGGCGTCCTGGCCCGCGTCGAGGTCGCCCAGCGCGCCGGACACCGAGTTCGCCACGGCCATGCCCAGGTCGTTGTGGCAGTGCGTCTCCACCGGCATCCCGATGGCGCTGGCCAGCTTGGCGAGCCGCTCCCGGATCCGCTCCGGGGTGTCCCCGCCGATGGTGTCGCAGTAGCGCAGCCGGTCCGCGCCCGCCTGCTTGGCGGCCAGGGCGAACTCCAGCAGGAACCCGTCGTCGGTGCGGGAGCCGTCCTCCGCGTTGACGCCGATGGTCTGCGCCCCGGCGGCCCTGGCCGCGGTCACGGCGGCCGTCATCTCCCTGATCACCGAAGCCCGGTCCAGCTTGCCGCGGAACTTGTGCGCGATCATCTGGTCCGACGTGGAGAGGGAGAGGTTGTAGTGGCGCAGCCCCAGCGGCGCCGCGCGGTCCACGTCGGCGGTCACCGCCCGGCACCAGCCGGACAGCCGCAGCGGGCCGAAGGCGCCCGCCTCCGCCAGGGCGAGGTTCGCCCGGATGTAGGGCACCTCGTGGAACAGGAACGGGAACCCCATCTCCGACTGGGCCACGCCCAGTTTGCCCAGGTAGAAGTTCACCATGGTCTTGCCGAACTTCGACAGGCCGGTGCGCGCGGTCTGGACGCCGTCCCGGTTGGTCACGTCGAGGAAATGGATGACAGGCACGCTGCGTCCTCTCCTGGTCGTGGATCGACAGCACCATCGTGGACTGGCGAGCTATATGAATCAATATTGATTAAAATCAAGCTGAACGCCAGGCCGCCGTTGGCTGGCCCGGGCGCGGTAGGCTGGTTCCGGCTGGCGGCCGGCGGCTGCGGCACGGCGCGGCTCGCGGCTGGCAGGTGCCCCACTGGGGTGAGGACTGGAGGCTGGGGTGACGGAGTGGATCGGGGCCGGCGAGGCCGCCCGGCGGCTCGGCATCAAGCAGGCCACGCTGTACTCCTACGTCAGCCGCGGCGTGCTGCGGCGGCGCGCCGGCCAGGACGGGCGGACCAGCCTGTTCGACGCCGGGGAGGTCGAGTCGCTGGCCCGGCGGGGCCGGCCGCGCCACCCGGGTGCCGGGGAGTTCGTCATCGAGTCGGCCCTGACCGAGATCACCAGCGAGCGCACCTGCTACCGCGGCCTGGACATCACCGCCCTGGCCGCCCGCTACGAGCTTGAGGACGTCGCCTGGCTGCTATGGACCGGCGAGCTCACCGGCCGGGAGCGTGGCTCCTGGCGCGCTGCGGAGGCCGCGCTGCTGGCGGGCCGGGCGGCGCAGGCGGCGCTGCCGCCGGGCACCCTGCCGCTGGAGCGCTTCGGCGTGATCGTCCCCGCCCTGGCCGCCGCCGATCCACTGCGCCTGCAGCTTGACCCGCCCGCGGTGATCGCGGCGGGCCAGGCGGTCATGGCGGGCCTGGTGGACTGCCTGCCCGCGCCCGGCGGGCCCGGCACGGCCGGAGACGGCCAGCTGGCACGGCCGGGCGGTGCCGGTGCGGCGGCCTACGGCCAGGCGGCGCGGCGGCGGTGCCGGTGCGGCAGGCGCCGGCGCGGATTCAGGCAGCCCCGGCGGCGCCAGCCTCACCGACCGGCTCTGGGCGAAGCTGTGCCCCGGCCCCCCGGACGAGGGGCTCAAGGGCGCGCTGCGCGCCGCCCTCGTGCTGCTCGCCGACCATGAACTGGCCGCGTCCACGTTCGCCGCCCGGGTGGCCGCCTCCGTGCGCGCCGACCCCTACGCGGTGGTGGCCACCGGCCTGGGCGCGGCAGGTGGGGCGCTGCACGGCGGGGCGTCCCTGGGCGTGGAGGCCATGCTGGCCGCCGCGGCCGGCCCGCAGGACGTGACCAGGGCCGTCGGGTCGCTGCTGCGCCGGGGCGAGCGGATTCCCGGGTTCGGCCACTTCGTCTACCGGGCCGGTGACCCGCGGGCGGCCTTCCTGCTGGCGGAGATCCGGGCCAGGGCGCCGGGGTCGCCGCGGCTGGAGGTGGCGGATGCCCTGGTGCGGGAGGTGGTCGGCCGTGGCCTGCCCACGCCGAACATCGACTTCGCGCTGGCCGTGCTGGCCAGCGTGGCCGGGATGGTGGCCGGGGCCGCGGAGGCGGTGTTCGCGGTGGCGCGGACCGCGGGCTGGATCGGCCACGCCCTGGAGGAGTACGCGCGGCATGCGCCGCTGCGGCCCCGCGCCCGCTACACCGGCCCGCATTACCCGGCGGCCGGCGGGAATCAGGACGGCGTGCCGCCGCTTTCTGGAGGGTAGAGCGTCTTCGCGAACAGGAGCCTGCCATGGCCGTGCGCCGTCTCAATCACGCCGTCCTGTACGTCCACGACCTCGCCAGCGCCGTCCGGTTCTACACCGAGACGCTCGGCTTCGAGGTCCGGGCCGAAATGGCCGGCCGTGCCGCCTTCCTGCGCGCCCCGGGGTCCGCGAACGACCATGACCTCGGCCTGTTCGCGATCGACGGGGCACCCCGATCCCGCAGGACGCGGCCGCGCGGGTAGGGCTGTACCACCTGGCGTGGGAGGTGGGCACGCTGGCCGAACTGGACGAGGTGCGGCGCCGCCTGGCCGACCACGGCGCCCTGGTCGGCGCCAGCGACCACCGGGTGTCCAAGTCGCTGTACGCCAAGGACCCCAGCGGCATCGAGTTCGAGGTGATGTGGCGGGTGCCGGCCGAGGACTGGGAGGCCGAACTCGCCAGCGGCCCGATGATCGCCCCGCTCGACCTGGACGGGGCCCGGGCCCGCTGGGGCGACCGTGCCACCGGCGCCGCCGCGGGCTCTGTCACCTGACCACCCGGTCGGTCATACGGCGGCAAGCTGAGCCGCCAATCCGCCTGCCGCGTATGTGGTCGTTGGCACTCCACCCACACAAGAGGGTGTTGAAGCGAAAGGGACAATCTGGCCGCCGCTGACCAGGGCCAACGCCTGATCATCGAGTGGACCGCAGACCTGTGACAGGCCCTCAGGCCGGCACCAGCCAGAGACTGGCGATAAAGGAGCGCACCGGCAACAGGACGGCTGGCGTGCGGGATGCTCACCGAAGCACCCGCACAGCCCGCGGCACGCGGAATGACGTCGGTCTGCGCAAGCGGCCCACCTACCCGCCCGGACGTCCGCGCCGCACCCGTCGCTGCCAACGTCACCCACCGCGCCCAGGACAACAGCAAAGCTGAGTGCGCGTGGCACGCAGTAGTGCCTCGCTCGCGCGGCGAATGAAGGCTGCGCGGACAAGGCACGAGAGCGCACGGGCGTCTGGCGCGGGCTGGTGCTTCTCGACCTAGGTAAGTTAAGCGTGCATGACGAGCGCAATGCGCGTCACACGACCTCTCCTCGAAGTGCTCGAAGTATTACTCTAAGCGTTAAGAAACGATGAGGGTGACATGCATGGCTGGGAGATCATGAAGCCGGCAACGCGATCGGGGCCTACTGTGTACGGCGAACTAGAACGGCTTGAGGACAAGGGCAGGCTCAGCCGGTGCATGCGAAGCCCAGGAATCCGGAGCCGAACAAGCTCGGCCGCAGCTTCTACCAGCTCACGCAGACCGGCGTTGCCTACGCGCGCGAGGTGCTCCAGGAACGCAGCGCGCAGGCACTTCGCGCTCCAAGCGCGGCGCTGCGAGGAGGCGCATAATTCTTCGCAAAGCGGCAGGTGAGTGATGATCGCAGCGATCTTAGTAAGCATCGCGACGGGCCTACTGGTCAATGAACTAAGCGACTGGATCACATGGTGCGCGCGCTGCTGTTTAGAACCACTGGTCCGCCTTGCGCGGGTACCAAAACCTAGACCGTGCAGAGGACCGCGCAAAAGAACTCATCGCGCTAATCAACGACCGGCCCGGCAAGCTGTACAAGCTGAACACCACCCTCTGCATCGCTGCCAGGGCTACCGTGAGCACGCGCACCTCGGCAAGGAACGCCCCAGCGAGAACAACGCCGCACGCAGACACTTATGACGCCTACGTGCTCACCTGGCGGCAGCGCAAAGTGCTGCAAGTAATAAGGGACTCAGTGCAGCACAAGGGGCATACCCCCTCCATGCGCGAGATCGCCAATGTGGTCGTCATGACCGATGCCACCGAAGTGCCAGGTCACCTCAACGTACTGGAGTGCAAGGACTACCTACCACCTAACGCAACACGCAGCTGTACGAAAAACAGGCGACGGCTCGACAATGCGTGAGCCTGATATGACCGCAGTCAGAAGATAGGAGACGGGGGCTTTAGCTCGCCCAGGGCTGGAATCGCCGCCTAGGAGTGGCTAGAGTAGGCAGCCATTGGAAGGCGTCACGCGCTCCGGCAAAATACGCGTGTTAGGCCAGCAGCAGTACCAGGTTGTATGCCCGCATTGGGCAAGAACGTGGCCAACCAAGGACAGATTCCCCAAAACGACGAGCGGACCGGCCAGTGGGGCATAATGGACGCATGGGAGAGCGGAGGCAACAGGCCAGGCCACGCCGGGCCATCGCAGGGACACTAGTAGTAGCAGTACTAGTAGGCCTCATCAACGCGCTAATAGACGCGCTCTTCGCACGGATGGTACGGACGACACGCTGGCATGCCTTGTAAGACGACACACTCAGGTGGCTGTAGCACCTGCGATGGTGGGCTCAGATGATTATGTAGGCTTGTATTAACTTAAGCGTTATGGTGCCAGGACTGATCTGGATGGGTGCGTGGATAGATAGACGGAGCAAGAAACAGCAAGAGGAACGGGCAAGAAACGTCAAGCCGACCAGCATCGCCACAACTGCAGCCTAGGCGACCAGCGCACGTTATTTGACGCGGCAGAACGGCCCCGATCCGATGAACTCAGGCATCCTGACACGGTTGAACGAGGCACAGTAGCGGTAGCTAAACCTGCAGCAGCATCGGTAAGACGCGACATGAGCGAAACGAGGCAACTCGGCGTCGAACTAAAGATGGCCTAACGGTAGAAAGCGGTAATGTATGGCTAGGAGACTAGCACGAAACGAGCATGATGCAAGACACAAGCACTCGCGCGCGGTAATGAGCTAGCGTATAGGAGCGTCAGTCCTCATACACCGCCGCCACATGGCGTGCGGCCACTGTGCGCCTCCAGCACGGCCCGTTGTCCCGCCTGCCTGCGCAGACCCCCTGCGGGGGTCTGCCTCCGCCGTTCCCGACCACTCTCCCACCCCAAGGGGACCCCGAGAGAGTGGTCGGGAACGGCTCCGGCAAATAGCTGTGGTGCAGGCAGGCGGGACGACGGGGAACGGGCACTGCGTGCCCCGTAGCGGCCAGCGGCGCTTACGCTGGCGGTAGGTGACGCGGGCGATCACGAGGGTGGTCCTGGGATGCTGGATGACCTGGCCGGGAAGCGGACCGGTGAGCGCATCCAGATCCTGCGCGAGCGTAAGGGGCTGAATGCCTGCCGGATGCTGGCCGGGCTGGTGAAAGGCATGCGGCGCCTGGCTGAAAGGCATCGAGCAGGAGTCGCCGGCCCGCGCTGCCCGAGCTGCTCAGTGCTGGTCAAGCTGCGCCGAAGCCCTCGACTGGGAGATGTCCGCCGGTTGCTGGCTGGCACGGACATGGACCTGGCGCGGCGCGGTGCGATCGGTGCCGGTCGCCTGCTGTTCGCCCGGTGATCCTACCCATGTAGTGCGCGGTGCCACGCGATCCGCGACAGTGGCCTCCGCGACCCGAATGCCTGACCAAGTCGACACCGGCGCCCCTGTGGATGTGGCCGCGCTGGCGGCGCGTACTGTCTGATGGCCGTGTGGCCGCGGCAGCACATCTCCCGGGAGCACCGCACCGTGTGGGCGTAGTGCCGAACCGCGGCGGTCACGCGAAGCCGGCCCCGCCCACCGCATGCCCGGGTCGCCGAGGGGCCAGAGCGATGGGCGGCGTGCGCGTGCTGGCCGTGTGCGCGCTGGCGGCAGCACGAGATCGTGTGGGCCAGCGAGGCCGAGCTGATCGCCGCCGCCGACCTAGGGCCATGTCCGCCGCACCAAGATGCCGACACCCCGGCGCGCCGGCGGCGGGCGGCGAGGACGCTGGCGGCTGGCGCACCTCGGCCGGGCACCGACGCTGGCAGCCTGGCCACCGGCGCGGCGACCTGCTGCGCTCCTCGCCGGGCGCACGGCGACCTGCCCGGCCTGGCACGGGCCCAGGAGTTGCCGCGCGGCGTACGTGCGCCCGGGCTGCGGCAGCCAAGGCGACCGCCATCGGCTCGGCACTGGGACAGGGCCGCCGCCATGCCGGGCGGCTCCCCGCCGGACCACCACCCCGGGACCATGCCGGCACCGCCACGGCGCGCATGCCGTCGTCGAACTGACGCCGACCTGCCCGCTCCGCCGGAGGCCCGGGCACAGGCTCGAGCAGATCGACCAAGCGGTCACCATCCCCGCCGGGAACGACGCGGCGGCCCGGCTCGAAATCGCCCGCGCACCATCAGCGCCGCGACTACCCGGCCACGCTGCACCGGCTGCGAACAGGCCTACGCCCGTCCGCCGATTCGTCCGCTACTGCCGACCGCCCGGCACCCGAAGCCGTCGACCACGGCGGGCAGTTGATCGGCCGCCGGCTCCGGCACGCCTCGGCCTGCATGCCCTCGGCCTGCCCGCTCCGACACCGGGGCGCCCTCCGCGCCCGGCGCTCGATGCTGTGCGCGCTACCGCACCCGTCGTGGCGTGCTGGGCCGCCTACTGTCGCGGAGACTGTCGCCAACCCCAGACGGGAGGACACCGCGATGACCCCAGCCGCCGACAGCCCCGGCCCCGACGGCATCCACCGCGCCCCGGGCCGCGCCTGGTGGCCCTGGCCGCCGCGCTGGACCCGCGCGAGTTCGCCGTCACGTTAACCACCCGCCCCGGCCGCCGCCCGTGCCTGTCGGTGACCAGCCGCCACGCCGCGATCGGCGACGACATCACCGCCGACCACTGCGCCTACTACTGGTCCTGGGGCGAACGGATCGCGCCCGTCCACGACCCGGCCGACCGCCGCCCGCAAGATCAGCACCGTACTGCGGGCGGTGCCCGAGCCCGCCCATGGCTGACCCCGGCCAGCCGCCGCGCCCCGGGCCCGACGAGATCGTCGCTGTCCGCGCCCGCCGCCGGGGAACTGTGCAGTTCCCTGGAACACCGCCGGGCCGGCCGTCCCCGCCCAGGTCGTCGTGACCCTCGGGCAGATGGGCACCGCCGAGCAGCACCGCCAGGCGGTGTGGCTGCAGTGCTGGGGCCAGTCCTACCCCATGTGCGAGCCGTGCTGGGACGCCACCCGCCAGGTCGCCCAGGCCCGCCGCCCCGCCCTGGTCATCACCGGCACCACCCGCGCACCGGCCGGGTAACCAGCACCCGCGCGGCCGGGCGGCGCGCCCCAGCGCCCCTGGCCGCGCGGGCCAGGCGCCCTGACCAGGGATGCAAGGCCCGCGTCAAGGCCAGTGCAACCTGCCCCGCGCACGCTTGCCCCATGGGTCCCGGCAGCGGTCCCGCACGCTGCCGGGCCACCAGCCACCCGGGGAAGGCGGTGACACGACAGGGCAGCCAGGCCAAGGCCCCCGCACCGGGGCGCGGCGGGTGGTTCTTTACCCACCTGCGGCGCGGCGGGACCCTGCGGGGCCGGCCGGCGGGCTCTTACCGGGCAGCAGGAGCCTGCCCGCCGCGCCGCGCGAGCGTAGCCGGCCCCGCCCCCCGCCACGCCGCAGGACACCGGCCAAACAACCACCCGCCGCTCACGTCCGCGCCCATGACCGCGCCAGGCCCGCGCACCGACACCGGCCAGAAACAGCAGATAATGGCGCCATGCTGTTATTTCCGCCGCCAGCTACCGCGCGGACGGTAATGCCGCTAGCCGCAGAAACCGCCAGTGACCAGCAAGAACACGCCAAAGAATCCGGCAGCTAATCACCTGGCGAGCCATTCCCGTGTAAGGCCATTTCCACTGGTATAATCGGAGGTGACGTTAAACCGGAATGGATAAAGGAGCTTCCGCGATGAGCCAGCCAGCGCCGCACAGGTCACCGGCACCGCCCCGGCCGAGCCGGTCCCGGTCGCGTTCCTGGGCCGCACCTCCACCCTGCTGTTACAGGACCCGGCCGCCTCGCTGCGCCGGCAGGCCCGCGAAGTCCAGGCCAAGCTGCCGCCCGGCTGGTTCATCGCCGCCTGGTTCTGGGACATCGAATCCGGCGGCCTGGACCTGGAGCAGCGCGGCCACGGCACCGCCCACCAGGCCGTGGACGTCGGCCTGCCGCGTGACGGCGGCCTGGCCGCGCTGCTGGCCGAAGCCGCCGGCCCGGCGCCCCGGTTCGCCGCCGTGATGTGCGAGGACATCGAACGCTCCGGCCGGGACACCTTCAACGCCCTGAAGCTGGAACGCCAGCTGGGCGAGCCGGGATCCCGCTGTTCGCCACCGACGAGCCGATCAACGTCGAAGGCATGAACGCCACCACCATCTTGATCCGGCGGGTGAAGCAGGGCATCGCGGAGTGGTACCGGTTCCAGCTGAAGGAGAAAGCCTGGCGCGGGTTCGAGCAGCACACCCTCGACGGGTACAACATCGGCGGCGCCCCCTACGGCTACACCGCCGACCGGATCCCGCACCCCGACCCCGCCAAGGCCGCCCAGGGCCGCACCAAGACCCGCCTGGTCCTGGACCCGCCCGCGCCCCCGTGGTGGCGCAGATCTTCACCTGGCGCACCGTGGACAAGCTCGGCGTCACCACCATCACCAACCGGCTCAACGCCGACCCCGGCCGCCTACCCCCCACCCAAGCCCGGCGGGTGGACCGCCGCCGGCGTGTACGCGATCCTGCGCAACCCCAAGTACACCGGGCACATGGTCTACGGCCGCGCGCCGCATCCACCGGCAGCCGCCGCTTCCACGACGTGCCCCCAAGACCAGTGGCTCTGGTCCCCCGAACCGGCCCACCCGGCGATCATCACCCGCGCCGACCTGGGACACCGCCCAGAGCATCGGCGCCGAGCACGCCAGCGCCCGCGACGAGCCCGGGCTGGCCGCCCACCCGCGCCGCCCGCCGCACCTACCTGCTGCCGGTCCCGGTGCCGGTGCCGCGACTGCAAGCGCCGCATGACCGGCCGCCTGGTCCGCCCCTACCACCGGCCACCCCGGGTACATCTACTACGGCTGCCCCCACAACCCCGCCAACCCCCGCCACGCCGCCGCCGCCCCCGACCACCCCCGCACCGTCAGGGTCCGCGAAGACGACCTGCTCGACCGTCATCCGCCAGTTCTTCGCCGCCCGCGTCTTCGGCCCCGACCGCGCCGCCATGCTCGCCGCACAGCTGCCCGCCAGCGCCGCCGAGGACACCGCCCGCCGCGAACAGGAGACCGCCCGGCTGCACAAGCGGCTGCGGAAGATCGACGCCGCCGAGAACGCCCACGCCCGCGAAATCGAGAACCTCGCCACCCTCCCCCAGGACTCCCCGGCGATCACCGCGCTGCGGTCCCGGATCATCGCCCGGTTCACCGAACTGGAAACCGAACGCGACCGAGATCAACGAGCGACTCGCCGCCCTGGACCGGGCCACCGGCCAGCAGGACGAGCCCGGCCTGCTGGACGCGCTGCCGATGCTCGGCGACGCCCTGCACCGGCCTGCCCGCCAGCCATCCAGGCCCGGCTGTTCGCCGCCTTCGGCCTGGAACTGATCTACAACAAGCACGACCACCAAGTCACCATCTACGCCACCATCACCCCCAGCACCCCCCACGCCCTGGCCGCCATCATCGCACGGCAGCGAACCACCCGCCACCCCCGGCCGGATTGGCCCTTTCCCCGCAACACCCCAGAATGTAGGTGGAGTGCCAACGACCACAAACCGTTCCGGGCTCCGGCGCCCCGGGCCGGATCAGCTGACGGCAGGCTGAGCTGGCCGCCGGAGTCAGCGCTCCGCGGGGCGGCTGGCGACCTCCACGGTGCCCTTGTAGCTGTAGCCACGCACGTGCACCACGGGAGCGTTCGGCGACAGCGGCCCTTCCTGGCCCGCGCTGCCCGTGGACACCCCGAGACCGCCGGTCTCCACGCGTACCCCCGGCGGGACCAGGATGTCGATCCGCGACTTGTAGGCGACCGCCGAGATCGTCGTGACCTGCGCGGTCAGTTCCGCCGCGCGCAGGTCGAGCACGCCCTCGCCCTTGTAGACCACGGTCGTGAAGTGTTCCGGCACGCGCCACCGGCCCGCCTTGCGCAGGCTGCTCTTGAAGGTGAGGGCGAACCGGCCGGGCTGGCTCCCGGCCGGGGCCGGCCGCGGCGCCGGCGCGTCCGCGGGCAGGTCGGTCATCAACCGTGTCAGGTCCGCACGCGTCCGCGCGGTGAGCGCGGTCCGCATCCGCTCGTCGAACTCGGCGTCGTCGAGGCGGCCCTCGGCGAATGCGGCCTGGAGCCGCCCGGCCGCCGCGTCACGTTCGGAATCGGACGCGCGGACGCTGTCAAGCTCGGACATGCTGATCCCTCCGGCCGCGAGACTTCGCGATATATCTTAACCAGCGGGGGACGGGCCCGCCACCGCGAGTCCCAGGAGAGGATCAGGCGGCGGAGCGGTCCTGGCGGCGGAGCGGCCCGGGCGCCGGGAGCAGGCGGGGCGCTAGCTCGCTCTGCTGCCGTTGCCGATCGCGCCGCGGCGCATCCGCCGGGTGGCGGCGCGCTGCGCCAGCAGGCGGGCCGTCTCCATCGTGACGCCCAGGACGATCGCCCAGCTCAGTGCCTCACCGATGCCCACATGGGGGTCACGCGGGTCGCTGGGCGGTTCCTTGCCGGTGACCTTCTTCCACCCGGCCGTGACGAGCTTGCGGGTGCCCATGGCCGCGGCAATAGCGGCGAAGGAGCCCATCGCCTTGCTGACGCCATCCCCGCGCTTGTCTGACATGCCCGTTTCCTCTCTGCGCTCCCGGCTCCGGCGGGAGCGGTGCTCGTTCGACGATCGATCATCCCATGGTGGCGCCGCCGGCCGGGGTGGCGGCCCGCGCCCCGTTGATCGCGGCCGCCAGTTCGGCCGGGTGACGCGTGCAGACCAGCCAGTAGGGGCTGTCCGTCACCGGGCGGGTCACCTCGATACGCAGCCGGAATCCGCGCACGCGCAGCCGCCGGCGTGCCTGGCGGGTCTCCGCTCCGGGCCTGGCCACCTCGACGTATACCGCCTGCCGCAGGTACGGCCTGAGCATCAGGAAGGCGGCCGGATCCCCGCGCGGCCCGCGCAGCGACCGGGTCTGCGCCTCGTCCAGCGCGCTCACCTCGCCCACCGCATCCAGCGGCAGCCGTGCCGGGCCCGCGCTCAGTTCCCCGTCGCGCACCGCCACCGTCGGCCGCCCCCAGGACCACAGCATGGCGGCGACCGAGCCGACGAGGACCAGGTAGATGGCCACCGCTATCGGCCAGGCCCAGCCCGCGACCACCTCGGTGGCCAGCAGGAGCATCGTGGCAAGGCCAAGCAGCCACCAGGAGAACGGCGCACGAAGCCGTTCGTGGTAAACACGCATGAGCCCACGGTAGTTGGTTACATGAGGACATGATGGGGCGACAGAGGTGGCGTGGCCTTTGGGACCGCGGTGCTACCGCCGCAACGGCTCCCGGTGACGCGGCCCACGCAGGTGCGGACGGCGCGGGCGCACCGGAGCCGGAGCCGGACGGGGTGCCGCCCGGCCCGCAGGCTGCCCGGCCCGGCCCGGCCGGGCAGCCCGTGCAGCCGCGGGTGCCGGGCTGGCTGGAGCGCGCCGCTGGCTGGGCGTGGCGGCTGCTGATCCTGGGTGCGCTGCTCTACGTGATGTTCCGGGTGGTCAGCACGCTGCGCCTGGTGGTGCTGCCCTGCGTGGCGGCGCTGCTGCTCACCGCCCTCCTCCAGCCGCTCACCCAGCGGCTGCGGCGGCTCGGCCTGCCCGCCCTGGCGGCGGCCTGGTGCACCCTGCTGGCCGCCCTCGTCGTGCTGGCCGGAGTCGCCACGCTGGCCGCCACCCGGACCTCGGCCGACTACCAGCGGCTGGTCAGCGACATCGGCGACACCACCAGCGATCTGCAGCGCTGGCTGGCCGGGCCGCCGTTTCACCTGCACCGGGCCGGCCTGGCGCAGCTGTCCCAGCGCCTGCTCACGTTCCTCAAGCAGCACCAGTCAGCGGTGGCCGGCACGGTGCTGTCCGGCGGGAAGATCTTCCTGGAGATCCTGGCCGGCCTGGTGCTGACCCTGTTCGTCACGTTCTTCCTGCTCAAGGACGGCGAACGGATCTGGGCCTGGCTGACGTCCTTCCTCGGGCCCGGGGCCCGGGCGCGGGCCACGGGCGCGGGAACGGCGGCGTGGCAGGCGCTGACCTACTACGTCCGGGGCACCGTGGCGGTGGCGGCCATCCATGCCGTGGTGATCGGCCTCGCGCTGTGGGTCCTGGGCGTGCCGCTGCTGGTCCCGCTGGTGATCCTGGTCTTCCTCGCCGCGTTCGTCCCGCTGGTGGGCATCCTCGTGGCGGGCACCCTTGCGGTGGCGGTCACCCTCGGCACCCGGGGCTGGGTGGCGGCCCTGGTCCTCGTGGCGATCTTCATACTGGAGAACCAGCTGGAAAGCCATCTGCTGCAGCCGCTCGTGGTCGGCCGGATGGTCCGCTTCCACCCGCTCGCGATCATCCTGGTGCTGGCTGTTGGCGGCGTGGCGGGCGGCATCGCGGGGGCGGTGGTAGCCGTACCGACGGCGGCCGTGCTGTTCCGGGCGTTGCCCTACCTGCTGGGCCGGCGCACCACCGCGGCGGACGGCCCGGATCCGCCGGGAGCAGTGCCCCGGGCGGGGTAGGGTCGCCAGCGTGACCTCGCACCAGCCAGCGGCCGCCGGTCCGGCGGCCGGGAACGTGGCGCCCGCCGTGGACGCCGTTCCCGTCCTCATCAAGCGCCTCGACCACGGCCTGCCGTTGCCGGCCAGAGCCCATCCCGGCGACGCCGGGGTGGACCTGTGCGCCGCGGTGGACGTGGTGCTGGCGCCCGGGGAACGGGCCCTGGTGCCCACCGGGGTGGCGATCGCCCTGCCCGAGGGTTACGCGGCGTTCGTGCATCCCCGCTCGGGCCTGGCCGCCAGGCATGGCGTCACGATCGTCAACGCGCCCGGCACGGTGGACGCCGGGTACCGTGGCGAGATCAAGGTGACCCTGCTCAACACCGACCAGGCGCAGCCGGTACGGTTCGAGCGCGGTGACCGGATCGCCCAGCTGGTCATCCAGCGGGTGGCCTGCCCGCAGTTCCACGAGGTCCAGACGCTTCCCGGCTCGGCCCGCGCAGCAGGCGGGTTCGGCTCGACCGGCGGTCACAGCGGGGCCGAACACACAGTGAGTCATTAGGGAGCTTGACGTGTTGCGTCGGCGGCGCGGCCAGGGCGAGGAGCCTGAGCAGGCCGAGGAGACGGGGCTGGCCGGTGCGGCTGGCGACGAAGCGGGTGCGGACCTGGTGGTCGGCCCGTGGGATGTGAACGACGAGGTGCCCCCGGCCGAGCGGATCGACTTCGGCAGCCTGCTGGTGCCCGCCACGGAGGGCTGCGAGGTCCAGGTCAGCATGGCCGACGACCAGGCCGCGTGGATCACCGTCGTGCGCGGTGACAGCGGGCTGCAGTTGCAGGCCTTCGCCGCGCCGAAGACCGACGGCCTGTGGGCCGATGTCCGCCAGGAGATCGCCGCCGAGGTGGCGAAGGCCGGCGGCCAGAGCGAGGAGGCGGACGGGCCCTTCGGGGTGGAGGTGCATGCGCTGATCGCGCCGGCGGAGCCGGTGCCGGGCACCCCCGGCGGCCTGCACCCGGTGAGGTTCCTCGGGGTGGACGGCCCGCGCTGGTTCCTGCGCGGGGTGATCAGCGGGCCCGCGGCCCGTCGGCCCGAGATCGCCGCGCCGCTGGAGCAGGTGTTCGCCGACGTCGTGGTGGTCCGCGGTGACCACCCGGCGCCGCCACGGGACATGCTGGAGATCCGGCTGCCCGCCGAGGCCCTCCAGGCGCTCGCCGAGGAGGCCGAGGCGGCCGAGGCCGAGGGCAACAAGTGGGGCGGGATAGATCCGTTCCAGCGCGGCCCGGAGATCACCGAGACGCGTTAACCGCCTGGCCGGAGTTGCCCCGGGTTCAGTGCCCGGCCAGCAGCCGGCCCAGTTCCTCCTCGACGTTCTCGCTGGTCACGAACAGCAGTTCGTCGCCCGCGGCCAGCGGGTCGTCGTGCTGGGGCACGATGACCCGCCCGGCCCGCAGGATCGCCACCAGCGCCGTGTCGGCGGGCCAGGAGATGTCGCCGATCCGGGATCCGGCCAGCGGCGCGTCGTCGGGCATGGTGAGCTCCACCAGGCTCGCCTCGCTCTGCCGGAACGTCATCAGCCGGACCAGGTCACCGACGCTGACCGCCTCCTCCACCAGCGCCGACAGCAGCCGCGGGGTGGACACCGCGACATCCACCCCCCACGACTCGTTGAACAGCCACTCGTTGTTGGGGTGGTTGATCCGCGCGACCACCCGGGGCACCCCGTACTCGGTCTTGGCCAGCAGCGAGACGACCAGGTTCACCTTGTCGTCCCCGGTCGCGCAGATGACCACGTTGCAGCGCTCCAGGCCGGCCTCGTCCAGCGAGGTGATCTCGGCGGCGTCGGCGAGCAGCCATTCGGCCCGCGGCAGGCTGTCCACCTTGATGGACCGCGGGTTCTTGTCGATGAGCAGCACCTCGTGCCCGTTGTCCAGCAGTTCACGCGCGATGGAACGGCCAACCGCGCCAGCGCCTGCGATGGCGACCCGCATCACTGCGCACCCTTCTGCTGCGGCTTGCGGTCCTGCGCCCTTTTCTCCTGCACGCGCCGGCTGGGGCCGCCACGCGTGCCGAGCGCCGCCTGAAGCTCGTCCAGGTCGTCATGCGCCACTATCACATGCAGGACATCCCCCTCTTGGAGCACCATTCCCGGCCCCGGCAGCATCGCCTCGCCCAGCCGGGTGATGAAGGCCACCCGGGCCCTGGTCGCCTCCTCCAGCGCGTGCACCTTCTCGCCGACCCACGCGGGGTCGTAGGCCACCTCGGCGAGGATCACCTCCCCGGTGGGATCGCGCCACAGTTCCTCGGCGCCCTCGGGGAGCAGCCGCCGCAGCATCTGGTCCGCGGTCCAGCGCACGGTGGCCACCGTCGGGATGCCGAGCCGCTGGTACACCTCGGCACGCCGCGGGTCGTAGATGCGGGCCGCGACCCGTTCCACGCCGAACGACTCCCGCACCACCCGGGCGGCGATCACGTTGGAGTTGTCACCGCTGCTCACCGCGGCGAACGCGGCGGCCTCCCGGATCCCCGCATCCTCCAGTACCCGCTGGTCGAAGCCGATGCCGGTGATCTTCCTGCCCTTGAACGACGACCGCAGCTTCCGGAACGCCTCGGGGTCCTGGTCGATCACCGCGACCGAGTGGCCACGGTCTTCGAGGATGTGGGCGAGCGTGGAACCGACCCGCCCGCATCCCATGATCACGATGTGCACGGCCGCCTCCAGTGAATCCGCTGCCCGTCACGGTAATCCCCCCGCTGCGCACACATCACGCCAGGCCGGCATACTGGGCTCCGACGCAGCGGGATCGGGGTGCCCCCCGGGCCAGCACGGCCAAGGCCCCGTGACGAAGGAACGGGGCCTGAGCCAGCGGGGTTCCGGGGGGTCGCCCCCGGGCCAGCAGCGCCAGCAGGGAGGGTAATGGAGCCGGTAACCACCGCGGAAGTGCTGGAACTGGACATTTCCGGGGTCGCCCACGGGGGCTGGTGCGTGGCCAGGGACGGCGGCGGCCGGGTGGTTTTCGTCCGGCACGCGCTGCCGGGGGAGCGGGTCCGCGCCCAGGTCACCGACGCCACGGCCACGTTCGCCCGGGCGGACGCGGTCGAGGTGCTCCGCGCCTCGCCGGACCGGGTGGCGCCGCCCTGCCCGCACGCGCGCCCCGGTGGCTGCGGTGGCTGCGACTGGCAGCACGCGGACCTCGCCGCGCAGCGCCGGCTCAAGGCCGAGGTGATCCGCGACCAGCTCCGCCGCATCGCCGGGGTGGACCGCGAGGTGACCTGCGAGCCGGTGGCCGGTGACACCGACGGCCTCGGCTGGCGGACCAGGGTCAGGTTCTCCGTCGGCCCCGGCGGCACCGCTGGGCTGCTGGCGCACCGCTCCCATGACGTGATCGAGGTGGGTGCCTGCCCGATCGCGCACCCGCTGGTGCGGGCGCGCGAGGTGACCGGGCAGGACTGGCAGCGGGCCCGGTCGGTGGAGGTCGTGGTGTCCCCGGGATCGGGGGAGCGGGCAATGATCGTCGCCCCGGGCGCCAGGCAGCAGGGGGCGGGCGCGCGGCCTCGGCCGGCGCGGCGGACACGGTGCTGCTGGCCGGGCGCGGCGGCCGGCTCACCGCGCTGAGCGGCCGCGGATCGCTGCGCCAGGACGCGGCCGGGCGGTCCTGGCGGGTCAGTGCGGGCGCGTTCTGGCAGGTCCACCCGGGGGCCGCGGACGTGCTCACCGCGGCGGTGCTTGACGCGCTCCGGCCGCGGCCGGGGGAGGTGGCGCTCGACCTGTTCTGCGGCGCTGGGCTGTTCGCCGGTGTGCTCGCCGCCGCGGTCGGGCCGGACGGCATGGTCGTCGCGGTGGACGCCGACCGGGCGGCAGTCCGGGACGCGCGGCACAACCTGCGCGATACCCCCTGGGCCCGGGTGCACGCCGCGGATGCGGCGGCGGCGCTGGCCCGGGGCGGCTGGCCGCCGCCCGCGCTGGCCGTCCTCGACCCGCCGCGGACCGGGGTGCCCCGCCTGGTCATCGAGCGGCTGCTGGCGCCCGGCGGCGGGGCGGGCCACCGGGCCTGGCGGCGGGCCGGGCGCCGGTGACCGCAGCCTGCGCGCGGTGGCGTACGTGTCCTGCGACCCGGCCACGCTGGCCCGCGACATCGCCGTGTTCGCCCGGCTCGGCTGGCGGCTGGATCAGTTGCGCGCGTTCGACATCTTCCCGATGACGCATCACGTGGAGTGCGTGGCGACGCTCGCCCCGCAATGACCCAGGGCCCGTCCGCGTCGCGGCATCCCCGGCATCCCCGCGGCCGGGACGATCAAGGACTGCACCGCCACTGGCAAGCCGGGCCTGCCCGGCCGTCAGGCCAGGGGGGCGAGCGCCTCGGCCAGCGGGACGACCATGGCGGGGTCGGCGGGCACCGGCAGGTTCATGATGACCAGGTCGGCACCGGCGTCCCGGTAGGCCGCGGCCTGCTCGGCGGCGTGCTTGATCCCGTCGGTGCCCTCGACCCGGACGTTGACCGAGCAGGTGATCTCGCCCGGATCCCGGCCGGCGCTGGCGCAGTGCTCGACCAGCGTCTCTTTGAGGCTGAGCCAGTCTTCCGGGCCCGGGGTGATCGCGTTCCACTGCTGTGCCAGGCGCGCCGCGGTGCGCAGCGTCCTGGTCCGGCCACGGCCGCCGATGGTGATGGGCGGGTGCGGCCGCTGCACCGGCTTGGGCTCGCACCGCGCGCCGGTGAGCTTGACGTAGCGGCCGTGCAGCGTGGTGGTCTCCTGGCTGAGCAGCGCGACGATCGCCTCGACGCCCTCGTCGAACCGGTCGAACCGTTCCCGCAGCGGCGGCAGTTCGATGCCGTAGGCGTCGCACTCCATCTGGTTCCACCCGGCGCCGAGGCCGAGTTCCAGCCGGCCGCCGGAGATGATGTCGGTGGTCGCCGCCATGTTGGCCAGCACCGCCGGGTGCCGGTAGACCATGCCGGTGACCTGGCAGCCGAGCCGGATCCGGCGGGTCGCCTGGGCGAGCGCGGCGATCATCGTCCAGGCCTCGAAGTTGGGCCCGTCGTAGGGCTCGGTCAGCGGGTAGAAGTGATCCCAGTTCCAGGCCGACTCGAACAACTCGGCCTCGTCGGCCGCCACCCACACGTCACGGATCTGCGCCCATGTCTGGTGCTCGGGCCTGGTCTTGATCGCGAAGCGCACCGGCGTCTCCTCAATGTCGCGGACGGTTGCCGTGAGCGAGGCTATCGCGCCGGGCCCGCCGGGCCCGGCGGGCGTTGCCGCCGCCCGCGGTCAGCCGCGGCGCCGTGGCCCCTCGCCCTGCGTCCACGGGTCGTAGTCGATCTCCAGCGGCTCCTGCGGCGGGCGGTCCGCCTCGGGCACGTGCCGCAGGTTCAGCCGGATCCGGGTCCAGCTGTAGCTGCGCCCGCGCATCGAGTCCACCAGCACGTCCGCGGGCTCCAGGTACTCCCAGACCTTCGGGTGCCGCTGCTTCCACGCCTCCAGCCCCGCCATCGCCTCGTCCTTGGTGGCCGCCCGGGCCACCTCGATCAGCGGCATCGTGGACCGGCGCCGCCCGGTCGGGCCGCTCGACTTGCCCGGTGCGGCCGGGGCCACCGTCCCGGCCGCCTGGGCGGTGCCGCCCATCCGGCGCTTGGACGGCTGGACCCGGGGCGGCTCACCGGCCTGCTTGTCATAGTGCGGCGGCCAGGGCGCGTCACCGAGGCCGGCCGCCTCGTGCTCGGCCGCGAGGGTGAGCAGCGGCTCCAGCGAGCCTGCGGTCTCGTCCATGCCCGCCCACGGGTCGCCGATCTCGGCGAACCGGGCGGGCACCGTGTCCAGGGTGAACGCGGCGGGGTCGCAGCCGGGCACCTCCGGCCAGGCCAGCGGCGCGGACACCCGGGCGTCGCGGGTGGGCCGCACCGAGTAGGCCGAGGCCACCGTGCGGTCCTTGGCGTTCTGGTTGTAGTCCACGAAGACGCCGTGCCGCTCCTCCTTCCACCACTGCGCGGTGGCCAGGTCGGGGGCGCGCCGCTCGATCTCCCTGGCCAGCGCGACGGCGGCGCGGCGCACGTCGGTGAACCCCCAGCGCGGCTCGATGCGGGCGTAGATGTGGAAGCCGCGCGAGCCGGACGTCTTCGGCCATCCGGTGAGCCCGAAGTCCGTGAGCACCTCCCTGGCGACCAGGGCCACGTCGAGGATCTGCGGCCATGCCACGCCGGGCACCGGGTCGAGGTCGACCCGCAGCTCGTCGGGATGGTCGAGGTCCTCGGCCCGCACCGGGTGCGGGTTGAGGTCGATGCAGCCCAGGTTCGCCATCCAGGCCAGGGCCGCCGCGTCGCGGGGGACGACCTCCTCGGCGGTGCGCCCGGACGGGAAGCTGAGCAGCGCCGTCTCGATCCAGTCCGGGCGCTTGTCCGGGGCGCGCTTCTGGAAGAACGGCTCGCCCTCGGCGCCGTTCACGAACCGCTTGAGCACATTCGGCCGCCCGCCGGCGCCGCGCAGCGCGCCGCCGGCCACGGCCAGGTAGTACCGGACCAGGTCGAGCTTGGTGTGCCCGGTGTGCGGGAAATACACCTTGCCCGGGTTGGAGACAACCACGGCCGTGCCCCCGATGTCCAGGCTTTGCTTCCCCTCAGCCATGCCGCCACAGTAACCCGGCGGTCACGGCGGCTGCCGCCGCAGGCCGCCGGGCGCGTGGCCGGGCCGCAGGCGGCTGGCAGGCCGAGGGCACCACGCCGATGATCGGGGTCAGTGGCGGGCACCCCGCTCCCGCCGCGGGAGAATGGGGACGTGAGGGTGGTCGTGCTCGCGGACACGCATGCTCCCCGCCGGTGGCGGGCCTGCCCGGAGCCGGTCGCGGCACACCTGCGCGGGGCGGGACTGATCCTGCACGCGGGCGACGTGTGCACGGCGGAGGTGCTCACGGAACTGGCCGGCTACGCGCCGGTCCTGGCGGTCAGGGGCAACAACGACGGCGGGGACGTGGCCGCCTGGGGAGCGCCGGACCGGCTGGAGACCGAGATCGGCGGGCTCCGGGTGGCCATGGTGCACGACTCCGGTCCGGCCAGCGGCCGCCCGGCCCGGCTGCGCCGCTGGTTCCCGGGCGCGGGCCTGGTGGTGTTCGGCCACTCGCACATCCCGATGGACCATGCGGAGCACGGCCAGCGGATCTTCAACCCCGGGTCACCCACCGACCGGCGGCGGCAGCCGCACGGCACGCTCGGGCTCCTGGACATCGCCGACGGCCACCTGATCCAGGCGCGGATCGTCGCGGTCAGCTGAGCCTCGCCGGCCGGCCGTGCGGCCCGGCCTGGACGAGCCGTGCCCGTGGTCAGGGGGTGGAGGCCGCCTCGGCGCGGGCGGTGCCGAGCCGGTCGTGGTAGTAGCCGACCGCGCTGCACGCCGCCCGGCCGGTGCACGACACCGCCTGCAGGGCGGAAAGCTGCCGCGTGCCGGCCGTGGCGCCGTCCGGCGCGGCGAGGAATGCCGCCTGCCAGCGGCCGTCGGACCTGACCAGGTACATGGCCACCGAATGGCCCGCCCGGTTCCGCCCGCCGCCGACCGCGAAGCAGATGCCCGAGGCCCGGCACGAGACGCCCTGCAGGTAGCTGCTCGGGTGCTGGCTGGCACCCGGGGGCACCGCGGTGATCCCCACGGCCGGGCCGAACCGGCCCTTCGACTCGGTCACCGCCATCGCGCGGCTCTGCGTGGCCGAGACCGCGTACTGGCCGACACCCAGGCACGGGCCCGTCGCCAGGCACGAGATCGAGGTGATCGCGGTGAACGTGCTCGCGATGGCACCGCGCGGCGCGGCGATCTCGGTGGCCCGGTGCCAGGTGCCCCGTGACTCGACGGCGCCCATCGCCGCGAACCTGCTGGGGGACAGGCTGTAGTTCCCCACCACCGCGCACGAGCCGGGGGCGGAGCAGGAGATCCCGGTCATGAAGGCGTCCGGGTTGGCGGCCGCGTTGGCTGGCGACGCGATCTCCGTGGCCTGGCGCCACGGCCCGCCCGCGGGCTTGGCCAGCACCATCGTCTGCGCATTGCCCGAGGAGTCCTGGTAGCTGCCAACCGCGGCACAGAACCCGTCGCGGGCACAGGTGACCGCCTCAAGCTGGGCCGACGCGGGAGCGGAGGCGCCCGGCGGCAGCCGCGGTGTGAACGCCCGGGCCCATTTCCCGTGGTACTCGGTGGCGATAAAGGCCTGCAGGTTCTTCGACTTGCCGTACTCGTAGTCGCCGGCCGCCACGCAGTTTCCGGCGCTGCGGCAGGCAATGCCGTTCACCTGGGCATACGGCTGCGCGGCGGCACCCGCCGGCAGCGCCAGCGGCACCCCACGGGACCACCGGCCGCGGGACTGGGCGGCGGCCATGGGCTCGATCCGGCGCCCGGCGGCCTGATAGTCGCCGCCGGCGGTGCACCACCCGGCGGCCGTGCAGGCGATCGCGAACAGCCCGGCACTGCGGACCACGCGGGTGCTGTCCGGCGCCCGGACCGCGGTGGCCTGGTGATGGTCCAGCCCGGCATCGCCCAGCGCCCCCACGGGGCCTGGTGCCGGGAAGATGAACATGAGCGCGCCAACGGCACCCGCAACCGCGGCCCGGACTTTGTAGGCAAGCACGGACAGAACAGGCATGCTTTCCCACCAAGGCTGGGAAGACCGTCAAGACAAGACTAAACCCCGGCCATGAGTGCGTCTGCAACCGTCATGAGGTGACAGGTGTCACACCAGTCACAGTTGTCAAGGGGGGCGAGCTGAATCTCACCGCGAGCGAAGCCCGGCGGCGGTTCGGCACGGCCACCGTGGCACGGCTGGCGACCACCGGGCCGGCGGGCCGCCCGCACCTCGTCCCGGTCACCTTCGCGCTGGACGGCGACCGCATCTACACGGTCGTCGATGCCAAGCCGAAGACGACCATGAACCTGCGCCGGCTGCGCAACATCGGTGCCGACCCGCGGGTCGCCGTGCTCGCCGACCACTACGAGGACGACTGGTCCCGGCTGTGGTGGGCCAGGGCCGACGGGCTCGCGGAAATCCTCGCCGGGCCCGCCGCCGGCCAGGCCCCGGGCACGGCCGGCAGGCCGGCCTCGCGGGCCCGCTGGAACTGCTGGCCGCGCGCTACCCGCAGTACCTGGCCGACCCGCCGGCCGGCCCGCTGATCCGGATCCAGGTCGAGCGCTGGACCGGCTGGGCCGCGGCGGGCCTGCCCTAAGGCAGGCTCTAGCTCACGCCCGCGGGCAGCCGGCTCAGCGCGTCCCGCACCGCCTGCTCGGGCAGCTCGAGGTCGGTCATCTCGCCCGACTGGAAGTTCGCGTAGGCGGTCAGGTCCAGCAGCCCGTGCCCGCACAGCGCGGTCAGGATGACCTTCTCCTCGCCGGTCTCCTTGCACCGCAGCGCTTCCTCGATGCAGGCGGCGATCGCGTGCGTGGGCTCCGGGGCCGGCAGGATGCCCTCCGCGCGGGCGAACCGCAGCCCGGCCTCGAAGCACTCCGACTGCGGCTTGGCCACCGCCTCGATCAGGCCCAGCTCGTAGATGTGCGACAGCAGCGGCGACATGCCGTGGTACCGCAGCCCGCCCGCGTGGATCGGGTCCGGCACGAAGTCGTGCCCGAGCGTGTGCATCTTGAACAGCGGGGTGGTCCCGGCCGTGTCGCCGAAGTCGTAGGCGTACACGCCCCGGGTGAACGACGGGCACGCGGCAGGCTCGACGGCCCGCAGCACCGGGTTGATCCGCCCGGCGAGCTTCTCCCGCAGGAACGGGAACACCAGGCCGGCGAAGTTGGACCCGCCGCCGGTGCAGCCGACGATCAGGTCCGGGGTGTCCCCGGCCATGGCGAGCTGCTTGATCGCCTCCTCGCCGATGATCGTCTGGTGCAGCAGCACGTGGTTGAGCACGCTGCCAAGCGCGTACCTGGTTGCCGGATCGGGGGCCGCGACCTCGACCGCCTCGCTGATCGCAATGCCCAGGCTGCCGGTGGAGTCCGGGTGGTCGGCGAGCACCGCACGGCCGGCCGAGGTGAGGTCGGACGGGCTGGGGTGCACCGTCGCCCCGTAGGCCTCCATGAGCAGCCGGCGGTACGGCTTCTGGTCATAGGAGGCCCGGACCATCCACACCTCGCAGGCGAGCCCGAACACGGCCGAGGCGAAGGCGAGCGCGCTGCCCCACTGGCCCGCGCCGGTCTCGGTGGTGAGCTTGGTCACGCCCTCCGCGGCGTTGTAGTACGCCTGCGGCACGGCGGTGTTGGGCTTGTGCGAGCCCGCCGGGGACAGGCCCTCGTACTTGTAGTAGATCCGGGCCGGCGTGCCGAGATCCTTCTCCAGCCGCCGGGCGCGGAACAGGGGGGTGGGCCGCCACAACCGGTAGACGTCGGTGACCGGCTCCGGAATGTCGATAAATCGATCTGGCGACACTTCCTGGGCGATCAGCGCCATGGGGAACAACGGGGCCAGGGCGTCGGGGCCGACCGGCTGCCCGGTGCCCGGGTGCAGCGGCGGCGGCGGGGGCGACGGCAGGTCGGGGATCACGTTGTACCACTGGCGCGGCATCTCGGACTCGTCGAGCAGGTATTTGACCTGGTGATCCATGGCAAGCCTCCCGCTAGAGCCAGGGCTGGGGTGATCACTGCGACATTAGCGGCTCGGCGCCCCCAGCGGGAGATGCCGGCCGGCAGACGGCTGGGAGCCAGGACCCTTGACAACCGGTCATCATCACAACAAGATCAGTCAATAACGGGCATTGCAGGCTCTCCGCCCCGGGTGCCGGCCGCAGGCCATCGGGGGTTCCGGGGGGTCGCCCCCGGGCCAACACCGCGAGGGAGGGCAGCACGAAGTGTTGCCGACACAGCGCCGCCAGGCGATCCTGGCCCAGGTGCGCAAGCACAGCGCCGTGTCCGCCGACGACCTGGCCCGCGAGTTCGGCGTGTCGGTCGAGACGATCCGCCGCGACCTGCGCAGGCTGGGCGACAAGGGGCTGCTCGACCGGGTGTACGGGGGAGCCACCCGCCCGGCCGGGCGGTCCAGCGAGGGCAGTTTTGCCGCGCGGAGCGTGCGCCGGATGACCGCCAAGCGGGCCATCGCGAAGCTGGCCGCCTCGTTCGTCGAGCCCGGTGACACCGTGATCATCGACGTCGGCACCACCGCGCTGGAGGTGGCCCGGGCGCTGCCCGCCACGTTCGAGGGCCGGGTGCTCACCAACTCGGTCCCGGTGGCGATGGAACTGTCCGGGCGCCGCGAGATCGAGTTGCTGCTGTGCGGCGGGCAGGTGCGGCACGGCGACGGCGCCTGTGCCGGCGCCCACGCCGAGGCGTACTTCGCCGAGTTCTACGCCGACCGGGCGTTCCTCGGCTCCGGCGGGGTCCACCCCGAGGCCGGGCTCACCGACTACTACCCGGCCGAGGTGGTGGTCCGCCGCACGATCATCGAGCACACCGCCGCCTCCTACGTGCTGGCCGACTCCAGCAAGCTCGGCGTCATCGCCGTGCACCGGGTCTGCCCGCTCGACCGCGTCACCGCGGTCCTGACCGACGACGAGGGGGAGACCGGCGCCCACGAGGCGCTCACCTCCGCGGGCGTCACGGTCCTGCGGGCCAGCGGCTCGCAGCGCCGACCCCTGACCGAGGCCCGGCTGACGCCCGTCAGCCCGGCCGCAAGAACGCCTCGCCCGCCGAGGCACCCGAGGATGTGATGACAGTGGCCACCCTCACCCACCACGACGACGACGCCCAGCTCGACAGGTACGGGTACCGGCAGCAGTTCGTCCGCTCCCTGCGCAACTTCGAGTCGTTCGCGGTGGCGTTCTCGTTCATCTCGATCACCACCGGAATCTTCACCACGTTCGCGTTCGTGCTTGGCACGGGCGGCCCGCGGGGCATCTGGACCTGGCCCATCGTCATCGTCGGCCAGACCCTCGTGGCCCTGGTCTACGGCGCCCTCGCCGCCCGGGTGCCGCTGTCGGGCTACTCCTACCAGTGGGCCTCGCGGCTGGCGAACGTGCACGTGGGCTGGTGGCTGGGCTGGATGTCGTTCGCGTTCCTGTCCATCGTCACCGTGTCGGTGGACTACGGCCTGGTGCAGGTGGCGTTCCAGCCGCTGATCGGTGAGGTCTACACCCCGACGAGCGCCGCCCTGGAGACGCTCGTGGTGCTCGCGCTTCAGGCCGCGCTGATCATCGCCTCCACCCGGGCCACCACCCGGGTCAACAACACCGCGGTGGCCACCGAGGTGATCGGCATCGTCGGCCTCACCGTGCTGCTGATCATCGTGGCCGCCATCCGCGGCCTCGGGCACTGGTCCAACCTGGGCTCCACGGGGGTCGTCCCGCTCTGCCGGGTACTACAGCTGGCTGGGCCCGTTCATGCTGGCCACCCTGCTCGGCGCCTACACGATCGTCGGGTTCGAGTCGGCGAGCAACCTCGCCGAGGAGACCGTCGAGCCGCACAAGACGGTCCCGCGGGCGATGGTCCGGGCCGTGGTGCTGTCCGGCGTGGTCGGGATGGTCGTTCCTCATCGCCCTGGTCTACGCGATCCATTCGATCCCGGCGGTGTCGACAGCGCCGCGCCGGTGGCGCTCATCGTGCAGGACGTCCTCGGCGGCTTCGTGCAGAAGATCTTCCTGATCTTCGTCTGCGTGTCGATCTTCGCCTGCGGGCTGGTGATCATGGTCACCAACGGCCGCATGATCTGGTCGATGTCCCGGGACCGGCGGCTGCCCGGCTACCAGCTCTGGCGCCAGGTGCCCAGGGCCACCGGCGGGCCGACGTGGGCCACGATCCTGGCCGCGGTGATCGGCGCAGTGATCACGCTCGTGCTGCGCACCCACACCTCGGCCCTGGTCACCCTGTTCACCGCCTCGACCATCATGCCGGCCCTGCTGTACGCGTCCACCGTGGTGCTGTACATCTTCACCGCGCGGCGGCACCGTGCCCAGGCCGGGCACTTCTCCCTCGGCCGGTACGAGATACCCGTGATCGCGGGGGCGCTGATCTGGCTCGCCTACGAGCTGATCATCCTGATCGGCCCGAGCGAGTTCCGCGACGCCCAGTACTACGTGCTCGGCGCGCTCGGCGTCGGCCTGGTGGTCTACATCGGGCAGTGGCTGCTCGAGCCCGGCGCGATGCGCACCGAGGAAGGGGCGCACGGCGCGGACGCGCTCGGCGACACGGCGGGGACCCCGTGCCAGCGGGCGGGCCGCCCGGCGGGCGCGGGCCAGTGAACATACTCGCGATCGACCAGGGCACCTCGGCCACGAAGGCACTCGTGCTTGGCCCGGGTAACGAGGTGCTCGGGTCGGCCGAGGAACCGGTGCATCCGGCCAGCACCCCCGACGGGGGCGTCGAGCAGGACCCCGAGGAGCTGTTCCGGTCGGTGATCGATGCGGGGACCGCCGCCCTCGCCGCAGCCAGGGCCCCGGTGCACGCGATGGCGCTGGCCAACCAGGGTGAGACCGTGCTGGCCTGGGATCGCCGGTCGGGGCGGGCGCTGACCCCGGCCATCGTCTGGCAGGATCGGCGGTCCGCGGGCATCTGCCGCCGCCTTTCCGGCTCGGCCGGCCGCCTCGCCGCTCTCACCGGGCTGCCGCTCGACCCGTATTTCGCCGCGCCGAAGATGACCTGGCTGCGCGAGCACCTCACCACCGAGGGCGTGGTCAGCACCACCGACGCCTGGCTGCTGGCCCGGCTCGGCGCGGGGTACGTGACCGACGCGGCGACCGCGTCCCGCACGCTGCTGCTCGACCTGCAGACCGCGGACTGGTCGGCCGAGGCGTGCGCCGTGTTCGGGATCGACCCGGCGGGCCTGCCCGAGGTCCGCGACTGCGCGGGGATAGTGGGGGAGACCACCGCGTTCGGCCCGGCGCTGCCGGTCGCCGGGCTGGCCGTGGACCAGCAGGCCGCGCTGCTCGCCGAGCGGTGCTTCGCCGCCGGTGACGCCAAGTGCACCTACGGCACCGGCGCGTTCCTGCTGGCCACCACGGGGCCGGAGCCGGTCAGGTCCACGGCGGGGCTGTCCGCCTCGGTGGCCTGGCGGCTGGGCGGAGCCGCCACGTACTGCCTCGACGGCCAGGTGTACACGGCCGGGGCGGCCATCGGCTGGCTCGCCGATCTCGGGCTGGTGCCCGGGGCGGCGGGGCTGGACGCCGCCGGGGCCAGCGTGCCGGACTCCGGCGGGGCGGTGTTCGTGCCCGCCCTGGCCGGGCTCGGCGCGCCGTACTGGCGGCCGGACGCCCGCGGCGCGTTCCTCGGCCTGGGCCTGGGGGTCACCCGCGCGCACCTGGCCCGTGCCGTGGCCGAGGGCATCGCCGCGTCGGTGGCGCTGCTCGCCGCCTCGGTGGCCGCCGACACCGGCGCCCCGCTCGGCCGGCTCCGCGCCGACGGCGGCCTGACCCGGTCCCGGCTGCTGGTCCAGGCACAGGCCGACCTGCTCCAGGCGCCGGTCGAGGTGAGCAGCTCGCCGGACGCGACCGCGCTGGGCGTGGCCGCGCTCGCCCGGCTGGGCACCGGGGAGCGCAGCGCGCTGGCTGAGGCGGCCGGCCCGGCCGAGGTGGAATGGGTCGCCGAGCCGGCGATCACCGCGGAGCAGGCAGCCGAACGCCTCTCCGTGCATAACTCGGCCGTCCAGGCGGTGCTCGCCGCCCGGGGGACCGCACCACGGTGACCGGGGCCGCGGGAACACCGGGCGGCCGGCCGGCCGACGTGGCGGTCATCGGGGCCGGTGTGGTCGGGACGGCGATCGCCCGGGCGCTCGCCTGCCAGGACGTGTCCTGCGTGCTCATCGACGCGGCGAACGACGTGGGCACCGGGACCAGCAAGGCGAACACGGCGATCCTGCACACCGGTTTCGACGCGGTCCCCGGCAGCCTGGAGAGCCGGCTGCTGCGCCGGGGCTACGCGCTACTGGGCGAGTACGCACATCGCGCCGGGATACCGGTCGAGCGGACCGGGGCGCTGCTGGTCGCCTGGACCGCCGGGCAACTGGCGGAACTGCCCGCGATCGAGGACAAGGCCCGCCGCAACGGTGTCACCGACGTTCACCCGATCAGCGCCGGCGAGCTGTACCGGCGCGAACCGCACCTCGGGCCGGGGGCGCTCGGCGCGCTGGCCATCCCGGGGGAGAGCATCATCTGCCCGTGGACCACCCCGCTGGCCTACGCCACCCAGGCGCTGGCCGCCGGGGCCCGGCTGCGGCTGCGCAGCCGGGTCACCGGGATCCGGTCCGGGGCCTCGGAGCACCAGGTGGTCACGAGTACCGGCGTGGTGCGCTGCCGCTGGGTGGTGAACGCCGCCGGGCTGAACAGCGACGTCATCGACGCGATGATGGGCGGGGACAGGTTCACCATCTGCCCGCGGCGCGGCGAGCTGATCGTGTTCGACAAGCTGGCCCGGCCGCTGCTGTCGGAGATCCTGCTGCCGGTGCCCACGGCCAGGACCAAGGGTGTGCTGGTCGCGCCGACCGTGTACGGCAACGTGCTGCTCGGGCCCACCGCCGAGGATGTCCCCGACCGGGGCGACGTCGCCACCACCGCGGCGGGGCTTGCCGCGCTGATGGACGCCGGCCGCCGCATCCTGCCCGGCCTGGCCGCCGAGGAGGTCACCGCCAGCTACGCCGGGCTGCGGGCCGCGACCGCCGACCGGGACTACCAGATCTGGGCCGACGGCTCCCGGCGGTACGCGTGCGTGGCCGGGATCCGGTCCACCGGGCTGTCCGCGTCGCTGGGCATCGCCGAGTACGTCACCGGGCTGCTGGCCGATGCCGGGCTGCGCCTCGCGGGGCGCCCGGAACCGGACCCGCCGGTGATGCCCTACATCGGGCAGGCGGGCATCCGGCCGTACGCCGACGCCACGCGGATCGCGGCCGACCCGGAGTACGGCGCGATCGTGTGCCACTGCGAACGGGTCACCCGGGGCGAGATCAGGGACGCGCTGGCCAGCCCGGTGCCGCCCGCCGACACCGACGGGCTGCGGCGCAGGACCCGGGTGCTCAACGGCCGCTGCCAGGGCTTCTACTGCGCCGCCACGGTCGCTCAGTTGTTCGCCGGATCCGGCGCCCGCGTACGCCGCCGCCCCGGGCTGAGGCGGTCACCGGCCGCGGCAGGTCACCGGCAGACCGGCGGCCTGCCGACCGCGGGCCAGCGGGGGTCCAGGGGGTCGCACCGCCTGGGACCGAGCACGCGGACGTGCTCATCGTCGGGGCGGGGCCCGCCGGGCTGGCCGCCGCCGTGGAACTGCGGCGGCTCGGCGTGGGCAGCGTGGTGGTCGCGGACCGGGACGAGGCGGCGGGCGGCATTCCCCGGCACAGCGCGCACACCGGGTTCGGCGCCCGGGACCTGCGCCGGGTGCTGACCGGCCCGGCGTACGCGCGCCGGTATGCGGACGCGGCGGCGGCCGCCGGGGCGGACATCCGGCTGGGCACGACGGTGACCGGCTGGGACGGCCCGGCCGGGCGGCGGCCCGCGCAGCGGCCGCCCCGCACGGGACACGGGTCCTGCTGACCGGCGCGGCCGGTGTGGAGACCGTGCACGCCGGCGCGGTGCTTCTGGTGACCGGCTGCCGGGAGCGGCCGCGGACCGCGCGCCTGGTCCCCGGGGACCGGCCGCCCGGGATGATGACCACAGGGGAACTGCAGCGGCGGGTGTACCTGGCGGGCCAGCGGCTGCCCGGCCGGGCGCTGGTCGTCGGCGCGGAGCATGTCAGCTTCTCCGCCATGGTCACCCTGGCGCACGCCGGGGCGCAGGTGGTCGCGCTGGTCACCGGCCGGCCCCGGCACACCAGCTATCGCCGCGTTCGGGCTGGCCGCGTCGTGGCGCTGGCACGTGCCGGTGTGGACATCGCACCGTGGTCCAGCGGGTGGCCGGCCGGGGCCGGCTGGAGGGCGTCGAACTCGCCGACACCCGGACCGGGGAAGCCCGGTTCGTGCCGTGCGACCTGGTGGTGTTCACCGGCGACTGGGTTCCCGACCACGAACTGGCCCGCGCGGCGGGCCTGGCCATGGACCCGGGTACCCGCGGCCCGGCCGTGGACACGGCGCTGGAGACCTCGGTGCCCGGGGTGTTCGCGGCCGGCAACCTGGTGCACGCGGCGGAGACGGCGGACATCGCCGCGCTGGGCGGCCGGCACGCGGCCCGCGGGATCGTGGCGTTCCTGCGGCTGGGGGGCGCCGGGGCCGTTGCCGCGGGGGATGGGCGCGGGCGCGCGGCCCCGGAACCCGTGCGCCTGCCGGTGACGGCCGAGCCGCCGCTGCTGTGGATCGCCCCGAACGTGCTGCGCGCCGGGGGCCCGGCTCCGCCGCGCGGGCGTTTCGTGCTGCGCAGCGACACCTTCGCCAGGCTGGCCCGGCTCGAAGTCTGGCAGGACGGACGGCGGCTGGCCACGTCTGCTGCGTATCGCATCAAACCGGACCGGCCGGTGCGGCTCGGCGCCTCCTGGACGGGGCGGGCCGACCCCGGCGGCGGCCCGGTGACCGTGCGGCTGGCCTGACGCGCGCTCATCGGGGCGCGGCGGTCACGGCCCGCCTTCCAGGGAGTACGACTGGTACCGGTCCGGGGCGGTGCGCACGTAGACGATCATCGCGCACGGCTCGCCGGGGCCGGGCGGGCGAGCACCGGGGGTGGCGGCCGCGAGCAGCGGGCGGCTGAGGCCGAATATCGGCGGGTAGGTGCCGACCACCCGGACCCGCCTGGGTCTCCCCCCCCCCCACGGCGCCGCTGCCTGCGGTGTGTCGCCAGAGCGTCCTGGTCCGTGCGGTCATGCGCGGGAGTCCTTCATGGGGCCGGGTGCCGGGCGGCCATAATGACCGTCGTGGCTGAAGATTATGCGCCGGGCGCGGGGCGGGTCGCCGTGCTGGGACTGGGCACCATGGGCGCGGGCATGGCCCGCAGCCTGCTGCGCGCCGGGCTGCCGGTCGACGTGTGGAACCGGACCCCGGAACGGGCCGCCGCCCTCGCCGAAGCCGGCGCCGTGGCGCACACCGACCCGGCCAGTGCCGTCGCGCATGCCGCGGTGGTCATCACGATCCTGTCCGAAGCGGCGGCGACCCGGTCGGTGGCGCTGGACGCCGGGATGCTCGCGGCGATGGCACCCGGCGCGGTCTGGGCGCAGATGGGCACGATCGGGGTCGCCGCCACTGAGGAACTCGCGGGGCTGGTGGCCCGGCAGCGCCCCGACGTGCTGTTCGTCGACGCGCCGGTGTCCGGCACCCGGGCCCCCGCCGAAGCGGGCGAACTGCTCATCCTGGCCTCCGGCCCGGAGCGGGCCAAGGCGCTGCTGGAACCGGCGTTCGGCGCGGTCGGGCGGGCCACCCGGTGGCTCGGTGAGGTGGGTGCGGGCAGCAGGCTCAAGCTGGTCACGAACACCTGGCTGATGTTCCTCATCGAGGGTGCGGCCGAGGTGATGGCGCTCGCCGACGCGGTCGGCGTGGACCGGTCCGAGGTTCTCGACCTGCTGGGCACCGGGCGGATGGCCTCGCCGGTGGCGGCCGGCAAGGCCCGCAAGATGGACAGCGGTGACGATTCCCCGGACTTCGCCCTGGAGTGGGCGGTCAAGGACCTGACCCTGGCCCTGGACGCCGCGCCCGGCCGGTCGCTCGACGTGCTGGCCGCGCTGCGGGACCGCTGGCAGCGGCTGGTCGACCAGGGCCTGGGCGACCTGGACATGAGCGCCGCCCGGCACGGCCTGTGATCTGATCCGCCGGTGTTCACGGACCGCGAATTTCCTGTGTGAGGGCGCACCGCAGGCCTATTAGGACTTACAAATTCAAAGGTGACCTGCGGCTTCTCTAATTGCCGCGCTTGCTGGCCTGATTGCATCAGCATGGCTAGTGTTCTGTGCTGGGATTTTCCCGGTCAGCGTCGTTCCTGGAAGCGAGCCGATCGGCGCGGCGGCCAGCACGACAGCCAGCGTGGTTCATTCTACCTAGAAGGTCTGGGGGCCCAGGTGAGTCATACATTCAAGCGAGGGCGAATGCCACGGCCACGGGCATTCGCCGCGATGGTAGGACTAGTCGTTTTTGCGGGCGCGGCCGGCCCCTGGCCGGGCGTCAGTGCCAGCTCCATGGGCAAGCCAATTGGCTTGTCCAGCGTGTACTGGATCTTCTACAAAGAAGACTTCAATCACCTCAACGTCGAAGCTCCTGCCCTCATCAAGCAGGTAGCCGCTGGCCCAGGTACATACGTGCTGGAACAGCGTGCGGGCGGAGACCGCCTGCCCGCGAGCGTCATCCCCGTCCAGTACTTCTTCAGCAGTACCGGCCTGCAGGCTGCCATCGATCACCACCAGGTCATTCCTGGCGTGAAGGTCGTCGCCGATGACCTGGAGAACTTTGCGGTCACACCCGCGCCCGAACGGAAGAATCCGATCCCGGCGCTGAAGGGATTCGGCGATGCCGCGCATGCGCACGGCTACCGGTCCATCCTCATGCCGGGCCGCGACCTGATGCGGGTACCGGGAGCGGTATGTTCCCAGCGACCGGGAACCACCATTTCCCAGGCGTACTTGCGCTGCGGCCTGCCGACGGCGGCGGCTTACGCGCCGATCTACGTGATCCAGGCCGCGGCCGTCGAGACCAATCTCAGCGCCCTGCGGCAACTCGTGCAGGACGGCGCAGCGCAGGCACGCAAGGCCAACCCTCACGCGCTTGTCCTCGCGACGCTCAGCGTTTCGCCCAACGGCCTGTATGTTCCCGCTTCCGCGGTCGCCGTGGCGGCCGAGGCGATCCGTCCGTACGTCCAGGGGTTCTTTATCAACGACCTCCGGACGTCCGACTCGCGCATGATCGCCTTCCTGCAGGCGCTGAGCAAGCCCTGATCCGCGTGCTGCCGCCGTGCCGCGCAGCGCAGCAGTCGTACCGGTTGTCTACCCTGGAGCGTGTGACTCATCAAGATGTCGAGCAGGAGCAGGCCTACGTCTCCATGCTCTACGGGCATCTCGATGACCTTCGGGAGCGCGCCTCCGGGCGGCTGGCCCAGACGCTGCGGCAGACCGGCGGCACCCCGCAGGCACGCACCGAGCGGGACGTCATGGTGGGCATGTACACCGGGCGGATCGCCCAGCTCGACGCGGCCGAGAACGGGCTGTGCTTCGGCCGGATCGACTCCGAGGACGGGGATCCGCGCTACATCGGGCGCCTCGGCATCCGCGACGAGGACGCCGACTACAAGCCGCTGCTGCTGGACTGGCGCGCCCCGGCCGCACGGCCGTTCTACCTGGCGACCCCGGTCTCGCCGGAAGGGGTGCGGCGGCGGCGCCACATCAAGACCGTGGGCCGGGAGGTCACCCGGCTGGACGACGAGGTGCTCGACCTGGCCGCGGCGGCAGTCGGGCCCGACCAGCGGGCTGAACGGCGAGGCGGCCCTGCTCGCCGCGCTGAACGCCAGCCGCACCGGCCAGATGACCGACATCGTGGAGACGATCCAGGTCGAGCAGGACTGGATCATCCGGGCCCCGCACAAGGGCGTGCTGGTGGTCCAGGGCGGGCCCGGCACCGGGAAGACGGCCGTGGCGCTGCACCGCGCCGCGTTCCTGCTGTACACCCACCGGGAGCAGCTGGCCCGGCGGGTGGTCCTGGTGATCGGCCCCAGTCCCACGTTCCTGCGTTACGTGGGGCAGGTGCTGCCGTCGCTGGGGGAGACCTCGGTGCTGCTGTCCACGATCGCCGACCTGTACCCGGGCATCACCGCGCGGCGTGAGGAGCCGGTGTCCACCGCGCGGCTCAAGGGCCGCCTGGAGATGGCCGAGGTGATCGCGACCGCGGTGCGGGACCGGCAGGGACCGGCCACCGGCGGCCTGGAGGTCACCTTCGAGGGGGACACGCTGCGCCTGGACCGGCGCACCTGCGTCCGGATCCGTGACCGGGCCCGCCGCGCCCGGCTGCCGCACAACCAGGTCAGGCCGCTGGCCCACCGGCTGCTGATCGAGGCGCTCGCACGCCAGGTGGCCGACAAGATCGGCTACGACGTCCTGGGCGGCGGCAACCTGCTCAGCGAGGAAGACGTCGCCGGGATCCGGCAGGAGCTACGTGAGACCCAGCAGGTCCGGATAGCGCTGCAGGAGTTCTGGCCGGCGCTGACGCCGCAGCGCCTGCTGAGCGACCTGTTCGAGGCCAAGGAGCGGCTGGAGACGGCCGCCCCGGGGCTGGAGGCGGCCGACCGGGACGCACTGCTGCGCGAGGCCGACGGCGGGTGGACCGCGGCGGATGTGCCGCTGCTGGACGAGGCGGCGGAACTGCTCGGCGAGGACGACCGGACCGTGCGCGAGCGGGCCCGGAAGGAACGGCGCAAGCGGATCGCCTACGCGCGCGGCGTGCTGGACCTGGCGTACGGATCGCGGTCGGTGGACCTGGACCTGAACCCTGAGGAGGAGGCCGAGATCCTCTCGGCCTACGACATCCTCGACGCCGAACGGCTGGCCGACCGGTACGAGGAGGACGACGACCGGACCGCCGTGGAACGCGCCGCCGCGGACCGGACCTGGGCGTTCGGGCACATCGTGGTGGACGAGGCGCAGGAACTGTCCCCGATGGCGTGGCGGATGCTGATGCGGCGCTGCCCGTCCCGGTCGATGACCATCGTCGGGGACATGGCCCAGGCCAGCGAGCTGGGCGGCGGCTCATCCTGGCAGCAGGTGCTCGGCCCGAACCTGGGCGAGCGGTACCGGATGGAGCGGCTGACCATCAACTACCGGACCCCGGCCGAGATCGCCGAGGTGGCCGCCGACGTGCTGGAGGCCATCAACCCGGAACTGCACCCGCCGCGCCCGGTGCGGGAAACGGGGATCTCGCCATGGCAGGCCCAGGCGCCGCCCGGGGAACTCGGGTCGTTCCTTGGCGAGCTGACCAGGGAGGAGTCGGCCGCGATCGGGGCGGGCAACCTGGCCGTCATCGTGCCCGCCGACCGCCTCGACGAACTGACCCGCGCGGTCGGGGTCTGCGTCCCGGACGTGGTGCTGGAGGATGCGTCCCTGGACCGGCCCGTCGTGGTGCTCAGCGTCAAGCAGGTACGGGGGCTGGAGTTCGACTCGGTCCTGGTCGCGGATCCCGCGCGGATCGTGGCCGACTCGACGTCCGGCCTCAACGACCTCTACGTCGCCATCACCCGCGCCACCCAGCGCCTCGGCGTAATCCACGAAGGCGACCTGCCCGAGGCCCTGTCCCGCCTGCGCCCCCTGTAACCGCCCCTCAGCCCTCCTGGCCCCACTTCTCCCGAAACCGCTCGATCAGCGTCATTCGCTTCAGCTCGCACTGATGTCCGCAAGATCGCCGACAGGTTCCCGTACTCCCACTGCGTGATGGACGACGTTGGGTGCCATGACAGGTCGCGCTGCAGGGACTCGTCCACCCGTCCCTGCCGGGGTGAAGCGGCGTCGTGCAAGTCCCGATGGGTCTGGCGGCGAGTGCGGCCGGCGCGCAATGATCGCATAGTATTCTACTCGCTCGGTAGGCTCTGTCACCAGCCTTCCTTCCGGTAGTTGGGAATGCTTTCCCAGCCTGGTGGTAACACGAGAGCTCGAACTGATCTCTCGCTGATAGGCGCGCAGGCGTTCCCTCTCGGCCGTTGGTGTTCTTGTGTCGTGGATTCTCGTGCATAAGCGCTGTGGGTTGCCTGTTTTGCATCGCCAGCTTTCATGAGTGTGGAACTGAACTTCAAATCTGCAGCCACTCGCATGGTCTCGCCAGCGAGTGTTAACTCCTTTGTACTCGTCGTTAGCCCAGGTATTCTTTCGCACGACCAAGCTCAAAGCCGCTATCTCGCAGGATCGCATGGCCTGCCGTTCACAGTCTGCACGTAATAGCATCCTCGTCAGAAACAAAGGTGTAGCGGATGCCATCATGGATCTCGTCAACATGTTGATCAACGGGCTTGTCTGGTTCGTCTCTAATGAGTTTGGCATAGCTTTTCCTTGAATCGGTCAGGCTCTTTGAGAGCGTACTTCTCAGTGTCTTCGACCAGATGCGCCACGGTCAAGCTCGGCCTCGATCCGGCGCATGGCAGGTGTGAGACCGCGGTCGCCGTAGTTGCCATCGGCGTCACGTCCTTCGGCGTCGTGGCATCTGGCAAGGCCTTGATCGGCGGCACGGGACTCTTCCGGGTTCAGATGGCAGTCCTTCCAGTCCCACGAGCCGTCGGGGCCGATGTGGGCCTGGTCTGCTGCGGTGAGTCCGGTCGGCGCGGGAGTCGGATTCGTCGGGGAGGGGGAGTTCGTACTTGGACAGGTCTGGGGGCGGGGGCTTGCGGGAGCCGTCGTCGCGATAGGGGGATGACGGGTGGCCAACGGGAAGGCGTTCTAGCCGTGCAGGTCAGATCGGCCTGCCGGGCTGAGTTTCATGCGGCATGTCGCGCTGCTGGGCCCCCACTGGTTCCGCTGCGCGATCTTGAGCCACCCGGCTCAGCCCTCCCGGCTCCACTTCTCCCGAAACCGCTCGATCAGTCTTGAGCTTCAGCCTCACTGATCTTCATCAAGTCTTGGGTGAGGTCTTCGCCATAGTCCCATTCGACTATCGCAGTAGTGGGCCCCCAGGTCAGGTCACGTCGTAGTGATTCATCAAGAGTTCCATTGCTGTCGTCAATTCTGCGAGCGAGACCAGACGGATCAGACGGCGCGTCGCCACGCCCAATGATCGCATAATATCTGTGCTTCTGTCCATAGGCTCTACCATCCTTCCTTCCGATAGGAGCTGAATATCTGCAACAGCGCCTGGGGTATTGGTACTGCGGCGAATATCTCTCGCTGGCGTCTCATTGCATCAGCTCGCTGTTCTCGTGTGCTTGCTAGGGATTGAGCTACTCGTAGGCTGGATGGCTTTCTTGTTTCGCGTGCCAACTTGCCGGCGTATGGAACTGTACTTCGAATAGAACGCCAGTGGCTAGGTTCGCGCCAGTACTGTTTACCCCTTGTATACCTTCGTATCGTCCAGCTCCAGGCGTTCTTGCGTTCGTCGAGTTCATACCCGTCGGCTGCAATTGCATTGCTTACATCCATTACACCTGAGCTATACTCAGCGTCATCGTAGATGAACGTATAACGGACCCCATCGTTGATCTCGTTGCTACAAGCCAGCGAGGATCGCGATCGGGTGCGGTCTGCGATGAGCTTGGCGAACTTTTCTTTGAAGCGGTCAGGATCCTTGAGAGCGAATTTCTCGGTATCTTCGACTAAGTGGCCATGCTCAAGTTGAGCCTCAATACGGCGCATGGCAGGCGTGAGGCCTCGATCCCCGTAGTTGCCGTTCACGTCACGCCCTTCAGTATCGTGGCACCTTGCGATTGCCTGGTCTGCTATTAGCGAGCGCTCTGGAGAGAGCTTGGCCTCTTTCCAGTCCCAGGAGCCATCGGGGTGGGTCCGAGCTTGGTCGTGTGCGGGTAAGTCTGGGTCGGAAGGGGAGTCGGGGTCGTCGGGGAGGGGGAGTTCGTACTGGGTGAGATCTGGGGGCGGGGGCTTGCGGGAGCCGTCGTCACGGTAGGGGGACGAGGGGTGGTTGAGGGGCAACCGTTCCAGACGGGCCTGCAGGTCATCCGGGCGCACCTGGGCATCGTGGGGATTGTCGGCCGCGTACGGGCGTGCCTGGTCGGGGATTCGTCCCTGCTCGGCCAGATGGTCCTGGGGCCCCGGCATGCCACTGCCTTCCGCACGTTCGGTGACCGCGCCATCGTAACCGGCAATATGCCGCACCGCCTGCCCGACGCGATCGGCCAGGGAACCGGAAGCAATGATTGCCGCTAGGGCCTCGCCAATGGTCGCCACGGCAGCGGCCGGCGTTGTGCTCAGGCTGGCCCAGTAACGGAGTTCGGTGTACCCATCCTCGTCAACGATGACTTGGATGTCGCGATGGCCGATCGGGCGGAGGGTCGCGGTCAGGTCCGTCCCGGCCCGCGTCCGGTGCATGTGGGTCACAAGTCCGATCCCGCTAAGCCCAGCCGCGATCTGATGCAGGCGAATGGCCGCCTGCTACGTGGCTCGTCTGGAAGCGTCATCGTCTGGATTGGTGCGGACTATTGAGGTCGATGGTGGCCCAGACGATCTTGCCCCCGGCATCGGGCGGTAGAAGCCCCAGCGGTCGCTGATGATCGAGACGATTTCCAGGCCGCGCCCGGTCTCGGCATCTATCGCGTGCGGCGCGGGGTCGGGCGGTGCCGGTAGTGCATCCCATACCTGAGTCGTCAGGCGCTCGTGATCGGCCAGCAGGTGCAGGACGATGGGCTGGGGATCGGTGAGGGACCAGGACGCTTTCAACGCGTTCGTCGTCAGTTCGCTGACGATCGTTTCGGCATCGTCCGCCACATGGGCCAGGTTCCAATCCTTGAGGATCACCTTGGCGTGCAGTCGTGCGCGGGGGACAGCGCTGGACAGCGGGCCAAGTCTGAGCCGGCTCACCATGGGGCGGTGAGGGTACAGTGGCGGGAATAGCGGCTCCGGTCCCATGCCGTGATCGCGTACCTACCTAACGCGGCAGCCTGCCGCTCCCCTGACATCATGAGGCCACGCTAGAGCATCTTGTACTCAACGTCTATGAACGTACAGAACAAGTATGAACGAACCTGACCGGCAGAGACGTTTGCGCTGGTCAGTAACGTCTAGATCATGGCCGATGAGATCGACAGGTGGAATCCCGAGCCGGTGTACCTTCAGCTCGCGGCGATCCTGCGCGGCCAGATCGAGCGACGGCGAACTGGTGCCCCGCAGCCGCTCCCGTCAGAGTCCTGATCTGACGGGGCGCTACGGCGTGTCGCGCGGGACGGCACGAGCGGGCCGTCGAAGTGCTCAGAGACGAGGGACTGGTACGCACCATCCCTCAGCGCGGAACTTATGTCTTGGAACCTGGGAAGGACTGAGTCTTCCGGCGGCTAGTGACGATCCCGGTCTCCGCGCCGGAGCAATGACGCCAGGTTCAGATGCTGGCTGATCCACCAGGCGACGTCTGGCTATGATGCAGAACCGCTCGCCGGAGGGCTCCGCCAGATCGGAGTTGCCGCCGCTGGTGGCACGGTGGCAGGCATGAGTCCTCGGGAGGCAGTACCGAGTGTTGTGACCCTCACCGACGCCTGGCCGAAGCCGGGGGAGCCGTTCACGGTCAGCGATCTCGACCGGATGCCCGACGACGGGCACCGTTACGAGTTGCTTGACGGGACGCTGATCGTGAGCCCCGCGCCCGGGCCGCCGCACCAGCGCGTGGCCGCTGTCCTGGTGGCCCTCCTGGAGCTGGCCTGCCCTGAGGAGCTCGTCGTCTTCCCGAACGTCGGCGTGCGGATCGGGCCACGGAGCGCACTTGAGCCTGACGTCGTGGTCGCGCGACCCTCTGATGTGAGCGGCGCCCGCCGGCCCGCCGCCGCTGCTGGTGGCGGAGATCCTGTCACCGGACTCGGCTTTGCGGGATCTCAACCTCAAGAAGGCCGCCTACGAGCGGTTCGGCATTCCCTCGTACTGGGTCATCGACCCTGATCTGGAACAGCCCATCCTTCGCGCGTTCGATCTGTGCATGGCGAGTATCGCGAGGCCGCTCAAGCGGCAGGGGACACACCGTTCCGCTCGGCCTTCCCGGTCGAGATCATCCCCTCCCGCCTGGTGGCCAAGCTGCGCATGCGGTAGGCGGCCCGGCGGGCCATTCGTGATCATGAGATTGGTGGCGCTGTTACGCTCCAGAGGTCATGATCACGATGGGTGTGCTCACAGAGGGGCTGGCCGCTCCGGGATGAGCTACTGGTCGGCGGCCGTGGTGTCCTCGGCGATGTGGTCCAGGGCCCAGAGGGCCCAGTCGCGGAGGGTCTCGAACGAGCGCAGGCCGAACTCGGCGACCAGGCGGTTGAGCGGAGGAGGGGAACCAGGTTCGGCGAGCGCGTCGAACTTGTCTACTTGCTCGCGCAGGTCGGCGAGCGCGGCGTCGTTTTGGGCGAGCAGGCTTCTCAGGGCCGCGCGTGCCTCGTCAGGCTCCAAGGCTGACAGCAGGAACAGGCGCAGCACGAACTCGTTGCGCACGTTGAATTGGTCCGGCGGATTACGCATCCAGCGGCGCAGTTCCGCGCGGCCGGCGTCGGTGATCGCGTAGGTGCGCCGCCCGCGGGGACCCTCCTCGACGACGGTGGCCAGGCCGTCCCCGGCCAGGTGGTTCAGCTCGGGGTATATCTGGCTGTTCTGGGCGTGCCAGGCGTAACGCTGCAGAACCCGTTCGAACTTGCGAGTCAGGTCGTACCCGCTCGCGGGTTCTTCGGCCAGCAGGCCGAGCAGTGCGTGGCGCAAGGACACCGGCCCACCTCCCCTCCTGCGGCAACGTCCAAGGTCTTACCTGTCAAGATTGACATCTAAAAAATGACATGTCAATCTCAAGACCTAGGCGCTGGACACGCGGCGGCCGGCCCGGAGGAGGAAACATGATCACGACAGTGGGCATCAGCCTGGCTGGTGTCATCGTGCTGGCGGTGGCGGCCGCGCTCGGGTACCGCAAGGTGTGCCAGCGCCGGGCCGCCCGGGCACTCATGATCGACAGCCCTGACGGGATCGCCGAGAGCGGTTACGTCACGATCGGCGGCATCGGGCAGTGGATCCAGATCCGGGGCGAGGACCGAGACAACCCGGTACTGCTCTTCCTGCACGGGTCAGGCATGACCATGACGCCGTTCACGCCCGTGTACCGGGGCTGGGAGAAGCACTTCACCGTGGCCCAGTGGGACCGGCGCGGTACCGGCAGGACGCTGCGCCGCAACGGCAAGGAGGGCGACCGGCTGACCTTCGACCTGATGGCCGGGGACGGCATCGAGGTGGCCGAGTACCTCTGTCGGCGGCTGCACACCGACCAGGTGATCCTGGTCGGCCACTCTCAGGGCAGCATCGTCGGCGTGAAGATGGCGCAGCGGCGGCCCGACCTGTTCCGCGCCTACGTCGGCACCGGGCAGATCGCTGACATGGCGCGCAGCGAGGCCGGGTCCTATCGCCTTGCCCTGGAGCGCGCCCGGGCCACTGGCGCAGCAAGGCGATCCGGGGCCTGGAGACAGGCTGGGCCGCCTCCTTACCGCACAGCCCGGACCTGGCTGATCAAGCAGCGGTGGAGCTTCGAGACCGACCCCGAGCTGCGGGCCTGGGGGAAGAAGTCGCTGCGGATGGTGCTCACCGCGCCGTATCGGTCGCTGCGGGACGTGTGGCTGTTCAACACCGCGTTCACGTTCTACCCGCAGCCCTTGTACGAGGAGACAATGCGCTGGTCGGCCGCGGCGGAGGGCACTCGCTTCGCGGTCCCGTTCTTCATCTTCCAGGGCGACGCCGACCAGCACACGCTCACCAGCCTGGCGCAGGAGTACTTCGCTGCCGTCGAGGCGCCTGCGAAGGATCTGGTGCTGCTGCCCGGTGGCGGGCACTGCGCCGTCCTCATGCAGCCGGGCACGTTCCTGGCCGAGCTTCACGCCAGAGTCTGCCCGGGCAGCGAGATGGCCGCTGACGGCGCCCATCCGCGGCTGACGCGGGCTCAGCTAGGTGCAGGCTGGGCGGAGCCGAACCAGCCGGGCAGCCGGCGTGGCGTCCTGCGTACGGCGCTGGACCCCGACGCGGCGGCGCTGCTGTGGCAGGTCTCCCTCGACAGGCTGGCCGCATACGCAGCGCCCTCGAAGGGATGCCGCGCGTCGAGCGAGCGGCAGCCCGGCCGGGCTATGCGTGCGGGTGCTGGAACTGAGTCTGTGGCGCCGCGGTCCAGATGACCCAGGCCGTCCACGACTGCGCCGTGTCGGTGCTCGGGATCTTCGACGGGCCGGTGATGTAGAAGCCCTCACGCTGGGAGTTGCCCCGCGAGGCGTAGCAGCCACCGGCCGGCCGGAAGTTCACAGTCGCACACGTTGTTCCCGGTGATCTGCATCGGCCGCGCGGTCTCCGGGCTGAAGTTCCGCACCGTGTACTGGTTGTAGCCGGGCAGCCCGTTCTTGCCGGTACATGCGACGGCCTTGTGCCCGGCGCTGCTGCACGGGCGCCACGGGGTGCCGACGTCGTTGCTGTTGGGCATGGCCCACCCGGCGTGCACGAGCACGAATCCCTGCATGCCGTTGTAGGTGATCGTGACCGGGTCCTTGCCCTTCAGCCGGTCCCCGACCGCGCAGGTGCCGTTCGGGAAGCCCATCGCCCCCTTGGAGCGGTTGGGGTAGACCCCGCGGTGGTAGCTGCCGCAGGTCACCGCCGTCGGCGACACGGTGATGGTGCGGTAGGTCTGCATGGTGTTGAGCGAGATCGCGGTGCTGCCGCTGTGCCCGTGGGGCGGCGGGTCCTTGGCGGTGACCACCTTGCCCACGTGGATGACCAGGAAGCCCCCGATCACGATCGCGGCGATCACCAGCAGGCTACGCATGCGTGCCTCCGTATTCGTCGGCGGTGCCGTAACCGGCCGCCTTGCGCTCCACCCGGACGCGGATCCCGGACCTGCGCACGGCCAGCAGCACGGCCGCGAGCAGGATCACGATGAGCAGGGCCCAGAGGGTCTGGGTGAACACCGACCACCAGAACCCCGGCGCCGTGCCCGGCGCCACCCGGAACTCCAGCAGGGTCGCGGCCGCCGCGCCCAGGCTGGCGCGGCCCGCGGAGCGCTGGGCGGCGCTGGAGCCGGTGGCCACGATGTCGCTCAGGTACGCGCCCGGCTTGGCGCCGGCGGGCACGACCAGCTCCACCGAGACCCGCATGGCATGCTTCGGCGCGAGCTGCACGACGGGCGCGCCGAACTGGATCCACGAGCGCGGGACCGGCCCGCCCGGCCCTTTGGAAATGCGCTGCACGCTCAGCCGGATCGACTCGGGGCGGGTCCCGGCATTGACCACGGACACCCCCGGCAGGGCAACGCTCTGGCCCGGGTGCGCCGCGCCGGACAGCCGCACCGCGCCTGCCTGGATGCCGACCCCCACGCTCGCCTGCGCGGCCTGGGGAACGGCGATGAGGGCGCCGGCCAGCAGCACCGCAGGCACGGCCGGCACCAGAGTGCCTAACAGCCCCCGCAGGTGCATGAGCCCGCCTCGCGTTCCGCTTGTCCTACCCGGAAACCGGTGCCCAGTTGACGGCCGAGGCACCCCGGGCGCCTCCATGCTACGTGTGTTACGGATTGTCAGGCTGTGATCGTGAATGGTCAAGGCCCAGGCGGGGCAGTGGGAACGGGCGAAGGTGCCGCAAGCCGGGCGATTTAGCTTGACGTCGAGAGACTGTGCTCCTACGGTGGAGACAGATAGCTCGACATCAAGATACTCCCTGGCCGCGGGCAAGGCGCGGCGGGCGCGGCGCCGGAGGCCCGGGACCACCTCCGCCGCGGCTCTGCGGCAGGATGCAAGGGACACCGCGGGAAGAGCACCTCAGTCGGAGGAGGCGAGCGACGCCATGACGGCGAACAGCTTCGGGAGCCGGGCCACGCTGCGGACCGGCGGGACCGATCACGTGATCTACCGGCTGGACGCGGTCAAGGGGGCGGACAGCCTTCCGTTCAGCCTCAAGGTCCTGCTGGAGAACCTGCTGCGCAACGAGGACGGGCGGCAGGTCACGGCGGACCACGTCACCGCCCTCGCCGAGTGGGATCCCGCCGCCGAGCCCGCGACCGAGATCCAGTTCACCCCGGCGCGGGTCATCCTCCAGGACCTGACCGGCGTGCCCGCCGTGGTCGACCTGGCCACCATGCGCGAGGCCATGCGCGACCTGGGCGGCGACCCGGCCAAGATCAACCCGCTGGTCCCGGCCGAGCTGGTCATCGACCACTCGGTGGTGGCGGACGTGTTCGGCCGCCCGGACGCGTTCGACCGCAACGTCGACCTGGAGTTCCACCGCAACCGGGAGCGGTTCGCGTTCCTGCGCTGGGGGCAGCAGGCGTTCAGCCGGTTCAAGGTCGTGCCGCCGGGCACCGGCATCGTGCACCAGGTCAACATCGAGCACCTGGCCCGGGTCGTGATGACCCACGACGGCACCACCTACCCGGACACGTGCGTCGGCACCGACTCGCACACCACCATGCAGAACGGCCTCGGCGTGCTGGGCTGGGGCGTCGGCGGCATCGAGGCCGAGGCGGCCATGCTCGGCCAGCCGATCAGCATGCTCATCCCCAAGGTGGTCGGGTTCCGGCTGACCGGCGAGCTGCCCGACGGCACCACCGCCACCGACCTGGTGCTCACCATCACCGAGATACTGCGGCGGCACGGCGTGGTCGGCAAGTTCGTCGAGTTCCACGGCGACGGGGTGGCCGCGGTGCCGGTGGCCAACCGGGCCACGATCGGCAACATGAGCCCCGAGTTCGGCTCCACCTGCGCCATCTTCCCGATCGACGAGGAGACGCTGACCTACCTGCGGCTCACCGGCCGCCCGGCGGACCGGGTCGCGCTGATCGAGGCGTACGCCAGGGAGCAGGGCCTGTGGCACGAGCCCGGGCGGCCCGCCCGGTACTCCGAGGAACTGTCACTCGACCTGTCCACCATCGTCCCGTCGCTGGCCGGCCCGAAGCGGCCGCAGGACCGGGTGGCGCTGGCCGACGCCAAGACCGCCTTCCGTGAGGCGCTCGGCTCGTATGTGGAGCTCGACAGGCTGGACGGCGAGATCGCCGGCACCTTCCCTGCCTCGGATCCGTTCGCACCGGACCGGGAGAACGGCCAGGACTCCGAGCCGGCCGTCCAGCCCGCCGGCGCCCGGCGGCCGGCCGTCCACTCCGACCGAGGTCACGCTGGAGGACGGCACGAAGACCACCGTTGACCACGGCTCGGTGGTCATCGCGGCCATCACCTCGTGCACCAACACCTCCAACCCGTCGGTGATGATCGGCGCCGCGCTGCTCGCCCGCAACGCGGTGGAGGCCGGCCTGGAGAGCAAGCCCTGGGTGAAGACCACGCTGGCGCCCGGCTCGAAGGTGGTCATGGACTACTACGAGCGGGCCGGACTGCTGCCCTACCTGGACAAGCTCGGCTTCAACCTGGTCGGCTACGGCTGCACGACCTGCATCGGCAACTCCGGCCCGCTGCCCGAGGCGATCAGCGAAGCGGTCGCCGACAACGACCTGGCGGTCGTCTCCGTGCTGTCCGGCAACCGGAACTTCGAGGGCCGGATCAACCCGGACGTGAAGATGAACTACCTCGCGTCCCCGCCGCTGGTCGTGGCGTACGCGCTGGCCGGCACGATGGACATTGACATGCCTAACGATGCCCTCGGCAGCCGCCCGGACGGGACGCCGGTGTATCTCCGCGATATCTGGCCGTCGCCGGCCGACGTCGCCGAGGTGGTCAGGTCCGCGGTGGCCGCGGAGATGTTCTCCCGCGACTACGCCGACGTGTTCGAGGGTGACGACCGGTGGCGCGCCCTGCCGGTGCCCGAGGGCGACACGTTCGCCTGGGACGGCGACTCCACCTACGTGCGGCACCCGCCGTACTTCGACGCGATGGGCGCGGCCCCCGAACCGGTCGCCGACATCCACGGCGCCCGGGTACTCGCCATGCTGGGCGACTCGGTGACCACCGACCACATCTCGCCGGCCGGCGCGATCAAGACCGACAGCCCGGCCGGGCGCTACCTCACCGAGCACGGGGTGGAACGGCGGGACTTCAACTCCTACGGGTCCCGGCGCGGCAACCACGAGGTGATGATCCGCGGCACGTTCGCCAACATCAGGCTGCGCAACCAGCTCGCGCCTGGTACCGAGGGCGGGGTGACCGTGAAGCTGCCCGGCGGCGAGCAGATGAGCATCTTCGACGCCTCGCGGCAGTACGCGGAGGAAGGAACCCCGCTGATCGTGCTCGGCGGCACGGAGTACGGCTCCGGCTCGTCCCGGGACTGGGCCGCCAAGGGCACGCTGCTGCTCGGGGTGCGCGCGGTGCTGGTCGAGTCGTTCGAGCGGATCCACCGCTCCAACCTGATCGGCATGGGCGTGCTGCCGCTGCAGTACCGTCCCGGGGAGTCGGCGGCCTCGCTCGGGCTGACCGGCCGCGAGGTCTACGATGTCGCAGGCATCGAGCAGATGAACTCCGGGCCGGTTCCCCGCGAGGTGACCGTCCGGGCGGACGGCCGGGAGTTCCAGGCGATCGTCCGGATCGACACCCCCGGCGAGGCCGAGTACTACCGGCATGGGGGCATCATGCAGTACGTTCTGCGTTCACTGCTTGTTCAGGATTGACACGTGGCCGGGGCCCACGGTTCGCGGAAGGATGGGTAACGCAACCGGAAATGCCCAATATGTTATTTCTTTGCCCCTGGCCGGGGGCTGATCACGCGGCGCTGTGGCCAGGCGGTAGCGTGGCCGGAGATGTCCGAGCCCGCTGTGCGCCCAGCCCAGGCCAAGGCCCGGACCGGCGGCCGTGCCTGGGCACCGGCACTGTTCGTGGCCGGCATCCTCGCTCTCGCGTTCAACCTGCGCCCTGCGATCGCCGGCCTGCCCCCGGTCTTCCCGGAACTGGCCTCGGCGCTGCACCTGTCGACGGTGGCAGTCGCGCTGCTTGCCGCTGCCCCGGTGCTGTGCTTCGGGGTCTTCTCGTTCGTGGCTGCCCCGCTGTCCCGCCGGTTCGGCGAGGAGCGGGTACTGCTGGCCTCCCTGGTACTGCTCGCTGTGGGGCTGCTCGCGCGCGGCGCCTGGCCCGGGGCCATGCTCTTCCCCGGCACTGTGGTGGCCGGTGGCGCGATCGCGCTGATGAACGTCCTGCTGCCCAGCCTGGTCAAGCGGCGCCGCCCGGATCAGGCGGGCCTGCTGATTGGCGTCTACCTGCTCGCCCTGGCCGCCGGGGCGATCCTCGCCTCGCTGATCGCGGTGCCGGTGTTCCAGTCCTCCGACGGCTCGGCCAGGCTCACCCTGGGCCTGTGGGCGCTGCCGGCGCTGGCGGCGGTGCTGGTCTGGCTGCCCCAGTGGCGGTTCCGGACCACACCGGGCGCCCCGGGCGGCGGCCGATCGGGCGGCCGGCCGCTGGTGCGGGTTTCCAGGCACGTACTCGCCTGGCAAGTCATGGGCTTCATGGGGCTGCAGAGCCTGATTTATTACTCTGCGCTCTCGTGGCTGCCGGTCCTGCTGAGGGATCGGGGCGCGGGAGCGGAACACGCGGGCGGCCTGCTCGCCCTGCTGAACCTCGGCAACGCGGTCACCGCGCTGCTGGCCCCGATGCTCGCCCAGCGGGCCAGGGACCAGCGCTGGCTGGTCGCCGCCACGGTGACGATCAGCGCCGTGGGGCTCGCCGGGGTATGGTTCGCGCCGCTGGCCGGCGCGCCCGCCTGGACCCTGCTGCTCGGCCTCGGCCAGGGCGCCGCCCTCGGCCTGGCGATCTACTTCACCGCCGCCCGGGCGCCGGACCCGGTGACGTCCGCCTCGCTGTCGGCGTTCACCCAGGGCGGCGGATACCTGGTGGCGACGGCCGGGCCGCTCGTGGTCGGCTTCCTGCACGCGCTGACCGGGACCTGGACCACCTCCGTGCTGGTCATGCTGGCCGTGATCGTCTTCGAGGGCGCGGTCGGCTGGCAGGCCGGCCGCGCCCGCACCCTGCCCTCGAGCCTAACAGCCCGGGACCGCCCTCAGCCAGGGGCACGTGCACCCGCGCAGGGCTGACGCCGGTTCGTGCCGGCGGTGTGACGGATGCCATGAGGTGCGGCGGGGCTGGCGCCGGTAGCGTCGGGCCCAGAGATGAGGCCCGATGCCGTGATCGCCGTTGCCGGGCTGTTCGTCGCCCTCGGCGGGTTCGTCCAGAGCGGGATCGGGCTGGGCCTCGGCCTGATCGGCGCGCCGGTGGTGACGCTGCTGGACCCCGCGCTCATGCCCGGATCGATGCTGGTGGCCGGGGCCAGCCTGCCGCTGCTGATCCTGGCGCGCGAGGCACTGCACACCGACTGGCATGGCGTGTCCTGGGCGCTGGCGGGCCGGGTCGCCGGGACGCTGGGCGGAATCTGGGTGCTTGCCGCGGTGTCGCTGCGTGCGCTCGGGATCGTCGTGGGCGCCATGGTGCTCGCCGTGGTCGCATTGTCCGTCCGCGCGGCCGTCGTGCCCAGGAACCGGGCCACGCTGGTCACCGCCGGGGTGATCTCCGGGGTTACCGGCACCGCCACGTCCATCGGCGGGCCGCCGGTCGCGCTGCTGTACCAGGACGAGAGCGGCCCCCGGGTCCGGGCCACCCTGTCGTTCTACTTCATCGTCGGCAACACGGTCGCACTGGTCGCGCTCGCCCTGTCCGGCCACCTGCCGGGCCGTGACGTGATAGCCGGCCTGGTGTTCATCGGGTGTGCCGTGGCGGGCTTCGCCGTGGCCGCCGGGCTGCGCCGGTTCCTCGACGCCGGGCGGACCCGCATCGCGGTGCTGGCCACCGCCACGGGGTCCGCGCTGGTCCTCATCGCGCACAGCATCCTGGGCTGAGCGGGCCGGCGCCTTGAGCGCGGGGGTCCGGGGCCGCCACCGGCAGCAGCCACCCGATCAGTTTCGCGAAACCTTTTGCCCCGTCATAGGCCCAGGTAGCTTATGGATCACACCAGTAGCCTTGGCGCGTCGCCACCGGGGAGGTTGCCGCATGCTCGTGGCCGGCGTGGATTCCTCGACGCAGTCCACCAAGGTGCTGCTGTGCGAGGCTGAGGACGGCACCATCGTGGCCCAGGCCAGCGCACCGCACCCCGGTGGCACCGAGTGCCCGCCGCAGGCCTGGTGGGAGGCGCTCACCAAGGCCGGGGACGGCCTGCTCACCAGGGCGGCGGCGGTCGGCGTGGCCGGGCAGCAGCACGGCATGGTCGTGGTCGACGAGGACGCCGAGGTGATCCGGCCCGCCCTGCTCTGGAACGACCTGCGCTCGGCGGCCGCGGCGGAGGAACTCGTCGCAGAGCGCGGGGCGCGGTGGTGGGCGGAGCGGACCGGCAGCGTGCCGAACGCCTCGTTCACCGTGACCAAGCTCCGCTGGCTGGCCGGGCACGAGCCGGGCCACGCCGCCCGGGTGTTCCGGGTGATGCTGCCGCACGACTACCTGACCTGGCGGCTGCTTGCCGGGCCGCCGGCCGGCAAGGAGCCGGTCACCGACCGCGGCGACGCGTCCGGCACCGGGTACTTCTCGCCCGCGGACAGCGCCTGGCTGCCCGAGGTCGCGGCGGACGCCCTGGGACATGAGGTCCGGCTGCCCCGGGTGGCCCGGCCAGGCGAGGCCGTGGGCGAGACGGGCTGGGGCGCCGCCGTGTCGGCCGGCACCGGGGACAACATGGGCGCGGCGCTCGGCCTGGGCCTGGAGCCGGGCGAGATCGCCGTGTCGATCGGCACCTCGGGCACGGCGTACGCGGTGACCACGGTGGCGTCCGCCGACCCCAGCGGCGCGATCGCGGGCTTCGCCGACGCGACCGGGCGGTTCCTGCCGCTGGTCTGCACCATCAATGCCGCGCTCGTGCTTGACTCGGTGGCCGCGCTGCTGGGCACCGACCCCGACGGGCTCTCCGCCCGGGCGCTGGCCGCCGGGCCCGGCGCCGGCGGCCTCACCCTGCTGCCGTACTTCGACGGGGAACGCACCCCGGTCCGGCCGGATGCCACCGGTGTGCTGCACGGCCTGACCACACACAACGCCACGCCCGAGAACCTGGCCCGCGCCGCCGTGGAGGCGGTGCTCGCCTCGCTGGCCGACGTGGCCGCCCTGCTGCCGCATGGCCACGGGGCGCACACCGGAGCGAGTGCTGCTCATCGGGGGCGGGGCCAGGTCCGAGGCGGTCCGCGCGGTGGCGCCCGGCATCTTCGGCGCCCCGGTGGACGTGCCGGAGCCGGAGGAGTACGTGGCGCTCGGCGCGGCCCGCCAGGCCGCCTGGGCGCTGGCGGGCACCCCGGACCCGCCGGCCTGGCCGCGCCGCCCCGCCCAGCGTTACGAGGGCCCCGCCCAGCCCGGCATCCGGGAGCGGTTCGCCGCGCTCCGGGACGCCACCACCGGCTGGGACGGCGGGCCCGGCGAACGCGATTGACTCCTGATCACAGCCGCGTCCTGGCCAAGGCCAGCGCGGGCCATCGTTCAGCAGAAAGGAACGTCTCGCCGTGACCGCAGATGCTTACTCGCCCACGCCGGCCGACAAGTTCTCGTTTGGCATCTGGACGGTGGGATGGCAGGGGGTCGACGTGTTCGGCCCGGCGGTCCGGCCGCCGATGCCCGCCGACCGCGCCGTGCGCAAGCTCGCCGAGCTTGGCGCCTACGGGGTCAACTTCCACGACAACGACGTGTTCGACTTCGACGCCAGCCCGGGGGAGCGGGACGCGCGGGTCGGGGACTTCAGGCGGGCGCTGGCCGACACCGGCCTGGTGGTGACCACCGCGACGACGAACCTGTTCTCGCACCCGATGTTCAAGGAGGGCGCGTTCACCGCCAACGACCGGGACGTGCGCCGGTTCGCCCTGGCCAAGGTCATGCGCAACCTGGACCTCGCGGCCGAGCTGGGCGCCGGGGTGTACGTGTGCTGGGGCGGCAGGGAGGGCGCCGAGTCGGGGGCAAGCAAGGACGTCCGCGCCGCGCTGGACCGGTACAAGGAGGCGTTCGACATCCTCGGCGGCTACGTCCTCGACCACGGCTACGGCCTGCGGTTCGCGATCGAGCCCAAGCCGAACGAGCCGCGCGGCGACATCCTGCTGCCCACCGCCGGGCACGCGCTGGCGTTCATCAACGAGCTGGAGCACCCCGAGATCGTCGGCATCAACCCCGAGATCGGGCACGAGGAGATGGCCAGCCTCAACTACGCGCACGGGATCACCCAGGCGCTGTGGCACGGCAAGCTGTTCCACATCGACCTCAACGGCCAGAACGGCCCGCGTTACGACCAGGACCTGCGGTTCGGCGCGGGCAACGCGCGCGGCGCGTTCTGGGTGGTGGACGCGCTGGAAGCGGGCGGGTACGACGGGCCGGTGCACTTCGACTACAAGCCGCCGCGCACCGAGGACGACGACGGGGTGTGGGACTCCGCCGCCGCGTGCATGCGCAACTACCTGATCCTGCGGGGCAAGGCCCGCGCGTTCCGCGCCGACCCCGAGGTCAAGGCGGCCCTGGCCGCGGCGCGGGTGGGCGAGCTGGCCGAGCCGACCCTGGCGGCGGGGGAGACCTGGCGGGACGTGGCCGGCTTCACCCCGGACATCGAGGCGCTGGCCGCCCGGGGCATGGCCTTCGAGCACCTCGACCAGCTCGCCCTGGAGCACCTCTACGGCGTGCGGTAGCACGCCCCAGCGGCGCGCGCAGGCCGAAGGCGGCCTGAGGCCAGCGGGGGGTTCCAGGGGGTCGTCCCCCCGGGCTAGCAGGAATAATCCGTTTGCCCAGCTTGTTGCGGCCGGGCTACCGTCGAGAGGGTCCCATGACCCCGCCGCCGGCGGTTCAGCCTGCCCGTGCCCCGGCACGCCCAACCCGAACGGATGTCTGTCAGCCGTGGCTGGCCTGGCCCGCCGGTTCCCCGTGCTGGCTACCGGGACTTCCGGCTGCTCCTGGCCGACCGGCTGCTCGCGCCCGGGGCGTTCGCGTTCTCCATGGTCGGGGTGTCGTTCGCGGTCCTGGACGCGACCGGGTCCACCGCGGACCTGTCCTACGTGCTGGCCGCGCAGATCCTCCCGTCGCTGGTGTTCGCCCTGGTCGGCGGGGTGTTCGCGGACCGTTTCGCACCGCAGCGGGTGATCGTCGCGGCCAACGTGATGATCGCGGTCGGCGAGGGCGGCTTCGGCCTGCTGGTCCTGCTCGGGCAGCCGCAGCTATGGCAGATGATCGGCCTGGAGACGATCACCGGCGCTGGCATGGCCATCTTCTATCCCGCCTCCCAGGCGCTGCTGCCCCGGCTGGTGCCGGACCGCCTGCTCCAGGAGGCCAGCGCGATGAGCAGGCTGGCGATGAACGCGGCGCAGATGGCGGGCGCCGGGATCGCGGGCGTGTTCGTGGCCGCGGCCGGGCCGGGCTGGGCGCTGGCGACCTGCGGGATCGGCATGCTCGGCACGGTGCCGCTGCTGCTGGCCATCCGGGCGCCGGGCGCTGTGCGGGCGCAATCCCCCAGCGTGCTGCGGGAACTGCGGGACGGGTGGTCGGCGTTCGCCTCCCGCCGCTGGCTGTGGGCCACCACGATCCAGTACAGCGTGGTGCTCGCCGCCTGGTACGGCGCGTTCGACGTGCTGGGGCCCGTGGTCGCCCGGGAGCACCTGGGCGGTGCCGCGGCCTGGGGCCTGATCACCGCGGCCGACGCGGTGGGCCTGATCATCGGCGGCGTGATCGCGCTGCGGTACACCGCCCAGCGGCCGATCCGGTTCGTGGTGCTCATCGGCGCGACCTTCGCGATCACACCGCTGGCCCTGGCGTCGCTGTGGCCGCTGCCGGTGATCTGCGTGGCCGCGGTCGGCCTCGGCATCGCCCTGGAGGTCATGATGGTCCAGTGGACGGTGACCGTGGCCAGGAACGTCCCGCCGGACCTGCTGGCCCGGGTGTCCGCCTACGACGTCCTCGGGTCGGTGGCCGCGATGCCCCTCGGCGCGCTCCTGGTCGGCCCGATCGCCGCGGTGGCCGGGGTGTCCGCCACCCAGTACGGCGCCGCCGCGCTGATCGTCATCGCCTCGGCGCTCACCCTGCTGGCGCCCGAGGTGCGGCACATGCGCGCCGGCCGGCCGCCGGAGCGCAGCCGCCCGCGGCCCTGACGGAGGTGCACGCGGCACAGGCCGGGCCGGAGGCGGCGTAGCCCGGGGCGCGCGGACATCGGGACCTTTCGTGCGAGTACGGCAGGGGCGGAAATAGACTCGGCTGAAGCCCCGCCCCTGCCCCGGGCAGTACGTGCCGCGCCGGGGCCGACGCCAAGGGAGCCGTTCACGTGAGGTTGCTGGAGTCCATCGCAGGCCCGCGAGATCTGAAAGCACTCACCCCTGACCAGCTCCCCGCCCTGGCCAGCGAGATCCGTGACGTCCTCATCGAGACCGTGTCGCGGACCAGCGGCCACCTCGGGCCGAACCTCGGCGTGGTGGAACTCACCATCGCGCTGCACCGGGTCTTCGACTCGCCGTCGGACCGGATCGTCTTCGACACCGGCCACCAGTCCTACGTGCACAAGCTGCTCACCGGGCGGTATCCGGAGTTCGGCACGCTGCGGCAGCGCGGCGGGCTGTCGGGGTACCCGTCCCAGGCCGAGTCCGAGCACGACATCGTGGAGAACTCGCACGCCTCCACCAGCCTGTCCTACGCCGACGGGCTGGCCAAGGCCTACCGGCTGCGCGGCGAGCCCCGCAGCGTGGTGGCCGTCGTCGGCGACGGCGCGCTCACCGGCGGGATGGCCTGGGAGGCGCTGAACAACATCGCCGTCGCCAAGGACTCGCGGCTGGTCATCGTCGTCAACGACAACGGCCGCTCCTACCAGCCCACGATCGGCGGCCTGGCCACCCACCTGGCCGTGGTCCGCGCCTCGCAGCGGTACGAGCAGGTGCTGGAGTACATCAAGACCTCGCTGTCGCACGCCCCGCTGGTCGGCCCGCCGCTGTACGAGACGCTGCACGGCCTCAAGAAGGGCCTCAAGGACGTGCTCCAGCCGCAGGTGCTGTTCGAGGACCTGGGCATCAAGTACCTCGGCCCGGTCGACGGCCACGACGAGCAGCTAGTCGAGCAGTTGCTGCGCCGCGCCCGCGGCTTCGGCGCCCCGGTGATCGTGCACGTGATGACCCGCAAGGGGTTCGGCTACCCGCTGGCCGAGCAGAACGAGGAGGACTGCCTGCACCAGGTGCCGGCCGCCCCCTCGCCCGCGCAGGCCGGCCAGCCGCCCGCGCGCACCTGGTCCGAGGTGTTCGGCGACGAGCTCGCTCGCGATAGGCGAGCGGCGGTCCGACGTGGTGGCGATCACCGCGGCGATGCTGCACCCCACCGGGCTCGCCCCGTTCTCGCGCGCCTTCCCGGACCGCGTCTTCGACGTGGGCATCGCCGAGCAGCACGCGATGACCAGCGCGGCGGGCCTGGCCATGGGCGGGATGCACCCGGTGGTCGCGATCTACGCGACGTTCCTCAACCGCGCCTTCGACCAGCTGCTCATGGACGTGGCGCTGCACCGGCTGCCGGTGACCGTGGTGCTGGACCGGGCCGGGGTCACCGGCCCGGACGGGGCCAGCCACCACGGCATGTGGGACGGGTCGATCCTGCAGGTGGTGCCCGGGCTGCGGATCGCGGCGCCGCGCGACGCCGCCCGCGTCGCGGAACTGCTCAACGAGGCGGTGGCCGTCTCCGACGGCCCCACCGTGGTGCGGTTCCCCAAGGGCACGGTGGGCGGCGAGGCGGAGGCGGCCGGAAAGCTGGGCGGGATGGACGTGCTTTGCGAGCCCGCGCCCGGCGCCGCCCGCGACGTGCTGCTGGCCGGGGCCGGCGTCATGGCGGTCATGTGCGTGCAGGCCGCGGCCCGGCTGGCCGACCAGGGCATCGGCGTCACCGTGGTGGACCCGCGCTGGGTCAAGCCGGTGGATCCGGCGCTGGCCGGGGCGGCCGCGGACCACCGGCTCGTGGTCACGGTCGAGGACAACGGCCGCGCGGGCGGGTTCGGGGACGCGGTGTGCCGCCTGCTGCGGGACGCGGGCGTGGCCACCCCGGTGCAGACCTACGGCCTGCCGCAGGAGTTCCTCACGCACGGGAAGCGCGAGGAGATCCTGGAAGACGCCGGCCTGGTGCCGCAGCATCTCGCCCGCCGGATCACCGAGGCCGTGGCACGGCTGACCCCGGAGCTTGCGGACCACCCGCAGGCCTGACAGCAGGGAGTTCTCCGGAATGACCACCCTGTCCGTCGCGGTCGTGGGCTCCGGCCCGGCCGGGCTCTACACCGCCGAGGCGCTCGTCAAGCAGGCCGCCGCGCTGGAGGTGCCGTGCCGGGTGGCGGTCGACGTGCTCGACCGGCTGCCGACCCCCTACGGCCTGGTCCGCTACGGCGTCGCCCCGGACCACCCGTCCATCAAGTCCATCGCCGAGTACCTGCGCGGCGTCCTGGAGCACGACGACGTGCGCTTCCTCGGCGGGGTGCGGCTCGGCGGCGACGTCACCAGGGAGGACCTGCTCGGCTGCTACGACGCGGTGGTCTACGCGACCGGCGCGATGCGGGACCGGCGGATGGGCATCGACGGCGAGGACCTGCCCGGCAGCTACGCGGCCACCGACTTCGTCAACTGGTACTGCGGCCACCCGGACAGCGACTCCGGCTCGTTCACCCTGGACGCCGAGTCGGTCGCCGTGGTCGGGGTGGGCAACGTCGCGGTGGACGTGGCCCGGATCCTGATCCGCGATCCCGACGAGCTGCGCCCCACCGACGTGCCGCAGCCGGTGCTGGAAACGCTGATGGCCAGCAAGGTCCGCGAGGTCCACGTGATCGGCCGGCGCGGCTCGGCGCAGGCCAAGTTCACCACCAAGGAACTGCGTGAACTCGGGGAACTCGCCGGTGTCGACATCGTGGTCGGCGCCGGTGAGGCGGCCCCCGACGCGTTCGACGCCACCGGCGGCAGCGCAGCGCTGGCCGAGTCCGACCGCCGGGTGCGCGGCAACCTGGCCGTGATCGGCGACTGGGCGGCCCGGGTGCCCGCCGGGCACTCGCGGCGGCTGGTGCTGCGGTTCTGGCTGCGGCCGGTCCGGGTGGAGGGCACCGTGCACGCCACCGGGCTGACCGTCGAGCGGACCAGGATCGACGAGAACGGGACCCTGACCGGGACCGGGGAGCTGGAGACGATCCCGGCGCAGATGGTGCTGCGCAGCGTCGGCTACCAGAGCGTGCCGCTGCCCGGGGTGCCGTTCGACGAGCGCAGCCACACCGTGCCGAACGCCGAGGGCCGGGTGCTCGGGCCGGACGGGGCCCCGCTGCCGCGGGAGTACGTCTCCGGATGGCTCAAGCGCGGCCCCACCGGGGTGATCGGCACCAACAAGTCCGACGCGGCGCAGACCGTCCGTGCGCTGCTGGCCGACCTGTGCCCGGGCGGCGCGCGGGCCGCCGGGCCCGGCGCCTCCCGCGGCGCTTGCGGACCTGCTGGCGGGCCGGGCGGTGGCGCCGGTGAGCTACGCGGACTGGCTCAAGGTGGAACGCGCCGAGGCGGAGCTCGCCGCCTCGCTGGGCCGCGGCGCGCGGGTGAAGCTGGCCAGCCGCGAGGACATCGACGCGCGCTGCCGCGCCGAGTCCTGACTGCCCCCTTTTACGACGGAACCGGCCGGGTGAGTCAAAAATAGCTTTTGCCCCGTAGGCTGAGGGCATGGCGGTCCGGGCAGGCAAAACGCTGGTGCTGAGCACCGGCGAGCGGGAACGGCTGGCGGAATGGGCAGCCGAGGGCGGCCGGGCTGGCCGTGCGCGCCGCGATCGTCCTGGCCTGCGCGGAAGGCCAGCCGGACACTCGTGTCGCCGCTCAGGCCCAGGTTTCCCGTGCCACGGTCGCCAAATGGCGGTCCCGGTTCGCGGCGGCGCGGCTGGCCGGGCTGCGGGACATGCCCCGGCCGGGCACCCCACGGAAGATCACCGATGCGCAGGTCCGCGAGGTGCTCGCGCGCACCAGGGACGAGCCGCCGCCCGCGGGCCGGGACCACTGGACCACCCGGGCCATGGCGGCGGTGACCGGGCTGAGCCAGTCGGCGGTCAGCCGGATCTGGCGGTCCGCCGGGGTGGATCCCGCAAGTTGGGTGACCGGGGGCACTGGGGACAATGAAGGCGTGAGCATGGAACAGGACGGGACACGGCAGAGCGGGCAACCCAGGCAGGCCACCACGGCGGGCCGCGGCGCGGCGGGCGCGGAGCCGGAGGAACTCCCGGGCAGGCGGTTCCTGGATCGCGAGGAGAGCTGGCTCCGGTTCAACCAGCGGGTCCTCGAACTCGCCGAGGACGACCACGTGCCGCTGCTGGAACGCGTGCGGTTCCTGTCCATCTTCGCCAGCAACCTGGATGAGTTTTTCATGGTGCGGGTCGCGGGGCGGATCCGCCGGATGGCCACCGGGCTGCCGGTGGAGGGGGCCAGCGGGCTGCCGCCCGGGCAGATCCTCGCCAACACCCTGGAAACCGCCCGCGAGCTGAGCATCCGGCACGCCGAATGCTTCGGCAACGCGGTCCAGCCCGCCCTGGCCGACCAGGGCATCGAGATCCTGCGCTGGAAGGAACTGTCCGCCGCCGAGCAGGAGGACCTGCACCGGCTGTTCCGCGAGCGGATCTACCCGGTGCTGACGCCGCTGCTTGTCGACCCGGCCCACCCGTTCCCCTACGTCTCCGGGCTGTCGCTGAGCCTGGCCGTGATGATCGCCGACGCGCGCACCGGCGCGACCATGTTCGCCAGGGTCAAGGTGCCGCCGCTGCTGCCCAGGTTCCTCACCGTGGCCAAGCACCGGTTCGTGCCGCTGGAAGACGTGATCGCCGCGCACCTCACCGAGCTGTTCGCCGGCCTGGACATCCTGGAGCACCACGTGTTCCGGGTCACCCGCACCCGCGACCTTGAGGTGGACGAGGACGTCACCGAGGACCTGATGCAGTCCCTGGAACGGGAACTGCAGAAGCGCCGCTTCGAGCCCGCGGTCCGGCTGGAGGTGGAGGACTCCATCTCCAGCGACGTGCTCGACAAGCTGGTCACCGAGCTGGGGATCGACCACCGCGCGGTCTATCACCTGCCCGGGCCGCTGGACCTGTCAGGCCTGAGCGTGATCGCCGACCAGGACCTGCCCCAGCTGAAGTACCCGGCCTTCGTGCCGTCGGAGTCGGCCCTGCCGCAGGACACCGACATCTTCACCACGCTCGCCCGGCAGGACGTCCTGGTCCACCACCCCTACGACTCGTTCACCACCAGCGTGGAACGGCTGATCGAGGCGGCCGCCGCCGACCCCGGCGTGCTGGCGATCAAGCAGACCCTGTACCGGACCAGCGACACCTCCCCGATCGTGGACGCGCTGATCGACGCGGCCGAGGCCGGCAAGCAGGTGGTGGTGGTCGTGGAGCTCAAGGCGCGCTTCGACGAGCGCGCCAACATCATCTGGGCCCGCAAGCTGGAGGAAGCGGGCTGCCACGTGGTGTACGGGATCGTCGGCCTGAAGACGCACTGCAAGATGGCCCTGGTGGTCCGGGAGGAGCCCGACGGGTCGCTGCGCCGCTACTGCCACATCGGCACCGGCAACTACCACCCGACGACCGCCCGGCTGTATGAGGACTTCGGCCTGCTGACCGCCGAGCGCACCGTCGGCGAGGACGCCACCGACCTGTTCAACCACCTCACCGGGTACACCCGCAAGAGCGCCTACCGCCGGTTCCTGGTCGCCCCGGCGGCGCTGCGGGCGGGCCTGCTGGAGCGGATCGAGCAGCAGCAGGCCCGGCATGCCCGCGGCGAGCGGGCCCGGATCCAGCTCAAGTGCAACTCGATCATCGACGAGGCGGTCATCGACGCGCTGTACCGGGCCTCGATCGCGGGGGTGCCGGTGGACCTGTGGGTGCGCGGCATCTGCGGGCTGCGGCCCGGGATCCCCGGCCTGTCGGAGACCATCCAGGTGCGCAGCGTGCTCGGCCGGTTCCTGGAGCACTCCCGGATCTACGCGTTCGGCCACGGTGACGACCCCGACGGTGAGGTGTGGATCGGCTCCGCCGACCTGATGCACCGCAACCTCGACCGCCGGGTCGAGGCGCTGGTGCGGGTGAAGGACCCGGCTGCAGCAGGCCGAACTGCGCGCGCTCATCGACCTGGCCATGGACGAGGGCACCTCGTCCTGGTGGCTGGACGGGGACGGCACCTGGACCAGGCATCACCTGGACCCCGACGGGAACCAGCTCCGCGACCTGCAGCAGAACCTGATCTCCAACCGGCGTGCCCGCCCGTCCGATGGCTGACGCCGCGAGCGGCGAGATCCAGGCCGCGGGCGCGGTGTTGTGGCGGGTACGGGCGGAGGGCATCGAGACCGCCCTGGTGCACCGGCCCCGGTACGACGACTGGAGCTTCCCCAAGGGCAAGAGCCTGCCCGGGGAGCACGTGCTGCTGACCGCGGTGCGGGAGGTCGAGGAGGAGACCGGCGTGCGGGCCGCCCTCGGCCGCAGGCTCGCCTCGCAGCACTACCCCGTGGACGGCCAGCCCAAGCGGGTGGAGTACTGGGCCGCGCGGCCCGTCGCGGCGGAGCAGTTCATGCCGGGGGACGAGGTGGACGCCCTCGCGTGGCTGCCGCTGCCCGCCGCGCGGGAGCAGCTGAGCTACCCCCGTGACGTCGCGGTGCTGGACAGCTTCACCGCCGGGCCCGCTGATTCCGCCCCGGTGATCCTGCTCCGGCATGCGAGCGCCATCGGCAAGAAGACGTGGCGGAAGGCCGGTCACCCCGACGACCTGACCCGCCCGCTGTCCGACTGGGGCCGGGAACAGGCCTGGGCCCTGGCCGGGCTGCTGGCCACCTTCGCGCCCGCCCGGGTGATCAGCTCGGCCGCGCGGCGCTGCGTGGACACCGTGCTTCCCTACGCCGAGCGGGCCGGCGTCCCGGTTGAGCCCGAGCCCGCGTTCACCGTGGACAGCACCGCCCCGGACCAGGCCGGCTGGACGGCCACGCAGGACGCCCGGCAGCGGATCACCGAGGCGGTCAGGTCCCGGCGGCCGGTGATCGTCTGCGCGCACCGCCAGAACCTGCCCTGGCTGCTGGCCCAGACGTGCGCGGTGGCGGGGGCTTCCGTGCCGGACGGGCCGCCGCTGCAGCGTGCCGCGTTCTGGGTGCTGCAGCTGGGCGGGGGGCGGCTCGCCTCAGCGGAGCTGCATCAGCTGGAGGCCGGGGCGGCGGGCTGAGCCCGGGCCGCGAGCGAGGGGCGCAGGCCCCGCCGGATCCCAGTCCAGCGTGGCCGGGATCGCCCCTTCGAACACCAGAAGCCATTGCTTGACGTCTGTCCCGGTGCCGCCGCTGTAGCCGCCGAGCCCGGTGCCCGCGACCACCCGGTGGCACGGCACGATGAGCGCGACCGGGTTGGACGCCATGATCTGGCCGACCACCCGGGCGGGCGGCACGAAGCTGCCCGGCTCGGCGGCGGCATCCAGGCCGGCCCTGGCAGCCAGGCCGCCGTAGGTGATGGTCTGCCCGAAGCGCACCGTGTCGTGCAGCACCGACAGCACCGAGTGCCGGGCCCCGTGCGCGGAGCCCAGGTCCACCGGCACGTTGAACGTCTTGAGGTGGCCGCTGAAGTACTCCGCGAGTTCTTCCAGCGCGGCCTCCAGCAGCACGGACGCCAGCGTGCCCAGGGCCGGCTCGGGGCCGGACGGCGGTCCGTAGGTGACCCGGGCCACTCCGGCGTCGCTGCAGGCCACGGACACCTGGCCGACGGGTGTATCCAGGTAGCCCCATCCGAGTTCTGTCACGTCGTCCATTGTGCCCGCAGGGTCGGACAGTGCTGGCCCGGGGGAGCGACCCCCCGGAACCCCCCGGTGGCCTGCGGCCCGGTTCCTCCGTCACCGGGCCGGGGCCCGGCTGGCCCGGGGGAGCGACCCCCCGGAACCCCCCGGTGGCCTGCGGCCCGGTTCCTCCGTCACCGGGCCGGGGCCCTGCTGGCCCGGGGAGGCGACCCCGGGGCCGGCCCGGTGGCCGGGCCAACCGCCTGGGTCAGCTGTCCGCGGCCTGGGCCTCGCCCGGTTCCGCCTTCTCCGCGAGCCGGCCCAGGGCCCGGCTGATCGGCAGCGCGGTCAGCGCGACCTGCCACGGCCGCGCCCCGTGGGCGGCCAGGTCTCCGGCCACCTCGTCCGGGCCGGCCGGATCCGGTGGCTGCCAGGCGAGCCGCCGCACCACGTCCGGCGGGAGCAGGTTCTCCGCGGGGACCGTGTGCTCGTCGGCCAGCGCGGCCACCACCGTGCGCACCGCGGCCAGCCGCTGCGCCGCGACCGGGTCCCGCTCCTGCCAGCGGTGCGTGGGCGGGGGACCGTCCAGCGGCGGCATCGCCGGCCCGGGAAGCTCGGCGTCGGCCTGGCCGCGGACCCGCTGGACCGCGCGCAGCCATGCCGAGGCGTGCCGGCGGGCGCCACGGCCCTGGAAACCCGGCAGCCCGGTGAGGTCGGCCTGGGGGGAGCCGGGCAGGGCCCGGGCGGCCTCGACGATGGCCGTGTCGGGGAGCACCCGGCCCGGGGACAGGTCGCGCCGCCGGGCGATTTTGTCCCGCTCCTGCCACAGCTCACGGACGATCGCCAGGCCCCGGCGGCTGTGCACCCGGTGGATGCCCGAGGTGCGCCGCCACGGGTCCGGGCGGGGGCCCGGCGGCTTGGCGGCCAGCACCGCGGCGAACTCCTGCTCCGCCCATTCCGCCTTGCCCTGGGCCACCAGCTGGGCCGCCAGCGCGTCCCGCAGTTCCACCAGCAGTTCCACGTCGAGGGCCGCATAGCGGAGCAACTCGGCCGGCAGCGGGCGGACCGACCAGTCGGCCGCGGCATGGCCCTTCTCCAGGGTCCAGCCCAGCACCGACTCGACCAGCGCGCCCAGGCCGACGCGCGGGAAGCCGAGCAGCCGCCCGGCCAGTTCGGTGTCGAACAGCGCCCGCGGGCGGAAGCCCAGCTCGGCCAGGCACGGCAGGTCCTGTGACGCGGCATGCAGGACGATTTCTGTGCCGGCCAGCACCTCGTCGAGGCCGGTGAGGTTCGGGCAGGCCATCGGGTCGATCAGCATGGTGCCCGCGCCGTCGCGCCGCAACTGGATCAGGAAGGCACGGTGCCCGTAGCGGAACCCGGACGCACGCTCCGCGTCGACGGCGACCGGGCCCTCGCCCGCGGCCAGTGCCGCCACGGCCCGGTCCAGGTCGGCGACCGAGGCGACCAGCATCGCGGGCCCGTCCCGCGGCTCAAGCAGCGGCACCGGGCCGCCGTCCCGCCCGGCCGGGTCCGCGGCGTGTGCCGGGTGCCACGGCCTGTGCCTGCGGGTCCGCGGCCTGCCGGCGGGTCTGCGGCGTGTGCCTGCGGGTCTGCGGCGTGGCGGCGGGTCCGCGGCGTGCGCCTGCGGGCCCGTCAGCTGAGGTGGCGCGCACTCCGCCGCCGCGCCGCCGGGGGAGGCTGGGCCGCCCGGGCGCGTGCCGTCGCCTGCCGCCCCCGGCCTGTTCCCCCCGCGTGCCCGCGTGCCGTCGGTCATGGGCTCCGCCGCCGGCTGGCCGGGCGCAGCGCGCTGACCCCCGCGGCCAGCGGCGCCAGCCCTGCCGCGGCGCACATCGTCCCGCACCACGCGGCCATGTGCCCGGCCAGGCCATCGTTCGCGCCGTCCGCCACGGGAGGCTCGGCCGCCTCGCCGTCAAGCGGTGACCAGGAGGCGCGCAGCTCGAAGCCGGTCGCGCGGGGCTCGGCCCGCTTGGCGCCGAACCCCTCGGTGACCACCCGGGTCACCGTGCCGCTCGGCTCGGCGTAGCCCGCTGTGCGGGCGTCGAGCGCCTCGGTCAGCCAGGACCAGGCGACCTCACCGACCATGGGATCCTCGGCGATCTCCGGTTCCAGTTCCGCGCGGATGTACACGATGACCCGCAGCGGGCCTGCCCAGCCGCGCTGCCCGGCGGGATCGTAGAGCAGCACGAACCGGCCCGTGGCTATCTCGGCCCCGTCCACCCGGACGGCCGCGCCGATGGCGGTCGCGAACGGCGCCAGCGTCCGCGGCGCGGGCACCTCTTCAAAGCACAGTTCTGGCCGGATCTGGCGTACCTGATCCTGGCACGAGCGCAACCCGGCGACCGCGGCACTGAACGTGGCGGATGCTTCCTCGCTCGGCACCGTGACCCTGCCGACCTGCCTCATAGTCCGAGCGTACGCCGTGACTGCGCGCTCCTCATGCCACCCGGCCAGGCACGTACACCGGGGCGGCCGTCCGGGACGGCTGCGGCAGCACCAGGTCGAGCAGCGTGGCGCCGCACTGCGTGCAGGACCACTCGGGGCACATCCCGTCGGGCACGTCGGGGCAGCCGCCCGGCATCGCGTGCGGCTGCTCGAACAGCTGCTCCCCGCCACAGTCCTGGCAGGGCCGGCACCTCGGGCCCATGATGGCGACCTCCTCCACCGCCGGGGGCGTGCCGCGCCGTAGCGGCGGATACCCAGAACCCGGCTGTCTCGATGGTGGCACGCGGTGCCGTCAGGATGCGGGACCTCACACGGCGTGTCCGTATTGACGGTGCTGGCCCGGGGGGCGACCCCCGGAACCCCCCGGTGGCCTGCGGCCCGGTTCCTTCGTCACCGGGCCGGGGCCGTGCTAGCCCGGGGGAGCGACCCCGGAACCCCCCGGTGGCCTACGGCCCGGTTCTTCGTCACCGGGCCGGGGCCGTGGCCCGGGGGAGCGACCCGGGGCTCTTCGTCTGATGGCCCTCGTGACTCCGGGACTCGGGGCGGGACGGCACGTGAGATGATCCCCCTCGTGACAGCCGCCCCCGGAGAATCGCTGTTCCTGCGTGCCTGCCGCCGCGAGCCGGTGCCGGCCACCCCTGTCTGGTTTATGCGCCAGGCGGGCCGGTCGCTGCCGGAGTACCGGGCCGTCCGGGACCGGTACAGCATGCTGGCGGCCTGCACCACGGCAGACATCATCGCCGAGCTCACGCTGCAGCCACTGCGCCGGTTCGCGGCCGACGCGGCCATCCTGTTCAGCGACATCGTGGTGCCGCTGCGCGCCGTGGGCCTGGATATCGACATCAAGCCGGGAGTAGGCCCGGTCACCAGCCAGCCGTTCCGCACCGAGGCGGACGTGTCGCGGCTGCGCGACCTGGAACCGGGCGACGTGCCGTTCATCACCGATGCGGTCACCATGCTGGTGAAGGAACTGCGCGATACACCGCTGATCGGGTTCGCCGGGGCGCCGTTCACCCTGGCGTCCTACCTGATCGAGGGCGGCCCGTCGAAGAACCACGAGCGCACCAGGGCCCTCATGTACGGCAACCCGGCGATGTGGCACGCTCTGCTCGCCCGGCTGGCCGACATCACCACCGCGTTCCTGCGGATCCAGGTGGACGCGGGGGCCGCCGCGGTGCAGTTGTTCGACTCCTGGGTCGGGGTTCTCAGCCCCGACGACTACATCTCGGCCGTGCTGCCGCACAGCCGGCGCATCCTCGACGCCCTGGACGGCCTGGGCGTGCCGCGCATCCACTTCGGCGTCGGCACCGGCGAACTGCTCCGGCTGATGGGGGAGGCGGGCGCCGACGTCATCGGGGTGGACTGGCGGGTCGGCCTGGACGAGGCGGCGGCCCGGGTGGACGCGGGCAAGGCCCTGCAGGGCAACCTCGATCCCGCCCTGTTGCTCGCGCCGTGGCCGGTGCTCGAACAGCGGGTACGGCAGGTGCTGGACCAGGGGCGGGTGGCCGAGGGGCATGTGTTCAACCTCGGCCACGGCGTGCTGCCGCAGACCGATCCCGGTGCGCTGGCCCGGGTCACCGACCTGGTGCACGAGGCGTCGGCCCGGGCACCTTCCTAGTCCGCGGGCCGGTCAGTCCGCCGGGCGGGCGGTGGCGGACCGGCGGCGGCTCAGCCAGCGACGGGCGGCGAGGCCGGCCAGCGCCACCAGGCCCAGCGGGATGACAAAGGGCAGCGCCGCCCCGGCGGCGGTGAGGAGCCCGGAGACCACCACGCGCAGCGCCCGCCAGCCCGCGGCCAGGCCGCCGAGGAAACCAGCCGCCGCCTTGCGGGGGTGGTGCGTGGCGGCCCCCGTGACATGGCCGACGACCGTCAGCGAGATGGTCGCATAGGTGGTCTCGCGGGCCAGTGCGCGCTGCTGCGACTGGAGCGCCTCAAGGCTGGCCTCTTCCTGGTCGATCTGGTCCTGGACGGTGAGCAGGCCGCCGACCGTCCCGGCCCGGGTGAGCAGCTTGCGCAACTGGGCGATCGCGGCCTCCGCCGAGGCCACGCGGCTGTTCACGTCGGCCACCGTGCCGGTGACGTCCTGCGCCTGCTGGGTCTCGGACCGGTTGGTGCCCAGGGAGCCGAGCGCGCCGAGGGTGGACTGGTAGACGGCGGCCGGGATCTTGAACTCGATGCTGACCATGGGCGGGGTGCGCCGGGACCGGGTCATGCTCGCGTGCTCACCGGCCACGTAGCCGCCCGCCGCCTCGGCGAGCCGGGTCGCCCGGGCCACCGTGGCCTGGACATTGTCAGTGCGCAGGCTGAGCGTGGCGGTGAAGATGACCGCCTGCCCGCCGGGGAGCGGCACCGCGGTCAGTCCTGCGGTCCCCCCTGCCCCGGAACTGGCCGGCTTCGCCACGGCCCCGCCTGCGGCGCCCGGGCAGGGCCGCGGCGGCCGGGACATGGGCGGCCGAAACACCGCCGCTCGAAGCAACGCCAGGCGGAGGTGCCATTCGACGAGGCGCCGCCCGAGGAGCAGCCCGCGGCGAGCAGGCCAGCGGCGACGGTCAGCAGGAGGGCCCAGGCAGCGGCGGTCTGGGCGTGGCGCCGGCGCGAGGAAGGAGCGGTCAAACGGGGCACAAGCGCAGTCATGCCGATGGGACGCCGGCCCCGTCATGCCGGTTCCCATGGTTAAGTCACGACTTGGCAACTGCTGATTGTGCGGACCCAGGGGGAGCGACCTCTGGTGGCATGCGGCCTGGCAGTGGGTCAGTCCGCGTCTTTGCTGTCCTCGGCCGGTGTCAGCTCGCGGAGCATGCACACCCGCGCCGCGGAGTTCCCGCCCTGGTCCGCGTTGAGGGCTGCCAGCTCCGGGGTGACTTCGCTCTCGGCCAGCTCGCGGAAGCCGAGGCGCTCGTAGTACGGCGCGTTCCAGGGCACCCCGCGGAAGGTGATCAAGGTCATGCCATGCATGTCCTGTTCGGCAGCCCAGTCGGCCACGTAGTCGAGCAGCATGGCCCCGATCCGCTGCCCCGCGTGCGCCGGATGCACGCTGACCTGCTCGATATGCGCGCAGCCGTCGACCACATCGAAGACCACAAAACCGACCGGCTCGTCGTGCTCGTCGGCCGCCACCCAGGCGCGGCCCGCCCGCCGGTACCCGGACAGCGACTCGGCCGGAAGCGGGAACGTGTCCGCGGCGGCAGGCATCCCGATTTCGCGGAACGCGTTGCCGGCGGCCAGCTGGATCGCGTTGAGCCTGCCGACGTCCTCGGGTCTGGCCTGCCGCACCGTCACACCAGGTTCCGAGGCCATGGCACAGCAGTATGGCAGGAATGACCCAAAAACCATCAAGAGGTCAGCGGCTGAAAAATTCGCTGAGAACGGCTCTGCATTTAACAATTGTCACAGATGTGCCGGTATGGCAGTGGCTGGAGAGACTGGTGTGCCGCCGCGCTCCAGGCAGGCCCTGGCCGCGGCGCCATCGGGAACGGGCCGGCCCTGGCCGCCGCGCCGCCGGGATCTCTGCCAGGGTAGAACGGTGAGCAGTCCTGGGCAGCCGCACGTCGCGGTCATCGGCGCCGGTATCGCCGGGCTGGCCGCGGCGTTCTTCCTCCGCGAGGCCCCGTGCCGGGTCACCGTGCTGGAAGGCTCGGCTCGGCTCGGCGGCAAGCTCAGCGTCAGCGAGATCGCCGGGGTCATGGTTGACGAGGGCGCGGAGGCGCTGCTCGCCCGCCGTCCCGAGGGCACCGGGCTGGCCGCTGCGGCGGGCCTCGCCGGCCAGATGGCCTCGCCCGGCACCCTGGCGGCGCGGATCTGGAGCCGTGGGGCAGATGTGCCCACTGCCTCGCCGCCAGCTGCTCGGGGTGCCCGCCGACCTGGCCGAGCTGGCCGCCACCGGGCTGCTGTCCAGCGGCGGCATGGCCAGGGCGCGGCAGGATCTCGGGCTCCCGGCCACCGGCCGGGACGGCGACGTGCCGGTGGCCGGGTTCGTGGCGGCCCGGTTCGGCGAGGAGGTGGTGGAACGCCTGGTGGATCCACTCCTCGCCGGGGTCTACGCCGGCCGGTCGGAGGAGCTGTCCTTCGAGGCCACGTTGCCCGCCCTCGCAGCCGAGTCGCGCAAGCACGCCTCCCTGGCCGAGGCGGCGGGAGCGCTGCTGCCGGGCCCGCCCGGGCCCGGCGCTGCGGCCCCCGCGCCGGTGTTCACCACCGTGGCCGGCGGGCTCGGCACGCTGCCCGCCGCGGTGGCTGCCGCCTCCGGTGCCTGTGTGCGCACCGGCGCGATGGTGCGCGGGCTGGCCCGCACGCCCGGCGGCTGGCGGCTGACGGTCGGGTCGAGGCACGACGAGGAATACCTGGAAGCGGACGCGGTGATCCTCGCGGTCCCGGCCAGCCCGGCGGCGCGGCTGCTCAGCGGCGTGCCAGGGGCATCGGCCGCGGCGACGGGCCTGGGGGAGATCCGCTACGCCAGCATGGCGATCGTCACCCTGGCCTACCCGGCCGCGGCGTTTCCCGGCCCGCTGGAGGGCAGCGGCTATCTCGTGCCCGCTGCGGACGGCCACCCGGTCAAGGCGGTGACGTTTTCCACCGTCAAATGGCCGCACCTGCGGGATGCCGCTGCCGGACTGGAGATCATCCGGTGCTCGCTGGGCCGGGTCGGCGAGGAGTCCCTGCTGCAGGCCGGCGACGCCGAGCTGGCCCGCCTCGCCGTCGCCGACCTTGCCGCGGCCACCGGCGCCCGGGGCGCGCCCGTGGCGACCAGGGTGACCAGGTGGGGCGGAGGGCTGCCGCAGTACACCGTGGGCCACCTGGACCGGGTGGCCCGGATCCGGTCCGCCGTCGCCGGCCAGCCCGGCCTGGCCGTGTGCGGTGCCGCCTATGACGGAATCGGCATCCCGGCCTGCGTCGCCACAGCCCAGGCCGCCGCCGCTCAGGTCGCGGCGTACCTTCGCGATGGCCGAGAATAGGACTGCAGCAACAATGGCTAACGCCAGCAAGCACGCGGCGACCAGCGGGTTCCAGGGGGTCGCCCCCCTGGGCTAACACCGAGCAGGAGCGATGGCAGGCACTGACAAGAGCGCGGCGGACACCCGACTGCGCGCCCGCGACCTCAACGAGCAGATCCGCTACACCATGTGGTCGGTGTTCCGGGTCAGCGACCGGCTCGCGCTGCGGGCGGCCGATGGCGGCCCCGAAGGCCTCGCGGCGGAGCTGGAGGAGTTCGCCGACCAGGCCGCGGGCAAGGACGTGGTGACCCGGGGCTGCTACGACGTGCAGGGGCTGCGGGCGGATGCGGACTACATGTTCTGGTGGACCGCCCCGAGCTCCGACGACCTGCAGGAGGTGTACGCCCGGTTCCGGCGCACCGGCCTCGGCCGGGCCAGTGAGCCGGTGTGGTCGGTGATGGCCCTGCACCGGCCCGCCGAGTTCAACAAGGGCCACATTCCCGCGTTCCTCGCCGGGGAGGAGCCGCGCGCCTACGCGTGCGTGTACCCGTTCGTCCGCTCCTACGAGTGGTATCTGCTGGATCCGGCGGAGCGCCGGGAGATGCTCGCCGAGCACGGCATGATGGCCCGCGAGTACCCCGATGTCCGGGCTAATACGGTCGCCTGCTTCGCGCTGAACGACTACGAGTGGATGCTCTGCTTCGAGGCCGACGAACTGCACCGGATCGTGGACCTGATGCGGCACCTGCGGGGCGCCCGGGCGCGGCTGCACACCCGCGAGGAGATCCCGTTCTACACCGGGCGCCGCAAGCCGCCCAGGGAGCTGATCGCGGCACTCGGCTAGCGCCGTGCTTCCCCCGGACCCCAGGTGGCCCGGGGACCAGGTCACTCGTCCGGTACGGGCTCCAGGGTCAGCGAGATCGAATTGATGCACCAGCGCTGGTCGGTCGGGACCGGGTAGCCCTCTCCCTCGAACACGTGGCCGAGGTGGGAGTCACACCGGGCGCACCTGACCTCGGTGCGCACTGTGCCCAGCGACCGGTCCTCGATCAGCTCGACGGCGTCGTTGCTGGTCGGCTGGTAGAAGCTCGGCCAGCCGCAATGGGACTCGAACTTCTCCCTGGAGCGGAACAGTTCGGCACCGCACGCGCGGCACCGATAGACGCCCTCGACCTTGGTGTCGGTGTACTCGCCGGCCCAGGGCGCCTCGGTGCCTGCCTCCCGGAGTACTTGATACTCATCCGGGGTAAGCATTTCGCGCCACTGCAGGTCGGTTCGCTGGACCTTGTCCATGTGGCCGAGACTACCTCGCCGGATACCGATACCGTGGATACGACAGACACCGCGGAGGGCCTCATGGAGTGGCTTAACGAGCCCGCCAGCTGGCAGCGCACGGGTGATGTGCTCACGGTGAGTGTCGATCCAGGCACAGATTTCTGGCGTGAGACCGGTTACGGCTACATCAGGGACAGCGGTCATGTGTACGGCGAGGTGCTCGCCGGGGACCTCGACGTGTCCGTCCGGCTGCGCTGCACGCTCAGCGCGCAGTACGACCAGGCGGGCGTCATGCTGCGCGCCGACGAGCGCACCTGGCTGAAGACCGGCGTGGAATTCTTCGAGGGCCGGGGCAGGCTGAGCACCGTGCTGACGCACGGCCGGTCCAGCTGGATGGTGACCGACCTGCCCGCAGGCACCGACGAGATCGTGCTGCGGGTGTCCCGCCGCGGGGACGCGGTGGAGGTCAGGTATGTGATCGAGGATGGCCCCGCCGAGCTGGCTGCGCTGGTGTTCATGCCGCCGGACCGCGAGGTGCTGGCTGGGGTGATGGCCGCCGCACCGGAGGGCCCGGGGTTCCGGGTGACGTTCCACGACCTGCACATCACCGAGCGGGACTGGTCCGGCGCGTCCGGCGAGGAGCCTGCGCCCTGGCCGGACGAGCAGGCCGGCTGGGCGGGCACCGGGACGCCCCCGTGGGCTCCCGCGGACGGTGAGCCCGGCTGGCCGGAGCCCGGAACAGGGGAGGGCGCCTCCGGCTGGCCAGCCACGGCGGAGGAGGAAGCGCCCTCCTGGCCGGTTCCCGCGGCCACGGACGAGGAGCCGCAGTGGCCGGCGCCGGCACCCGGCGATGAGGAGCCCGCCGGGCCCGCCACGGCAGGCGGAGAGCAGGACCTGGGCTGGCCGGCCTCCGGGGACGATGATGCCGGGTGGGTGGCAGCGCTGGCTGCCGACGATGACGACGAGCCCGGCTGGGCGGCGGCGCCCACGGCCGGCGACCGGGAACGCGCTGGCCTGCCCGAGCCCGCCGAAGCGGATTCGCCTGAGCCGGCCGGGACCGAGCTGGCCGGGATCGAGGCCGGAGCCGAGCCCCCCATGGGCGGGTCGATCGCGGCTGCGCTCGCCGGGCCGGAACCTGGGCGCCCGGAACCAGGGCGCCCAGAGTCAG
>CAWCKG010000023.1:0-58258 GCA_963795785.1 uncultured Actinomycetes bacterium
GGGTGACCTCCAGCGGCAGGCCGTCCAGCGCGGCGAGGATCTTCTGCTGGGTCAGCGGAAGCTGCAGCCCGATCTCGGGCTCGGCGTGGATGGCGCGCCGCAGATGGGCGAGTTCGCCCGCGATCGCCGTCGCGTCCTCGCGTCACTGCCATCGTCACGCTCCTCGCTCGGTGTCCGGCGCGACCCGCGCGCCAGGGTGTCAGCAGGTATGCGCCGGGCGCCCGCGGAGGGCGGCGCGGCCAGGAACGCGGGCGGCGTGCGCGGCCGCAGGCGGGCGAACTCGGCCGTGATGGCGGCGCTGACCGTCCGCTGCCACCGCGGGCGCCGGTGCGAGAGCCGACCCGCCGAACCCGCCGCCCATCATCCGTGCGCCCAGCGCCCCGGCGCCCATGGCCGCGTCCACCGCCACGTCCGCCTGATGCCAGGAGACCTCGAAGTCGTCAGTGAGCGAGGCGTGGGAGGCGCACGGCGCCGGACCCACCCCGGCCAGGTCGCCGGGCCGGTGAGCAGGGCCACCGTCTCCTCCACCCGCCTGTTCTCGGTGATCACGTGCCGGGCGCGGCGGCGTAGCACCGGATCGGCGAGCCCGGCCGCCGCCGGCGGGGCTGGAGACCTCCCGCAGGGAGCTCACGCCGAGCAGGGCGGGCCGCCCGTTCGCATTCGCTGCGCCGCTCGGCGGGTACCTGCCGTCGCCCAGGGCATGCCGGGCACCGGTGTCGATGATGATCAGCTCCAGTCCGCCCCGGCCGGGTCAAGGAGAACGTCGGGAGGTCTCGCCGGACAGCGGCAGTCCAGCAGGAGGGCGTGACCCGCCGGCCGAGCAGGGACGCGGACTGGTCCATGATCCCGCTGGGCACGCCCACGAAGTCGTTCTCCGCCCGCCAGGCCAGGGCGGCCAGCTCCGGCCGGGGCAGGTCAAGCGCGTACAGCCCGGCCAGCGCCAGGGCGGTCGCGCACTCCAGCGCGGCCGAGGATGACAGGCCGCCCCCTGCGGCAGGTCCGAGTCGAACGGCGAGGCTGGCGCCGCCCGGCCGGTAGGCAGGGGGCCTCGCGCAGGGCCCAGGCCACACCGGCCGGGTAGGCGGCCCAGCCGGTGACGGCGCCCGGCGCGGCAGGGTGGCGAGCGGCGGGCTGGCGGGGGCGCCGGGGAGCCTGGCGGGCGAGGCGATCGCCAGCACGCCGTCGTCGCGCGGGCCAGCGGCCATCGTCACCCCCAGGTGCAGCGCGAACGGCAGCACCCAGCCCTGGTTGTAGTCGGTGTGCTCGCCGATGAGGTTGGCCCGGCCCAGGCGCCCGCCACACCCCCTCGGGCCACCCGCCGAAGCGGTCGCCGGAACCAGCGTTCCGTTCTGGCCCGAAGCTGGCCGCACCGCTCACCGCGACTGGCCCTGGGTGAACTCCCACGCATCGGCGACCATCGTCAGCAAGCGGGCCTCCGGCTGCCAGCCTCGTTCGGCATGGAAGAGGCGGGTGGAGGCGATGAGCACCGCGGGGTCAGACAGGCCCGCCGGGGAGCGAGTTGCGGGCGGGATCTCATGCCCGGTCACCTCCCGGCAGGCCTGGAGCACCTCGAGGTTCGAGTAGCCGCTGCCGCTGCCCAGGTTGTAGATCCGGTGCTGGCCCGGGAGGCAGGCGTCCAGGGCCAGCAGGTGGGCGCGGGCCAGGTCGGTCACGTGGATGTAGTCACGGACGCAGGTCCCGTCCGGCGTCGGGTAATCGTCGCCGTAGATCGCCACCTCGTCCCTGCGGCGCGTCCCCGAGCGCCACCCGGAGGATGTTCGGGATGAGATGGGTTTCGGGGTCGTGGCGCTCGCCGAGCCACCGGCCGTCCGGGCCCGCCGTAGGCGCCGGCGACGTTGAAGTACCGCAGGCTGACCGCGCCGATCCCGTGCATCCGGCGTGCTCGGCCAGCGCCGTATCCACGGCGACCTTCGACGCGCCGTAGGGGTTGCCCGGCCTGGTCGGTGCGGTCTCGTCGATGGGGATGCGTCCGGCTCCCCGTAGACCGCGGCGGTGAGGAGAAAACGATCCGCCCGGTCCCGGTGACCCGCATGGCCTCGAGCAGGGCGAGCGTCCCCCCGAGGTTGTGCTCCCAGTACAGCGACGGCCTGGCCACCGACTCGGCCACCAGCGACTTGGCCGCGAAGTGGAAGACAGCGTCAGCCCCGGCGGCCAACACCGCCTGCGCGTGGTCCCGGACGGACCCCTTGACGAAGACCGCAGCGGCGGGCACGGCGTCCGCGTGGCCGGTGGACAGGTCGTCGATCACGACGACCTCGTGCCCGGCGCGGCGAGCAGGGCAGCGACCACGCTGCCGATATAGCCGGCACCGCCGGTGACCAGCAGCCTCATCGGGCCTCCCGGAGCTCGTGGGCTGCCTCTTCGGGTGTGATGTCGTTGATCCAGACTCCCATGCCTGACTCGGTGCCCGCGAGGTACTTCAGCTTGCCCGGCGCCCGCCGGATGGAGAAGACCTGCAAATGCAGCCCGAACTCGCGGCAGGCGAACCCGTCGCCGGCCGGCGCCTGATGCCAGGCCGCGACGTACGGCAGCGGCATGCCGAACAGCGCGTCGAAGCGCCGCAGCAGGTCCAGATAGATATCGCAGAACGCCTCGCGGGCGGCCGGCTGAGATCCGGGATGCTGGCCACGCGCCGTGCCGGGAACAGCAGCACCTCATACGGCCAGCGGGCGGCCGCGGGCACGAACGCGGTCCAGTGCTCGTTGCGGCTGACGATCCGGGTGCCCGCCGCCAGCTCGCCCGTGACCAGTTCGTCGAACAGGTTGCCCGGCCGGCCGCGGCGTGGGCCCTCGCCTGGCGGAGCATGCGCTCGGTGCGCGGGGTCACGAAGGGGTAGCCGTAGATCTGGCCGTGCGGATGGCTGAGCGTGACGCCGATCTCCTCGCCCCGGTTCTCGAAGCAGTAGACCTGCTCGATTCCCGGCATCTCGGACAGCACCGCGGTGCGGTCCGCCCACGCCTCCAGGACCGTGCGGACCCGCCGGGGGGACAGGCTCGCGAACGAGGCGTCGTGGTCGGCGGTGAAGCAGACGACCTCGCAGCGGCCGGTGGCCGGCCGGCCCGGCACCCCCGCGGTCTCCAGCGGCCCGCCCGGCGGCGGCTGGCGCGCATCCGCCGCCGCCCGCCGGGCCGCCGGGCGCCCCGCAGCGAGGGGAACCGGTTCTCGAAGACCACCACGTCGTAGTCGTCCGCGGGGATCTCGGTCAGCCTGCCCTCCCGCGACGGGTCGAGCGGGCATTCCTCGGGCGGCGGCAGGAACGTCCGGTCCTGGCGCTGCGCGGCGATGATCACCCATTCCCCGGCCAGGGCGTCCCAGCGGAGCCCGGACGGGGCCGGATCTCCGGCCGCGCCGCCCGCCGGGGCGGTCGCCGGTGGCCCAGGGGCCGCCGGTCCGCCGCCTGGCGCGGCCGAGCCCCGGGGACTCGTCGAAGTAGATGATCTCCCGCCCGTCCGCCAGCCTGGCGCTGTCCTTCCAGAACAGATCTGCTCCCACGGGACACATACGTTAGCTAGCCCGGGGGAGCGCCCCCGCGCCATGCCGCCCGGGGCACGGCCCGCCTCAGGCCCGGCGCGGCCGCGGTGGCGCGGCCGGTTGCACGCCCGGGCAGACGCACCGGTCGCCTGGCCGGGCCCCGGCGCCGCGCGGCCCCCCGTCTCGCGGCCGTACTGCTTAAACTGGGCACACGCCCCCGTGCCGGGGCGGCGCCGGCGGGGTTTACGCCTGCGGCCGGGCAGCGACCCGGGGGCTGACCGTGCGCCGCCGGTCAGGTGAACTGCGGAGGTCAGGGATCAGGCCGTGAACCAGGTCGGCTGGGACGTCATCATCGTTCTGGTCATTCTGCTCGTCGGCGGGTTCTTCTCCGGCGCGGAGATGGCCCTTGTCTCGCTGCGTGAGGGGCAGGTCCACGCGCTGGCGCAGCGGGGCAAGCGGGGCCAGCGGGCCGCGAAGCTCGCCCAGGACCCCAACCGGTTCCTGTCCGCGGTCCAGATCGGCGTGACCGTGGCCACGCTGCTGTCCGGCGCGTTCGGCGCGGCCACGCTGGCCGCCGCCATGCGGTCCGCCCTGATCGCGGACAACGTCAGCTCCGGCTGGGCGTCGGTGCTTTCGCTGATCACCGTGACGGTGGCCATCTCGTTCTTCAGCCTGGTGCTGCAGGAACTCGCGCCGAAGCGGCTGGCGCTGCAGCGGCCGGAGTCGGTCGCGCTGATCGCGGCGCCGCTCCTGGACCGGATCTCCGTGCTGGCCAGGCCGCTGGTCTGGCTCTTGTCCATGTCCACCAACGTGGTGGTGCGGCTGCTCGGCGGCGACCCGTCGGCCGGCCGCGAGGTGATGACCGCGGAGGAACTGCAGGACCTGGTCGCCGGGCACCAGGCGCTGTCCGCGGATGAACGGCGCATCGTGGCCGACGTGTTCGACGCGGGCAAACGGCAGCTGCGCGAGGTGCTGCTGCCGCGCACCGAGGTGGAGTTCATCGCGGCCGACACCCCACTGGCCAGGGCCGCCGAGACCGCTTCGAAGGCGTCACATTCCCGGTTCCCGGTGTACCAGGAGTCCTACGACGACGTGATCGGCTTCGTGCACCTGCGCGACCTGCTCGACCCCGGCCTGGCGGGCAAGGCCCTCGTGGTCGGCGAGGTGTGCCGGCCGGTGGAGCGGCTGCCGATCAGCAAGCGGGTGCTGCCCGCCCTGTCGGAGATGCGCCGCGACCGCGCCCACCTGGCGATCGTGGTGGACGAGTACGGCGGCACCGCGGGCATCGTGACCCTGGAAGACCTGGTCGAGGAGCTGATCGGGGACATCAGGGACGAGTACGACGTGGAGGAGAGCCCGCGCAAGCTGGCGGGCGGCCAGGTCGAGGTGGACGGGCTGCTGAACCTGGACGAGTTCGCGGAACAGACCGGGGTGGCCCTGCCGGAGGGCCCGTACGAGACGGTGGCCGGCTACGTGCTCGCGATCCTCGGGCAGTTGCCGGTCGTCGGGGACGCCGTCGAGGCCGATAGCCACCGGCTGACCGTGACCGAGATGGACGGCCGCCGCATCGCCCGGGTGCGGGTCGGGCCCGCGGCACCGGTGCCGGGGGACGGCCCCGGGCCCGGTGCCGCCGCCGACACGGGGCTCGCCACCCCGCAAGCGCATGAGCAGCATTCGTAGACTGGCGCTGACCTGGCCCGCCTGGCCAGATTCGGCCAAGGGCGACGTGCGGCGGGCGCGCGGAAGGCGGCATCGTGCATCCTGTGCCTGACCACGACACGGTCCTGGTTGTCGACTTCGGCGCGCAGTACGCACAGCTCATCGCGCGGCGAGTCAGGGAATGCCAGGTGCATTCCGAGATCGTGCCGGCCAGCATGCCCACGGCGCAGATCCTGGCCCGCCAGCCCAAGGCGATCATCCTGTCCGGCGGCCCCGCGTCGGTCTACGCGCCGGGCGCGCCGCCGGTTCCGCCCGGCCTGCTCGAGTCAGGGGTGCCCATCCTGGGGATCTGCTACGGGTTCCAGCTCATGGTGTCCGGCCTCGGCGGCGCGGTGGCCAGGACCGGGATCGGTGAGTACGGCGCGACGCGGCTCGACCTGCACGCGCCGCCGGGTGCCGCCGCGACGCTGCTCACCGGGCTGCCGAGCCCGCAGCAGGTGTGGATGTCGCACGGGGACTGCGCCGTGGCGGCGCCGCCCGGCTTCACCGTGACGGCGGGCACGGCCGTCACCGCGGTGGCGGCCATGGAGGACCGCGGCCGCGGGCTGTACGGGGTGCAGTTCCACCCCGAGGTCATGCACACCGAACACGGCATGGCGGTGCTGCGGCGGTTCCTGGACGCCGCGGGCTGCCGCCGGGAGTGGACGATGCGGTCCATCATCGGCGAGCAGGTCGCGCGGGTCCGCGACCAGGTCGGCGGCGCACGGGCCATCTGCGGGCTGTCCGGCGGGGTGGACTCGGCGGTCGCCGCGGCGCTGGTGCACCGGGCCATCGGCAGCAGGCTCACCTGCGTATTCGTCGATCACGGGCTGCTGCGCCAGGGCGAGGCCGAGCAGGTGGAGCAGGACTTCGTCGCCGCGACCGGAGTGGACCTGCATGTCGAGGACGCCGCCGGGGAGTTCCTGGCCGCGCTGGCCGGCGTGGCCGATCCCGAGGAGAAGCGCAAGATCATCGGGCGCGAGTTCATCCGCGCCTTCGAGCGCGCCACCGCGCAGATCACCGCGCGGGCCGGGGCGCACGGGGAGACCGTGCAGTTCCTGGTCCAGGGAACCCTGTACCCGGACGTGGTCGAGTCCGGCGGCGGGAGCGGCGCGGCCAGCATCAAGTCCCACCACAACGTCGGCGGCCTGCCCGCGGACCTGGGTTTCGAGCTGGTCGAGCCGCTGCGCGACCTGTTCAAGGACGAGGTGCGCCGGGCCGGCGCGGAACTGGGGCTGCCGCCGGCGATCGTGGGCCGCCAGCCCTTCCCCGGCCCCGGCCTGGCGATCCGCATCGTCGGCGAGGTGACGCCGGAGCGGCTGCGGATCCTGCGGGCGGCGGACGCGATCGTCCGTGCGCGAGCTGTCGGCGGCCGGGCTGGATGCACAGATCTGGCAGTGCCCGGTGGTGCTGCTCGCCGACGTGTACTCGGTCGGTGTCCAGGGTGACGGGCGCAGTTACGGGCACCCCGTGGTGCTCCGCCCGGTGACCAGCGAGGACGCCATGACCGCCGACTGGGCGCGGCTGCCGGATTCGGTGCTCACCACGATCGCGACCCGGATCACCGGCGAGGTGCCCGAGATCAACCGGGTGGTCCTGGACGTGACCAGCAAGCCCCCCGGCACCATCGAGTGGGAGTAGGCGGCTGGGCGCTTCGCCTTACGCGCCCCACCCCGGGGAGGGGTGCCAGAGGCTGACCCCGTCGCGGACAGAACTCCGCGCCGGGGTCACCCTCTGCCACCGGCGATTAGGTGCTGCGGTCCTAAGGCTCAGGCCGGGCCGGAGATAAGGCGGATGGCCGATGCGGGGGTGCCTGCCTTAGAGCGAGTCTCGATAGTGCCGGGCGGAACCCCTTGCCCGGCACGAGGAGGCAACCATGTACCCGTATATCGCGCAGAACCTGGCCGCGGAGCGCGCCAGGGACCTGCGGGAGCAGGCCGCCGCGGCGCGGCGGGCCAGCGAGGCCCGCCGCGCCCGGCGCGGTCCTGGGCCGGTGCTGGCTGGCCGCGGCCATGTCCGCCGGCCGGGCGCGCCTCGCTGGGCCTGAGGCGGCCATCGTGGCGGTCATCGGAACCTGGCTGTCCCTGGCTGCGGGCGGCGGGCTGGCCTGCGGCACCAGCCCGGACCTGTTCTTCGCCGAATCACCGCAGGACGTGGCGCGGGCCAAGGAACTGTGCGCCGGCTGCCCGGTGCGGGCCGCGTGCCTGGCCGAAGCCCTGGACCGTGGCGAGCCGTGGGGCGTGTGGGGCGGGGAGTTGCTGCTGCGCGGGGCCATCGTGCCCACCAAGCGGGCGCGGGGCCGCCCGCGCAAGTCCGAGCTCGCGGCCTGAGGCCGGCCGGTCAGGTCACCTGGGCGGGCTCGGCGGGGAAGTCCTCGTATTCGCGGTTGGTGAGGATCCGGCGGGTGGCGTCCATGGCATCCCAGACGTCGGCGTACCGGGTGGTGATGGGAACGAGGCCGAGCCGCAGCCGGTCCGGTGCCCGGTAGTCGCCGATGACCCCCGCGTGGATGAGGGCCTGGCCGATCCGCCACGCCTCCGGGTGGCGCAGGCAGACGTGGGAGCCCCGGCGGGCCGGGTCGCGCGGCGACGCGACCGCGCAGCCGAGCGGGGCGAGCCAGGCATCGGCGAGCGCGATCAGGTACTCGGTGAGCCGGATGCCCTTCTCCCGCAGCCGGCCGATGCCCGCCTCGGCCAGCAGCCGGGCCCCCTCCTCCACGGCCGCGGTCCCGGCGATGTCCGGGGTGCCGGTCAGGAACCTGCCGATCCCCGGCACCGGATCGTAGGCCGGCCCCATCTCGAACTGGGCGCGCTGGCCGAACCAGCCCTGGATGGGCTGCCGCAGTGCGGTCTGCAGGCGCCTGCTCACGTACAGGAAGGCGGGTGCGCCCGGGCCGGCGTTCAGATACTTGTATGTGCAGCCGACGGCGAGGTCGGCGCCGCTGTCATCAAGCTCCACCGGCACCGAGCCGGCCGAGTGGCACAGGTCCCACAGCGTCAGCGCGCCCACGTCGTGCACGATGCCGGTGATCTCCGCCATGTCCGCGAGCGCGCCGCTGCGGTAGGCCACGTGGGAGAGGCTGACCAGCGCGGTCGCGGAGTCGACGGCGGCGCGCACCGCGTCCGCGGTCACGCCGCTGTCCAGGTCGGTGTGGATGAGGCGCAGCTGCGCGCCGCGCTCGGCGGCGATCCCGGCCAGCACGTAACGATCTGTCGGGAAATTGTCGTCATCGGTCACGATGACGCTCCGGCCGGGGCGGGCGCTCAGCGCGGCGCGGGCCAGCTTGTACAGGTTGACCGTGGTGGAATCACAGACGGCCACCTGCCCCGGCGCAGCGCCCAGCAGGTAGCTCCCGAGCAGGTCCCCGGCCCGGCCGGGCAGGCCGATCCAGTGACTCCAGGACCGGACCAGCCCGGCGCCCCACTCGCGCCGCAGCACGTCGGCGACCCGGTCGGCCGTGGTGAGCGGCAGCATGCCGAGCGAGTTGCCGTCCAGGTAGATCAGCGACGGATCCTCAAGGACGAACCGCTCCCGGAAACCGGCCAGCGGATCGGTGGCGTCGCACCGGAGCGCAACCGACCGGTCGGCGGAAAAGCTGCTGGTCACCGCTCCACCCTAGGTCCGTCGTGCGGGGCCGTGCGGACTGCGGGCGGCCAGGCCCGTGCCACTCCGGGGCTGGCCGCACCGGCACCGGCCCGTCGCGCGCCCACGGGCCGGCGCCGCCGCAGCCTTGGCACGGGCTGAGCCGCCCCCCTCCTCCTCCGAGCGTCCAAACGCCCGGGACGCCCGATCCGTTACATCGGCAGCCGGCCGAGAAAGCTTCCGCCGTCGCCACGGGCGGCGCCGGTCCGTGGCGGTCGGGCGCGCCGGTCAGCCGCGCTGGTCAGCGGCGCTGGCAGCCGCGCCGGCTGGCGCGCCGGATGCCCAGGATGACCAGCAGCAGCACGGCCACCGCGCCGAGCACCGGCAGGGCCCGCTTCAGCACCGGGAAGCCGGCCACGCTGAGCAGGTCGATGGCGTCCTCGTCGGGCGGCCTGGCGGCCCGCGGCGGCGCCGCCGGGGCAGGGCCTGGTGTGCCCGGCTGGTCCGCGTCGCGGCTCCCGGCGCGGTCGCCATTGGCCGCGGCGCCGTCCGGCCCGGCGGTGCCTGCCGCGGTCCCGGCCGGGGCGCTGTCCGCCTCCTGCTCCGCGAGGTGGCGGCCGAGGCCGGCCAGCCGCTCCTTGATCTCCCGCACCGACTGCGGGCCGAGATTCTCGATGGCGAGCAGGTCGGCCTCGGTGCGGGCGGACAGGTCGTCCACCGTGTGGATGCCCACGCGGCGCAGGCTGTTGTAGGCGCGCACGGGGAGCTGGAGTTCCTCGATCGTCGCCTGGCCCGAGGCGCCGTCCGCCGATTCCGCGGCGGCCGGGGCGGCCCCGGCGGCCGGCGGCTGACGCCTCCGGCCCCGAGCCGTTGCTGGCGGCCACGCTGGCCGCGGGCGCCCCGCCGGCCAGCAGCGCGGCCAGGTTGGTGGCGAACCTCTCGATGATCCGGCCGCTCACCTCGGCCATGACGCCACGGCCGAACTGGGCAGGCCGGCCGGTGACGTTCATGGTCGTGTGCACGACCACCTTGGTCTGGCCGCCCTCGTCCGCAAGAGACGAGCGGACCGTCGCCGAAGCGGTGCCCGCGCCGCGCGTCTCCTTCCCCGACGCCTCCAGCGTGATCATCGTGCGCCTGATCGTCGCGCTCGATGAAGCTGGCCGTGCCGGCGTAGGTCATCGCCACCGGGCCGACCTTGACCTTGATCCGGCCCTTGATCTCGTCGCCGTCGACGGAGTCGACGGTGGCACCGGGCATGCACGGCGCGATCTGCTCGACATCAAGCAGCACCTGCCATGCCTGCTCCGGCGGCACCGGGATGATGAACGAGTGCTCCAGTTCCATAGTTCAGGCTCCTGACGCCACCGCCAGGGCTCTGGCGGTCAGTACCCGCGCCAGGTGGCGCCGGTAGTCTGCCGCGCCGTGCAGGTCTGCCGGCGGGCTGGTTCCCTCGTCCGCGTGTTCCGCGGCCGACCGCAGGGCATCCCGGCTTGCCTCGGCGCCTGCCGCCGCGGCCTCGGCCGCCCGGGCCCGGACCGGGACCGGGCCCATGTTGGCCATCCCGATCCTTGCCTCGGCGACGTGCCCGTTGGCGCGCCGCGCGAGCGCGGCGACCCCCACGATCGCCCACGCTTGGGCGGTCCGGTGGAACTTCTCGTAACGATAGCCCCACCCGGGCCCCAGCTTGGGCACCCGGATCCCGGTCAGGATCTCGCTGGCGGCCAGGGTCGTGGTCAGGTAGTCGGTGAAGAACTCGCCCGCCCCGATCGCCCGCTCCCCGCCCGGGCCGTGCGCGATCATGGTCGCGTCCAGGGCCACGACGACCGCGGGCAGGTCAGCGGCGGGATCCGCGTGCGCCAGCGAGCCGCCGAGGGTGCCGCGGTGCCGGACGGCCGGGTCGGCCACCGTGCCCGTCGCCTCCGCCAGCAGCCCGCAGTGCGCGGTGATGAGCGGGTCGTGCATCACCGCGTCGTGCGTGGTGAGCGCGCCGATCAGCAGCGTGTCGCCCTCGTCGCTGACGCCGGACAGGCCCAGGCCGCCGAGGTCCACCAGCAGTTCCGGGTAGGCCAGCCGCAGCCGCAGCAGCGGGAGCAGGCTCTGCCCGCCCGCGATCACCTTGGCGTCCTCGCCGCCCTCGTCCAGCGCGCGGACCGCGTCGCCCACCGAGGAGGGCCTGACATAGTCGAACTTGGCCGGGATCATGCCGCTCCTCCGTTCTCCCGCGCGCTGCGTATGGCCCGCCAGACCCGCTCCGGGGTGCACGGCATCGTGATGTCCCTGATGCCGAACGGGCGCAGCGCGTCGACGATCGCGTTGACGACCGCGGGCGTGGAGGCGATCGTGCCCGCCTCGCCGACGCCCTTGACGCCCAGCCGGTTGTCCGCCGGGTGATTCGGTCCGGTCGGTCACGAAGGACGGCAGGTCGGCCGCGGACGGCACCAGGTAGTCCGCCAGCGTGGTGGTCAGCAGGTTGCCGTCGTCGTCGTACACCGCCTCCTCGTACAGCGCCTGGGCGATGCCCTGGGCCAGCCCGCCGTGCACCTGGCCCTCCACGATCAGCGGGTTGACCACCTTGCCGATGTCGTCCACGGCCACGTAGGAGCGGATCGTCACCATGCCGGTCTCGGTGTCCACCTCCACCGCGCACAGGTGGGTGCCGTGCGGGAAGGAGAAGTTGTCCGGGTCGTAGGTGGCGTCGGAGTCCAGCGAGGGCTCCATGCCGTCGGGCAGGTCGTGCGCCAAGAACGTGGCCAGCGCGACCTCCTGGATGGTATGGCCCTTCTCCGGGTCGCCACGTACCTGGAGCCGGCCGTTGACGAACTCGATGTCGTTCTCGCTGGCTTCCAGCATGTGCGCGGTAATCCGCTTGGCCTTCGCGACCACCTTGTCGCAGGCGCCGACCAGGGCCATGCCGCCCACGGCCAGCGAGCGCGACCCGTAGGTGTCCATGCCCTTGGGCGAGATCTGGGTGTCACCGTGCAGCACCCGGACGTCCTCGAACGGCACGCCGAGCTGGTCGGCCACGATCTGGCTCCACGCCGTCTCGTGGCCCTGGCCGTGGGCGCTGGACCCGGTGACCACCTCGACCTTGCCGGTGGGCAGCATCCGGATCGAGGCTTGCTCCCAGCCGCCCGCGCCGTAGGCCAGCGAGCCGAGCACCCGGGACGGGGCCAGCCCGCACATCTCGGTGAAGGTGGACACCCCGATGCCGAGCCGGACCGGGTCGTTGTCCAGGTTCCGCTCGGCCTGCTCCTGGCGGAGCGCGTCGTAGCCGAACAGTTCCTTGGCCCTGGCCGTGGCGGCCTCGTAGTTGCCCGAGTCGTACTGCAGCGTGGCGATCGTGGTGTACGGGAACTCCTCGTGCTTGATCCAGTTCCGCTCGCGTATCTCCAGCGGGTCCACGCCCAGCTCGGCCGCGAGCTCGTCCATGATCCGCTCGATCGCGAAGGTGGCCTCGGGCCGCCCGGCGCCGCGGTAGGCGTCGGTGGGCATCTTCGTGGTGAACACGCCGGTGCACTTGAACGAGTACGCGTCCATCTTGTAGATGGCCGGGTACATGAACGCGCCGAGCAGCGGGACGCCGGGCGTGACCAGCATCAGGTAGGCGCCCATGTCGGCGAGCAGGTCCACGTCCAGGCCGCGGAGCCGCCCGTCGGCGTCCGCCGCGATCCGGATCCGCTGCCACTGGTCCCGGCCGTGGTGCACGGTCAGGTTGCCCTCGCTGCGCGACTCGGTCCACTTGACCGGCCGCCCGAGCTTGCGGGTGACCAGCAGCGCGAGCACCTCTTCCGCGGTGACCTGCAGCTTGGAGCCGAACCCGCCGCCGACGTCCGGGGCGATCACCCGGATGTTCTGCTCGCCGATCCCGGTCACCAGGGCCAGCATGACCCGCAGGATGTGCGGGATCTGGGTGGCCGACCAGAGCGTGAACTCCCCGCCCACGCACGACGCCACCACCGCGCGCGGCTCCATCGCGCTGGGGATCAGCCGCTGCTGGCGGTAGGTGCGCTCGATCACCACGGGCGCGTCACGGAAGGCCGCGTCCATGTCGCCCTGGGCGAAGGGCCACTCGAAGCTCTTGTTGCCCTCCGCGTGCACCTTCGGCGAGCCCTCGTCCAGGGCGGTGCGGATGTCGAGCACCGGGGGCAGCGGCTCGTAGCTGACGTCCACGGCGGCCGCCGCGTCCGCCGCCGCGTACCGGTCCCTGGCCACCACGACCGCGACCGCCTCGCCGGGGTAGCGGACCTCCTCGGTGGCCATCGGCGGGTGCGCCGGGATCACGATGTCCTCGGTGACCGGCCAGGCACACGGCAGGCTGCCCTGCTCGGCGGCGAAGTCCGCGCCGGAGAAGGCGGCGATGACGCCGGGCATGGCCCGCGCGGCGGACAGGTCCACCGAGGTGATCCGCGCGTGCGCCATCGGGCTGCGCGCGAAGGCCATGTGCAGCATGCCGGGCAGGACGATGTTGTCGGTCCAGTTCGTCTGCCCGGTGACCAGCCGGGCGTCCTCCTTGCGGGGACGGGCCCTGCCGAGTTCGGACTGGGGTGCCTGGGTATCCGCGGTCATGAGGTGGCTCCCGCCTCCGCCGCGCGCCGGACGGCGCGGACGATGTTCTCGTATCCGGTGCACCGGCAGAGGTTGCCCTCAAGCCCCTCCCGGATCTCCTGGTCGCTGGGACGGGGGTTGGTGCGCAGCAGGTCGGCCGCGGCCATGATCATCCCCGGCGTGCAGTAGCCGCACTGCAGCGCGTGCTCGGCGTGGAACGCCTGCTGCAGCGGGTGCCACTCCCCGTTCGCCATGCCCTCGATCGTGGTGATTTCCGCCCCGTCGGCCTGTACCGCGAGGACAGCGCAGCTTTTGACCGATACGCCGTTCATGTGGACCGTGCATGCGCCGCAGTTGGACGTGTCGCACCCGACGGGCGTACCGGTCTTCCCGACGCGTTCCCGCAGGTAGTGGACCAACAGCAGGCGGGGCTCCACATCGTCGGTGTACCTGACCCCGTCAACTGTGACGGTGATGTTCGCCATTAACGGACTCCTCCCGGGACGCCAGTTGCGTCTGATGCCCAACCTAGGCCCGCCGGGGCAGCCGCACCAGACCCCCCTTGGGCGGCGGTGACCTGCCCTGATCCTGCCCGTGCCGTGGCTCAGCCGAAGCGGCCGTTGACGTAGTCGGACGTCCGGGGGTCCTTGGGGGAGCCGAACACCTGCTCCGTCGGCCCCGACTCCACGATGTGCCCGGGCGTCTCGTGCGCGGCGAGGAAGAACGCGCAGTTGCGCGACACCCGCTGCGCCTGCTGCATGTTGTGGGTGACGATCACGATCGTCACCTGGTTCTCCAGCTCGGCGATGGTCTCCTCGATCCGGTTGGTGGAGGTCGGGTCGAGTGCCGAGCAGGGCTCGTCCATCAGCAGGACGTCGGGCGAGACGGCCAGGGCGCGGGCGATGCACAGCCGCTGCTGCTGGCCGCCGGACAGGGCCCCGCCGGGCGAGCGCAGCCGGCGCTGGACCTCGTTCCACAGCCCGGCCCGGCGCAGGCTGACCTCGACCACCGCGTCCTTGTTGGCCACCTTGATCCCGGCCAGCTTCAGGCCGCTGGCCACGTTGTCGTAGATGGACATGGCCGGGAACGGGTTCGGCTTCTGGAACACCATGCCGATACGCCGCCGCACATCGGTCGGCCGGGTGCCCTGCTCGTAGATGTCCTTGTCGCCCAGCAGCACCTCACCGCCCAGGCTGGCACCGGTGACCATCTCGTGCATCCGGTTGAGGATGCGCAGAAAGGTGGACTTGCCGCAGCCGGACGGGCCGATCAGCGCGGTCACCGTGCCCGGCTCCATGATCAGCGACACCCGCTCCAGCACCTTGTGGGTGCCGAACCAGGCGGAGACGTTGCGCGCGTCCAGGCCCACCAGGTGCCGCGGCACCAGCAGCGGGTCACCGGGCCGCCCGTATTCGAGCACGGACGTCTCGGCCGCGCGGGGCGACATGATGTCCAGCCCGGCCGGCGCCGCATCGCTCGGATGGCCCGGGTAACCCTGGCCGTTCCCCTCGGCAGCGGGGGGGTAGCCGGGCGGCTCGTACCGGTCGTCCCCCGGGCCGGTGTCCCCGGAGCTGCCGGTGTTCCCGGCCGCGGTCTCGCTCATGCGTTCGGCTCCGCTCCCTGTGCCGGTGTCGCCCGGCTCGGCGTTGGTGGTCACGATGGCATCTAGTACAGGTTGGGCAGCAGCATCGCCAGGCTCTGGTACAGGGCCCACAGCACCGCGAGCGCGACCGGCGTGACCGCCAGGTAGGCCGCCCACGGCGACCACCGGATGGCGGCCAAAGTGCCTACCACGGAGACCAGGACGAGCGCCAGGGCCCAGGTCCAGGTGAGCACGAGCGCCCCGCCGTCGCTGGCCATTACCAGTTCCGACGCGTTGATCACGTGCACCACGCCGGGGGTGGGCCGCGGGGCGGTGGTCAAGCGCGCGTCGACCTCAACGTAGTAGCTCGGGACGACCGGCGAGGAGGCGGTGAACAGCAGGAGCTTGTTCGGCGCCGGATCCTCGATGCGTACCTTGCTGTTGCCGACGGCCGCAACCGTGTAGGTAGCTTCCCCCTGGCCGGTGATGGTCTCGATGAAGGCGCCCGGCCGCAGATCGGCGAGGTGGGCGAACGGGCCGCCGAAGGTGGCGCGGCGGCCGAAGATCTGGCTCACCCCGGCCTGCCCGGGGTACGGAGTGTCGCGCCGGTGCCCGGGGCCGAGGGTCAGGTTTTCCGGGCTGGTCCCCTCCACCACCACCATGTCGTGGATCCCGATGCTCGGGATGTCGAGGATCGCTATCGGCGACCCCGCCGCGGTCGGGCCCAGCGGGGCGGCGATGCCGCCAATCTCTGCCAGCTCCGTTTGCAGCCGCTGGTAGAGGACCACCTGGGACCTGGCTTCCTGCACCCCGGACAGGCCGTACAGGTAAACGATGAACCCCAGCGCGATGAGAGCGAGCAGCAGCAGGGCCACCCCCGCCGCCTGCAGCGCCGGGTTCGGCGGGGCCCTCGGGCGGTGCCGGTGCCGGGGCCGGGGCGCCCGGCTCCGGCGGCGTGCCCGGTGCGGCCGCCGCCCCGGCCTCGGGGAAGGCGGCCGCACCGGGCCCGGCCAGGACGGTGTCAGCCATGTGCCTGCCCGCGGCGGCGGCGCAGCCAGGCGGCCAGGACCGGCGGGATGGCCACGGCCACGAGGATGCCGAGCGCGGTGAGCGCGCCCAGCGCGGCCTCGTTGGTATGGTCCGCGGACAAGTTCACCACCACCCCGTTGACTGGTCCCGTGGCGCTCGTGGTGGTGCCCGTCCCGGTGCCGGTGCCCGTGCCCGTGCCGGCCGCCGGCCGAGGCCGACGGCATTGGCCTTCGGGCCGGACGAGCCGGCACTCGCCCCGGTGGCTACCGCCTTGCCGTTCTTCACCGTGCAGTTCAGCGGCGCAGTGTGGAACTGGCACGCCGTCGGCTGCGGAGCGTCCTTGAGCAGGATGTTCTGGCCGTTCTGCATGGTGGGGTTGTTGCAGCTGCTGAGCTGGTTGATCGACGGGACCTTCACATGGCCGGGAATCTTGCCGTTCTGTGTCAGCCCGCCCTGGACCAGGTTCTTCGGCAGCGGGGAGTAGCCGAGCCCGTCGAGATGTTGCTGGCCGCCGCAGAGCATGAAGTTGATCCAGGTGCTGAGCGTCGCGCCCTTCGCGTTGGTGAAGTTGGTCGGGAGCTGGGTGCCCTCGCGCGGCACGATCAGGTAGCTGTAACTGGACAGCGGGTAGTTCCTGGGGTCGGTGAAGGTGTAGAGCTTGTGCAGGTCCTGCTGCAGGTAGTCCGGGCTGCTCACGTTCGGGTTGATGATCGCCTTGGTGAGCGCCACGGCCACGTTGGAGGCGGTGGGGCCGACGAAGTAACCGGCCGGGTTCTCCAGCTGGACGACGGGGTAGTGCGAGTTCAGCGCGTACGCGTACTCGTCGTAGCCGATGGAGCCGTCGCCGAACGTCGAGGTGATATAGGCCATGACGTTGTTGGAGCCGTTTTCCGCCTTGGCGTCGCCGAAGGACGGATAGAACTCCGTCTGCCCGCACGGGTCGTGGATGCCCGGGTGCACCTGCGCGCAGAACGCGTTCCACTGTGACGCGAACTCGGTGGCGAAATACAGGGTCAGGAAGTAGGTGGCGCCCGAGCCGTCGGACCGGATCACCGGGGTGATCGGCAGGTTCGGCAGCTTGCCGCCGTAGACCGACGCGATCCGCGGGTCGTCCCAGTTTTTGATCGCCCCGGTGAAGATGTCGAAGATGAGCTTCGGGGTCAGCCGGAGGTTCGTGATCAGGTGGCCGTTCTGCTCGATGTGGTAGATGAACGCGGTGCCGCCGGCGGTGTCCGGGATGTAGGAGTACCCCTGGGACGGGTGCTCGGCGCCGGTTCCGCCAAGCTGGTCCTGGCCGTTGCGGAACGGCGGGTCGGAGCCGGCGAAGTCGTCCTGGTTGGCCATGTAGTCCCCGCGCCCGGCCGCGGAGCCGTCCGGGTTGTAGTTGACCACGATGCCGCTGGGCCGGACGTCCTGGGACCACTGGTCGATGGCGATCGAGGCCCACGAGGAGCCGGACCCGCTGATGGGCGTCCAGTTGGTCGCGCCCGCGGGCGCCGGCGCGGCGACGAGCCCCAGCGAGGCGAGCGCCACCGCGGCCGCTGCCGTGGCGGCGGTGCGGGCCCGGGCCAGAAGCTTCGGCATCACTTGCTCCTTCTCAATCCAAGGCGGCTGCGCGTGGTACGGCCCCACGCCGCCGTGCCCTCGCCGATCCGGCGCACCCGGGTGGACAGGGGGACGGGCGAGGCTCCGATGAGGGAGGACGAGCCGGCCAGGGCCGCCAGCCCACCCAGGATCAGCAGCGCGGGGAAGATGTACCGGGTGAACGGCGCCGGCTGCGCGTGCTCGTCGCTGACCAGGGAGATTCCCGGGATGGCGGCGGCCGACGGGCCGACCGTGGGCAGGCCCACCGATCCCGATTTCCCGGTGGATGACGACGACCCCGAGGTGGAGCCCGTGCCCGAGCCCGTGCCCGGGTTGGTGGTCTTGGGCGGGGCTGGCGCCGGTCTGGTTCAGCACCGCGATTGCGTCCTTGCGGGTCTGCGCCGCCAGGCTGGCCGGCAGCGGGGCGTAACCGGGCGGAAGCTGCCCTGGCTGCACGCCCGGATGCTGGCCCAGGCCGGCGGCATAGTCGAGGAACTTGGCGATCCCGACCGCCTTGGCGTGGGAGGTCCCGCTGGTCGGAACCACCGCGTAGATCACCATGGTGAGCGGGTAGGCGGCCTTGTTGGTGCTCGCCAGGTTCGGCTGCTGGGTACCGTCCCCGGCGTTGGTCATCCCCTGCAGTGCCGCCTCCATGGCGCTGGTGGTGGGCTCGGTGTAGGTCCCGGTGGCGTTGGGGATCGCGGCGCTGGGGAACAGGTACGCGGCCGAGTCGGCCTGGTCGAGGAGCGTGATGAGCGCACGCTGCCCGACCGGCTGGGCCGGCAGCCTGTCGAAGTTGCCCGACTGGTCCTTGGTGATCGAGAACCCGGGCGGCCAGTTGTTCACCATGTCGCTTGCGACCGTGGTGAGCGGGAACACCGGGTTGTACTCCTGCGCGATGATCGGGTAGTTGTCCTGCCCGACGAAGTCGTTGTAGGGGTACGCCAGCTTGGTGTAGTTGGTGTTCAGGTGCATGCCCCACGGGTCGAACTGGCCCGCCAGGAAGCCGGCGGCGTCCTTGTTGGCGGCGATCCAGTTGGTGACGGCATAGGTCATGTCGGTCTGGCCGGACATGACGGTGGGGATCTCGATGGGGCCGTTGACCGGCTCCAGGATGTTCGGGTTGAGCTGGGTGAACTCCGGGTCGACGAACAGGTTGTCCGGGTTGTGGTCCACTCCGTTATCGCAGCCGATCGGCGGTGGCGGGTTGATCGGGCAGCCGTCGTTCTCGAAGGCGTAGGACTGGGTGAGCAGCTTGAGCAGCAGCCGCTGGTCGAGTTCGACGCCGCTCTGCGGCAGCCCGGTGAGCGGGTTGTCGAACCAGTAGGCGACCGAGACCGCCGACACACCCACCGGAGCGTACAGGTAATGCTTCGTCCCCAGGCTGATCCCCTGGGCGTCGGCGGTGCGGGTGGTCAGGGCCACATCCGTTGCCCCCGACGGGAGTTCCTGGAGCGCCTGGGGCTCGGCGACCGACGGGGTGTAGTTGACAAAGAACCCGCGCGATCCCAGGCATAGCGCCGTGGTCCAGGACTCCATGGCCCGGTCCAGCATGGGGGAGCCAGCGACGTTGAACAAGGCGTTCCGCAGCGGGCAGTCCTTTGCCGACGGCGCGAAGTTAAGCGGGACCACGATCCGCTGCGCCCACGAGCACAGGTAGTCGTTGGGGCTGCTGCCGAAGTCGATGTTGCCCAGGGCGGTGCCGCCGAAGCCGGCGTCGGTGCTGTGGTCGGCGCAGTCGGCCGGGGTTTTCGCGATGTTGCCGCCCTGCGCGGGCACGATCACCAGTGAGCATGCGTGGCTTTTGGCACAGCCGAGGAACGGGTTGTCCACCCCGGTCAGGATGTGGATGTCGGCCAGGCCGGTACCGTCCGGCCCGGTCGTGCCATAGGCGGTGTTGTCGGGGCCATCCGGGCCGGACACCGACGAGACACCGCCGGCCTCGGCGGCGTAGCAGTCCGCGGGGCTGGCCGGGCTGGCGCTGTCACACTCGGCCAGCATCACCGGGTAGTAGGTGTTCGAGGCGTTGTAGATGAGCGCGCTGCTCGGGGTGAAGTTCGTCCACGACACCTGAATCTGCTGGTCGACCAGGCTGCTGGTCTCCGACACGGTCACCGAGCTGGCATTCGGGTTCGGGCCGCCCTTGCCGCCGTTCAGCGCTGGGTCCCACATGTGCGGGCCAGGCACGGTGGTCGGCGACTGGCTGATCGCCGCGAGGTGCTTGGTCTGGGTGCTTGACCTGGTGCTCGAACTCCTTGACCGCCGCCCGGGAGGGCTTGCCCGGCCGTCCGTGGCTCACCATGGCGGGGGAATAACCGGCCGGGGATGCGGACTGCATGCTCGCCTCCGCGAGGACGGGGTGCGCCGCGGCGGCGAGCATCAGCACGCCCGACCCCAGGGACACCAGGCCGGCCACGGCGAGCACCCGGCGGGGCCGGATGGCCAGCAGGGACGAGCTACGCATGCGGACTCCTGAGATCTGGGTATGCGGAACGGAGCACCGTGCGCCGTCTGGCCGCGTGGCTCATACCCGGGCTCCTTGCCGGGCCAGCTGGCGGCGCTGCCGCTTGGTCAGCTCTCCTGGCGCCGTGCCGCCGAGCTTCCTGGCGATGGTGAACAGCGCCAGCACGATGAGCACCAGCACCACGCCGGCGCCAAAGCCGCGGGCGACGTACTGCGGATTGACGCCTTCGATGTGGACGAAGTTCCAGATGTACAGCGGCAGGCTCACCATCGGCCCGGACAGCGGGTTGAAGTTGAACTCCTTCGTGTAGCCCGCCACGATAAGAACCGGGGCGGTTTCCCCGATCCCGCGGGCCATGCCGAGCACGATCGCGGTGGCCAGGCCGGGCCGGGCCGTGGGCAGGACCACGTTCCACACGGTCCGCCACTGGCTCGAACCGAGCGCGTAGGAAGCTTCCCGCAGCGTCCCGGGCACCAGCCTGAGCACCACCTCGGATGCCCTGGCGATGATGGGCAGCATGGTCACGGCGATTGCCAGGGCGGCCGCCAGCCCGCTCTTCTGCTCCCGAATGTCAGGATGAACAGCGCGTAGATGAACAGCCCGGCGATGATGTCCGGGAGCGCGGTCATGGCCTCGACGATGATGCGGACCGGGCGCGCGAGCGCACCGCCCACCTCGGACAGGAAAACGGCCGTCGCCACCGCGAGCGGAACCGAGAGCACGGTGCCGATGGCGATCTGTTCCAGGGTGCCGACGGCGGCGTGCGCTGCACCGCCGATGTCGAGCCCGCTTGTCGGGCCGGCGAACGCCATCGACTGGTACCAGAAGTTGGCGTGCACGACCGCCGCGGCGCCGCGTACCAGCGTGTACAGGTCCGTGCCGAGCACCACCGCCAGGACGAGTGCCCCACCGGTGGCGAGCGCCACCGCCATCACCTTGTTGACGACGTCACGCCAGTCCCATTGCATCCGGGCCATCACCGCGTAGAGCAGCAGGAAGGCCACGTACCAGCACAGCCAGAAGCCAAGGACGCCGGTGAATGGCAGCACGCGCTCGTAGAGCACCCAGACCAGGCCGAGCGCACTCGCCGCAGCGCCGGCCAGGGTCGCGGCGCCCTCCGGGGAGACCCGGACGATCCGCACCTTGCGGTCGGCGTCCGGTACGCCAGCGCTCCCGGTGCCGGTTCCTTCCGGGCTGGTGCCGGCCGCGACTGACCGGGTGTCTTGGGTCACCATGGCATCAGTCCGCCGAGGCGCTCGCGCCGGAGCGCGACCGGTTGATGATGATCGCCGCGATGGTGTTGATCCCGAGCGTCAGGCCGAACAGCACGAGCCCGGCGGCAAACAGGGCGGAGATCCCCTTGGGCCCTTCTTGCAGCACGAAGTTCGCGATCATGTAGGTGACCGAGTTGCCGCCCGACTCCAGCACGTGGGAGTTGAAGACGTAGAGCGGGGGTCAGGATGAAGGAGACCGCGATGGTCTCGCCGAGGGCGCGGCCCAGGCCGAGCATGCTCGCGCCGATCATCCCCGCCCGGCCGTACGGGATCACGACCGTGCGGACCATCCCCCATTTGGTGGAGCCCAGAGCGTAGGCCGCTTCTCGCTCGCCCTGCGGGGCCTGCGAGAACACCTGCCGGGACAGCGAGGTGATGACCGGTATCACCAGCACCGATACCACCACGCCCGCGATGAAGGTGGAGCCCACGAAGCTGCCTGGGCTGTTCGGCAGCAGGAAATGGAATACCGGAATGAAGCCGAGGTGGTGGGCGAGCCACGCATCGGTGCCGAGGATCTTCGGCATGACGAAGTACAAGCCGAACAGGGCCACGATGATGCTGGGAATCGCGGCCATGAGGTCGACCAGCGCGATGAGGGCACGCCGCAGCCGGGCTGGCGCGTACTCCGAGATGAACAGGGCGCTCGCCAGCCCCACGGGCACCGCGATGATCAGGGCAATCAGCGCGATCAGGATCCCGAGCGGGAGGATCGCCGCGATGCCGAACTGGTTCGTGTTGATGAACCAGGTCGAGGTGGTGAAGAAGCCAAAGCCGACAGCGCGGAACGCGGTGAGCGAGCGCAGTATCAGGAAGACCAGGATCAGCCCGGTGATGGCCAGCACCGCGAGGCCCGCGGCGCGCATGGCCAAGCGGAAAATCCTGTCGCTCAGGACGGGGGCGGCAGCTATCGCACGCGGCCGGTCGTCGCTCACTGGCGACGACGGAGTGGGCGTCAGCGCAACGGCCATGGTTGGTTGCCTCCCGCATCCTGGTCGGCTGAGCCGCCAGCCCTGATGCCCGCCCCGGGCGCTCTCGTATTTCTCAGCATATGTTGTATTCACGCATTCCGGGTGAACAGATAGGAAACAACAGGCAACATGAACGAGGAAATAACGGCGACGGGCGATGTGGGTCCGGTGACTGGGCCGCGGCGGCCGTCGCCGTCTGAGCCGGTGCCCCGCCCCTTTGGGGATCACGGACTACCTAGCTGGTCAGCCCACAGGTCGGACAACGGGACGAACCCGTAGTTCTTGATGTCGGTCTTGGCGGTAGCGCTGGTGCACGCCCAGCCGGACGCGCCGAAGATGTTCTCCAGGTCCACGCCGCCGGGCGCGCCCGACTCCGAGCCCGGGATGTGGTCGCTGGTGTTGGAGTCGTAGGGAACCACCTCGAAGAGGGTGCGGAGGAAGGTGGACGGGAAGGAGGTGTTGATCACGGTGGCGGTGCCGCTGCCCGTGGTCGGCGCGATGCCGTTGATCTCCTTGACGGTGTAGTGCCGTGCTCGTTACAGCCGAACTCGTTCTTGCCCGGTGCCGGGGCACACGGCGGGGTGCCGGTGCACCCGGAGTTCGTGCATGCGGCGGAGTGGAACTTCTGGGCGATGTAGTCGCCGACCGAGTAGATCCAGATCGCCTCGGGGGTCTGCAGCACCGGGTTGACGCCCTCGTTCTCCTCCAGCGTGTTGCTGTCGTTGCTGACGCACGGGCCGGGCGTGGTGACGCCGATCGCGGCCAGCCAGAACGTCAGGGTCCCCGCACCTGACTGGGGCAGGAACGGCTGGATCGGGGCGTTCTTGCCGCCGACCTGGTCCCAGTTGGTGTCAGAGCAGGTGTAGATCGCGTTGAGCTGGGTGGGGGTCAGGGTCTTCGGCGCGTCGGTCGTGGCCGGGGTGGCCCAGTCGACCGCGTCGCCGGCCAGGTTCACGAACGCGACGCCGCCGGGACCGTACGCCGGGTCGGTGGAACCGCGCGGCCGGGCGGAGTTGGCCCAGTTGTCGCAGTAGTACTTGTTGTCACTGGTCTGGGCGAACTTGGCCAGCTGGGTGATGCCGGCCGAAGAGCCGTTGGGGCGGGCGAACGATGCGCAGGTGCTCTTGACCGTGATCGTGTCGCCTTCCGCACCGGTCACCGGGTTGACCGCGTCCCAGTTGTACAGATGCGACTGCGTGGTGGAGGTCAGCGTGGCGTTGTAGTCCCCGCTGAACTGATCAACCAGGCTCTGCTGGGTCTGCGCGCCGAGGCCGACGGCCGAGTTCTCCGGCGGCGTGGCCTGGACCTTCAGCGTGAGCTTCTCGGTGACCGCGGTGCATTTGATGCTGATCGCGTAGCTGGTCGGCGAGGTCGGCCAGACCCCCACCAGCTTGGACTTCTTGCCGTTGACGACCACGCTCACCGATGCGGGCAGCGCGGGCACGCTGCTCACGGACGGCGTGCCGGACGGACACGCCGTCAGGTTGAGGGCAGTCGCCACGCCTGCGGGGACGCTCTTGGTGGTCGTCGCCACGTCCGTGACGGGCCGTGCCTGGGCGGTCGCCGTGAAGCCCGTGAGGGCCAGCGCCGCGGCTGCCGTGGCACCCGCGATCAGCGTGCGGACCGTTCCGCATCCGCCTGGCGCGGGACGGCAGCGTTCGCCTGACTGTGTGCATGCTTTGTTCCTTGAGGTCGTGGACTCGGGTGTGCCTCGCCAGATGCCTGCCGACACGATGGCAAGCACAGCTTCCTATATTTCCTAGTGGGTTACAAGAGATGAAAGAGTGAGCTAACCAGCACCGACAGTCGCGAAGAACCCTGAGCCCGGCCGCCTGGTGACCTCGAGCTTCGGGCCCGCTCCAAGGCGTGGCGGGGTGCCGCGAGCCTCGCCCGGGTCGCCGGCCCCACCGCCGACGCCGCGGGCCCGCGCATGGGCGGGGTTCCGCGCGCCTTCCCCGGGCGGCAGCCGGTTCCGGCGGTGCCGCTGGGGGCCTTGCTGGTGGCGTTGTTGCCTGGGCCGCGTCCGCCGGACGGCCGCCGTCAGGCCGTGTCGAGGACCTGGAAGGTTTCGGCGAGCCGCCCCTCGGGCAGGCCGCCCGCCGCCGCGGCGGCGCCCAGCCGGTCGCGCAGGAAGTCCGCCAGCTTGTCCATCTGCCCGGTCTGGCTCTCATGCGCGCGCAGCGCGGCAACCTTGCGGTCGAACGTGCCGGTCACGTCGACGTAGCGGTTGGGCACCGGGCCGCCGGGCAGCCAGACCTCGCGCACCGTCCAGGCTTCCAGGCCCTCGTCGGCCCGCAGTCCGGGAAACGCGTAGGGGTTGCGCGCGTCCGGGTAGATCGCGTCCAGCGCCGCGGAGCCCACCGCCCGGTGATCCGGATGGCTGACCCCGATCCGGGCATAGTTGCGCTCCGGGCTCGGGCACATCACCCGGTCGGGGCGGACCTGCCGGATCACCCGCGCCAGGTCCCTGCGCAGCCCGAGAGTGGCCTCCACCTGCCCGTCCGGATAGCCAAGGAATCGCAGGTCACTGACGCCCACGCAGGCGGCAGCGGCCGTCTGCTCCTTGCGCCGCAGCGGCGCTATCTCGGACCGCGGCATGGCATCGTCATGCCCGCCCGCGTCCCCATCCGTCACGATGCAGTACACAACTTCAATGCCCGCGTCCGTCCACCCCGCGATCGTCCCCGCCGCACTGAAATCCACGTCGTCGGGATGCGCGACGATCACCAGAACCCGCTGAACCTCGTTATCCTCAAGCACCCTCTGATCCTACGAACTACGCGCATCCTCCCGGCCCCGCCCAGGCCCGAAACCACTTCACGCTTCCCCTCCCCGCCTCCGGCTGCGTCCGGCCCGGCCGCTACACGCTCAGTCCAGGGACGACATCACGTGCTTGATCCGGGTGTAGTCCTCGAACCCGTACATGGACAGGTCCTTGCCATACCCCGAGTTCTTGAACCCGCCGTGCGGCATCTCGGCGACCAGCGGGATGTGCGTGTTGATCCAGACGCAGCCGAAGTCCAGCCCGCGCGCCATCCGCATCGCCCGCCCGTGGTCGGACGTCCAGACCGAGGACGCGAGGCCGTACTTGGTGCCGTTCGCCCAGGCCAGTGCCTCCGCCTCGTCGCTGAACTGCTGCACGGTGATGACCGGGCCGAACACCTCGTTCTGGATGATCTCGTCGTCCTGCGCCAGCCCGTCCACGACGCTGGCCTCGAAGAAGAAACCGCGCGCCCCGGTCTTGTGGCCGCCGGCCAGCACCTTGGCGTGGTCGGGCAGCCGGTCGATGAACCCGGTGACCCGGTCGAGCTGGGCGGAGTTGTTCAGCGGGCCGAAGTCCGCGTCGGGGTTGTCAGGACCGGCCACCGTCTGGGCGCGGGCCTGCTCGGCGAGCGCCTCGGCGAGCGCGTCATGGACGCCCGGCCCGGCCAGCACCCGGGTCGCCGCGGTGCAGTCCTGCCCGGCGTTGAAGTACCCGGCGATCGCGACCGCCTCCGCGACCTTTTCGACGTCCGCGTCGTCGAACACGACGACCGGCGCCTTGCCGCCGAGTTCGAGGTGGACCCGCTTGAGGTCGCCGGCGGCCGCGACCGCGACCTCCTTGCCCGCCCGCACGCTGCCGGTGATCGACACCATCTGCGGGACCGGGTGGGCGACAAGCGCGCGGCCGGTGTCCCGGTCACCGCAGACCACGTTGAACACGCCGTGCGGCAGGAACTCGCTCATCAGCTCGGCCATGAGCAGCGTGCTGACCGGCGTGGTGTCGGACGGCTTGAGCACCATGGTGTTGCCGGCCGCGAGCGCCGGGGCCCACTTCCACACCGCCATCATCATCGGGTAGTTCCACGGCGTGACCGCCGCGCACACGCCCACCGGCTCGCGGCGGATGAACGAGGTGAACCCGGACATGTACTCGCCCGCCGACCGGCCTTCCAGCATCCGCGCCGCACCCGCGAAGAACCTGATCTGGTCCACCATCGGGGGGATCTCTTCGGACGCGGTGAGCCCGAGCGGCTTCCCGGTGTTCCGGGACTCGGCCTTGACGAACTCGTCGGCACGGGCCTCGATGGCGTCGGCGATCCTGAGCAGGGCCAGGCTGCGCTCGGCGGGGGTGGCGTCCCGCCATCCCTCGAATGCGGCAGCGGCCGAGGACACGGCGGCGTCCACCTCGGTCTCGCCGGACACGGGCGCCGTGGCGAACACCTCGCCGGTGCTGGGGTTGATCAGCTCGGAGCGCTTATCGAAGGACAGGTCCGTCCACTGGCCGCCGATAAAGTTCTGCAGGTCCTCAGCCACGACGCCTCCGTTTTGTAGTGAAAGTTCTCTTACCGCCCGGCGGGGGCGCGTTCCTCGCACGCCCACGGCGAGCCGTAGTCGGTGAGCAGGTCCAGGAACGGGCCCGGGGGCAGCGCCTCGGGGCCCAGCACTCCGGCGCCCGACCATGCGCCGGAATCGATCAGCTCAAGTGCCACGACCGGGTTCACCGCCGTCTGCCAGACCACGGCCTGCGACCCGTACTCGGCCATGGACCAGGCATTGTCCACCACATGATGAAGGTAGACCTCCCGCGGGGCACCGTCGGTGCCGGTGCCGGTCACCCAGGTGCCTGCACAGGTCAGGCCGGTCATCTTGTCGCCGAGACCGGCCGGGTCAGGCAGGCAGGCCGCGACCACGTCACGCGGCGACACGCTCACGCCGCCCGCGCTGACCGGGTCGGTACGGTCCAGGCCCAGCTTGTGCAGGGTCTCCAGCACGCCGATGAACTCCGCGCCGAGGCCGTACTTGAACGTGACCCGCTTCGCCTTGACCCAGCGGGGGATCAGCAGCACCTCTTCGTGCTCCACGTTCACGCACTCCACCGGGCCGATCCCGGCCGGGAAGGTGAAGGTCTCCGGCTCGGAGAACGGCGGCGTGGTGTACCAGCCCCGGCCGTCCTCCCAGATGACCGGCGGGTTCAGGCACTCCTCGATGGTGGTCCAGATGGAGAAGGTGGGCGCGAAATCGTAGCCCGCGACCGCGAGATTCGCACCGTCCCGGACGCCGACCTCACCGATTTCGCGGAACAGGGTGTCCGCGGCGTACCGGGCGAACACGTCGGACAGGCCCGGCTCGACCCCGATGCCCACCAGTGCCAGCTTCCCGGACCGCTCCCACTGCTCTCCCATCGCGAACTGCTCGTCGCCCAGCTTGACCCCGGTCCTGGCGTGCGGCTCCTGCGGGTGCGGGCGGGACAGCGACATGGCCATGTCGAGGTAGTGCATGCCGGCCGACAGCGCGGCACGGAACAGCGGCATGACGAACCGCGGGTCCGTGGCGTTCATCAGCACGTCACAGGAGTGCTCGGCAAGCAGCGCGGCGGTGGCCTGCTCGTCGCGGGCGTCCAGCCGGACGGCCAGGTAGCCGTCCTTCGCCGCGGCGGCCTGCTGCGCGCGGGCCAGGTCGTAGTCGGCCACCACCAGGTCGGCGAACTGGCGCCGGGCGGCGATCCGGGCAAAAGCGGTGCCGACGCCACCGGCGCCGACGAGGAGGATGCGCATAGCGGCGATCCTAGCCTTCTCCGGCGTTGCCAGACCAACGGGACCAGTCATCTTTTTCATCTCAGACAACGGAAATCGTTGCCAATGACCGCTACGCGTGCTAGAACCGTGCCAATCGGTACTGAAACCGTAGCTTCCCGCTATCTGATCCGGAGCCGGCCCGGTGGCGGAGCGCTACCGTGATCATCCGGGCAAAGCGCGGTGACCCAGGAGGGTTGGCATGGCGACTACGGCGCCCCAGACACAGCCGATGGAAGAATCCACGGACAAGGGCCTCAAGAGCGGTGCCCTCGGGCTGGTCTCCAGCGTGGTCATGGGGGTCGCGTCGACCGCCCCGGCCTACAGCCTGGCGGCCACCCTGCTGTTCGTTGTGGTTCTGGTTCGGCTTCAAGGCCCCCGCGGTCGCCATACTGGCGTTCATCCCGATCCTGTTCTGCTCGATCGGCTACAGCGAGATGAACAAGGCGGACCCGGACTGCGGGACCACGTTCACCTGGGCGGCGCGGGCGTTCGGCCCGAAGACCGGCTGGGCTGGCGGGTGGGGCATCGTGGCCGCCGACATCCTGGTCATGGCCAGCCTGGCGCAGGTGGCCGGGCAGTACGTGTTCCTGCTCGTCCAGGGCCCCAACAGCGCCATCGGGACCAACCCGGCCAGCGGCTGGGTGCTGCTCGTCGGGGTCATCTGGATCATCGCGATGACCTACATCTGTTATCGCGGCATCGAGGTCTCGGCGAACTTCCAGAAGGCCCTGCTGAGCATCGAGCTCGTCATGCTGCTGGTGCTGTCGGTGACGGCACTGGTCAAGGTGTATGGCGGGAACCATCCGGCGACGTCGAGGCACCCGAGCTTCGGCTGGCTGCTGCCCACTCATATAACCCTTTCAGGCTTCCTCGGCGCGATCATCCTGATGCTGTTCATCTACTGGGGCTGGGACACCGCCGTCTCGGTCAACGAGGAGACCAGGGACAAGAACAAGACCCCGGGCCAAGCGGCGATCATCTCGACCGTGCTGCTGCTGGTCACCTACGCGATCGTGATCGTCTCGGTGCTGGCGTTCGCCGGGATCGGCGCGAAGGGGATCGGGCTGAGCAACGAGGCCCACGGAGGCGACGTGCTGTCGGTGCTCGGCGGCGCGATCTTCGGCACCAGCGGCTTCGGCACCGTTCCTGTCCCGGCTGCTGATCCTCATGGTGCTGTCCTCGGCCGCTGCCTCCACCCAGACGACCATCCTGCCGACCGCGCGGACCACCCTGTCCATGGCCGCCTACAAGGCGCTGCCCGCGTCGTTCGCCAAGATCCACCCCAAGCACCTGACGCCGACCGTGTCCACCATCGTGATGGGCGCCGTCTCGATCGCCCTCTACGTCCCGATGAACTACATTTCGGGCGGCAACGTCATCTACGACGCCGTCACCGCGATCGGCATCTACATCGCCTTCTACTACGGGCTCACCGCCCTCTCCTGCGTCTGGTACTACCGCAAGACGCTGACGAGCAGCGCCCGCAACCTCTGGATGCGCGGCATCCTGCCCGGCCTCGGCTGGCTGCTCATGTGGGCGGCGGGCATCTACAGCCTGCAAAGCGACTGGACGGCGACGTTCGGCTACACCTTCTGGACGGTGCCGGGCCTGCACTGGGAGATCGGCGGGATCTTCCTCATCGCGTTCGGGGCCGCGGTGGCCGGCGTGCTCGGGTTCATCTACATGCGGATCACCAGGCCGGCCTACTTCCGCAAGGAGACCCTGACCCGGGCCACCCCGACCCTGGTGCCCGACACGGACGCCTGAACCAGCGCATGGCCGGTGGCCCGCGGGCAGCCTGCCCGCGGGCCACCGGCGTCCCGGGCGCGGCGGCGTGCGCGGTAACCGGCCCGCGCAGCCGTGCCTGGCCGGGACGTCGTGCCCGGGGATATGGGATGGCCCGGGCGGACGCCGGAAACGGCCCGCGCGGCGGCATCCGGGCGTCGGCGTCACCGCCTACGCTTGGCACGTGACCGTCACCGCCATCGATGCCCTCCTCGAGGACCTGAACCCCCAGCAGCGCGCGGCCGTCGTGCACGAGGGCAGCCCCCTGCTCATCGTGGCCGGGGCAGGCTCGGGCAAGACCCGGGTGCTGACCCGCCGGATGGCCTACCTGATGGCGGAGCGCGGGGTCAGCCCCGGAGAGATCCTGGCGATCACGTTCACCAACAAGGCCGCGGGCGAGATGGCGGCCAGGGCGGCCGCGCTGACCGGTTCCCGCGCCCGCGGCATGTGGGTGATGACGTTCCACTCGGCCTGCGTGCGGTTCCTGCGCCGGGAGGCGGGCCGGTTCGGTTACCCCTCCTCGTTCTCGATCTACGACCAGGCCGACTCCGAGCGGCTCATGACCCTGGCCTGCCGCGAACTGGACCTCGACGCCAAGCACCACCCGCCCCGGGGGATGCTCGCGCAGGTCTCCAACCTGAAGAACGAACTGATCGACCACGAGACGTTCGCCGCCCGCGCCGAGGGCTACCGGGAGCGCGCGCTGGCCGAGGCCTACGGCGAGTACCAGCGCCGGCTTGTCGCCGCGGGCGCGATGGACTTCGACGACCTGATCATGAACACGGTGTTCCTGCTGCAGGCCTTCCCCGACGTGGCCCAGGCCTGGCGGCGGCGGTTCCGGCATGTGCTCGTGGACGAGTACCAGGACACCAACCACGCGCAGTACGTGCTGGTACGGGAACTGGTCACCACCGAGCCGGGCAGCGGCCTGCTCCCCGGGGAACTCGCCGTGGTGGGGGACGCCGACCAGTCGATCTACGCGTTCCGCGGCGCGACAATCCGCAACATCGAGGAGTTCACCCGCGACTTCCCCGGCGCCACGGTGATCCTCCTGGAGCAGAACTACCGGTCCACGCAGAACATCCTGGCGGCGGCGAACGCCGTGGTCTCCAGGAACTCGGGGCGCACCCCGAAGCGGCTCTGGTCCGACGCGGGTGACGGCCCGCCGATCGTCGGTTATGTCGCGGACAGCGAGCACGACGAGGCGGCGTTCGTGGCCGAGGAGGTGGACCGGCTCACCGACGAGGGGGAGGCCACGCCCGGGCAGGTGGCCGTGTTCTACCGCACCAACGCTCAGTCCCGGGTCTTTGAAGAGGTCTTCATCAGGGCCGGGCTGCCCTACAAGGTGGTCGGCGGGGTCCGCTTCTACGAGCGCCGCGAGGTCCGCGACCTGCTCGCCTACCTGCGGCTCATCGCCAACCCCGGGGACGAGGTGTCGCTGCGGCGGATCCTCAACGTGCCGCGGCGGGGGATCGGCGACCGGGCCGAGGCGTGCGTGGCGGCGCTGGCCCAGCGGGACCGGCAGAGCTTCGCCGCCGCCCTGGCCCGGCCTGCCGAGGTGCCCGGGCTCGCGCTGCGGTCGGCGAAGTCGATCGAGGCGTTCAACGAACTCATCGAGGGCTTCCGGGCCGCGGAGGCCGCCGGGATCCCGGTCGCCGAGCTTGCCGAGATGGTGCTTGACCGCTCCGGGTATCTGGCTGAGCTTCAGGCCTCGGAGGATCTCCAGGACGCCAGCCGGATCGAGAACCTGAACGAACTGGTGTCCGTGGCGCGGGAGTTCGACGCGACGGGCGTCCAGCGGGGCCTCACCGACCCGGACGAGGCCGGTCCCCGGCCGGGCAGCCTCGCGGACTTCCTGGAGCAGGTGTCCCTGGTCGCGGACGCGGACCAGATCCCCGAGGGGGAGGACCACGGCGGCGTGGTCACGCTGATGACCCTGCACACCGCCAAGGGCCTGGAGTTCCCCGTGGTCTTCCTCACCGGCATGGAGGAGAACGTTTTCCCCCATCAGCGGTCGGTGGGTGACGACAAGGAACTCCAGGAGGAGCGGCGGCTCGCCTACGTCGGGATCACCCGGGCCGAGCGGCGGCTCTACCTGACCAGGGCGCTGGCCCGGGCCTGGTGGGGGCGGCCCGAGTACCACGCGCAGTCCCGGTTCCTCGCGGAGATCCCGGCGAACCTGATCGAGTGGCGCCGGGACGAGACCACCGCGATCGCGCCTGCCTCGCAGCGCCTGGCCCAGCGGCCGGGCGTGCGCTCACCCGGCAACCGCCGGGTGCCGTCCTTGTCGCCGGGTGACAAGGTCATCCACGACGCCTACGGGCTGGGCACGGTGGTCTCGGTGCAGGGTTCCGGCGACGACCCCGAGGCGAAGATCGACTTCGGCGGGGACTACGGCATCAAGCACCTGGTGCTGCGCTACGCCCCCATCGAAAAGCTCTAACGCCCGCCCGGGCGGCCTCTCCCTGGCCGCTAGCTCCTGGTGCGGGCGGCCTTCGCGGCCCTCCCGGCCACCCGCTTCTGGCGCGGGCCGGCCTTCGTGGCCTGCCCGGCCACCCGCTCCCGGCGCAGGCCGGCCTTCGTAGCATGGGTAGGTTGCGGGGGGCGGCCATCTGGCCGCGCAGGCCCGCGGGAGGCACTCATGGGAACGATCCGGGTCGTCATCGCCAAGCCCGGCCTGGACGGGCACGACCGCGGTGCCAAAGTCGTCGCCAGGGCACTGCGCGACGCCGGCGTCGAGGTGATCTACACCGGCCTGCACCAGACCCCGGAGCAGATCGTGGCCACCGCGATCCAGGAGGACGCCGACGCGATCGGCCTGTCGATCCTGTCAGGCGCGCACATGACCCAGTTCGGCAAGGTCCTCGAACTGCTGGCCGAGCGCGACGCCACGGACATCATCGTGTTCGGCGGCGGCATCATCCCCGATGCCGACATCACCGAACTGGAGCGGATGGGCGTGGCGAAGATCTTCACCCCGGGCGCCGCCATCCACGAGATCGTCGACTGGGTCAGGTCCTCCCTGGGCCAGCGCCACCCCGCCTAACCGCACAGCCACCCGCTCCCCGCCCCATTCGTGATCATGGCGTTTTGGCTGCTCCAGCAGCCAAAACGCCATGATCACGAATGCTGTTCACGCGGGTAGCGCACGTATGGCGAGTGCCGGCCGGGCCCGGCCAGCGGCGAGGGCGGCCTTGACATCCGCGACCACCCCGGCCGGGTCGGCGCGGATCCGGCTCGGGGGAAAGTGCAGCACGATGATCCCGTGGGCGCTCATTCGTGCGTGCCGTTGCAGGGTGCGCTCCCAGTCGTCGGGTGAGAGATGCCATTCACGGGAGTCCACCTCGACGGCTACGCCGGCGTCCGCCCACCACGCGTCGGCAACGGCGAGCAGTACCTGGCCCGCGTACAGTCGGGCGTTGAACATGGGGGTAGGTAACCCGCACCGGCGGAGCAGATCAGCAAAGTCTCCCTCGGCGCCAGACCGGATGCCGCCCGACACCTCTGCCAGAGAGCGGCGTAACCACGCAGAACCACGCCTCTGCCCACATGCCAGCTCCTCCACCAGCACCTCTAGCCTGCAGCGACGCTGCTGGACAGCATCGGCGACCAGGGCTCGCACTTCGCGGAAGCTGTGCAGGTCTCGTGCTGCATCGACTAATGCCCGCTCCGGAAGGGCGTACTGGACCACGCCCCGGTAGCAGATGAGGTCCGGTATCCGCACCGTCGGCCGCACTTTTACGAACGCAAGGCTTCGGCGGGCCTGGCCGGCCGGGATCAATACGCTGATTTCCTCGGTGACCGGCACCCTGAGGCCGTGCCTGCGTAAGGCAGCCAGTCCGGTAAGCACACTGTCCCGTCCCGCGTAAAGAACCGCAGCGACCTCCTTCTGGGCCGCCGTCGGCTTGCCAGTCACCGCAAGATAGGTCCGCGGCAGCAACTCCTGCCAGGGACCGCCGGGCCGGATCCGGTGACGCAGTGCGGCGCGGGTTAAGCCGCAAGCAATCGCCTGAGACTGTGAGACCACTGATTCCTGTTTGGCAAGGATGCGATCAAGCCCCGCTTCGCCTTGCTTCGCCGCACCTTTCACCGCTCCAGCATGTCCCCGGGGCCCGACACTCTCGCCATGATCACGAACCGTTTCTGTGGGGCGGAGCCGGCGTTCTGGGGGGAGGTGCTGTTGGTGTGCGCGGGCTGGAAGCGTGAGCGGATAGGCTTCCGTGCGGAATCCAGCCGGACCGAGGATGGGCAACAGTGGACCTGTTTGAGTTTCAGGCGAAGGAACTGTTCGGGGAGTACGGCGTTCCCGTGCCGCAAGGGAAGGTCGCCCGCACGCCTGAGGAGGCCCGCGCGATCGCCGCGGACTTCGCGGCCGCCGGGTACGCCCCGCGTGGTGGTGAAAGCCCAGGTGAAGACGGGTGGCCGGGGCAAGGCCGGCGGAGTCAAGCTGGCCGACGGCCCGGACGAGGCGCAGGCCAGGGCGCAGGAGATCCTCGGCATGGATATCAAGGGCCACCGGGTGGGCGCGGTGCTCGTCGAGGAGGCCAGCGACATCGCCCGGGAGTTCTACCTGTCCTTCCTCGTGGACCGGGCCGGGCGCACCTTCGTTTCGATCTGCTCGGTGCAGGGCGGCATGGAGATCGAGGAGGTGGCACACACCAGCCCCGCCGCGGTCGCCCAGGTCGTGGTGGATCCGCTCAGCCGGGGTGGACGCGGGCGAAGGCCGCCGAGATCGTGTCCGCCGGCGGGCTGCCGGCCGAGGCCGCGGCGGGCGCCGCCGCGGCCGCTGAGCGGCTGTGGGCCGTGTTCGCCGACGAGGACGCGACTCTGGTCGAGGTCAACCCGCTGATCCTCACCAGCGACGGCCGGGTCGTGGCCCTCGACGGGAAGGTCACCCTGGACGACAACGCGGCCTTCCGGCAGGACCACGAGCGGTTCGCCGACCCGGGATCCGCGGATCCGATCGAGGCAAGGGCCAAGGCCAAGCACCTCAACTACGTCAAGCTCGAAGGAGAGGTCGGCATCATCGGCAACGGCGCCGGCCTGGTGATGTCCACCCTGGACGTGGTCGCCCAGGCCGGCGAGGCCTTCGGCGGGGTCCGGCCCGCGAACTTCCTGGACATCGGCGGCGGGGCCTCGGCCGAGGTGATGGCGAACGGCCTGGAGATCGTGCTGTCCGACCCCGCCGTGCGCAGCGTGCTCGTCAACGTCTTCGGCGGCATCACCTCCTGTGACGAGGTGGCGAACGGGATCGTGTCCGCGCTGGGCATGCTCAACGAGCGCGGCGAGCAGGTGACCCGCCCGATCGTGGTCCGGCTGGACGGCAACAACGCCGCGGCCGGGCGGGCGATCCTGGACGGGGCGGGCCTCGCCGTGGTCGAGCAGAACGACACCATGGACGGTGCCGCGCGCCGCGCCGCCGAACTGGCTGCCAGCCCGGCAACCGGTGCCAACTCCACGGGAGCATGAGATGGCGATCTTCCTTACCGGCGACAGCCGGATCATGATCCAGGGCATCACCGGGTCCGAGGGCACCAAGCACGGCCGCAGGATGCTCGCCGCGGGCACCACGGTGGTCGGCGGGACCAACCCCCGCAAGGCCGGCCAGACCGTGGACCTCGGCAGCGCCGCCGTTCCTGTGTTCGGCACCGTGGCCGAGACCATGGCCGCGACCGGCGCGGACGTATCGGTGGTGTTCGTCCCGCCGGCCGGTGCCAAGAGCGCCGTGATCGAGGCGATCGACGCCCAGATCCCGCTGGTCATCGTGATCACCGAAGGCATCCCGGTGCACGACTCGACCGAGTTCTGGGCGTATGCCGGGTCGAAGGGCAACGTCACCCGCATCGTCGGCCCCAACTGCCCGGGCATCGCCTCGCCCGGCAAGTCCAACGCGGGCATCATCCCGGCGGACATCACGTCGCAGGGCCGGATCGGCCTGGTGTCCAAGTCGGGGACGCTGACCTACCAGATGATGTACGAACTGCGTGACATCGGCTTCTCCACGGCCGTCGGGATCGGCGGTGACCCGGTGATCGGGACCACCCACATCGACTGCCTGCGCGCCTTCGCCGACGACCCGGAGACCGACGCCATCGTGATGATCGGCGAGATCGGCGGGGACGCGGAGGAACGGGCCGCCGCCTTCATCGAGCAGAACGTCGCCAAGCCGGTCGTCGCCTATGTGGCGGGGTTCACCGCGCCCGAGGGGAAGACGATGGGCCACGCCGGGGCCATCGTGTCGGGGTCGTCGGGCACCGCGCAGGCCAAGAAGGAAGCGCTGGAGAAGGTCGGGGTCCGGGTCGGCCGCACGCCCAGCGAGACGGCGCGCCTTGTCCGCGAGATCGTGCCGGGGCGCTAAGCAGCCGGCCGCCAGCTGGCTCGAATGTCCTCTTTATTCGTTAATTCTGGTTTAGGATTTCCTGAGATCAGGCTTTACCTGAATAAGGGGGGATCATGGGGCGGAAAGTACGAATCACGGCTCATGGGTGTGGCCTCTGGGGCTGCCGTGGCTGCGCTGCTGGGGGGCGGTGTCGTGCAGGCGGGCACCGCCGCCGCTTCGGCCGGGCCACGGCCGGGCGGGCATGCCATGTTCACCGTGAATTCCTGGGGCGGGCACGCCGCGCGGATGGCGGCGGCCACGATCCCGACCTGGAGCGGGTCGTTCACGATCAACTCGACCACCTACAACTACAAGATGGCCGGCACCAACCCGGCCGCCGGGTCCAAGACCACGACCGTCCCCACCGAGATCCTGCCGCTCAAGGTGGTCATGTCCAACGGCGTCACGGTGACCGGGTCGGCCAGCAAGCTCAAGGCATCGCCGATATTCAGCAACGCCGCGTTCACCAGCGGGACCACGCAACTCGGGGACGCCATGCTGCGCGCGGGATTCTGGAGCACCGTGTCGGCGTCGTCGCCGAACTGGCATCTGCTGCTTGGCACGCCAACGGTCCTGCCGACGGTGACCATCAACGTTCCCGCGGCCGACGGCACCGGGCTCACCTTCAACGGAATCCCGTACGCGAACATCTCCTACAACTGGTGGACCAAGCAAGCTGCAGAGCATCATCACCGCGCACAAATTCTCGGCCACCACGCTGCCGCTGATCGTGTCCGGCAGCACTTTCCTCTACATCGGCACGCACCTCGGACTGCTGCGTCTACGGGTACCACGGCGACTACACCTCCGCGTCGGGTCACAACACCTACGCGTTCGCCAACTGGCTCGCCGCGGGACTGGTCGCCAACGGCAACGCGGACGTCTACACGATGAGCCACGAGGTGTCGGAGTGGGCCGCCGACCCGTTCGTCAACAACATCGTCCCGGTCTGGAACCAGCCGAACGGCGGCACCTGCTTCTCCAACCTGCTGGAGGTCGGTGACCCGGTCGAGGCGATGGCCAAGCCCTGGTACACGATCAAGGTCGGCGCGACCACGTACCACCCCAGCGACATCGCGGGCATCTCGTGGTTCTCCCACGCCAGCCCGTCCCTCCAGCAGAACGGCCGGTACTCCTACAAGGGCTACCTGAAGACACCCAACACCACCTGTTAGGCACAGCGCGTCACCGTGCCGGCCGGCCCCGGCGTGGCTCCGCCGGGGCCGGCGGCACGGTTGCCAGGATGGAAGCGTGACCGCCCGTACCCGTCCCGAGGCCGGTGCCCGGCCGGGACGCGCCGCGCCGCCACCGGTGCGCGGCGGGGCCCGGCCCCTCGTGGTGTCCGGTGCCATCGCGGCGTCCGTGGTCACGGTCACCGGCCTGGTCATCCTCACGCCGCTGGTGGTCGCCGGATGGATCGCCGCCCCGCATTCCGGCCTCGGGCTGCCCGGGGTGATGCGGACGGCGACCTGCCTGTGGCTGGCTGCCCACCACGTGGAGATCACCGTCCGCGGCGCGGGCCGGATCGGCATGCTCCCGCTCGGCCTGGTGCTGCTTCCCGGCGCGCTGCTGTGGCTGGCCGGCCGCTGGCTGGTCCGCACCGGCGAGATGACCAAGCTCAGCGATGTCGGGTACGCGGCGCTCGCGCTCGCCGCTCCGTACGCCGCGCTGTGCGGGGCGCTCGCGCTCGCCAGCCGGTCCCAGCTGGCCGCACCGTCCCTGCCCGAGGCGGTCATCGCCGGTTTCCTGCTGGCCGCGTGCGCGGGCGGCCTCGGCGGCGCGCGTGCGCTGGCGCCATGGCCAGGCGCTGTTCCGGCTCATGCCGCCCAGGTCCCGCTCCGTGGTACTCGGCACCGCCGGGGCGCTCGCCGTGCTGGCCGCGGGCGGGGCGCTGCTGGCGGCCGGGTCGCTCGCCGCGCACCTGGGGGAGTACCGGGCGATGGACGCGGCGCTCGCGCCCGGGGCCGTCGGCGGGGCGCTGCTCGTCCTCGCCCAGCTTGCCTACGTGCCCAACGCCGTCGGCTGGGCGATCTGCTACTCGCTCGGCCCGGGGTTCGCGTTCGGGACCTCGACCGTGGTGGCCCCCACCGGGGCGGCGCTCGGGCCGCTCCCGCTGTTCCCGATGCTGTCCGCGCTGCCCACCAGCGCCCACGGAGTCCCCGGCGGGGTCTCCGTCTTTGTGCTCGCCCTGCCCTACCTGGCCGGGGTCGTCGGCGGCATCCTGGTGGCGCGTGCCGCGCCCACCCCGGCGGCCGAGGTGGCCCCGCTGTGGGGGTTCGCCTGTGGCGTGGCGACCGGGTGTGTGATCGGCGTGTTCGCGGCGTTCTCCGGCGGGCCGCTGGGCAGCGGCCGGCTCGCCGCGGTCGGGCCGTCCGGCTGGCAGGCGACCGTGGTCGCCATCCTGGAGATCGGCGTCTCGGCGGCCGTGGCCACGGGCATCGCCAACTGGCTCCGGGTGCGCCGGGACCCGGAACTCGCCGCCGCGCGGGCCCGCCGCACCGCCGCCCCGCCGCCCAGGCCGGCCATGTCACCGGCCGGGCCCGAGGACGGCGGGCACCGGATCTACCTGGACCCGTGGGCCGGCGAGGAGGATGACGGGCCGCCCGACGACCGTCCCCCGCTAGGCCCGGCCATGCTCCCCTGACCCCGCTGCGGACGCCTGGCCCGGCTGCCTAGCCGCCTTCCGCGGTGCGCAGCGTCGAGATTTCCCGGTTCACCGCACGGGTGAACTGGACCTGGCAGGACTGCTGGGCGGTGGTCGTGCCCGCCGCGCTCAGGCACTGGCCGTACGCGGACATCTGCGGTCCCAGCACGATGAAGGCAACCAGCAGGACCATGCTGACCAGGATCCCGACTCGCGGCGATCGCGGTCGCGGCGGCCGATCCGTGCGGCCGCGCGGTCCGGCCGCGCCTGGCCCGCGCCAGCGAGGTCACCGCCAGCCACATCGCGACGACGCCGGCGAGCAGCGCGTAGGCCACCAGGTAGATCCCGTGCTGCGGGTCGCCGAGCGCCAGGATGCCGGTCAGGCTCAGCAGCGCGACGAGCAGGGCCGCGACCGCGCGCCGCTGCGCGGCCGGCTCGGCGGGCATCGCGGCCGGGGGCTTGGCCCGGGACTGGTCGAGGGGGGGCATGGCTCCCCCATTGTGCCCGGCAAAAGTGGCTGACCTGTGCGCTTCGGCCATCTGTGCCCGATGTCGCCGGCCGCGGCGGCACCGGGCCGGCCTGGCCTGGGCGGAGCCGTTAGTGTGGCTCGCATGACGGCACGCCTCGTGGTCCTCGTCTCCGGGGCGGGCACCAACCTCCAGGCGCTGATCGACGCCTGCGCGGACGGTTCCTACGGCGCGGCCGTCGTGGCGGTGGGCGCGGACCGCACCGGGATCGAGGGGCTCGCGCGGGCGCACCGGGCGGGCGTGCCAACCTTCACGCACCAGCTCTCCGACCATCCTGACCGGGCCGCGTGGGACCGTGCGCTGGCCGAATCCTGTGCGCACTACCGGCCGGACCTGGTCATCTCGGCAGGGTTCATGAAGCTGGTCGGCCGGGACTTCCTGGACCGCTTCGCCGGGCGCTTCGTCAACACCCACCCTTCCCTGCTGCCCGCCTTCGCCGGCATGCACGCGGTCAGCGGACGCCCTCGCCTACGGGGTGAAGGTGACGGGGTGCACGGTGTTCCTGGTCGACGCGGGCACCGACACCGGCCCCGTGATCGCCCAGGCGGCGGTGCCGGTCGGCGAGGACGACGACGTCGCCTCGCTGCACGAGCGGATCAAGGTGACCGAGCGCGCCCTCCTGGTGGATACGGTCGGCAGGATGGTCCGGGACGGCTGGTCGGTGCAGGGCAGGACGGTGCTGGCCGGCCGCCGGGAAGCGGTGGCGAACAAGGCCGGCCAGGGATGAAGAGGATCGGGTAGTGACGAAGGTTCCCATCAAGCGGGCGCTGGTCAGCGTCTACGACAAGACCGGGCTGGCCGAACTGGCCGGCGCCCTGGCGGCTGCCGGTGTGCAGATCGTCAGTACCGGCAGCACGGCCGCGGCGATCACGGCGGCGGGCGTGCCGGTGACCCCGGTCGAGGACGTGACGGGTTTCCCGAGTGCCTGGAAGGCCGGGTCAAGACCCTGCATCCCGGCGTCCATGCCGGGCTGCTCGCCGACACCGGCCGGCCCGGGCACGCCGAGCAGCTCGCCGAGCTGGGCATCGACACGTTCGAGCTGCTCGTGTCGAACCTGTACCCGTTCGAGGCGACGGTCGCCGGCGGCGGCTCCCCGGCCGAGTGCGTGGAGCAGATCGACATCGGCGGGCCGGCCATGGTCCGGGCGGCCGCGAAGAACCACGCCAGGGTCGCGGTCATCACCGATCCGTCCCAGTACCAGGCGGCCGCCGCGGCGGTCCAGGCGGGTGGCTTCACCCGCGAGCAGCGGCAGCGGCTGGCCGCCGCGGCGTACGCGGCCACCGCCCGCTACGACGCCGCCGTCGCGTCCTGGTTCGCCGCCGCCTACGCGCCCGACGATGTCGCGCGCGAGACCGGCTGGCCGGACCTGGTGTCCGCCGTGTGGACCCGCCGCGAGGTGCTGCGTTACGGGGAGAACCCGCATCAGGGCGCCGCGCTGTACGTGCGCCCCGGCGCGCCGCCCGGCCTGGCCACGGCCACCCAGCTGCACGGCAAGGCGATGTCCTACAACAACTACGGTGACGCCGCGGCGGCGTGGCGGACCGCGTTCGACTTCGCCGAGCCGTGCGTGGCGATCATCAAGCACGCGAACCCGTGCGGCATCGCCATCGGCGCCGACCTGGCCGAGGCGCACCGCAAGGCGCACGCGTGCGACCCGGGTCGGCCTACGGCGGGGTGATCGCGGCCAACGGCGTCGTCACGGCGGCGATGGCGGCCCAGGTCGCGGAGATCTTCACCGAGGTGCTCGTCGCGCCGGGCTTCGCGGACGCCGCGCTGGAGATGCTCAAGGCCAAGAAGAACCTGCGGCTGCTGCGATGCCCGGCCCCGGCCCCGGCCCCAGCGCCGGCCCGGCCGGGAGCCGCGGCAGCTCCGGCCGGGCCGCAGGTGGAGTGGCGCCCGGTGGACGGTGGCGTGCTCCTGCAGACGGCCGACCGGCTCGATGCGCCCGGGGACGACCCCGCCAGCTGGGAACTCAAGGCAGGCCGGGCGGTGATCCGCCGAAAGCCTCGCCGACCTGGCCTTCGCGTGGCGGGCCTGCCGCGCGGCCAAGTCCAACGCCATCGTGCTCGCCACCGGCGGCGCCACGGTCGGGGTGGGCATGGGCCAGGTCAACCGGGTCGACTCGGCCCGGATCGCGGTCGCCCGCAGCGGTCAGCGGTGCCGCGGGGCGGTCGCCGCCAGCGACGCCTACTTCCCGTTCGCGGACGGCCTCCAGGTCCTGGCCGACGCCGGGGTCCGTGCCATCGTCGAACCCGGTGGCTCGATACGCGACGGGGAGGTCATCGCCGCCGCCCAGGCCGCCGGGGTCAGCCTCTACTTCACCGGGACCAGGCACTTTTTCCACTGACCAGCCCCGGGCCCCATCCGCCGACGCCGAGAGGGTGCGATGAGCATTTCGTTCAGCAGCAAGACCAGAGGTGCGCGATGAGCGCGCGCATCCTCGACGGCCGCGCCACCGCCGCGGCGATCAAAGAGGACCTCAGGAAACGGGTGGCCGATCTGGCCGCCGCTGGGCCGGGTGCCTGGCCTGGGCACGGTACTGGTCGGGGACGACGCGGGCAGCCGCACCTACGTCAACGGCAAGCACCGCGACAGCCTGCAGGTCGGCATCGCCAGCATCCGCCGCGACCTGCCCGCCGACGCCAGCCAGCAGCAGGTCGAGGCGGTCGTCGACGAGCTGAACGCCAACCCGGAGTGCACCGGGTACCTGGTCCAGTTGCCGCTGCCGCCGCACCTGGACGCGCTGGCCATCCTGCACCGGGTGGACCCGGCCAAGGACGCCGACGGGCTGCACCCGGTCAACCTGGGCAAGCTGGTGCTCGGCGAGCCGGGCCCGCTGCCGTGCACCCCACGGGGGATCGTGGAGTTGCTGCGGCGCTACGACGTGCCGATCGCCGGGGCGGACGTCACCGTGATCGGCCGCGGCATCACCGTGGGCCGCTCGCTGGGACTGCTGCTCACCCGCCGCAGCGAGAACGCGACCGTCACCCTGTGCCATACCGGGACCAGGGACCTGGCCGCGCACACCCGCGGTGCCGACATCGTGGTGGTGGCGGCCGGGCGGCCGGGACTGCTCACCGCGGACATGGTCAGGCCGGGCGCCGCCGTGCTGGACGTGGGCATCACCAGGACCGAGGCCGGGCTGACCGGGGACGTCGCGCCCGAGGTCGCCGAGGTGGCCGGCTACCTGGCGCCGATGCCGGGCGGTGTCGGGCCGATGACCAGGGCGATGCTGCTGACCAACGTGGTCGAGGCGGCGGAGCACGCGATTCGACCAGAAAGCTACTAGCAAGTAACATAGCAGTGCCGCCCGCGGGAAGCACCCCGCGGCAGGGCCGGACGGCCGCGTTTGGCAGTCTTGACCCAGCCCGGGCGCCAGCGCCGGGCCACAAGCGGACAGGGGCAGGAGGTCGGCCACCGGTCATGAACATCGTCGTCTGCGTCAAGCAGGTCCCCGACACGTGGGCGGAGCGCACGCTGCGGCCGGAGGATTCACGGCTCGACCGTGCGTCCGTCGATGGGGTCATCAACGAACTCGATGAGTACGCGATCGAGGAAGGGCTCCGCCTCGCCGAGGCGCACGGGGGCGAGGTGACCATCCTGACCATGGGCCCGGAGAAGGCCAGCGAGTCGATCCGCAAGGCGCTGTCCATGGGCGCCGACAAGGCGGTGCACCTGGTGGACGACGCGCTGGCGGGGTCCGACGCGCTCGCCACGTCGCTGGCCCTGGCCACCGTGCTCCAGCGCACCGGGTTCGACCTGGTCATCCTGGGCTCGGAGTCGACCGACGCACGGACCGGCCTGCTCGCCGCGATGCTGGCCGAGCGGCTCGGCTGCGCCCAGCTCAGCCTGGCCAGCAAGGTCGAGGTCGACGGGAGCGCCATCACCATCCACCGGCAGGCGGACTACGGCTACGACAAGGTCGAGGCGACGCTGCCCGCCGTGGTCAGCGTGGTGGAGAAGATCAACGAGCCGCGCTACCCGTCCTTCAAGGGGATCATGGCGGCCAAGAAGAAGCCGGTCGAGGTGCTCAGCGTCGCCGACGCCGGGATCGACCCCGCGCCAGGTGGGCCTCGGGCGCCGCGGCGACCGAGGTGGTCAGCTTCAGCAAGCGGCCGCCCCGCGAGGCAGGCACGATCGTCAAGGATGAGGGCGACGGCGGCGTCAAGGCGGCCGAGTTCCTCGCCGCGCAGAAGTTCATCTGACCGGAAGGCCGGCCCCACGCATGTCTGAGATCCTCGTCCTCGCCGCGCACGACGGTGCTTCGGTCAAGAAGGTCACGCTCGAACTGCTGACCGTGGCCCGCAGGTTCGGCGAGCCCGCCGCGGTCTGGCTCGGCTCCGGGGCGGACGGCGCCCGGGAGCGGCTCGCCGAGTTCGGCGCCGCCAAGGTCTACGTCGCCGACGGTGACGGCATGACGGACTATGTGGCCGCGCCCGCCGCCGAGGTGCTGGCGGCGCTGGTCGCGCAGGCGTCCCCCGCGGCCGTGCTGGTGCCCGCCACGGCCGAGGGCAAGGAGGTGGCCGGCCGGCTCGCGGTCAAGATCGGCTCCGGCGTGCTCACCGACGCGGTCGACCTGGCCCCCGCCGGCGGCGGCGGCGGCCCGGTCGCGGAGCAGTCCATCTTCGGCGGCGCCATCATCGTGAAGTCGAAGGTCAGCAAGGGCATCCCGATCGTGGCCGTGCGGCCGAACGCGGTGCCGCCGGAGGCGTCGCCCGGCGCCGCCGCGCTGGAGCCGGTCGCTGTCGAACTGAGCGACGCGGCCAAGGGCGCGCGCATCACCGAGCGGGTCACCGCCGAGCGGAGCGAGCGCCCCGAACTCACCGAGGCGTCCATCGTGGTGTCCGGCGGCCGCGGCGTCGGCAACGCGGAGAACTTCGCGCTGATCGAGGGGCTGGCGGACTCGCTGGGCGCGGCGGTCGGGGCCTCTCGCGCGGCCACCGACGCCGGCTGGTACCCACACCAGTTCCAGGTCGGCCAGACCGGCAAGACCGTGTCGCCGCAGTTGTACCTCGCGGTCGGCATCTCGGGCGCGATCCAGCACCGGGCCGGCATGCAGACGTCCAAGACCATCATGGTGATCAACAAGGACCCCGAGGCGCCGATTTTCGAGCTTGCCGACTTCGGCGTGGTCGGCGACCTGTTCAAGGTCGTGCCGCAGCTCACCGAGGAGATCACCCGGCGCCAGGGGTCCTGAGCCAGCCGCTGCCCGTGCGGCCGCGCGCGGGCGCGGCCGCCGCGTCCGGCCTGGGCGGTTCGCGGAAAGTCCAGCTAGGCTGAATTTGTCATGGACTACACCGACGGGGCAGGCCAGCCGGGGGGCGCCGGCGCAGCCGAGCAGCATCCCCTGGTCTATCTGGACCACGCGGCAACCGCGCCGATGCTCCCCGAGGCCATCGCGGCCATGACGGAGGAACTCGCCTGCCTGGGCAACCCCTCCTCGCTGCACAACGCCGGGCGGCGGGCCCGCCGGGTGGTGGAGGAGTCCCGGGAGCAGATCGCCGAGGCGTTCGGCGCCCGGCCCAGCGAGGTGATCTTCACCAGCGGCGGCACCGAGGCGGACAACCTGGCGGTCAAGGGCCTGTTCTGGGCACGCCGGAACGACGGGCCGCAGCGCAATCGGGTGCTGGTACCGGCCACCGAGCACCATGCGGTGCTGGACTCGGTGCACTGGCTGGCAAGCCACGAGGGCGCGGAGATCGGCTGGCTGGGCGTGGACGGCACCGGGATGGTGTCCGCGGACAGCCTGCGGACGGCGATCGAGCCCGACCCGGGCAGCGTGGCGCTGGTCAGCGCGATGTGGGCGAACAACGAGGTGGGCACGATCGCGCCGGTCGCGGAACTGGCGGCGGTCTGCGCGGAGTACCAGATCCCGTTCCACACCGACGCGGTGCAGGCGGCCGCTCAGGTGCCGGTGCACTTCGCCGACAGCGGGGCGGACGCGCTCACGATCACCGGGCACAAGCTCGGCGGGCCGGTGGGCGCCGGGGCGCTGCTGCTGGCCCGCGGCGCGCAGCCGGTGCCGGTGCTGCACGGCGGGGGCCAGGAGAGCGACATCAGGTCCGGCACCCTGGACGCGCCCGCGATCCGCGCCTTCGCCGCCGCCGCCGCAGGTCGTGGCCAAGACCAGGGACTCCGAGGCGATCCGGCTGGCGGCGCTGCGGGATGACCTCGTCGCCCGGGTGCTCGCCGCGGTGCCCGGTGCCATACTCAACGGCGCGCCGCCCGGCCCGGCCCGGCTGCCGGGGAACGCCCACTTCTCCTTCCCCGGCTGCGAGGGCGACGCGCTGCTCATGCTCCTGGACGCCCGGGGGATCGCCTGCTCCACCGGGTCGGCGTGCACCGCCGGGGTGGCCCGGCCCAGCCACGTCCTGCTCGCCATGGGCGCCGACGAGGCCAGGGCCAGGGGCTCGCTGCGGTTCTCGTTCGGCGCGACGTCGACCCAGGGGGACTGCGAAGCCGTCGGGGCGGTGATCGGCGAGGTGGTCGAGCGTGCCCGGCGGGCTGGACGGTCATGATGCGTTACGCAGGCCCGCGGTGACCTGATCCGCTTCGCGAAACCGTCATCCGGGCACGCCAGGATGACGTGCCGGTGGGCCGTGGCTCGCCGCGAGTAGTCGGAGGTCATCCCCAGGTCCAGGTGTCGTGGAAGGTCATATGCCCTGGCGGCCCCAGGGTCGCGCCGCCGAACAGCACAGCGTCACCGGTGGCCGCGTCGTAGGCCATCAGCGCCTCGAACCGGGCTGCCGGGTGGGTCGCCGGGGCCTGCTTGGCCCAGGTCGAGCCGTCCCAGGTCCAAGTGTCGCCCAGGGTGACTCCCTTGGGGCCCACGCCGCCGAGCAGCACCGCAGTGCCGGTGGCTGCGTCGTAGGCCATGGCCGCTTCGTACCGGGCAGGCGGGCTCACCGCCGGAGCCTGCTTGGTCCACGTCGAGCCGTTCCATGTCCAGGTATCGCCGAAAACCGTGCGCGATGCGCCGCCGAACAGCACGACTGTGCCGGTGGCCGCGTCGTAGGCCATCGACGCGGAGCCCCGGCCCGGTGGGTTGGTGGCGGGGGTGTGCTTGGTCCAGGTCGAGCCGTCCCAGGTCCAGGTGGTGTGGCGGAACAGGCAGGCCAGGACGATGGTGCGGGTGGCCGCGTCATAGGCCATCGACGCGTCGTAGGTGGGCGGTGGGCTGACCGCGGGCGTGTGTTTGGTCCAGGTCGAGCCGTCCCAGGTCCAGGTGTCGTTGAGTACGCGGCGCTGGCCCTGGCCGCCAAACAGGACGATGGTGCGGGTGGCGGCGTCGTAGGCCATCGACGCGAAGCCCCGGGCAGGCGGCCGGGTCGCCGGCATCTGCCTGGTCCAGGTCGAGCCGTCCCAGGTCCAGGTCTCACCGAACACATTGTGGGCGCTCGCGTTGGTGAACACCACGACGGTGCCGTTGGCCGCGTCGTAGGCCATCGTTCCGACCTCGCCGGGTGGATGGGTCACCGTAGCCTGCCGGGTCCAGGTGGGACCCGCCGAGGAGCCCGCCTGCGCGGCGGGCGGAAAACCGCCCGCAACACCCAGCGCGGCAAGCAACGCCACCGCGCCCGCGGTCAGCCGCCTGCCGCGAGTAAACACTCGCCCCGGCCTGATCGTCCGCATCGTCATCATCGCCTGCCTCTGCCTCGGGTGAGGGCTCTGCCAATAACTGGGACGCCCGACCCGTCCCACCCGTTGACCGGTCCCGAGGGCGGGACGCGGCGGCGCGGGCGGTGCGGACGCGGGGGTGCACCGCGCACCATAGGCTGGACGGGTTATGAGCGGGATGCGGGTGCTGGCGGCGATGTCGGGCGGGGTGGACTCGGCCGTGGCCGCGGCGCGGGCGGCGGACGCCGGTCATGAGGTGACCGGGGTCCATCTCGCGCTGTCGCTGAACCCGCAGTCGTACCGGTCCGGGGCGCGGGGCTGCTGCACGCTGGAGGACGCCAGGGACGCCAGGCGCGCGGCGGACGTGATCGGGATCCCGTTCTACGTCTGGGACATGGCGGAGCGGTTCCACCACGACGTGGTGGCAGACTTCGTGGCCGAATACGCGCGCGGGCGCACGCCCAACCCGTGCCTGCGCTGCAACGAGAAGATCAAGTTCGCGGCGGTGCTTAACCGGGCGGTGGCCCTGGGTTCGACGCGGTCTGCACCGGCCACCACGCCCGGCTGGCGGACGGCCGCCTGCACCGCAGCCCGGACCTGGCCAAGGACCAGTCCTACGTGCTCGCCGTGCTCACCCGCGAGCAGCTTGACCGGGCGCTGTTCCCGCTGGGCGACTCCACCAAGGCGCAGGTGCGGGCCGAGGCGGCGGCGCGCGGGCTGGCGGTGGCCGCCAAGCCGGACAGCCACGACGTCTGCTTCATCCCCGACGGTGACACGCGCGCGTTCCTGGCCGGCGCGCTGGGCCGGGCTCCCGGCCCCATCGTGGACACCGGCGGGACCGTGGTCGGCAGCCACGACGGCGCCTACGGGTTCACCGTCGGCCAGCGCCGCGGGCTGCGCGTGGGCACCCCGGCCGCGGACGGCAGGCCACGGTACGTGCTGGACATCGAGCCGGCCTCGGGCACGGTGACCGTCGGGCCCGCCGAGTCACTGGACGTGACCGGGATCCTGGCCGAGCGCCCGGTCTGGACCGGCTGCGCCCCGCCGCCGGCTCCGCTGGACTGCCTGGTGCAGTTGCGGGCGCACGGGCAGGCGCACCCGGCGACCGTGATCCCCGGCGGATGACTGCTGCGGATAGCGCTTACCGAGCCGGCCAGGGGAGTGGCCCGCGGCCAGGCGGCGGTCTTCTACGACGGCGATACCGTCCTGGGCAGCGCCACGATCGCGGCCACTTCCTGACACGGCCGTCAGGCCTCGCGCCCGGGTCGGCGGCACCCCGCTGACGTGACTTCTGTCACATGTCCGCTGGTCAACGCGTCGGTGTCCGGAAGGTGACAGCGGGTGTTCCATATTGTGGCCTGAATCATCCTTTGTGATGAATGCGGCTGCTGATCATCTGGTACCCAATTGTGTCGTTCCTGTGAATGCCGGGTTGCAGAGTGGGTAGATGCCTGTCGGCGTGATCGTCATGAGCGCGGCAGAGTGCACGTGCGGCAAGGGGCGGGCGCTGGAGGCGAGATGAGAGGCGGCATTGACAATGCTCGCGCGGGGCGCCGGAGGCCCGCGCCCCGCTCGTCGAGAAGGGGTGCCCGCTACATCGGCGTGACGATGATCGGGGCCCTGGCCGCCGCGGGGCTTGCGGCGTGCGGTACGAGCAGCGCCGGCACCGGCGGAACGGTGACGCTGAACCTCTATAACTTCCCCGACCCGTCCGGTGCGGTCCAGCAGGCCGTGGACAACTGCAGCGCGGCGAGCCACGGCAAGTACACGATCGTCTACAACAAGCTGCAGAACGCGGCCGACCAGCAGCGGCTGCAGATGGCGCGGCGGCTCGCCGCCGGGGACAGCTCGATGGACATCCTCGGGCTGGACGTGACCTGGGAGGCCGAGTTCGCCACGGCGGGCTGGATCCGGCCGTGGACCGGCACGTACAAGCAGCAGGCGATCCAGGGAACGCTCAAGGGGCCGCTGAACACCGCCATCTGGCGCGGCAAGCTGGTCGCGGTCCCGTACAACAGCAACACCCAGTTGCTCTGGTACCGGTCCGACCTGGTGAAGACCCCGCCGAAGACGTGGTCGCAGATGATCGCGATGCGGAGCAACTGGCCAAGCAGGGCAAGCCGCACTACATCGAGATCCAGGGCGCCCAGTACGAGGGCACCGTCGTCTGGTTCAACACGCTGGTGGCCAGCGCGGGCGGCAACATCCTGAACCCGACCTCGACCGCCGCCCAGCTCGGCCCGCCCGCGGTCAAGGCGCTGTCGATCATGCAGCAGCTCGCCCATTCCCCGGCCGCGGACCCCAGCCTCGGGGTGCAGATGGAGGACCAGAACCGGCTCGCGATGGAATCCAACACCGCGGCGTTCGAGCTGAACTACCCCTACGTGTATCCGTCGATGAAGGCCGACCAGCCCACGTTGTTCAAGCACTTCAAGTGGGCGCCGTACCCGAGCGTCTACCCCGGGCAGGCCGGCCCGGGTCACCATCGGCGGCATCGACCTGGCGGTCAGTACCTACTCGCAGCATCCGCAGCTTGCCTTCCAGGCGGCGCTGTGCCTGCGCAACGCTCAGAACCAGCTCATCGCCGCGGTCAAGGGCGGCCTGCCGCCGACGCTGGCCAGCGTCTACAACAACCCGCAGATGCAGTCCGCCTACCCGTTCCGGCACCTGATCCTGCAGCAGGTCAACAACGGTGCCGTGCGGCCCAAGACGCCGCTCTACCAGGTGGTGTCCGTGGCTATCTCGCACCAGGTCTCGCCACCGGGCTCGATCGTCCCTGTGCCCACCGAGCAGAACCTGCGCACCCAGATCAACAACGCCCTCCAAGGCAAGGGGCTGACCCCGTGAGTGCGGCGCGTTCGCGCAGAGAGGCGGACAGATGACCACCACCACTCCTCCGGTTACCGCCCAGGAACCGCGCGCCGCCGGGCGGCGCCGCAAGCCACCGCTGTCCGAGGGCGCGCGCGCGGAACGGCGGCTGGGCTGGCTGCTGTGCGCGCCCGCGGTGATCGTGATGGTCGCGGTGACCGCGTACCCGATCGGCTATGCCATCTACCTGTCGTTCCAGCGGTACATCCTGTCCGCCCCCCAGTTGAACAAGTTCGTCGGGTTCAGCAACTACGCCGCCGTGCTCAGCTCGCAGTTCTGGTGGCACGCGCTGATAGTCACGATCGTCATCACGGTGGTCTCGGTGGCCGTCGAGCTGGTGCTCGGCATGCTGCTGGCGCTGCTCATGTACCGGACGATCTTCGGGCGGGGCACGGTCCGCACCACGATGCTCATCCCGTACGGGATCGTCACGATCGTCGCCGCGTTCGGCTGGCAGTACGCCTGGACGCCGAGCACCGGCTACCTGTCGGCGCTGTTCCACAACAGCGCTCCGCTGACCAATACCAATGAGGCCATCGCGATCATCATCTCGGCCGAGATCTGGAAGACCACCCCGTTCATGGCGCTGCTGCTGATGGCCGGCCTCTCGCTGGTGCCTGAGGACCTGCTGAAGGCGGCGAAGGTGGACGGGGCCACCGCCTGGCAGCGGTTCTGGCGGATCATGGTGCCGCTGATGAAGCCGGCGATCCTGGTCGCGCTGCTGTTCCGGACGCTGGACGCGTTCCGGATATTCGACAACATCTTCATCCTCACCAACGGCGCGAACAACACGTCTTCTGTGTCGATGCTCAACTACGACAACCTGTTCACCGGCTTCAACTTCGGGATCGGGTCGGCCATGTCGATCCTGATCCTGATCTGCGTCGCGATCATCGCGACGGTCTTCATCAGGGGCTTCGGCACCGCCGCTCCCGGATCGAGCCTCTCGCAATGAGGACGGCTCTTAGCACAGAAACGGAGGTGGCACGCTGATGGCAGCCACGACGGCACGGCAGCGGGTCGGCTGGGGGACCGCCAACACGGTCGCGATCCTGCTGGCGCTCATCCCGGTGCTCTGGATCGTGTCCCTGTCGTTCAAGACGCCGACCGCGATCACCGATCCCAGCTTCCTTCCCTCGCAGTGGACCACCTCGAACTACTCCGGCATCCTGAAAAGCTCCGAGTTCATCCGGCCGCTGATCAACTCGATCGGGATCGGGGTGATCGCCACGTTCATCGCCGTGGTGCTGGCTTCGATGGCGGCCTACGCGGTGGCCCGGCTGAGGTTCCCCGGCAAGAGCGTGCTGATCGGGGTGTCGCTGCTCATCGCCATGTTCCCGGCGATCGCGCTGGCGACGCCGCTGTTCAACATCGAGCGGATCCTCGGCCTGTTCGACACCTGGCCCGGCCTCATCATTCCTTACGTCGCCACCGGCCTGCCGCTGGGCATCTACACGCTGTCGGCGTTCTTCCGCGAGATCCCGTGGGAGCTGGAGAAGGCCGCCAAGGTGGACGGTGCCACGCCGTTCCAGGCGTTCGTGCGGGTCATCGCCCCGCTCGCCGCGCCCGGCATGGTCACGACCGCGATCTTGGTGTTCCTCTTCTGCTGGAACGAGTTCCTGCTCGCGATCACGCTGACCTCGACGCTCCGGGCGCGCACCGCGCCGGCCGCGATGGCCTTCTTCACCGGGAACTCAGCGTTCGCGGTGCCCACCGGGACGATCACCGCGGCCGCGGTGGTCATCACCATCCCGATCATCATCTTCGTGTTGTTCTTCCAGCGCCGGATCGTCGCAGGGCTGACGTCGGGCGCGGTCAAGGGCTAGGCCGGACAGGAGAATCAAGTGGCTGAGATCATTCTTGATCACATCACCAAGCGCTTCCCCGACGGGGCGCTCGCGGTGGACGACTTCAACCTCGACATCGCGGACGGGGAGTTCGTCATCCTGGTCGGCCCGTCCGGCTGCGGGAAGTCGACGACGCTCAACATGATCGCCGGCCTGGAGGACATCTCCTCGGGCGAGCTGCGCATCGCCGGCCAGGTGGTGAACAACAAGTCGCCCAAGGACCGCGACATCGCGATGGTGTTCCAGAGCTACGCGCTGTACCCGCACATGACCGTGCGGCAGAACATGGGCTTCGCGCTCAAGCTGGCCAAGACTCCCCAGGCCACCATCAACGAGAAGGTCGAGGAGGCGGCCCGGATCCTGGATCTCACCCAGCACCTGGACCGCAAGCCGGCCAACCTGTCCGGTGGCCAGCGGCAGCGGGTCGCGATGGGCCGGGCCATCGTCCGCGACCCGGCGGTGTTCCTGATGGACGAGCCGCTGTCCAACCTGGACGCCAAGCTGCGGGTGCAGATGCGCACCGAGGTGTCGCGGATCCAGCGGCGCCTGGGCACCACGACCGTGTATGTCACCCACGACCAGACCGAGGCGATGACCCTTGGCGACCGGGTTGCCGTCATGCGGACCGGCTTGCTACAGCAGGTGGGCTCGCCGAAGGAGCTTTACGACACGCCCGTCAACCTGTTCGTGGCCGGGTTCATCGGGTCGCCCGCCATGAACTTCATGTCCGGCACCCTCGAGGACGGCGTGCTGCGCACCTCGCTCGGGGACTTCCGGCTTGGTGACCGGATGCGGCGCGAAGTGGAGTCGGCCGGCGCGGGCCGTGACGTCATCGTGGGCCTGCGGCCGGAGAACTTCGAGGACGCGTCGCTTGTCCAGCGGGACAACCGCCAGCACGGGATCACGTTCAACACCGGCATCGACGTACTCGAGTCCATGGGCTCCGACGTGTTCGTCTACTTCACCCAGGGCCGTGAGCAGGGCGTGAACGCCGCCGAACTGGACGAGCTCGCCAGGGACTCCGGGCGGGCCGACACCGGTGCCAGCGGCGACACCCTGGTCGCCAGGCTGGACGCGGCGACCGCCATCCGCGAGGGCCAGGACGCCGAGCTCTGGGTGGATGCCCGGGCCTTGCACATCTTCGACCCGTCCAGCGGCCGCAACCTGTCGCTGGGGGCCATTGACCGCGGGAGCGGGAGCACGGTGCAGGGGGGCTCGGCAGCGGCCGGCGCGGCGCCCCCCAGCCCCGCACCGGCCGGTGGGCAGGCACCGCCGAGCCCGGCGCCAGCCGAGCCGGCTCAGGCTGACCCCGGTCCGGCTCAGGCAGCCGCCCGGCCCGGCCGCTCCCGGCGACCCGGCCACGGGCGGCGACGTCACCTGATCTCGCGGCGCAGCCGCTCGATCACCTCGTCGCTCCACTCGTGGGTGCGCATCAGCCGGTACCGCTCCCTGGCCACCCGCTGGTAGGCCTCGGCCTCGGTGCCGGAGCCGATCAGGTCGGCCGCGCGCAGCATGCGCACGACCGGGAGGTACTCCTCGGCGTACCACAGCCGGGCGATCTCGTCCCGGCCGAGGAAGCGGTGGGCGTGCTGGAGGTAGCGGAATCCCCAGGCCTCGACCGCCTCGCCCAGTTCGGCGTAGGCCCACGGGTCGGCGAAACAGATCCGGGCGTACGCCTGCTCTGGCAGCGGCACCCGGGACCGGAACATCCGCTCGTAGTCCTTCATCAGCAGGTCCCCGCGGCTGCGGATGCCGTCCGCGGGGACCGTGGTCTGGACCTCGGTCACGTAGGCGTCGATGGTCTGCTGCCCGGTGGCTATGGCGATGGACACCCGGTGGTGCCCGTCCTTGACGAAATGCAGGTCGCCGATCCGGTAGACCTCGATGGGCGGGATGGACTCGCCGCGGCGCTGGGCCAGCGCGAGCCGCTCCCAGCGTTCCCGCACCCGGCTCGAGGTGGGCCGGAAGTGCCGGTCGAAGTCGCGCCGCGAGTCCACCGTGCCCACGATCGTGTCCAGCTTGATGGTTTGCAGGCCCAAAGACCGCTCGCCCCGGAGGCCGAGCGCGGCCACCACCTCATCGAAGGGCAGCACCAGGTTGACGTCGTCGGGCTCCCCGCGCAGCCGGTGGGCCAGCCGGGAGAGCACCTGGCGCCGCCGGGCCCGCTGGAAGTCGTCGGCCACGTCGGCGCGGGGGAAGCCGGTCTCAGCGGGCATGGGACTGGCCGCTCGAGGACTGCCGGACGCCGTCGCCCGGCTCGATTTCGAGCAGATGGCGCCCCACGACGTTGCGCACCACGGTCTGGCCGAGCCGGTGCTCGGCGGGCGGGATGCCGTGCGGGTGGATGTGCCCGTGCAGCAGCACGGCAGGCTGAAGCCGGGCGGTGAGCCGGTGCATCGCCCGGAATCCCTGATGCGGCGGGTCGCTGGCGTCCCCGACGCCCGCCGGTGGCGCGTGGGTGAGCAGCACGTCCACGCCGCGGCCGTCCCGCACCCGTGCCCACCAGGCACGGCGGGCCAGGGCACGGGCCCGGCGGGCCTGCTGCCGCTCGGTGTACTGGTTGGGGCCGGCCGAATACCGGCGGCAGCCGCCCAGCCCGGCCAGCCGCAGCCCGGCCGCGTCGACGACCCGCTGCTCGGCGTTGATCGCCCCGTCCGGCCAGGGCGGCCTGGCCGGGAGCCCGGCCCGCAGCGGCAGGCCGGCCCGGGAGATCCGGTATCCGGAGATATCGGGGTCGTGGTTGCCGGGTACGAACACCAGCGGTGCGTCGAATCTGTTCATCAGCTGGCCCAGGTATTCGAATGGGAGGTCGCCGCAGGCGACGATGAGCTGGGGCCGGCGTATCGCATGCAAATCCGCCAGCAGCACGTCGTCCACTTCATCGGAGACGGCGAGGACGAGGACCACATGCCGATCGTACGTGGTGGCCAGGGCCGCCCTCGGCTGCCGGGCCCCGCCCGGTCCTGACCGGCCGCATTCTCGACATCGGCAGGCCGGCCGCACTAGCGTCCAAAATGCGAACATTGCGGAGCACGCCCGGGAGGCGCGGTGGATGGAGAAGTCAGGCACCTGGTGGGGCTGCTGCTGGGGACCGAGGACGACTGGCCCCGCGCGTTCGAGCACCTGGTCGCCAGCCTCGGCCCGGTGCCCGACGGAACCGGCCGGCGGCACGTCTTCGCCACCGAGCGGCTCACCATCGAGCCGTTTTCGCTACGGTCCAAGCCGCGCACCGACCTGGTGATCGACCGGCTCTCCTACTGGTACTACCACCCGCGCGAGTGGCTCAAGAAGGTCGCCCTCATGGACGACGTGTACCTGCTCAACTCGCCGTTCACGTTCCAGGCGATGGAAAAGCACGCGGCCTACTGCGCGATGATACGGCTCGGCCTCAAGGTGCCGGAGACGGTCCTCGTCCCGTACAAGAACCCGGTGGACCACGACAAGTACGCCTTCACCGCGCAGCGTTACAACCAGCAGTTCGACCTGGACGCTATCGCCGCAGGGATCGGCTATCCGCTGTACATGAAGCCCTTCGACGGCGGCGGCTGGCGCGGCGTGTCCCGGATCGACAATCCCGACGAGCTGAACAAGGCGTACAACTCCTCCGGCGGGATGCTCATGCACCTGCAGGCGTCGGTGGACTACGACGTGTTCGCCCGGGCCCTGTCGATCGGCGCGGAGACGATGGTGATGCGGTTCGACCCCGCCGCGCCGATGCACTCGCGGTACCGGGTCGAGCACGACTTCCTCGACCCCGGCGCCGGGATCGAGGCCATCACGATCTCCCGGGTGGTCAACGCGTTCTTCCGGTGGGAGTTCAACTCCTGCGAGATGCTCGTGCGCGAGGGTGATGTCTACCCCATCGACTACGCCAACGCCTGCCCGGACATCTCGATCACCTCACTGCATTACTACTTTCCCTGGGCCATCAAGACCCTGCTGAAGTGGACGGTGTTCTGCCTGGCGACCGGCAGGCGGCCGCGGCTGGACACCGACATGCGGACCTATTTCGATGTCAGCGACCGCAGCGACCTGGACTACGGCCAGAAGCTGGGCGCCTACCGGCGCCTCGCCGACGAGCACTTCGCCGTCGACGCCTACCGGGAGTTCTGCGCCGCGCACCTGAGCGACCTCGACCAGCGGGTCCTGGACTGGGCGGCCGGGCCCGACTTCGACCGCCTGATCGTGGACACGGTCACGGTGACCTACCCGGCGCACGAGCACGAGCGCTTCATCGCTCATTTCCGCGGGCTGACCAGCCTGTGGGTCGACGACGAGACGGTCCGGCTGGCCTCGTCAGCCTGACCTGCCGCCGTCACCCGGGGCTTCACCGGAAGGCGGCGGTCACCGGGGCCAGCCGGAGCACGTCCTGCGGCCCGGCCAGATCGGGCAGCGAGACGAACACGGTGGCGACGCCGCGCTCGGCGAGCAGCCGGTAGCGGCCGATGTGATCGGCGGCGGTGCCCGCGTGGTGCCGCCGGGCGAACGTGGCGGCGGGCGTGCGGCCGCGGAGTTTCTCGACGATCGCGGCGGCGTGCCCCCGGTCCTCGCCGATGACCGGGATGTCGAGCACGGTCACCTGCACCTGTGCCGGATCCCGCCCGGCCTCGCGGCAGTGCTCGCGCAGCACCGCCAGCTTGTGGTCCAGCGCGTCCAGGGCCGACGGCAGGTTGCAGCCGTCGCCCAGCCGCGCCGCGATCCGCAGGGTGCGCCGCTCGCCACCGCCGCCCACGATGATGGGCACCTGCGCGACGGGCCGCGGGTAGCAGGTGGTCTCAGGGAGGCAGACCTTGGTTCCGTGGTAGGCCTTCGTGCCGGGCTGCCACAGCGCGCGCAGCGTCTCGATGGTCGCCTCGAGCTGGTCCAGCCGCGCCGCGGCAGCCGGGAACGGCAGCCCGAACGCCGCGTGCTCGCGGTCCCACCAGCCCGCGCCGATCCCGCAGAACGCGCGGCCGCCGGTGAGCACGTCGAGCGTGGCGACGGTCTTCGCGAGGATTCCCGGCGCGCGGAAGGTCACCGGGGTGACCAGGGTGCCCAGCCGCATTCCAGGTGCCAGCCCGGCGAGTAGGCCGAGCGTCACCCACGGCTCGGGGATGGGCTCCCAGGCCCGGCCCGCCTGCGGGATCTGGATCAGGTGATCCATCAGCGCGATGCCGTCGAAGCCGGCGTCGGCTGCCGCGCCGGCCACCGCGGCGAGCCAGCCGGGCGGGTCGTCCTGCCAGGGGAACCTGGAGATCTGCAGGACGAAGCCCAGGCGGGCCGGGCGCACGTCCTGCTCGGCCGCGGCGCGGCGGGAGCCGGGGGAGTGCGCGGGCTCGATCGCCGCTTCGCCGGGCCGGGTGACCAGGTCCCAGCCCTCGGCGTCGAGTTCCCTGGCGGCGGCCGGCACCCGCCGGAGCTGGCCGTCCAGGACCGCGGCGGGCACGCTGCGGTCCCGCTGCGCGTTGCGGCGGCGGCAGAGCGCGGGCTCGGTGTCGAACAGCACGGCGACGGCAGGCAGGCCGGACCGCCTGGCGGCGTCGAGCTGGGCGCGCCGCCGCGCCGGGTCGAGCCCGAGGGTGTCGACCACGGTGTTCAGGCCGCGCTTCAGCCGGGCCGCGACGATCTGGTCGAGCAGGGCGAAGGCGTCCGCCGAGGCGTCGAGGTCGTGTTCGCCGCTGCCGACGACGCCGCGGAGCTGGTCGGAGGACACCACCTCCTGCGGCCGGTACCTGGCCGCGGCCCAGGCCGACTTTCCCGAGCCGGACGCGCCGACCAGCACGACGAGCGCGGGATCCGGCAGTGCGGTGGTCACGCCTTTCTCTACCACAGCCGCTACCTGCGGCGCTGCCGTGCGGGGTGCGAGGGCGCGCGGTCAGTGGGCGGCCGGGCTCGCGGACGTCCAGCCCGCGCTGCCGTAGCGCGGCCTCCACGCGGTAGATCTCCGCCTGGTCCGCTGTCACGGGGCCGGGCGACGATCCCCGGACCGCCGGCGGGCTGACCTCCAGCCGCAGGCAGGCCGTCCCCAGGGCATCCAGGTAGGCGCCGCGCAACGCCCCCACCCGCGCGTGCTTGTTCGGGACGCCGGAGCGGGTCTCCATGGCCTCCAGTTCGGCACGGAGCCGCCGGAGGTTCCCGGCCAGTCGCTCGATCGGTTCCGGCTCCGGAACCGGGATCCGGGATTGCCGCCAGTTGTCCGCCCACCGGGCCGCGCGGAACGCTCCGATGACCCCGTATCCGATCGCGGTGGGCAGCAGGACCACCGCGACCAAAACCAGATAGGGGCTCACAGGATCAAGTCTCCGCCTGCGGGGCAAGCTGTTCAAGTCGGGAGCTACGTGATTGAGGAGGACCATGGACGCCATGGCGAATGGGACGCGCTGGTGGCACGGTGCCACGCTGTACCAGATCTACGTCCGTTCGTGGCGCGACACCAACTCCGATGGGTACGGTGACCTGCCCGGGGTAATCGCCGGCCTGGACTACCTGCAATGGCTGGGGACCGATGGCATCTGGCTGTCGCCCACGATGCCGTCGCCGGACGCGGACTGGGGTTACGACGTCAGCGACTACCTCGGCGTCCACCCGGAGCTTGGCACGCTCGCCGACATGGACAAGCTCATCGCCGAGGCAGGGCAGCGCGGCATCAAAATCGTGCTCGACCTGGTGCCCAACCACACCAGCAGCGCCCATGCCTGGTTCACCGACGCCCGGTCCGGCCGGGACTCGGCGCACCGCGGCTACTACGTGTGGGCTGACCCGGTGGGCGGCGGGCCGCCGAACAACTGGCGGGACGCGACCGGGGGGCCCGCCTGGACCACGGATGACGTCAG